>NZ_JAYGGY010000029.1:0-42127 GCF_034931625.1 Anabaena cylindrica UHCC 0172 | reverse complement strand
TAATTGGTAATTGGTAATTGGTAATTGGTAATTGGTAATTGGTGATTGGTGATTGAGAAAACGCTTCCCCTGCCCCCTGCCCCCTGCATCTTACTGGGGTAAGTAGGCAATCATCATAGCAACTTGAGGGTGATTGCGGGCGATCGCTTCGGGGACATGACCAAGTAGTGAAAATATCTGGGTTTTTTGCGACACAGAACCATTTAACAATAATAAATCATTTGTTTTTAGTAACCGTGACACTTCTTTAACAAAATTACCCTTGACTTTTTTAATTGGTGTATCCGCTGGTATTCCTGCCTCAGTAAAATCAATATCTACTCCTTTTGTGGTGACGACTTCTAATAGTTGTAACGATGCTTTGAGTTCTACAGCCAGATTTTGGGCTAATTTGATACTTTCCCTAAAGGAACTAGCATTGGCTTGTTGGCTGGTGAAAGCTAGAAATACTCTTGATGTATGCTCAATAGGTAAGGGAAAGCGAGTTACCAAAACAGGTATAGAACTACGTTGTACGATTTTATCAATTACGCCGCCAAATAAGTTTTCTTGGTAAGTAGAGTAGCCTTTCCAACCGCAGACTATCACACTTGCTTGTTTTTCTACTGCTACCCGTGCAATGCCTTTGTCAATTGATTCATCAATTCTACCAATGGGTGTAACACTTGTGACTGATGCATGAGCAATCATTTCTGCGGTGGAAAGTAACTGATTTTGTCTGGCTTTAGCATCTGGAGAAATTGGTTCACCTTCCTCGATGATGATATGTAGAGGTAGAAGTGTACCTGCGGCTGATTTAGCTAAGAGGATTGCTAACTTTAACAAGTTATCTTCAGTATTTGGGTTAGCAACAGGAACTAAAACGCGATCGCCTAAACTTCCACCTTCCTGCTTTTGGGGAGTAACATTTTGTATCCTGATTTTTTGTCCCCATTTTGCTGTCACCCAAGGGGAAGCAATGCAGGTAACTAAAATCATAGCGATCGTACCATTCACCGTTAATTGATCAACCAATTTGATATTGTACGCAACGGTAATTGCTGCCAGAGTAGAAGCTGCTTGCGCTACAGATAGCCCAAACATGACCATAATATTGTCGAAGTTATATCCAAATAACTTACCTGCACCCCACGCAGGGATATATTTAGCGACTATAGCCACTGTCACCATTACACCTGAGACGACAAGCGATCGCGGTTCTTGAATCAAAATACCTGGATTCACCAACATTCCCACAGAAATCAGGAAAAATGGTACAAACAGAGTATTGCCAATAAATTGAATCCGATTCATCAAGGGACTAAGCTGGGGAATCAATTGGGTAATGGCAACTCCCGCTAAAAAAGCACCAATAATCGGCTCAATTTGGACTACTTCTGCGCCATAAGATACTACAAACAGGGTAGCGAGAACGAAGGTAAATTCTGCCCCTTCATCATGTCCAAATTTGCGAAAAAACCATTTTCCTAGACGGGGAACACCCCAGAGTGTCAGGAAGGTATAGATGATTAGTGAAGGGATGAGAAATAACCAAAACTGTAAAGTTAAATTTCCTTGATGCGCTCTGACTACCACAGCTAATACTAACAGTGCCAGGATATTAGTGATCAGAGTACCACCGAGAGTAGTAGTCAAAACGGGCGATCGCATAATTCCCAGTTTACTCACCACCGGTAACGCCAGCAGAGTATGGGAAGCAAAACAAGAAGCAACCAGAATAGCAGGTAAAAAACCGTAACCTATTGCCAACATCGCCCCTGTTCCCAATACCATAGGTACAGCAAAGGTGGCTAATCCAAAGATTAATGCCTTATCTGCGTTATATTTCATGTCATCCAGACTGGTTTCCAAACCTGCCATAAACATGAGAAACAACAACCCAACTGTACCTAAAAGGACAATAGTGTTATCTCGTGCTAAAAGTCCCAAACCATTCGGCCCAACAATCACCCCTGCTAAAATTAACCCCACAATCCCCGGTAGCCGCATTTTTTCAAACAGCAGCGGGGCAATGAGCATAATGCCCAAAATCGTCAAAAATACTGGTACGGGTTCTTTAATGGGCGTAGCTACTATCGCAGGAAACAAAAGAGCGAACACGTCTATAATCATAGATATTTCTTAGCTAGTACGTTGGCACTCCACTAAAATATCTAGTAGTTTCTCAAAACACAAATGCCTATGGTAACTATTTTTAGATATATTTTGAACAAAACCTTCAAAAATTCATTCCCATACAGAGTATGGGAACGAGAGAAAAAAGAAACCTATTTCACAGCAGCTAATTCTTTCTGAAAGAAAGCTTGTAAAACAGTTTCTGCGATTTGCCGACTACTTAAACCTAACGCCGCAAAAGATTGATCAGGTGTCGCATGATCTACCAAAATATCTGGTACACCAATCCGCTTCACAGGAACCAAAACATCAGCATCCATTAAAGCTTCAGCTACAGCAGAACCAAAGCCACCCATTAAACAACCTTCTTCTAAAGTGACAACCCGGCCGATTTGTTTAGCCAAAGGTAAAATCAACTCAGTATCCAAAGGCTTAACAAAACGGGCATTAATCACAGTGGCTTCAATACCGTGTTCACTGAGAATTTCTGCCGCTTGCATACTTGGGTAAACCATTGTGCCGTAACCAAGGATTAACACATCGTCACCTTGACGGAGAATTTCCCCTTTACCGATTTCCAAAGGTTCCCAACCTTCTTCCATTAACGGTACACCGTGGCCATTACCACGAGGGAAGCGCATAGAAATTGGACCACTGGTGTGGTTAATGCCTGTCACCACCATCCGTTGTAATTCTGCTTCATCTTTAGGGGCCATCACCACCATATTCGGAATACATCGCAGATACGCAATGTCATACATACCTTGGTGAGTCGGCCCATCAGCACCAACAATTCCAGCCCTATCTAAACAGAAAAATACAGGTAGGTTTTGAATGCAAACATCGTGAATGATTTGGTCGTAAGCGCGTTGTAAGAAGGTGGAATAGATAGCTGCAACAGGACGCATTCCTTCACAGGCTAAACCCGCCGCTAAGGTGATAGCGTGTTGTTCGGCAATACCAACATCAATATATTGATTAGGCAATTTAGCTTGTAGTTTGTCTAAACCCGTACCTGTAGCCATTGCTGCTGTAATACCGACGATTTTCGGGTTTTGTTCAGCAAGTTTGACTAAAGTGTGAGAAAAGACTTTAGCATAAGCAGGAGGTTTGGGTTTATTGGAAGGAATAGCCTTACCAGTAGATACATTGAAGGGGTTTTGGGCGTGATAGCCTACTTGGTCTTTTTCAGCAATTTCATAGCCTTTGCCTTTAGTTGTCACTACATGAACCAAAACAGGGCCTGTCATTTGATGTGCCTGTTGGAAAGTAGCAATTAATTCTTCTAAATTATGTCCATCAACTGGCCCCATGTAAGTAAAGCCCAGTTCTTCAAAAACTGCACCGACTTTAGGAACCGCCAAACGCTTCATCCCTTCTTTGATGCGATCTAGTTCTGGCGAAAGCGACTCACCAACAAAAGGAATGTGTTTAACTTGTTCCTCAAAATTATCTTTGATAAATTGCACCGGTGGGCTAAGGCGCATTTTGTTAAGATAACGGGGAATTGCACCGACATTGGGAGAAATGGACATCTCGTTGTCGTTGAGAACTACCAGCAGGTTGGTTTTGGGTAAGTGTCCCGCATGGTTGATAGCTTCTAAAGCCATACCACCAGTTAAAGCACCATCTCCAATCACCGCTACAGACTTAAATTTTTCCCCTTTTAAGTCACGGGCTAAAGCCATGCCTAAGGCAGCTGAGATACTGGTAGAAGCGTGTCCTGCCCCAAAGTGGTCAAATTTGTTTTCACAACGCTTGAGATAGCCAGCAACTCCGTCTTTTTGTCTGAGGGTATGGAAGTCACTGTAACGACCGGTGAGTAGTTTGTGGGGATAAGCTTGGTGGCCTACATCCCAAATGACTTTATCCCGATCTAAATCCAGCGTCTGGTAAAGCGCTAGGGTTAATTCTACAACTCCCAAACCGGGACCTAAATGCCCTCCAGTTGCGGCAACGGTTTGTAAGTGTTTATCTCGAATTTGATGGGCAATTTGTTGTAATTGTCGAATCGACAAACCGTGCAACTGGTTAGGATGGGTGATTTCACTCAGATGCATATTATAGGATTTCCCTCTCTAAACTCTATTTTTGGCATTCTTTTGATTTTCTCACCTCAGGTGGCGACAAGAATCCTACTGTTACCAATGTTGTTGTTGTAGTATAACTTTTGTTAACAATACATTGTTGGAACAGGGCTATGGATCAGATTTTTGTTTGAATACAAGATTTCCGATGTCGTACTCTCATAGTCACTTGTCTTGTAAGTAACTAAAAATGCTTGTATTTTATGGTATTTTCTACCTTGACAAAAAATTATGGTTGTTGGGGAATGCCGGGAACTACCGGAGTTTCTGGTTGTTTCTGTTGACGTTGCAAATATTTACTTAAGACGTAAGCCAGATCGCCACGGGTCATGGGACTTAATGGGTTAATCTTACCTTGGGGATCTATATTAATTAAATCTTCGCTGATAACGGTTGCGATCGCTCTTCTAGCCCAATTAGGTATAGATGCTGCATCTGGATATGGTGTCAAAATTTCGTTGACGGTTGGCTCAGAAAACTGAAAAACTCCATAAGCTTGGGCAAAAATCGCTAAACCTTCCGCTCTTGTTACCCTTTGGTTTGGGAAAAACATATTGCCCCGATAACCTTTCATGATATCAGTTTTCAGCACTGTCTGAATATCCTTATATGCCCAATAAGAACTAGGTACATCTGGCACAAATATGGGTTTTTCTTGTTTTGCAGCTTGTCGTTTATCTAAATAAAAAGCTTTAACTAAAACTCCTGCTAATTCTGCACGACTAATTAATCTTTCTGGATAAAATTCTCCGTCGGGAAAGTTATCCATTAATTTTGTTTCCAGCACTTTCTGAATATAATCTGATTTGATTACAGGAATATTTTCTTGTGCTTGTGTCAGTTCAATTAATGGAAAGCTTTGTATTAATACAATCAAAGAAATTGTCCCTAGCAAATACTTCATATTTATCACCCTTTCAAATCTGCTTATTTTGGAGAACAATTACACTAGACGAGCAGTTATGTTGATTTGTTGCTATTGATTCATAATTATTTTAATTACTTGTATTAGTTAGTCTAATACCGTTGTATAGCAATCCTATTTGATTTATGTTCACGTAGTGTGCTGGAGGCATCCTGGATTTTCTGATTCTAAGCTAATTACACCTATTAGGCTTTGTGTCCAGGGGTCAAGTTCAGATAAACCTTCTAGGGTATGTTGAGGAGGAATAGAAAATAGTGTTTCTTGTTGAATTGATGCTAGTAAGGTTTGTACAAGAGTCCAGCGTTCTTTGATTGGTAATTCTAATACCTGTTCTTGCAATTCTTGTAATTTAATCATTACTTTGCGGTTAACTTTATCATTCGCCATTATAACAGATAAGAAGATATAACGTATTTATGTTAATCTGTCACCATTAGAGAATAAGGAATAATTTGATTTAAAATTTCTCCTAAACTTCTTTTTGCCTCCATTATTTCATAAGCATTTTGCAATCTTAAAAAATAACCATCTGAAAGTCTAAAATAGCGACAAAGGCGCAAATCTATATCTGCTGTCATTTTAAGTTTACCTGTAATAATTCCTTGAATAGTAGAATAAGTTAAACCTAAGTTAACAGCTAATGTATTTTCACTGATGTCTAATTCTTCTAAAAATTCATATTTTAAAATTTCACCAGCATGGGGATTATGTAGTAAGTTGTTTTCCATGACTTTTTCTCCTAATGGTAATCCACTATTTCTACATTATAAGCATTTCCATTTTCCCAAATGAAACAGATCCGCCATTGCTTTGTAATACGGATACTGTATTCTCCCATTCTATCTCCAGAAAGGGCTTCTAAGCGATTTCCTGGCGGGATAAGCAAGTCATCTAAATTAGCTGATGCTTCCAACTGTCGCAATTTGCGTAATGCTCGTTCTTGGATATCTACTGGTAATTTTCTTGAACTTACGCCCTGCCATATTTTTTCGGTTTCTTTACAACTAAAGGAAACAATCATTATTTTTAATTATTTATTGTCATTAATCCTGCGTTACGCTATTATTGATTATTCTTGGGTTTCCTTGCATCAACCCAACCTACTAAAATACTAGAACGTTAAAAAAATACCGTTCACAACTCAAATAGGATTGCTATGTCATCTCTAATTTACATGATACCTGGTGATGGTAAAATGATATATACTATATATTTGTTTATGCCTACAAATCCTGTTAGGGATATATTACTTAAGTCAACCTAGTGAGAATTTGAATATATGAATCAGCAAGTTTCTAAAGCTTTATTTCAGAAAAAGGCGTTAAAAAATGCTTTGGGTAATTTTAAATTTCCTTCAGATTTAGAGGAACGTCACAAAATTCTTAAAAAATGGGTCGAGGCTTTAAAATCAGGTACTCTTGATCAAGTAAAAGAAGTTTCTTTGCATGGTGATTTTCTCAAAGATATATTTCAAGATGTTTTAGGATATTGTTCTGTTATTGAAGGTGGTGGTAAAGTTTGGGAAATTCACGCTGAACAAACTATTGCTGACGGTGGTGGTTCTGCTGATGCAGCTTTGGGACTTTTTACCGCAACAGAAAATAATAAAGGTAAGGTAAAGTTACAAGGTAAAGTTGTTGCACCAATTGAGTTAAAAGGTACAAAAGATGATTTAGATAGACCTGCATCAGGCAGAAAAGAATCCGCAGTTGATCAGGGTTGGCGTTATGCTAATTATACGCCTGATTGTCACTGGATTATTATTTCTAATTATCGAGAATTGCGATTATATCACACTAATAAAACTCCGGCTTATTATGAACAATTTTTATTAGTTAATTTAGCCGATTTAGAGGAATTTAAAAGATTTTATTTTCTGCTTTGTCGAAAAAGTTTTTTACCAGTTAAAGATGTATCTACAATTGATAGGTTGTTAGCGACTTCTGAAGAAGCACAAGAAGAAATTACCAAGCAGCTTGATGAAGAATATCAGCAAGTTAGATTAAATATAGTTAAAGATTTTCGTTTTCGCTTTCTTAGCAAATTAGATATTCCTAACCCTGACCAAGTATTAATTGAGAAAGCACAAAAGACTTTAGATAGAATTTTATTTATTGCTTTTTGTGAGGATAGGGGACTATTACCAGAAAAGACAATTGCTAAAGCTCATGATAGCAAAGATGCTTATAATCCTAAACCAATTTGGGAAAATTATAAGGCTGTTTTTCGGTGGGTTGATCAAGGTAATGAAGATCCACCAATTCCGGGTTATAATGGTGGTTTATTTCAACATGATCTAATTTTAGATGAACAATTAGATATTCCCGATTCTTTATGTACTCAACTTAAAAAACTGACGCGCTTTGATTTTGATTCAGAAGTATCTGTAGATATTTTGGGGCGTATTTTTGAACAATCAATTACAGATTTAGAAGAATTAAAAGCTGATGTTGCTAAACAAGAATTTGATAAAAAACAAGGTAAACGGAAAAAGTTAGGCGTATTTTACACTCCTGCTTATATTACCCAATATATTGTCAAAGTTGCAATTGGTGGATATTTGCAAAAACGAGAAGATGAATTAAGAGAGAGGTTTCAATTAGAGGAATTTGCAGATACACCCCAAAATCAAAAACGGGAAATTGAATTTTGGGAAAGTTACCGAGATGAAATATTAGTAAAAACGCGAGTTGTTGACCCTGCTTGCGGTTCTGGTGCGTTTTTAATTGCGGCTTTTGATTATTTTGCAAGTCAGTATCAACGAGTTAATGATAATTTGCTATTTCTGAAACATCAAACTACAGAAAATATTGAATTAGATAAAACTATTCTCAGTAATAATCTTTTTGGGGTTGATTTATCCCCAGAGTCGGTAGAAATTACTAAGTTATCTTTGTGGTTAAAAACTGCAACTCAGGGAAAAACTTTAACTTATTTGGATGATAATATTAAAATCGGTAATTCTATCGTTGCTGATTTAGAATTTACGGATTTACCTTTTATTTGGGAAAGTGAATTTTCTCAAGTGTTTAGTGTTCGCGAAGCGTCTCGTAGAGAAGGTGGTTTTGATGTCGTAATTGGAAATCCTCCTTATATTCGTCAGGAGTTGTTATCACCATTTAAGCCTTATTTACAGGAAAATTATCAAACTTATGACGGGGTTGCGGATATTTATATTTATTTCTATGAGAAGGGTTTAAATCTTCTCAAATCGGAAGGAATTCTTTCTTATATTGTGACTAATAAATGGTTACGTTCTGGATATGGTGAACCTTTGAGACGGTTCTTTTCTCAGAAAAGTGTGTTTGAACAAATTATCGATTTTGGTCACGCACCAATTTTTGAAGACGCTGATACTTTTCCCTGTATTATCGCTGCGAAAAAATCTGAAGTTTCTAATCCAGAGAATGAGAAAAAATCGGTTTTAGTTTGTTCTGTTCCCCGTGAGGAGTTGAAAAATATCAACCTCACTCAATATGTGCAAAATCCAGAAAACAGTTACACTATTCCTTGGTCGCGGTTTACTGCTAATGCTTGGAGTTTAGAACCTCCTGCGGTTGATGAGTTAATACAGAAAATTCAACGGGTGGGAATTCCGTTAAAGGAGTTTGCTGGTGTTAAACCATATCGAGGAATACTTACAGGTTTTAATGAGGCGTTTTTAATAGATGAAGCTACTAAGAATAAGCTTGTTCTAGATGATTCTAAATCGGCAGAAATCATTAAACCATTATTGAGAGGCCAAGATATTAAAAGATGGATTCCTGAATGGGATAAACTTTGGATAATTTTTGCTCACAAAGATATAGATATAGAGCAATATCCTGTTATCAAAGAACATTTAGAAATTTATAGAAATAAGTTAGAAGCTAGATCAGGTAAACAGTTATGGTGGCAATGGCAAGCATCACCATCATTTTATCATCTTTTTGAAAGATCTAAACTCATTTATCAAGAAATACAATTTCATCCAGCTTACAGTTATGATACCGATGGATATTTTACAAATAATAAAGGTTTTATTTTGCCGAAAGGTGATTTATATATTCTTGGAGTTCTCAATTCTCCCCTCATATGGTGGCATAATTGGCGATACTTACCACACATGAAAGATGAAGCTTTAACACCTCTTGGTGAGTTAATGGAAACTTTACCTATTGCACAACCAACAGAAGAACTCCGCGCAGAAGTAGAAACAATTGTCACGCGGTTAATTGAAATTACCAAACTCAACAGACAAGTTTATCAAGAAGTATTAGACTGGCTGCAAATAGAATACAAAATTGAGAAACTGGGACAAAAACTAGAAGATTTTGCTGCTTTGGCATTTGCAGACTTTGTAGAAGAAGTTAGAAAAAGAATGCCAAAACCAAAAACTGCTAAAAAATCTTCAGATCCTTTAAGCATACCAGCATTTGCCGCTTTACGTAAAGCCCATAATGATTATGTTCCAGAAATTCAAAGTCGTAAAAACGAAGCTTTAAAATTAGAACATCGACTTTCTGATTTAGTGAATCAAGCTTATCAACTCAAACCAGAAGAAATTGATTTGATGTGGAAAACAGCACCACCAAGAATGCCTATTTCTAGAGTTGATAACTAACGTAAGTTGCTAGTTAGGGAAAATGTCTGAATCAGGATATCCAGGATTTAAGGATTTACAGGATTAAAACAGAAAATTATTCACTAATGACCAATGACCAATGACCAATGACCCATTACCGTTCTCAACTAGATATACTAAAAACGGGTTAAAAGTGTCATTCTGAACGAAGTGTTCGCGTAGCGTGCCGTAGGCTCTAGAATCTCCGAGATACTTCCCTGCACTACGTTACGGTCAGTATGACATAAGTCCAAGTTTGACTCGTTTGCAGTATAAACCATCATAAAATCTGTAAAACTACCAACGTCATATCATCGGTATTTTGCTTATCTGGCCCAATGAATTCCTCAACCTTATCAAATAAATAATCGACAATTTCCTGTGGGCCGTTGCAATAACGACAAGCGAAGTTAAAAGAAGTGATAAAATTTTCTTCATCAAAGCGATCGCCCCCAGCCGCAGCCGCATCCGTCAAACCATCTGTATAATAAATAATCGTATCCCCAGATTCTAACTGAACATGGGCATCTTCATATTGGCTATTAGCATCTAAGCCAATCAGCATCCCTAAAGTATCCAAACGAGTCACATTTTTTGTCGCCGCGTGCCACCACAAAGGAGGATTATGTGCGGCATTACTATACGACAAAATCCGTGTGTGAGGATTATATTCTGAGTAAAACAAAGTCACAAAACGGTGGGAATTTTCCAAATCCGCGTACATGACTCGATTCAAATTTTGCAAAATTCCGGCTGCGGAATTACCATGCAATACTTCACCTCTAAGCATTCCTCGCATCATCGTCATAATCAATCCAGCGGGAACACCTTTACCCATGACATCCCCAATTACCAAACCCCAACAGGCATCTTCTGCACTGCTTTTATGATTAGTTGAAGGCAATTGATGATGATTTGTAGGAATAAAATCGTAATAATCTCCACCGACTCGATTAGCCGGTTTACATCGTGCAGCTAAAACTACACCAGGAATACTAGGACATTGACGCGGTAAAAGTCGGCGTTGAATTTCTGCACCAATTTCTAATTCTTGATCTAAGCGTTCTTTTTTCCTCAGTTCTACTGCTAGTTCATCGTTTTCAATCGCTACAGCCGTTTGATCTGCAACTAATCTCACTAGTTTTTGTCTGGTTTCTGTCCAACTATAATCAGGATCACGGCTTAAAACGTAAAGCCATCCCCGTTCTGTATGCTTAACTAAAATTGCCGTACCAAAAATTTGGACATCTGGCCCCAAATAGTGATGCATCTGAGCATCTAAAATACCTGTAGTTGTTGTTAAAGGAACTGAATTAGGTGCAAGTGTAATTTGACTACTGGCATTTTCTAAGGCTTTGCGAATATTTTTTCTTTGCTGACTATCTTGCCAATGCAGTTGTTCTAGCCTAATTTGACCATTGGGTTTGTAGAGAAAAAGGGCGCTACCTTCGGCATCAGTTACTCTGGTGGCCATCAGTGGAATCAATTCTAAAAACTGATTCAAATTATTGAAGCTTCTGAGAGCGAATCCTAAAGAACTGAGCAAATCTTGAATTTTGTTCTGTTCACGATGCAGCCTAGCCACAAGTTCTTTGAGTGCCACAACTGGAGTGACATCTGTTGTGGCACTACTATTACTTTCGGTGGGGTGAGAAGGCACTTGAGACACAGGTAAATAATTATTGCACTTGATATTAACAGATTGCAGATTTATGATTTTTTACAAGTCCTTTATCTTGGGCATTGTTCAATCATATTGGACAAAATTAGTCATTTTAGCAAGAGTAAAAAAGCTGAGGATGTGATTTTTATGGGTATTATATTGTTAGGAATTTACAGTAACCTCTATATTTATTTGAATATTGAGCAGTAAAAAACTGTAACTAGGATTACGTTCTAGACGGCTTATAATTTTTTCATGACTTAATTTGGTAATTCCTATACCTTGAGAAATAAAACTTTGTTAGCAAAAAAAAGCCATATATTACACTTACAGAGTAAGCCTGAGGAATCTTGCAGCAGTGAATTTTTAGGTTTGTTTATGAGTGGTTTTTTTAGGAGTAAGAAAAAAAAGATTTACCATCCTGCCTGTAAAAGAAAAAATGCAAGTTTATAGATTGCAAACATCTAACCATTTCTTGTCGATACCTTTTGCAGTAATCAAGTAAACCTGCTGCTGCATTAGATAAACTACTTCGATAATGGGCAAAATGGCTTTAGTGTGCAATTCTAGCAGAAGTTAGCCATTAATTGTAAAAAAAATAATTATTTTAGCAAATATACTGTTTTCAGTATTTAATTTTTGCTGAATGCAAGGCAAGAAAACGCTTTCAGCCATTAGCTATGATCCCAATTTGAACTGTAATTTCTACAAATTTGGGTTGGGTTTCATTAATTGTCATACTAATTCTATGTCAGGCTGCTCTTTATTCATCTACGGGTAATTCATAAATTACCCCTGCTACTGCTTATACTTCTTGGTTTTCTGCTCTAACCATTTAATAGTGCTTCAACAAACTCATAGCTAGAAAATGGACGCAAGTCTTCAATGCCTTCCCCAGCACCAATAAAGCGAATGGGTAAACCTAGTTGCTGCACAACTGCTAGGGCGACTCCTCCTTTGGCTGTACCATCTAGCTTTGTTAAGACAACACCGCTAAGTTGGGCTGCTTGGGAAAAGACTTCAGCTTGGCGCAGTCCGTTTTGTCCCAAGGTAGAATCTAAAACCAAGAGTGATTCTATATGAGCATTTGGGGCTTTTTTGTCAATAATTTTCCGAATTTTACTTAATTCGTCCATTAAGTTTTTCTTGTTTTGCAGTCGCCCGGCGGTATCTATTAAGAGTAATTCTGTTCCTCGTGATTGGGCTGCGGCGATCGCATCAAATACCACTGCGGCAGGATCTGTATTTTTGCCTGGATTGGCTATAACCTCTACACCGCTTCTGCTTCCCCAAACTTTGACTTGTTCTACAGCGGCAGCCCGGAAGGTATCAGCCGCACCAATTAAGCATTTATAACCAGATTTTTGGGCTAAATGGGCAATTTTGCCGATTGTGGTGGTTTTACCAGCCCCATTAACTCCGGTAATTAACCAAATGGTCAGGTTTTCTTTATCCGGGGCAAAACTTGGTCTTTCTGCGACTTGATTTGGTGCATCTAGCATATCCCGGAGAATTTTTTTCAGAAATGCGATCGCTTCTTCCGGTGGAGTCACTTCATCTCGCAGTTTTTTCTGTAAGGCATCAATAATAAAATCTGTTGCCTCTACACCCACATCTGCTTGCAGGAGTAATGCTTCAATTTCTGCTACAGCAGCTTGATTAAGAGGCCCTTGACCAACAATTGATTTAAGTTGGTTGAGAATATTCCGCCGAGTTTTATCTAAGCTTTGGCGTAACTTTTTCAGCCAGGTAATTTCTTCTATGGAAACATCTTCAGCCTTTCTTCCTTGGGCTGCCAACACTTCAACTGACCACACAAAGCCATCATCAAATTCTAATTCAGGAATTTCTACTTCTACGTTTGCTGTGGTTGTACTTGATGAAGGAGTCGATGTTGTCTCTGGTTCCTCCAGTTCAATGGCGTTGGCAATTAATCTTTCTTGCTTGGCTTGTCTTTCGGCTGCTGCCCGTTCTAAAAAGGACAAGGCGGCTGGTTGTGTTTCGCTGACTGGCGTTTCTGTAGTTTCTGATCCTTCTATTGCCGCTACTGGAGTTATTTCTTCTATTGCGGCTATTTCTGTAGTTTCTTCAATAACAGCTACTGGAGTTAATTCTTCAGTAACACGTATTTCTTCTATTGCAGTTATTTCTGTAGTTTCTTCAATAATAGGTGTTGCTGTTTCTTCAGAAATTACTTCTGGTGTATCTTCCGAAACAGTTGCAGGTTCTTGGATCTGGGACTGTTGTTTTTGCTGAATATTTTTGTAAGCCGCTTTCGCAAACGCCAGCAAGTCCTCTGTCTCTGGTGTAGTTTCTGCGGCTGGTTCTGGCTGCGTTTCTGGCGCGGGTTGCGTTTCCCCCTGTGGCTGTTGTTCAGGGGTATCGGGGGTATCGTTATGTTGACGGCGGAACCAATTAAAAACCATTGCAGCAGTATTTTTAGTAACTTATTAGTTTTTAGTTTAATTTAATTAGTCACGTTTTCTGGGGATGGAAGTTTTCGGGTTATCCTCACTTGGAAAAAATTCAGGACAGGTGAAGTGAGGATGTTATCCTATGCCGTTTGTTTCTGCTCTGTGACACGGCGCAAAACACCATTAATAAAGCGATGTCCTTCATCTCCACTGTAGCGTTTAGCTAATTCTACAGCTTCGTTGATAGCTATACTGGCGGGAACTCTCATAAATCGCATTTCTGCCACAGCGATTTGCAGAATATCCCGGTCAATTTGTGCTAGACGAGAGACTTGCCAATCTACTAAAGCTTCAGAAATGAATTGATCAATAATACTGCGGTTGTCGTTGACAGTGATGATGATTTCTTTGGCGTAATTGCGGACTTCTTTGTCTTGATTGGCTAACTGGATTAATTCTGGGAAGTCAATGGCTGTGCCTAATTGATTGATGGCTGTTTGGGTACAAGCGATCGCTTCTTGAAGCATGGTTCTCGCTGTATTCAGGTCTGAAGCCCGTGTTTGGCTAGTTAAAAGGCGATCGTTACTGCGTTGGAGTTCACCCGCAGCGTTATCGAGGGTATCTTGTACTTCTGTGGTGAGAGTGCGTACTGCGCCGAGTACTAATTTGGCTACTAATTGTTCATCTGGCAGTTTCTCCAATTTCTTGGGGTTAACTGGCAACTGACTGAGGCTTAATAAAGCTAATTCGCGTGCTATCTGTTGGGGTTTACGAGGTTGCATGATGGTGGGGGTATTTGGTAGGGAAATTAATGAACTAAAAGGGCAAACTCATAATCATATCAATTTCTGCACATTCTAAAGAATAATTTTACAGCAGATTTCAGATAAATGAGGCTTCGCCATGAGCGTCAGCCGATAGCTTGCGTGGCGTAGCCATACGGTACAGGATCTAAATTCAAAGTCAGACACAAAGCCAGTACAGAGCGATGAGTAATAAACAAGTAATAATTAGGAACGAGATTCAACCACTCAATACTCAATACTCGATACTCGATACTCAGTACTCGGTACTCAATATGAGTTTACTGTTCTTCAACAGGAATCACCTGCTGTTTAGTTTCTATGAGTGATACTGATTTTGGTAAAACTAAGGAGGATAGGGGTGCATTGGAGGCAACAATACCACCAGAAACAACTATTTTAAATGCCTCTTCTACAGATAGTGAAAGGTTGACTACTTCATCTTCTGGAACGACTGCATACCATCCGGTGGTAGGGTTGGGGGTGGTGGGGATGAAGACGCTTAACATGGGACGGTTCATCTGCGCTTGGATGTCATTGCTAATTGCACCAGTCACAAATGCGATCGCCCAAATTCCCCGTCTAGGATATTCTAATAAAACTACACGCCGAAATTTACCATTGGAATCTTTGAGTATAGTTTCCAGTAATTGTTTGAGGGTTTTATATACCTGACCTGCCAAAGGAATTGCTTGCAATAACCGCTCACCAAAATCTAGCAACCACTTACCAGCTATATTCCGAGCCATTAAGCCAATGATCAGGATACTTAGTAGTGGTACAGCTAGTCCAACCACTAAATTAAGCACATTGACTAATATAGGATGCAGACCATCAAAGGGATTCACCTGTTTGGGAATTTTGGTGAGAAAATTAACCACCCAACTGGCAATAGTAATAGTCAGCCAGATTGTAGTCGCTAGGGGAATCACCACCAACAAACCAGCAATCAAGTCATTTTTGAAGTCCTGTTTTAGGCGTTCAATTACCAAGCCCCTATTCTCCTTTTTTTGGTTAGTCAAATTGTTGTGATTTTTATCCACACCATTGATTTCTGGGTATTAAGTTAAGAGTTGTTAGCCCGTCCTTAATAATCAGTCCCTATTAACCTGCATATAGACGTACACCAACCAATATTATGGTTGGTTAATCTTTAATAGTGTTACTTTTCTTTATAAAACCTGTAAATGATTGTTGCAAGTTTCTTAGGTAATACTAATCCTAACGTGCCATATCACCAGATGCTCACAATTATAAAAAAAATGCTGCAACTCAGACCAAAACAGGTTTTTACTCCTGACTCCTGACTCCCGACTCCTGACTCCTGACTTCTGACTCCTGACTCCCGACTCCTGACTCCTGACTCCTGCTATATTTCATCTCCCAAACTTTCAGCAAAATCAAGTATTCATAGAATGCTTGCAAAGTACACCAAGCTAAACCGGGCTGTCCGTCTAAGCAACCACCCAAGAAAAAATACATATAGAGAAAGCGTATTAATGGTCTGGCTGGCATACGTAAAGATAAATCTTTCAGGGCGCGTCGTCTTTCTACTTCCGATTTGCCAAAAAATAAATCTCGCCATTTCACATCGCCATTTTCTAATTGATACAAAGTTTCTTGAGCTTCGTCTGTAGAATAACGGTTATGCTTATCAAGCCAGCGGCTCAAACCTTTGCTAGAAGTGTAATGGGGATAGGTTTCTTTTAAAAAGCTGGTTGCACCATCACAAACTTCCCGTTCCGTATGACCATAGTCTGTAAACCAAACTTTACCATGACGGAAAAGACGCAATTGATAGCGGGGATATTGGGTGCTATAACGAATCCAACGATTCATAAACATCACTCTTTCCGCAACGTAGTAGGCGATGTAATCTGGATTTTGGGTTGCGGCGACACATTCTGCAAAAAGTTCTGGTGTCATGCGCTCATCGGCTTCGAGAATGTACACCCATTCATGTTTGGGAAGGACGGACTCTAGCATCCAGGTACGTTGTTTCCCGTGACTTTCAAAGGCGTGTTGGATGACTCGAATAGGATAACCACTGGCTATTTCTATAGTGCGATCGCTACTACAAGAATCTACAACTATGATGTCATCGGATAACATAGCTGATTCAATACAAGCAGCAATATCTAGCTCTTCGTTATATGTGAGTATGTAAATTGAGAACATTTCTGATTTTATAGAGATTTGACTAACCTATTAATTAGTTTGTAGCAGTGATTCTTATAGCAGTTTTCATACCAGTGAGGTACAGTTTGTCATCGCCAAACCCGTAGGGGCGGGGTCTCCCCGCCCTCAATTGTATTACTGAATGCCTCGTAGATTAACGCGCTGGAACCTTACGTTTACTACCTTGCAAAGTACCCATACCTTTTAATCCTGTCCAACCGATGATGATATAACCAATAGACAATAACAAACTGCTCAAACCAATCCGCAGTCCAGACTTCCAAGCATTATCTTTAGCTTCTTTTTCTGCCGTTTCTTTGCGTTGGCGAATTTCGCTCAGTCTTTGATTAGCAACTTCTTTAGGATCTGTTTGTTGAGCAATAAATTTATCAAGCTCTTGGGGATTGGCTTTAAATTTCTTGAGTAATTCTTTTTGTTCTGCGGGAAGTTGGGGGTTTTCAAGTGCTTGCTTATATCTCTGCTCATCTTTAATTAGTTCACTAAACCTAGCTTTAGCTTGGGTTCGCGCTTGCTCTAATTGAGCTTTGGCCTGATCGTTGTTGAGTTGGGCTTCAAATTGGGATAACTGGTTGTTAAGTTGGGTTTCTGCTTGTTGAGCTTGTTGGGAGATGTCTTTGACAGTTTGTGTACTGGCTTGCCGCACGTTATTCAGGTGCAGAGGAAAAATCAACAAAAACATCAATCCTAAGATGCTTGAGAGAATCAGGACTGGAAATCTTAAATCAATACCTCGTGGGCGATCTTCAACTCCATCCATCCAAGATGCAGCAAATATAAATCCTAAACCGACTAGCGGCACAATTCCTCGGTCAACTAGGGCTGTTGCCAAGCCAATTTGTGCTTGCTTATTAGTGGGACTGAAGCCTAACAACAGGATCAGAAAATCAACGAAAAAAGACAAAACGCAGATTATTCCCACAACTTTGAGTGTGAGTGAAGTATTTGAGGCAGCAGCGCGGTTAACCATATTTTTGTAAATTTGTTGTGAATAAAATTGTTTGCTATCTATAAAGTTACAACTCTTGGAGCATAAAACTGAGCAGACTTATCTGCCTCACTGTGGGCTTCACCATCCTTTCTGTGTGACTATCCAATTATAAAAAGCTAAGACAGATTATACAGCAGCAGTCAAAATGTCCTGATCACAATAAGCCCGTAAAGCAGTAAAACCCTTTTGGGGCATGAATTTTCCACTTCATTTACTGTAATGTTTGGTTTTAAACTATACCACAATAGTAGCTTTTATGGGTGTTGTTGCTAAAAAATACTGAGTCTCATCTTTCGACATTTCCTGTCAGGGTTTGTTCCCAAACAGGTAAATCTTCTGGACGGTCTACATCAGCCAGTGTAGGTAAGTATACAAAATACAAATTAAGTTTTTCGACAATTTCTATAGTTTGTCGGCATACTTGAGCAGTTCCCCAGTCGATATGGGAAAATAGCTCTGGGATTGGTTGCTGCAACCCAATTAAATAATAACCACCATCAATTGCGGGGCCAAGTACAAGGTCAAAAGACTTTAGTTGCTCAAAAGCTGTGGCTAAAATCTGTGAATTTACTCCAGGACAGTCTGTACCAATGATAATTACATATTCTGCACTCTTGTTAAAAGCATCGGCAAGCGATCGCACTATCCGTTCACCTAAATCGCCCTCACCTTGACAATTATAAACCAAATCCAACCCCAACCAATCTTGCATCAGTTGCAAATTACCCCCCGCAAATCTCACTTCCACAGAGATAGCAGATGTTTTTTGTAATTCTTTTACCTGCTTGATAGTATATTCCGTCATCTGTCTTTGCAGATTAGCAGCACCAACATCACCCAAAGCAGGTATCATCCGGGTTTTTGTCTTCCCTGATTCTGGATAGCGGGTAAAAATAATGAGGTGCTGTTTCTCGTTAGTTAGTGATTTCAAAATATACTTGGTGTATTTAAACATAATTTTAATAGCAATACTTACCATTTTGAGCAGTAGGACGATCTTTTGCCGTTCGCATTGCCCCTAAAATAGTAGAAGCTATCACACAACGCTTTGCTGTTCCACCAAACTGACTAGATAAAGTCACTCTTCCTAATTGTTGAAGTTTCACACTACCCATATAATCAAATTGAATCTGCCGAACATTATTGACAAGATCCAAATTTGTTTCACTATCTAAGCGGACACTAGAATCTAAACTATTCCATACAGCATTACTGGGGCTAACTGTTGCAGGATGAACAGCCCATTGGACAATACTATTTTGTTCCCTAAAACTAGCTTGCCAAGTCAATTTCTCTTTTTTAGCTTGGATTTGAGCTTCGCGCATTGCTTGGTAAACTTGACCTTGTGCAACGTTCAAACGACGAATATTCACAAAAGCTAACCAACTAGGAGCTGCTATTGCCGATAATATGCCAATTACAAACACAACCACTAAATTTTCTAGCAAAGTAAATCCGCCATTAGATTTACCAAAAGAGTATTTGCGCCTTGTATTCATTGGTCATAGCTATATATTTTTCATACTTCATATATTCACTTGCTTAAGTTAATTTAAATATGAAATTTTCATAAAGAAAGCTTTAATCTCAACAAAAAATTAGCGTATCCCCTCAATATATCGGGAAAAGAGTTATTCAGGCATCCATGCAAAAAATACTCTTCTTCAACCTAAAACAAATTATGATTTTTTATCACAAACCCTGTAGGGGCAGTGTTTCTCCGTCCCCGTTTGCATAATCAAATTGAGTTAATATCTTACGATATCAGTAAAATGTCAGTCCTAATCACTACAAATAACCATGCTTCCAAAGATAGAAAGGACTCACCAAACTACTTAAAAATAATTGCATTTCACAAGATGCAACTAAATCATTTTTTAACCTGTTTCTATATTTGATTAAGTGTAAACAGACTTTACGCAAATCATTAAGCATATAGAGCAACGAAAAAATCGGTTTCTTCCAAGGTTGGATATTTACCATGCGAGTCACATAACGGCTTAGTCCAATACCTCTAAAAAATGGTATTAAATATTCTCTTTTTAAACGAAAACTAGGTATTTTATGATAAATTTCCATTTCCGGGTTATACCAAACTTCCCACCCAGCTTTTTGGATATAAGACAACATTTCTAAATCTTCACTGGTCAGCATATTGTCAGCTACTCTACCAGTTAAAATTGTTGGACTCTGTGCAATGTCTAAACAAGCCTGACGACGGACAACAATTCCAGCAGAAGGAGGAAGTAATCTTTTCTTATTTTCATATAGCAAAGGTAAGTCCCCTCGCTCTGTAATTGCTAAAAATGGGGCAATTCTCTCGAAATTCTCTGGTGGTTTTACCTCCCAGTTAGGATGAATTTGACTACCATAAGCACCAGCTTGGGGATATTGTTGAGCAAAACTATGAGCGGATGAAACCCAGTTAGGGGTTGGGTAATTGTCATCATCTAGAAACCCAATCAATTCACCTTTAGCTTCTGCAATTGCCTTTTTTCTAGCATAAGCTGCTCCCTGTTTGGCTTCAAAGCAGTATTTTAAAGGAAATGAACACAGCCAATTGTCCTGATAGCTTTTCACAATTTTAGCTGTATTATCCGTACTGTTGTTATCAACAACAATAATTTCCCAAGAGATATTTTCTGTATTAATTTGACTTCTTAGTTTTTCTAGTAGCTCAGGTAAACGATGTTCACCGTTGTAAGTAGGAATAGCTACGGTAAAATCAATGCAATTATTCATTGCTTTTAAAGTTATATTTTTACTGAGAGCAATTTTTTCAAGAAATATACAAATTCCCAAAACAGTTACTCAATTTCCAATTTTGCTACTTTTAGCACTCCTTTAGATATAGTTTTTTTACTGAAATTACCTAATTTATTGCTACTAATTGATTTAAGTACAACTAGTGTCTTTTGCTGTTCGCATTCCCCCAATCAGGGTTTCCAGGATAGCACAGCGTCTCAAGTTACCAGCTTGATTAGTTCCTACTGTGGGTATGGCTACCATTATTTTTAAAGGTATGTCAGCATCATTACCATCAGATTTCCGCGCTAAAGCACCCATGTAGTCAAAAGTAATTGTGCCACTTCCAGTTGTAGTCAGAACTATATTCCCACTAGTAGATTTGGTATTCACACCAGTCATATTGCTATAAAATAAAACCTTACTTTTCTCCAAATCACTTCCTAAACTATTCCAACCCGAACTAGGTAGAGTGGTACCCTGATAAATAACATACTCAGGAATTTGACTGGTACTATTGAATCTAAAACTGGCGCTATAGTTCAATTTGCTATTTTTAGCTGATGTCTGAGCTTGCTGTAAAGCTGATAAAACACCGTCGTAAGCTTTATTTAATCGTTGTCGGTTGAGAAATCCCTGCCAACTAGGAGCTACTATTGCCGATAAAACGCCTATCATCAATATAACTACGAGTAGTTCTATTAAGGTAAAGCCAGCATTCTGATCAGTGCATCCAGATTTTAAATTTCTCAGCTTTCTGATAGTATTATTACGGTCGTGATACCATAACTTGACAAGAAAATTTTCCATTCTATAATCAGCAGCCATTTTTTAATCCTCCAATTTTCAGCATTATTTATACAAGTACCCCCGCCCTTGAACTCTGGTGTTTGCAGTAGGAAAATAAGTTTTTTGTCCATCACTATATGCAATGTTATTTCCCTGAGTATTAATACGAGCGAGAGCATTACCACGTATAAATACTTCTGATGTTGTATTAAGTACATCAATGCAAGCATAAAAACTAGTCCTGCTCGTTGGTGCTACTTTTGACCAAGTGATGTCGGCACTTGCTGAGTTAGGACAAGTTGCAAGCGGCGCACCAGTTGTGGTTTGATCAATATAGTCTACAAGTACTAAAGTATCAGCTGTATAAGTAGTTGAGGCTTTTTTTGTCCAGGCATTCATACTTTCGGTTATGGTTCCTTGTTGACTGAGATCAAAGGGTTCAAAACCTGTACTAGGACAATATTTATCGGGATTGCTAGTGGGTCCCTTAACATACCTAGAAGTATATCCAGTACAAAGTTTGCTATCACTATCACTTGTACTAGTAGTGACTACACCATCCCTAATTTGCCATCTACCAATACGAGCGGCTTTAGACCAAGTTGTATCATTATTTTTAATCAAGTAGTAAGCAACTAATGAATACACAAAAGTATCATCTTTATCCGCAGTTCCTGAATTAGCGATTACATCTTCGACTAATTCTCGTTTCCAAAATACAAGAACAGGCGTTCTATCAGTTGGTGCAGGTATTTGCGGTCCGCTATTTGCTGTGCTAGTAAGAGCATTAATACCATCTGCATCATAGATATAGACTGCTTGTTTTAAGTCACGAGCAATATAATCTAGTCCGGCTTGAATTTCTTGCTCAGAATTGGCTTTGGCTTGCTCCTGTTGCTCTGTATTCATGACACTGATCATAAATCCTAGTAAGGGCGTGATGATCAGAAATGCCATTGCCATACCGATCAACAATTCAATCAGGGTAAAACCACTAGCTTGCTGAATGACCTTTGAGGATTTTAGCTGGTTCCTGAGTAGAAGTTTTAGTGTATTCGTCATCATGTGGTCTTTCCTTTACTGAATAGATGCACGCCTTACACGCGTTAACTTGTCCCAAGCTTTTATTGACAGGTTCTGCCAGGTGCAGCACCTAAACGCTTACAGAAAGCCTGAAATGAAGTAAAACGAGTGCTGACATCAGTAGTCATTTCTACTAATGGGGCTTGTTTATTACCTAATCCACCTGTCATTACTGAGGCTTGATTTTTAGTATTTCCTTGGCTGACTAATATAGGGTTGCTAGAATTTCCAAACGCCACATCTCCCCTATATACCCGAATTGCCAACCGATAACCATCATTTATGCCAGCAGATACTACTTCAATTCGACCAGCTTGGACGAAAAAGTTGATGTTGTTAATATCCGCACAATCTGTTGATATGTTACTGATCACATTATCTTTCCTCAAGCAATAGAGACCAGTTGCTGAGGTGGGAGCAGGCATTTTTGTCGTGTTAACTAAGTAGTCACCTGGTGTGGCCGTAATATTTCTGGGTGATCCTGTTGTAGGAACAGAAAGAGTATCAACTACATCTGGGGTTGTAATTGAGCCGGTTATGACACCATCAATAAATGTTTTGGCCGCTTGAGATGCTAGCTCTATCCGTTTCGCTTGAACACGAGTAGCAGTGGATAGAACAATAACTGGTGCGATCGCAGCTAGTAAGATGCTAACTACAACTATCGCTACCAAAGACTCAATAATGGTAAAACCAGAATTGCTATCAGAATGACTTGTTTGCTGTTGTTTACGTCTAATCATTGTTTATCACCAGCTTCTAAGTTTTATGGGCAAGTACCATATTGATCTGAATCAATAGCAAAAGTGTCATCACTAGTACTTGTTGTTCCCTTTGTATCTTTAGCACACAACAAAGTTGCCACCCAGATATCATCCCGACCAACTTCTCGGACATACTCATCTGGCTTATCAGGTGGTATAGTCACCAATTTTTGGGCAAATAAATCGGGTGATTGAGACAGCAAACCTACATCATAACCCCACTGCCTCTCAGGAGGAAGATAGAAGGAACCTCTACCACCGTTAATCCCAATTTGATACAGAAGACTATTAGCTGCACCTTCTAGAGAAGTAGTAAATGATGCAGTGGCATAAGCACTTTTTTTAAGCTGCATAAAAGAACCGTTAATTCTAGCTTTAACGTTAGTTGACGTTGGGTTCCAGTGTTCTAAAAAGCGGGTAAAGTTATGCAGCCCGCCATTATCTTCAGTAGGACGAGCGGGAGTATCACCAGCAGCCATGATGACGTTGAAAGTAGTTTCTGTAGCTACTTGCAACCAATTACTGTTACTATTAGTACCCACATCAGTTGAACTTGAACTTGGAGGAGTACCAAAAGGTGCATCTACTTGTAAAACTGGCAGCAATCGGGGATGGCTGTCCTTAGTTGGATTCAGAGTCTCGTTAGCAAGCACCAACACCTTCCCAGAGGCAACAACTGGATCGTTATTAGTATCGGTTCTTGGGTTGGTAGTATTTGTCGTTGTTTTGAACCATAAAGCATTATTGTTGGTAACAACCCTGGGATTATTAGTATTACTAGCTCCATAGGGATACTCTGCTACGTTACCACTTGAATCAATACCCAATGGGGTAGGACGTTTAAATGTTGTGTTGTTATCAAGAACCAATATTCCATTAGTTAATGGATCTGTACTACTAAGACGTTTGAAAGCAACTCGACGGGGATAGCGTAGAAGTCCAGTAGCAGGGGCATCAACAGTCGTACCAGCATTTAGTGAGGATGCAGGTACAGTACCATCAGTTAGAAGTACATTAGAAGTTGTATCTCCAGTTGGTTTCCATAAGCGAATATTATTAGCTGAACCTGGTGCGTCGTAATTAACATACCAATCGTCAGCAGTACAAGCCGAAACAGGCAATTTCGGACATATTTCCATCAAATACTCATTGAAGGTTGCCCGTCGTTGAATTGGTGTGACAAAGTTGTTGACGTAAGTACTACCTTGAAACGCATTTGGAGTAGATTCCAAGTCTTTTGGATACCCCCTTAGAGTTGCGCCGGTGTTATACCAACTAGCATTTGTGGCGAAGGTGTTAGCAAAAAAGCCAACATTTTTCAATGCTGTGATAGATTCGCTATCTCCCAAGTTATTGTTTAAGTCATAGTCTCCCTCATTGCGGAAGCCCAATCTAAAGTTATTAGAAAGTGCAGTAATGGCATCTGCCAAAATAGAAGCAGGTCGCCACTTGTCACCAGTTGTACAATTCGGTAGCCTTAAATCATTAGGACGACAGGCAAAATTAGGATTACGGGTACTTTTAGCGCGAGTGTAGAAATTGCCCCAATCATCAGTTAGTGCAGTTGTAAATTCTTGTTCGTCGTGTAGGTTAAAATCACCCTTGAGATATACAGGCAAATTTGTAGTTAAAATTAACCCTTTCTCTGCATCTCGATAATCCTCTTCACGCCAAATTTCTGAACCATTGAGAAGCATGATCCCATTAGGACGGCGAGTAGGGTCAAGCTTATAGTCCACCGTACTTTCTGATTTTTTCGCCGTTGCATCTGTTAAAGCTGAACTTGCATCTATGAGGGCATCATTGCGAGTGGCATATATAATACCGCTATTTGGCAATAAGTATTCCTGTGAAGGAGTTGTCCCACCAATTGCAGTTGTGCGAAGCTGACCTATATTTAAAACAGTGGCACGAATTTCCAGGGGCTGTCTGTCTCTGAGGGGTAGATCATAATCTGCTGCTGCTGGTACTTGCGCTTTGTTTGCAGCAGGTATTCCCAAAGGGCAATCACCGGAGGCTTGAGGACAAAAACCAGCCGCATTAGTGAAAGTTTCTACACCGGGTGTTAAATCATTATGAACTGCCTTAACCTGCCTCGCATCTAGAAATGCTACTTCTTGAATTGCACCGTGAGGAATTGGTAAGGGCGTAGAAGGTGCTGGAATACTGCCATCGAAAATCTGTAGGGCGCAAATTTCTGCATCTATAGCAGATTGCTCGGCAATGGTTCGATTTGCGGCTGTTTTTGCTAGAGCAGTTTTGAGTGGTTCATTCACCCAACGGCCATTTGGATATTTTAATTGGGCTTGGTAATTGAGTACGTTCTGATAGTCACTTACGGCTTTATTAGGCGCACCATAAACTATGCCGTTGTGGGAATTCCCGGCATTTGTATTAAGAGCAGTATTGTAAGGCTGAGTGGTAAGGCGGTCAACAGGAGATACATCAGCTAAACCCGATTTATTTCTGGCTAGATTTTCACTAGTGGGATCATAATAGCTACTAACACAAGCTATTGGGACTGGAGTATCCTCATTGTAACCAGTTGATTTATAATGATAAACCGCTGTAGCCCGCATTCGCAAATAGGGTGTCAGTGCGTTTGGTAGTATAATGGTTGGATCGACTGTACTACTTGGTGATGTCGCTGTACTAGAAGCTACTGGCATCATATCAGACCATATTTTTATAGTCCCAGCTTTAGCTAAATCATAAGTAGTGTCAGTCGTGTCATTTTTACCTGTGGTAGTGTAGCCTTCAGGCAAATAAATTCCTGCACCTGTGATGACTCTCAAACCACCAATAGGTTCTTGTGGGTTATCTGGTACCGTAGCGGCGGCTTGCTCCCAAACTCCATCTCTATCTGTAGATCCTACATCAGCCAGTGTTTCTACAAGAGAGCGACGAGTCCTAGGTACTGTAGGAGTGGTAGGATTATCCCAGTTAATACCAGTAATTGATTGAGTATCAGTGGCATTTGGTCCCACAAATACTCCTCCTTTAAACCAGAGTTGAGGTAAATTATTACCAACAGAAATTCTATCGCCTAAATATTGCTCTTTTCCACCATAGGTTGTTTGTAACCTCGTTGGTTCAGTTGCACTAGGATAAAGCTTGTTAGTACCATTCAGTGCGAGTGTCAATCCTGCGTAGCCAGTACCTACTTTACCATTAGCAGGGTTGGTAGGAAAGCTCCAAATATTTATTGGGCGTAGTGTGTCACCACTACCTTGCAGTGGTGTTGTTGTGGCATATGTACCTAAAGCATCGCCGCCAAAAGCGACTTCTCTATAAGGAACACGACGGGTACGTCTTTGAAAATACAGCTGTAATTGTTCTGTACGAAATCTTTCTTCTTCTTCTGTAGTGTAACTATCTAACCCAAGTTCATTCTTTGTCTTTTGAATACCTTCTTTAACCTCAGTTGGATCAGTATCCCCATCGTTATCTATAGCTATCTGAGCCGCTACTAAGCGGTTGATACGCTGTACATAGGCTAGACTGTTGTAAGCTATGAGTGATGGGTTGTCTGTGACTGTTTTGTGGTCTTTGATTTGAGAGGTAGAGACATTACCTGTGCCGTTAAATAAATGAACTATGGCTCCATTATTTAAATCACCTGCATTTGTAAATCTACCAATACCTATATTGCCCCCAACTATAACCTTGGCATTGTCAGGCTCGTAGAAACAGGAATCTTTGCTACTAATTTGATGTAATGTAATATCTGCACCATCAGAACCCACCAGTAAGTTGCTATTAGTAAAAACCCGTCCATTCAACTTGAAGTCTGCGCCTGGAGTCAGTTCTAAATCATCTTCATAAAGAACAGCATTATTAATTACAGGGATTTGCACTCTGTCTTGTTGATACTCTACGGCAGAAAAGCCTTTGTTACCTTTGTAAACCTCATAATTAGTTGCAGTAGCAGTTGGGATAGTAGCTGTAGTGGTAATAGGAACTGTGGCAGTGTATACAAAAAAAGCTTTTTTCAACCTGCTGCTAAACCTAAACCAACCATTAATACCTACTAAAGTTGCACTTGTACCAAAGGTATCTTCGCACCCTGCCTCCCCATTATTAGCAGCCATAGGTTGAGTTCTCGATTCCAAGGGATTTCTGGCACGAGTATATTGACTACCGCTTAAAGGAGGATTTCTAAAGTAAATACCGTACAGAGTATAGCTGTCAAATTTCCCGTTATTATCGGTATCTACGGGAAATCTCCATGCTGTAAGCGACTCATCTGTACCAGAAACTAGCCTCAGTTTGGTTTCATCGCCAAATGTGTATTCATTGATATTATTCGTCAATGTTTCGTATAATACAGAATCTGCTGGCGTAGCTCTTGGTAGTCGTTTATCTTCAAATAGCTTGTTGATTTTAGCTCTGGCTCGATCAATCGCTGGTGTGGCAGCATTAATAACAGCCTCATTCACGCGGACATTACTGGCATTTTTAGCTCGATCAAATGACCGAAACATAATAGCAATAGTCAGTAAAACAACTACTATAGATACCATTGCTACTGTGGGCAAGATAAAACCGGCATTGGCTGTTTCTCGGTTTCTGTTAATTCTAAAAGTAGTACGCACCAAGTAAATGAGTTGCTTTTTAGCTGCTCTTAAAAACTTCCGAATATTTTTTTTTGATATTCTTAGCATTGCCTGAACTGACTGACGTTTCTGAGACATAGCTGCTTTCCCTGCTAAGTAATTTGGTACTTATTTTTAATGTTTTTTGGATATCGAGAAAATTGGCTAAAACTCTATTTTGTAGACAAAATTTAAACTGTATATTCATCCAAGTACTGCATTTTAGTTGTGCTAATTGCAAATCAAGCAACTATGCAACTAAATACAATTTACACAATAAGGTATAACTTGGTTATAACATTGTTGTAATCTTTGCTTTCATCTGGAAAATACTGAAATTCTTAAAATTAAATAGTTCTAATATGCTATAATTCTGGCATATTGCTCGGTGATTTCACTGATAACTGTGGAATTGTAGTCAAATTTTATGAAGTTTCTATTAACAGTGCAAGTTTATACTACCCAGCTTTTATAAAAAAAATATCACTTATGTGCAGAAATATGCAAAGTAATTAAAAACCTCCCCAGAGAGGAGGTGATTGAGCGAATATTTTCCTACTCTGGTAAATGGGGGTTTAGTAATGGTTCAGGTTGATACCAGCTTCTTTAGCCATTACTTCTATACCTTTTTGGTCTAAAGTTTTGATGGCTTTGGTAGACATTTTTAGTTTTACCCAGCGATTACCACCAGCCCACCAAACGCGCTTGCTTTGCAGGTTAGCTTGTTGCAGACGCTTGGTGCGACGGTGAGAGTGGGAAACGGCCATCGCATTATTAGCTTTTTTACCAGTTAGTTGACAACGACGGGACATGAAAAATATCTCCAGATTACTATTTGAGTACAGCCTTTCTATTTTAGGCGCTTTACAGCAAAAATTTGGGTTTGGGATTTGCTATTGCAAAAATTGAGAAGGGAAGAAGGCTTGTTCTCTTAGATTTTGAACTTTTTTTAAATTTTGGAAGAGCTTAGGTTACATTGTTGCAAAAACCAGTCTTGATTAAAATATAGATGAAACGTAGAAGCGCGATAACTTAATTAGGCGAAGATATAGGGAAGAGCGAAATCAATATCCCGGTAACAAGATACAATTATCGGTTAATATACTAATTCTTTCATCAACTGTTTAGCAGTCTGCACGGATACTTGCCAGTTTAATCGAGATTGATATTGCTCAAAAGATGAATACGCTAGTTGTTGGTACTCACTATAATTTGTCATTAACCTAGTTATATAGTTACAGTATGCGGAAATACTGGCATTAATAGAAAAAGTTTTACCATTGAAGTTATCTCTAACTACTGTTGGAATACCACCAATATTACTTGCTAAAGAAGGCAACCCAAAAGAACTTGCTTCACAAAATACATGACCAAATGCTTCTGCTCTCGAAGGCAAAATTAGAAAATGTGATTCAGCAAATAATCTATTAATTTTCTCCAATCCTTCAGACGTTGATTTATCAATAAACCCCGTAACTTTAACAAATTCTGGTAGAGGTTCATTGATTTCTGGTTGACATCCCACTACTATTAATTCAGTATTTAATCCTGCTTTATTTAACTCTTTCGCTACTTGAAAAGCTGTATTTCCACCTTTTCTCAACCAATCAACACCCATAAAAAGTAATTTGCATTTGTTCTCCTCTCTAGATCCTACAATTACTCGGATATCTTCCCAGGTTCTATCACATTCTAAATTAGCTCCATAAGGAACTATTTTGATTTTTGATTTAGAGATTCCATAGGTATCAATTGCTGTTTGAGCCGCCCATTCAGATGTATATATAATTAACTGACATCGATTAAGAGCTTCTGCCTCCATTGCATATATATTTTTAATATTTTCATCACATAAATTTTCCATATGTCGATAGAAATTTATGAGAGAACTGAGAGTTGCATCAGTCCACAAAACCAGTGGTTGATGACAATTAAGATAAGCAATTGGGACTATATTTTCTGGACATAAAACTATATCTGTATCTAGTAATTTTAATCTTTTTTCAATTTGAAAAGCATAATTTTTAACAACTATTGGCTCTGCCCAGCGATAATATTTTTTATGAAATATATAGTTATATAAGCTCCATTTTGCTCTAGTTAATAGGGAAAATTCTTTGCTAAGTGGGCTAATATAATCTATGTATGTAGATTTATCTGCCAGATTTTTAGCTATGTAATATTCAGCAGCACAACGCCCTTGTAGATGTTTTGTCCAAGAGTTTTTATTTAAAAAATTATCTACCGCTACATATGCTATTTTCATGTTCATAATTTACTGATTGTTATTAACTAACTCATGCAACAAAATTTAGTGCCAGATTGTAATTTCTTATTTGTGATTTCCAATTAGCTGGAAGATTTTGTGGATGGGAGATTAGTTTTTATATAACCAAAAAATGTACTAATATTAGAAATTTTGGAAAACTTATTCAGTAATAACATTGCTTGTTGAGGAGTTAGTAGAGTCATGATCATTAGTTTTAATAAAGCTTTGTAGATAATTGGCTTCTGTAAGAGAGTAGTGTCATTTATAATGGTTAGCCATAAAATTCGAGTTGCTTGGATGCTGTTTTGTTTTCCTGGAGGAACTGTCAGAGCTTTATAGCTAAGGTATTTATATAGATTAGCAATTCTGTAAGGCTTTAGATTTTGATAAGATTCAGCTTTCTTATGAGCGAAAGCACGATGAATAACTTGCAAATTTGATTTCTCCAGTCCCAAAATGTTAGAGGACATAGAATTTGGCAGTATACGATATAAAATTTGAGTTTTTGGTACGCACATAAAATCTGTAATTGCTGATAAGCGTAACCACAGATCAGTATCTTGAGCATTTGTCAGATATTCATCAAAACCACCTACTAAAGTAAAAACATTTCTACGAATCATGACATTGGAACCACTACCAATAAAATCATCCAACAATAGTTTTGCATAAACATCACCGCACCAAGTAGCATGACTGCATGGACGCAAAAATTTACCTAGTTCGTCAATCGCATCAGTCCAACTGTATGCAACAGTCGCTTGGGGATTTTCTTGTAACACCCTATATTGTGCTTCAAGTTTATCTGATGTCCAAATATCATCTGCATCTAAAAAGGTAATAAACTCACCACAAGCGTGTTTGAAACCACGATTTCGATTAATTGCTGCATTTGCTTGAGGATAAGAAAATAGTTTTATACGTGGATCTTTGATTTGAGAAATAACTTCTAACGTTGAATCTGTTGAATCAGAATTTATTACTATTAACTCAAATTGACCAAATGTTTGATTTAAAACTGAGTTAATTGTTTCATGAATAGTTTTTTCAGCATTAAATACTGGAATAATTACAGATATAATAGACATTAGTGTATTTTCAGTAATCTGTTAATTTTTATCCATCCTAAATAAAAAGGACTAATAAAAGTGGCAAAAAGTCTTTCCATTTCACAATCTGCAACGACTTCGCTTTTAATCATTTTGCGATGACGAATATAATATAATATTGCTTTACGTCCATCATTTAACAGGTATACAAAAAATAAAAAAGGTCTTTGCCAATTTGCAAGCATTAACATTCGCAGGTAAAAGCGGCTCCAACCAATTCCACGCATCAAGGAAATTAAGTAATCTCTTTCTAATCGCCATGCTGGGATAATATGTTCTATTCGCATTTCTGGATTATACCAAATTTCCCATCCAGCCCGATAAATATACAACATAGCTTCTACATCTTCACCAGCTAACATTGATGACCCAACTCTACCTACTAGAAACAGCTTTTTGGGGACATAATTTTTCCACAGATGACGACGTACAACCAAGCCTGCACCTGGGGGAAAACCTTGTTTACTAGGTTCATACAAGAGGGGTTGGGAACCTCTTTCCGTAATAGCTAGGTAAAACAGGATTGGTTTGAGATGTTCTGGAGGTGGGACTTCAAATAAACCATGAATTTGACTAGCATATATTCCTGCTTTAGGATGTTCTTGTCCAAATTTATAGGACTCAATCACCCAATTAGATGCGGGTAAGTTATCATCATCTAAAAAACCAACTAATTCACCTTTTGCTTCTGTGATGGCTTTATTTCTAGCAAAGGCTAATCCTTGTTCTGGTTCAAATATGTAACGTAAGGGTATGTCGTTACGCCAATTAGCTTGATATTCCTGAATCAGCTTTGCTGTACCATCGGTACTATTATTATCAACGATGATAATTTCCCAATTAAGGTTTTCAATACCTCTTTGAGTTTGCAGCCGTTCTAAAACTTGAGGTAAACGGCTTTCTCCATTGTAAGTAGGTATAACTACAGTTAATTTAGGAGACATATTTACTACTATTTACTTTTTTTCACAAACAAAAGGAACCATAGCATGCATTAATCTTGAGAACTAATTTTCTGACACTTTGATATTGGGGGAAGCAGTTGAATATGAAGGACGGTTATATAGTGGGTTATAATTTTTAGGACGGAAAGTGCGTTGTGCTATGAATTTTTTTTATTTGATTTTTGGTAATTTTATTGCTGAATGAGCTATCTGTATTAGGGTAGATTACGGTGAGTATCGCTCCAATGAATAATTAGTAACTTGAGTCATCACCATGTTTAGCATAATATCATACTTGTGACCATTATCCAGATACTTCAATCTTACACTTAGATATGGATCAAAAGCGACTGAGAAAACTGTTAATTGGTGATTTTACCTGGAAACGGATGCTCAAATCTTTAATTTTTATCTACATTTTGTTTGCTATCTATGTATATTTTCGGGCAGATAGTATGATTTTTCTACCTCAAACATCTAGCTATGAAGATACAACAGAGATTATCAAGCTGAAAACTAGAGAAAATCAGCAAATTTCAGCAGTTTATTTACCAAATCTTCAAGCTAAATACACAATTCTTTACATCCACGGGAATGCGGAAGATTTGGGAGACATCAAAGAAAGATTAGAAAAATTACGCGATTTCGGTTTTAGCATCTTTGCTTATGACTATCGCGGTTATGGTACGAGTGAGGGAACACCTACAGAAAATCATGCTTATGAAGATATTGATACTGCTTACAATTATTTAACGCAAGAATTAAAAATAGCACCCCAGCAGATTATCGTTTTTGGACGTTCAGTTGGGGGTGGTTCAGCGGTAGATTTAGCAGTAAGAAAACCGATAGCTGGTTTAATTATTGAAAGTGCTTTCACTTCAGCTTTTCGGGTTGTTGTACCTTTTTCTATTTTACCTTTTGATAAGTTTAACAATTTGGATAAAATCAAAAAAGTAAAATGTCCTGTGTTGGTGATGCATGGTAAATCAGATGAAATTATTCCTTTTACTCATGGTGAAAAGTTATTTGGTGCTGTCAATTCACCTAAGCTTTATTTGTGGGTAGAAAATGCACATCATAATGATTTATTTTCGGTTGCCGGAGAACAGTATAAGAAGACTTTGCGCGAGTTTACTGATTTGCTTTTGAAAAATTAGAACTCATTTAAAATTACAGACTAAAGCTATAAAATTCCTATTTTAAAAAATAATTACTCCTCCTAATTCTTGCATCATCTCTTCTAGAAGTTCTTCCATCATATCTTCTCTCATTGAGCGCAAACTTGGAGGACCAGCGAGAAATTCTTTAATGGTAATTTTCTGTTCTCTAAAGTTTTTGATGAAATCACGAATATCAACAATTATATTAATCTGAGATTCTAGAGTTTCTAACATTAAATTAACAGAATTAATTCCTTGTTTTGCAGCTTTGCGAGAATCAGAAACCATTGCTCCTTCAGGAGTATTTTTAGCTAGTCTTAGTTCTTGTTTTAATTTTTCATATTGAGTTTTGAGAATTTCATTTTGTTGTTCTAGATTTTTGCATCTGCGAGTTAAATCATCTTCACTGTTGTTATCAATAGTTTCTCCTAATTGATGTTGACGTTCAATTTCTAAAAGTCTTGCTAAGTCTCCTTCTTGGTAGGCTTTATTGATTTCTTTCATGATTTCTGTATGAGACTTATGGGTTTCACTGTCTTGTACTTTATCGGGGTGAAAGATTTCTGCTAATTTCAAGAATGTCTGCCGAACTTTCCTTGATTCCTCGGTTCTGCTTGCAGAAGTAGATTCAGTTTCATGATTTGATTCCCAATAGTTCTGACGATTTTGATTATTTTCATCGTCATCTTTTTCTGGGTTTTCAAATAGTTCATCTAGTTCTGTATCATTATCTTCTTCTTTGGCAGATTTGGGGCTGATTATCCCGGACATCTGGAGATTTAAATAAAGCCCTTCTATATTTTTTTTAGTTTGTTTGCCAAATTTTCTGGTAGTAAAAATTTCATTAAAAAGCGCATGAATTTCTTGGTCGAGGTCTGATATTTTTTTGAAGCATGGGGTGGCTTGATGAAATACCTCAGTGGCTAAAGAACGCATTTGTTCAACAAAGTTGTTTAGTTCTGTGCGTTTTCTCTTAATCTGTTTGAGTAGTGATTGGTGTTCTTTTTCTAAACCTTCTAAATGGATATGTAGTTCTGAGAGTGCAAGTAGGGGTACTTGGTTGGTTGAAGATGCAGACTTGGTTTTTCTAGCCATGAGAAATGTCAGTAAGTTGGAAATTTACAAGATTGCGGTGAGTGGACAGGAGAAATTATGATTATTAGTGAATTTATATTTTTACTTTACTATTTTTTGAATGGGTAATTGTGTTAATTAAATTTAATCTAAACTAATGGTTTATTTTATCTCTTAGGATGCTATTTTAGCAAAGGAAGGCAGAGCCTTCTAGAATTCATTCCCATACAGAGTATGGGAACAAGAAGGGATGAGAACGAGAAACGAGATGAGAAAGAGAAGGGATGAATTAGATAGAATTTCTCAACTGTGATTCTGATATCCAAGCACCGTGGAAACCATAGGGTACTCGTTGGGGAATGATGACTCGTGCGACGGGTTCGCTGGTGACATCTTGAGCATTTATTACTATTAATTCGGAAGTTTCTGAATTTTGATCATAAATAAAGGTTATAAGCCAGCCATCATCTTCTGTGGTGGCATGAAGACGGGGTGCAAATACTGCTTCACCTCCGTAGCGTCCTTGTCCAAATTCATGGGTTTGGGATTTGCCATTACTGAAATTGTACTTAATTACTCCCTCAAATAAAGGTACAGGAGTATTGGCCATTTTTCCAGTGTAGCCGTATTGGGTTTTTCTTCCTAAAAAATTTTCGTTAATGCGAGGAAATTCGGCTGGTACGTCGTCTAGCATTTCTTCTTTGACTACACCTGTGCTGAGGTTAAAGCGCCAACGGTGTAGTAGGGGTATGTCTGCTGTGGGATCTGTTGATTGACTCATTAAAACGTTTGTGGAACTCATGCGACAGGCGATAAGTACTACTTCGTCTTGATCTTCGTAGGCGTTGAGGGTGTGGAAGATGAAGCAGGAGGGGGTTTCAAACCAGCGGATGTTGCTGTTGTCTCCATGACGTGGAACAATGCCAAAGCGACTGGGACGTTGGTTTTCAAACATCATCATCGGTTCTCCCTTTTGCATTCGTTCTGGGCTGAATGTCAAAGGTAAATCCATGAAGATGGTGTAATTTTCAGTAATGGCAAAATCGTGCATCATTACTCCCATTGGTATGTCAATGGGGACTGTTTTTAATAACTCTCCTTGGGCTGATACTACGCTATATTGCAGGTATGGTGGGGAAAATGAGTAGCCAAAGAACATCATTTCTCCTGTAACTGGGTCTACTTTAGGGTGAGCAGTAAAGGGAGAAACGAGTTGATTATTATAAGTGTATTCACTAATTGTTTCTAGGTTAGGAAGTCGGATATTATGCGGCGCACCTCCTTCCCACACGGCTAAAAATTGTCCGGCGTGCCATACTAATGCGGTATTAGCTGTATTTTTACCTGGTCCGTAGGGGTTATCCATTTGGGGTGGTTCTAACATTCCACTCCAAACAGCTTTACCCGCTTCATGTTCAATATTCCAGCCTCTGGTGTGGACGTAGCGATTGCGATAAGTGGCTTTACCGTTGCTAATTTGTACACCATGTAACATTCCATCACCGTCAAACCAGTGATATTGACCTATGGGTGAATGCTGGGGGTTGGGGCCATTGCGGACAAATATCCCGGAAAGATAGGGTGGTAATTCACCTATAACTTTTAGGCTGTCTGTGGTGATTTCTTGGTGGACTGGGGCAAAATTGCCGTCAAGATAGGGATTTACTGCGGTTGCTACCATTGTGAATATTGAGTTTTATAACGACACTTTCTTTATTTAATATAATGAGGAAAGCAAGCGATCGCTACCCATCGGAAAAGCCTCTATCTACGACACGCTACATGAACCATAAACAGAGAAATGCGATCGCTCTTTTTGCTAAATAATCATACATACGGTTATTCTCTGAATATTCGGACTCCTAAATTCAACTTCAACGAGAATATACCGTGAGCCTAACTCTTTATCTACTCCGTCATGGACAAACAGAATCTAGCCGCATGAATGCCTATTGTGGTGCAATAGACACAGCACTCACTCCAGACGGTATAGAAATGGCAAATGCTTTTGCTGCTGCTTACAGTTCTACCCATTGGAAGGCAGTTTTTTCTAGTCCCATGCAACGAACCAGAGCAACAGCGAAACCTCTATGTACAGCTATAGGAATGCAACCTGAACTACGAGATGGTTTGAAGGAAATTAACTATGGTGAATGGGAAGGTAAAACCCCAGAAATTATCAGCCGTGAATATCATGATGATTATATCCGTTGGTCAGCCGACCCTGCTTGGTATGCTCCTACTGGTGGAGAATTAGCGGTAACAATTGCTTCTCGCGCTATGCAAGTAATTGAAGAAATTAAGCATCTTTATGACAATGGTAATGTTTTAGTTGTTGCTCATAAGGCAACTATCAGAATTATTCTCTGTAGTTTATTAGGAATTGATGTAGGACGCTTTCGTTATCGTTGGGGATGTCCAGTTGGGTCTTTAAGTATTGTCCAGTTTACAGATCATGGTCCAATGTTACAGGCTTTGGCTGACCGGACTCATTTAGATGATAGATTGCGAAATTTACCCGGAACTTAATAGTTATAGCGGTTTTTGGGTGAATGCACTAGCACTAATATCAAGGGCGGGGAAACCCCGCCCCTACGGGATTTGTGATTTAGAACTGTTAAGTTGCTAATCTGACAACTGCTATGTCAGTTTCAATTGTTTAAATTAATATCTGTCTAGGAAAATATTATTTGTTTATCTAGCTTTTTATATATTCAAAACTTTTTTAAATTAATTTTTGTAAAAATTCTTTTGGGTTCATTTGATAAGTAAGGGTTTAGCATTTAATTGTATCTATGCAATACATTTAGGTTTTTCTGTGATTTTGTAAAAATTAAAATTCCAACTAAGCGCAGTATATTTAAGGTGAGTTAGTTTTAAAAATTTGGAAGTAGTGAAGTGATAATTATTGACTTTTTGGTTTTTAATGTTTGAAAAAGTATACTATTTAAGTAGTCGCATAAATTTAAGGTAAGAAAATATCTGGAAGTGTCAGGGTGATTTTATGTCTATTTTGGATTACAGCAAGAAACCCATTTATACCAATTGTGAAATATGAAGGTGGAGTCTAAGGTGAGTAGTATTGATAATTATACATTCTCTTTCGCAGGAGAAGTGACAATTCCCCAAGCTCCTCCTGAATTTAAATCAGGTTTTATTGGCATTATTGGTCGTCCTAATGTCGGTAAATCTACTTTAATGAATCATTTAGTCGGTCAAAAAATTGCAATTACATCACCAATATCCCAAACTACGCGGAATCGGTTACGCGGCATTTTAACTACAGAAACAGCACAGTTAATTTTTGTTGATACCCCAGGAATTCATAAACCTCATCATCAATTGGGGGAAGTACTGGTAAAAAATGCCAAGCTGGCAATTGAGTCGGTAGATGTGGTGCTGTTTGTAGTTGATGGCACAGTAGCTTGTGGTGGAGGCGATCGCTATATTGCTGAATTACTAAGTCGTAGTCAAACCCCTGTGATTTTGGGTATAAATAAAATCGACGAACAACCTTCAGATTTCCAAAAGCTAGATGATAGTTACACTCAGTTAGCAACTGAACATCAATGGCAAATGGTCAAATTTTCTGCCAAGACTGGGGTAGGATTACCAGAACTGCAAGAATTATTAATTGGCAATTTAGAAACAGGCCCGTTCTACTATCCACCTGATTTGGTTACAGACCAACCCGAACGGTTTATTATGGGGGAATTAATCAGGGAACAGATTTTGCTGTTGACTCGTGAAGAAGTACCTCATTCAGTAGCGATCGCAATTGATCTAGTCGAAGAAACCCCAGCTATTACCCGTGTCCTCGCTACCATCAATGTTGAAAGAGATTCACAAAAAGGAATACTCATTGGTAAAGGTGGCACAATGCTCAAAGCGATCGGTAGTGAAGCTCGTCAACAAATTCAAAAGCTAATTACCGGCAAAGTTTATCTAGAATTATTTGTCAAAGTCCAACCAAAATGGCGACAGTCACGAATCAGGTTGGCAGAATTGGGGTATCGCGTGGAAGAATAGGGAATTGGGGAGTTGGGACAGTTAAGCTGACTCTATACCCCCTTCTCCAGGCATAATTACCGCCAAATATTCAAGCAGAAGGTAGGAAGAAGATAAATATTCCTCCATCTTCCCTAATATGTACAATTAACCACATCATTTACTGATAATATTACTGTATCAGTACTCTTGAAAATCAACGCCAAAGATCAGAAGCTATGATTAAATCTTGGATGGTAATCGGGGGTGTGGCTTTTTTAGTTGCCTTAGGGGCTAACCAGATTACACCTAGCGATCGCCAGTGGTTCAGGCACTTACAAAGACCCAGATGGCTTACTTTTGAGGCCGCAATTCCATTAATCTGGACAGTAATATTTATTTGTGGTGCTTGGTCAGCTTATATTATCTGGGAACACAGCCCAGGTACTGCTGTAACTTGGTTAATGATGATTTTATACCTACTTCTGGAAATATTTACAATTGCTTACACACCTGTAATGTTTCGGTTTCGTAGTTTAACGGTGGGTACAATTCTTGGGGGTACAGGTTTTATGATCTGTCTTTTAGTAACCATAGCAGTATTACCTGTTTCTGTTTGGGCTGCATTATTACTAATTCCTTATTTACTGTGGAGTCCCATTGGTACATATACAACTTGGGAAATGATTCGCCTTAATCAACAAGATGCGTAAGGATTAAGGCAAGGAACAGCAAACAGAAGAGAAAAATATTCTTCTTCCTTCTTCCTTCTTCCTTCTTCCTCCTAACTCCTAACTATCTATTCAGAAATTAAACTAGGACAAGTAAGTACAAAAACATCTCTAGTTCCTGGTGCTGGATTGTGAGATTTAATAGGAGTTGTAAAATGGAAAAAATCATGGTCATTAACCACAACTAGTTCTCCTGGTTGCAAGATTTTGTTAAAAACTGGTTTCTCTTTTTTAGCAGTATATAAATGTGTTTCTCCACCTTGAATGTTTTCTCTAGCAACAGAAAAAATTCCAATAAAATCACTTCCATCTTGATGGATACCTTCAGGTGCAGGATTTCCTAAATGACCTGGTGAACAGGCGGTTCTGATTTGATGAATACCAATTTCGGCTTCTGGGTGCAGTTTACAAGCATCGCTAAAAGCTAAAACCAAGTTCTTAAAAATATCTAGTTCTACAAGTGCATCTTCTAATTCTGCAAAATCTCTTTTTATATCACCCAATAAGGAATTATAATCTTGGCTTTGAAATAGGTATCCATGTGGGAGTTTCATGATCTTGTTTTCAGAAACAATGACCCGTGATAACCTTCTTGAGCGATATTTACCCTTAATGTAAGGATCAACAGGTAAGTTCTGAAAAAATGGCTGAAAACCTTCAGTATTAATCGAATTTATTTTTTTCAGGGTAAACAGAAAAGCATATTCTAATTCTGTAGCATATGAGACTTTTTGCATAGGACTTCTTTCCTTGCATTTTAAAATTCTTCCCGATTTTTTAACGCGGAAGGTCTGTAATATCTATTATATGCAACTATTATTTAACTGTCGTAAATTTGACTACAAAAATTGTTAAATTACCGAAATATTGCTATCAAGTCTACCTACTTAGCTGTACCTGACCAATTATTGAGGGTTTTCGGATTTGGCTGATTTTTTTTGATGGATATTAAGATGAGCTAATGCAATCAGGTCATCTAGTGAAATAGTCTGATTGGAATCGTAGGGATAGACACCAATATTTACAGATATGGGAAACGGTAACTGTTGATTCTGATTGAATTGGTGGATATTAGCTTCCATTCGCTGCTCTATCACTTCACAGGCAAGCTGGTATCCTTGTACGAGAACAACAAATTGATCTTTTTCTATCCGTCCTAGCGTATCAGAATTGCGTAAACTTCGTTTGAGCAAATTTGCAGTTATAACAATAGTGTCCTCAGCGAATTCATGACCAAAGGTTTCATTAATGTATTCAAGTCTACTCAGTTCAATAAACATGACACTAGTGTACATTTGCGATCGCTTGGCTAATCGTATTTGCTGTTCGGCCATTAGGTAAAAGCCTCGCCGATTATGGAGTCCAGTCAGTTCATCAGTGTGAGAGATGCGGCGAATTTCTGCTTCAATAGCTTTACGTTCTTGGGTTTCTTGTAGTAAGGTGGTTTGAGCAATTTCTAGGGCTGTAGTGCGATCGCTCAATTTTTTCTCCAGTTTTGCATATATGGCGACATTATCCATTGCGATCGCTGTACTATCTGCAAGTAATTGCAGCAACTTAACCTCTTCATGAGTCGGTTGATGGTGTTGTCCCCAATAAGTACCAATAGCACCAATAGCACTAATACCTCCTTTAGTACAAATAGCAACCATAGCCATACTTTTAACAAATGTGTTTTCATACAAAAAATGGGAACTCCTTGGATCAACAGATACATCTTCAATAATCCCTGGTTGACAGTTCCTCATCACCCAACCACTAATGGTTGTATCCATCGGAAATCGCTGACCTTTCCACATCGAACTAATAGCATCTTCATCCACATAGTAAGAAAAGCCATTATCTGATAACACAAAAGTAGCTCCATCAGAACTTGTCAGTTTTCGTACTGCTACTAGTACAATTTTTGTAATCTCCTTTAAGGTATGCGCTGAACAAAGTTCTTGAACTACTGTCAGTAAATGCTCCATTGAACGTAAATAGTACTCAGTAGCAGCAAGTGCAGAATTATATTCATTGCTCATAACATTTTTTTAACGAGTATTTTTTATAGTTACCTAATGTGAGTCACTATATCAAAATATTCTATAAAATTATGATGATATTTATTTCGAGTTTAATCGTATTATTACTAATACCTTAAAGAAATAATTTACATATTTCCATGATTGATTGGCTTTATAACTATCCAGTACTCTACTCTGGCGTATTGCTCAAACGCTACAAGCGTTTTTTTGCTGATATTCAACTTACTTCTGGGGAAATGGTGACAGCCCACTGTCCTAATACAGGGCCAATGACTGGAGTGTCTACTGTTGGTAGTCCAGTACAAATTTCTAAAAGTGATAATCCTAACCGTAAATTAGCCTACACCTTAGAGTTAATTCAAGTACAAGAGCCAGAACCGACTTGGGTAGGTGTGAATACAGCTTTACCTAATAGAGTAATAAAACTAGCTTTAGAAAAATATCTTTTTCCAGAGTTAAGTGAATATACACAAATCAAGGGTGAAGTAGTTTATGGAAAAGATAAAAAAAGCCGTGTAGATTTTTACTTAACCGGAATTGATCAACAACGTCCGATTTATTTAGAAGTTAAAAACACTACTTGGACACAGGGAAATTTAGCACTTTTTCCCGATACAGAGACCACAAGAGGACAAAAGCATTTACGCGAATTAATGGAGGTTTTACCCCACAATCGTGCAGTAATGCTGTATTTTATCAATCGGGGTGATTGTCCAGAGTTTGCTCCCGGTGATAGCACAGATCCAATATATGGTCAATTGTTACGACAAGCCATAACCCTCGGTTTAGAAGTTTTACCCTGTCGTTTTGATATTTCTCCAGAAGGTATTCGTTATTTAGGTTTAGCAAAATTGAAAATTTGACCGCTGTTACTGAAGCTGAAAACTCCATGTAAAAATTGAAAATAAATATAAAATTTAGTGTTGCGTTATCATAAAATTCTGTAACAAATTAGCTGCTTTAGCAGCAGCCCTCTAAATATTGACAAATAACATATGATATGATTGGAGTCACGGGATAACATCTTGAGAGGCTTTGTATTGCTGAAGCTTT
>NZ_JAYGGY010000028.1:0-42803 GCF_034931625.1 Anabaena cylindrica UHCC 0172 | reverse complement strand
GTCCCCAGTCCCCAATTCCCCAATCCCCAATCCCCAATCCCCAGTCCCCAATCCCTAGAAAATAATGTTTTTAACCCAAACCGTACCCCGACAACGAGAAATTATTGAAGTAGTCTTCCGTAATGGCTGGGACTATATGCGAAGTTTGCTGACTGGTGGCAAAACCGATGAACCCCAACTACCTACACCTGCGGTATTAAAAAATATTTTGGTGGATTTGGGACCAGTTTATGTCAAACTTGGTCAGCTGCTTTCTACCCGTCCCGATTTACTGAGTGCTGCTTACATTGAAGAACTGTCAACTCTACAGGATGAAGTACCCTCAGTTCCTTGGTCTGAGATAGAAATAGTCATTCGTAAACAGCTAAAACACTCATTAGAGGAAACTTTCCGCACAGTTAATCATGTTCCTGTGGCTGCGGGATCAATTGCCCAAACCCATCGTGCTACTTTAGTAGACGGTAAAGAAGTAGCTCTGAAAGTGCAAAGACCGGGGATCGATCTCACCATTGCCCAAGATATTGCTTTAATTCAAGGCATCGCGGATTTGGTAGCACGGACTGATTTTGGGCAAACTTACGATATCAAATCTATTGCAGAAGAATTTACCAAAGCTCTAGAAGCCGAGTTAGATTTTAAACGAGAAGCAGGTTTTACAGACCAATTGCGGCGTAACTTATCGGCTAGTAGTTGGTATGATCCCACACAAGTAGTAGTTGCGGAAATTAACTGGGATTTAACTACAGAAAAGTTACTAGTGATGGAATGGTTAGATGGTGTTCCCATATTATCAGCCGATTTGATTATCAATCAAAACGATCAAGATTTAATTCCCGCACGAAAAGCGATCACTACTTTACTGTTTCGGATATTTTTTCAACAGATATATATTGATGGTTTCTTTCATGCTGATCCCCATCCAGGTAACTTGTTTTATCTCATTGATGGGCGTATTGCGCTCTTAGACTGTGGCATGGTGGGACGAATTGATCCTCGCACCCAGCAAATTCTAACAGAAATGTTGTTAGCGATCGTAGATTTAGATGGTCAGAGGTGCGCTCAGTTAACTTTGCAACTATCAGATTCTGCCCAACCAGTAATTTTAGCGAAATTAGAAAATGACTATGACCAGATGTTGCGGAAGTATTACAATGCCAGCTTGACGGATATCAATTTTAGTGAAGTCATTTATGAAATTTTGCAAATTGCCCGCAATAATAAAATTCGCTTACCCAGCAATATGGGTTTATATGCCAAAACCTTAGCTAATTTAGAAGGGGTAGCGCGTACCTTCAACCCAGAGGTGAACTTATTTGATGAAATCAAGCCATTAATCACAGATTTGTTTAGTCGTCAGTTATTAGGAGAGAGTCCAGTGCGATCGCTCTTACGCACTGCTTTAGATATCAAAAGTCTCGCCTTACAATCTCCCAGACAAATTGAACTCTTATTAGATCGTGTCACATCAGAAACCCTACAGTGGAACTTATCACTAAAAGGGCTAGATGGTGTACGTCGGACAATGGACGACGCAGCTAACCGTCTGTCTTTTAGCATCTTAGTAGGTTCCCTGATTATGGGTGCAGCCATGATTTCTAGTAAAGCACAGACATCTCAGCTATCTTATGTCAGTAGCGTCTTATTTGCTGCTGCCAGTCTATTAGGACTGTGGTTAATTATCAGTATTTTACGCTCAGGGCGTTTAAGGTAATTTAATTAACTCAGCTACAGTGAGCAGTACAGATGGCAAATGTTAACTTTTATATATAATTTGCACAAGGGGCTTATGTAAGCTCAGATTACTTACATAATTACACTTAAAGCATTATTTCGAGTTAATATACATAACATCACATTAGTTTAAGTTGAAAAATAAAAATTCATGTTAAATCAAAAAGGTATGTTCTAGATGGAGGAAAATATCCTTGTCCCTGGTGATCCTCTACCATTCAATTCCCGATTTTATATTGAACGTCCGCCAATTGAAAGAGATGCTTATACAGAGTTGACCAAACCAGGAGGATTACTACGCATTAAAGCATCTTATAATATGGGCAAAAGTTCCTTGATGTTGCGGTTAATTCACCAAGCTATGAATCAAGGATACATCATAGCGAATATAGACTTTCAACAGGCAGATAGCCAAATTTTTACTAGTCTTAACAAATTTTTACGCTGGTTTTGTATGAATGTTGCTCGTCAGTTGTCCCTAACACCAAATCTAAATGATTATTGGGATGAGGACATCGGCAGTAAAGTTAGTGCTTCAATTTATTTTGAGGGCTATTTATTAAAACAAATTCAGAGTCCATTAGTTTTAGTTTTGAATGAAGTCAATTATATTTTTGAACATCTGCACATTGCTAAGGATTTTTTGCCTTTGTTAAGAAGTTGGCATGAAAGAGCTAAACAAACTAAAATTTGGCAAAAATTGCGTCTGGTAGTAATTCACACTACAGAAATTTATATTCCTTTAAATGTAAATCAATCTCCATTTAATGTGGGGTTATGCTTAAAAATACCAGAATTCAATGCAGAGCAAGTAACAGAATTCGCTAGACGACATGAACTAAATTGGTTCGATACTAATTCTGTAAAACAATTAATGGACTTTATTGGTGGACATCCTTATTTAATTCATTTAGCTTTATATCATATCCAGCAACAAAAAATTTCTTTTCCAGAACTACTAGCAACTGCTATCAGCTACAACGGCATTTATAGTCATCATTTAAGGTATTTATTGACTATTTTACAAAGTAATGAAGAACTATCCGTAGCTTTTGATAAAATCATAAATTCCCAAAAACCTACCCATATATCTGCGAATTTAATTTATAAATTAGATAGTTTAGGATTAATTAAACAATTAGGAAGTGATAATTTTCAACCTGCTTGTGAAATGTATCGTTTATTTTTTCAAAAAGAAAACTTAATAGCAGAAAATAATACTTCTATTCGTTTAGAAAAACTAGAAGAAGAAAATGAAAAATTAAAACTTTTATTGAATATTGATACACTAACCCAAATTGCTAACCGGAGATATTTTGATAATCGCTTCCAATTAGAATGGGAAAGGATGGAACAGACCCAAGAACCCATAGCCTTGATATTAGCAGATATAGATAAATTTAAACTTTTTAATGACACCTATGGACATCAAGCTGGAGATGACTGTTTAAGTCAAGTCGCTCAAGCAATTAATTCAGTAATTAAACGACCAGATGATTTAGTGGCTCGTTATGGTGGTGAAGAATTTGTTGTGATTTTACCACAGACTGATGCTAAAGGAGCGATAATAATTGCGGAAGAAATTAGAGAAAAAGTCAAATCACGGGAAATTAAAATTCCTAACTTCACTAAATATAGTCAAGAAACAAATGCAGCTAAAGTAACAATTAGTTTAGGTGTTGCCTGTATTATCCCTCAAGCCTCTCTTGGTTTAAAGGAATTATTTGAAGAAGCCGATCAAGCACTATATCAAGCCAAGCAAGTGGGGCGCGATCGCACTATTTTGAGTTCACAATTTTGTTATTGCAATCTAGGTTATAAATGATACTTCTATATTATTTTTATTTATGGGAAACCCCACGCCCCTCGGATGTCATTAATCAGACTCTGTTTATAATTGGTTGAGAGATTATTTACAGTATAATCAGGAATTAGTAAAAAACGATTCCCCTAGAGCGAAGCTTACTGAACACCATCTGTGCGATCCTTAATAGGAGGCAGAAACTAAAAAGCAGAAGGCACAAGGTAAAAGGAAATAATTTTTTATGTCAATTATCATAGCAGAAAATCTAGGTAAATACTACCCAGTAGCTATTAAAGAGCCTGGTATTCGCGGAACCCTTACCCACTTTTTTCAGCGGACTTATCGTTCAATTCAAGCCGTTCAAGATGTTTCCTTTGAAATTGCTCCCGGTGAAGTAGTTGGTTTTTTAGGCCCCAACGGTGCCGGTAAAACTACCACTTTGAAAATGCTCACAGGCTTAATTCATCCTTCTAGCGGTAAAGTCAAAGTTGCCGGACATATTCCTTTTCGTCGCCAAGAAGCATTTTTGCAAAAAATCACCCTAGTAATGGGGCAAAAACAACAATTAATTTGGGACTTACCAGCCTTAGATTCCTTAAGAATTAACGCCGCAGTTTATAATATTTCAGACAAAGAGTTTCAGCGTCGAGTTGGTGAATTAACAGAAATGCTTTCTTTAGAAGGTAAGCTTAACCAACCAGTCCGCAAGCTTTCACTCGGTGAACGCATGAAAGCCGAACTATTAGCAGCGCTTTTACACCGTCCCCAAGTTTTATTTTTAGATGAACCAACTTTAGGACTAGATGTAAATGCTCAAGTGAGTGTACGTGATTTTTTAAGAGATTACAATCAGCTTTATCAAGCAACAGTATTATTGACAAGTCATTACATGGCAGATATCACAGCTTTATGTCAACGGGTGCTATTAATTCACCAAGGAAAGCTGATGTATGATGGCAGTTTAGATGAACTTTTAGAAAACTTTGCACCTTACCGAGAAATTTATGTTGAATTAGCTCAACCACTACCAGCCGAAAAACTTATGTCTTATGGAGATATCCAACTTTTAGAAGGACGTACCGTGCGGTTTATAGTCCAGAGAGAAGAACTAACCCGCACAGTTTCACAGATTTTAGCTGATTTGGAGGTTATTGATTTAACAGTAACTGAACCACCTGTAGAAGAAGTAATTGGACGAGTTTTTCAAAATGGTTTTGTATAGTCTATTTTGATTAAAAAAATGATGGATAAATGTAAGAATTCAGGAGTCAGAAGTCAGGAGTTAGGAGTCAGGAGTCAGGAGTCAGGAGTCAGAAGTCAGAAGTCAGAAGTCAGAAGTCAGAAGAATATTTTTCTCTTCTGTTCTCTGTTCCCTGTTCCTTGCTATATCAAATATTTTGTATACTGAATCCTTACGGATAAACTAATAGCTTTCATCACCATCTTAATTGACAAAATTTCAACTTAAATTCCAAAATTTAGTAGGGAAATATTGCAATACGTCCCTATTCCTGTAAATTACAAATCATGAAACATCCTCTTAAAAAAACCTTAACTTTGCTTTCAGTCTACTATGCCTATATGCTTGAGTATCGCTCGGAACTAATATTATGGATCTTGTCTGGTTCTTTACCAATTATTCTCATGGGCGTATGGATAAAAGCGGCTGAAGGAGGCAAATTTAGTATCACCTCTATAGATTTTGCACGTTACTTTTTTGCTGTTTTTTTAGTCAGACAAATGACAGTTGTTTGGGTAATTTTTGACTTTGAAAGAGAGGTAATAGAAGGTAAACTTTCACCACGATTATTACAACCTATAGATCCTGGATTTCATCATCTCGCCACCCATGTTGCTGAAAGATTTGCCAGAATGCCTTTTGTATTTCTATTAATAGGATTCTTTTTTTTACTATATCCCCAGGCTTTTTGGTTGCCGAGTTTACCTAATTTATTGTTGTTTACTTTAGCTGCGATACTGGCATTTGCTCTTAGATTTTTAATTCAGTACACTTTTGCAATGTTCTCTTTTTGGACAGAAAGAGCCACGGCTTTAGAAAGTTTCTGGTTTTTGTTTTTTCTATTTTTGTCAGGTATGATTGCACCTTTAGAAGTTTTTCCTGAAACTGTGCGAAACGTAGTAATGTTTACACCTTTTCCCTATTTAATTCATTTTCCTGCAAGTATTCTCGTAGGTTTACCTGTTGACTTAACAAGAGGATTTTTATCAATTTTGGGTTGGTTGCTAGTATTTTTGGGTGCAAATCGCTTGTTATGGCGTGCAGGATTAAAGAGGTATTCAGGAATGGGAGCATGAATAATTCATAATTAAGAATTATCAGGTTAAATGACTTCATTTAGTGATTTCTGAATACTTTGAAGAATTTCTTGTAATTCTTTTAGAGTATTTACAGTGAGAACACCTTTCTGAATAGTCCTTAATAGTTCTAAATCAGAAAATTGTGATATCTCTGGCATTAATTCTACAGCTTCAGCACCGAATTTGATATCTAAAGCCAACTCAATCCCTGACAGCCTTTCTTTGAGCCGTCCTTCTTCTATACCTTTGTGCAGAATTTCCTGATAGAAGAATGATTTTTCTAACACCGTTATCCTCCACCTAAATCATTTATCTAAATCTAACTTGAGTGAGTTTGAATTTTTCCGATAAACTACCGTATTTAATCGAGAGTATTTACAGTTAGGATTTTCACAAATTCCTACTCTTTTAAAAAGTTGGGAATTTCACCATTTCAATTTTCATAAATCAAATAGGATAAATAAATTGCAGAAGTTTAATTTCTCCGTATAAATTCCCGCAACTCATCAAGACTATTTACAGTCATAATGCCTCTTTGAATAGTTTTTAATTGTTCTAAATCGGTAATTTGGGAGATTATAGGCATTAGTCGTAAACCCTCAGTACCCAATTTTACTTCTAAACTTAGTTCAATTGCTGTCACTATACCCCGGTTTTCACCTCTTTTTTCACCTTCTTTGAAAATCTGCTGATACCAGGGAGACTCCTGTAATACTGCCATATCCCACCTCATGATTTGTTGAACTAAAACGCTATCTAATACGAAAGTAGCAAAAAAAGCCATAACTGTTTCTAATTGGCTCAATTGCTCATCTGCACGGAGCATTTGTAATGCTTGTCTGACTGTTGATTCTTCTCCACCACCTTTCAGAATTGGTACAAAGGGAAGCAGCGAGGGAATGGGTTGACTCAAAGCAATTTCAACATCAACTTCCCAAAGATTGATCACTCTGTAGTCTTGACGCGCTTGTAAACCAGCAAATTCTGATTCGTAGCGGGTAGGAATTTCTGCTTCGCTTTCTTTGAGAATGTTAATTAATACCGGGTAAGTGGGAAGGTTATATTTTTCCTCCGCTAATGCCGCATAAGCCCGCACTCGTTTGGGCATCTCCAGCTTATATCTTAATTGTAACTCGTTGAGTACAAGAAATTCACCGTACTGCGGACTTGTAGCTTTAACTAATACGTCGCTTTCCCGGCTTATCCATTGGAATTCTGAGTTGAGGATTTCTCCAGTGGTATACTAAAAACGGGTTAAAAGTGTCATTCTGAACGAAGTGAAGAATCTCCGAGATACTTCGCTGCACTACGTTACGCTCAGTATGACATAAGTCCCAATTTCACCCGTTGGCAGTATAATATCGGGTATTTGTGTCACCCATTTTATCCAATTTTCGGGGGCAAGGCTGATTAATTTTTTGGTGCTGATGTCTGCTTTTTTGACCATAAGGGGATTAAGATTTATTTCACGCAGAGGAGGAGAGATATTATAAGTTACTTGGTATTGTTTGAAATTTATCGACTGAACCTAATGAATAATCTTCTAGTTTAAAATCAGCAAATGGTTTTTTTTCTAATCTGTTTCTTAAGGCTTCATCTAAGATTACTCCTTCAGCTTGTTTTTTCACCCCAATGATAATAATACTACGTTGGTAAGCTGTTGAATCTTGATTTGCTTGACAATCTTTTCTCTGAAATTGTCCCAAATTTAATAAGCGATAACCTTTAACACTAGCTGTCTTACTAAATAACTTTTTTCCTAACAGTTGAATTTGTTTAGCACGTTCTAATGCCCGACTTTGTTCAACTGTAACATTACCCTCACAAGAAGCAGTACCTACGGAGATAATCTCGCTAGGATTTTCCATTATTTTTTGTATACCTTCTTGTTCTAAATTCATTTTTAGAAGTTCAAGACTAATAACTTGATCATTATATTTAATTTGAAAATTGCTGCCTAATAGCCATTTATATTCAACTGATAGAACTGCAATATTAAATTCAGCTATTCTACCTTGACTATCTTTTCCTTCTTCGTAGGGGAAATAATCTACTTTGCCTTTTTTTTCGGGGGCTTGTCCATAATTAGCTGTTAGAACCAATTTGGATGAACGTGTTGCTAAAGCTATTAAGCCAAGTGAGCATAATGATATTAGCATGGCTAATATTAGTGCTAACAAAGGCATTTTATCTGGCTGACTGGGTTGGGAAATAATAGTTTTATTAGTAGTATTTTTGGGTAATTGTGAGGTTTTTAGACCACCTACTAAATTTACCGTTGCTAGATTACTTCCTGTGAGTTGATTTTCATTTTCTACTAAACGCTGCAAAATTTCTTGAGCATTTCTGGGACGTTTATCTACTTCTGGAGACATTAACCAATCAATAAAGTTTAATAATGGAGGTGAAACATGATTGGCATGATTTCGCCATTGCAATGTATTCAAGTGAGGATCATAAAAGTCTAAAGGATGAGATCCAGTCAGTAAAAATACAAATGTGCGTCCTAATGCAAAAAAATCTGATTGTGGTATGGCTTGACCATTCATTTGTTCTGGAGGGCTATAACCAGATGATGTAATTGCTGTGATTCCCCCACCATTTGCTAGATAGGTTTTGGTAAGTTCCCTAGCTGTACCAAAGTCAATTAATACTAATTGTCCATCAGGACGAATCATGATATTGGCTGGTTTAATATCTCGATGTAAATATTGTTTGTCATGAACTAAAGCTAAAATTGCGGCTAACTGTTTTAACCAAGCTATTGCTTGTGCTTCAGAAATGGGGCGGTTTTGTTGTTGTTTTAGCCATTGTTCTAAGTTAAGGCTATCAATTTTTTCCATAGCTAGACAATGCAATATTAAACCTAATCTGGTTTGATATTGAAAGTATCCTTCTGCTTGAGGAATTCCCGGATGATTTAACTGTTCTAGTACGCTTACTTCTTGTTGAAATAGTGATATTGCTTTGGAGTCACTGGCTAATTCTTCTTTGAGGATTTTGAGGATTTTTGGGGTGTCTTGTTGGTATGCTTCATAGACTTTGCTAAACCCAGTTTTATCACTTATTAAGCGCATGACTCGATAACGTCCTAATAGTTCTAATTGGGAACCACAGGTTTGACAAAAGCGGTTTTCGTCGTTGTCGGGGTGATTGGGTTGAGGACAAACTGGGTTGATACAAAGGCTCATAATTTGGGGAGGTTTAAAACGCAGAGGGACGCTGAGGTTAACGCTGAGTAACGCGGAGTTTTAGTTTTGTTGGGCTAAGAATATGGCTACTGTTTGGTTAAATTCTTCTGGTTGGGTTAAAAATGGCCAATGATTGCCAGGAACTTTTTTTAGGGTGAGATTTTTGAGGTTGGTTTTGTAAGGTTGAATTTGCCAATTTTGGCGGTTTACACCTTTTTCTGGTTGTATAAAGAGAGCAGGAGTATCAATTGGGTTGATAAAACCTGGTACTTCCATGACTGCTGCAAAAATTCCGTCACGGGCAGCGATTGTAAATTTGCTACCCCAAGTTTTATCGGGTTTTTGTTCTATTCCAGCTTGGAAGATTTGCTGTTGTATGGAAGTCCAGTTTTGATATTGGCTGAGTTGTTTGATTTTTTGTTCAGCTTCTTCATAACTGGTAAAGGGTCCCATGCTTTTTAGGAATGGTAAAACGCTGTACAAGAGAGGAAAAGTTAATTTGAGGAAATTGGGCATTTTCCAAATGAAAATTGGATCTACTAGGGTAATACTCCGTAGGCGTTCTGGGTTTTGTCTAGCCCAAATAGCGGCTAATTTACCTGTCCAGGAGTGACTGACGATATGAGCAGTAGACCATCCCAGTTTATCCATTAATGTTTCCAAATCAGCGATCGCACTTTCAAAACTATAATCCTTCTCTGGCTTGCTACTCTCACCATGACCACGCATATCTGGTGCAATTATATGGTAATCAGCCGCTAAATAATTTCCTAAGCTAGACCACACTAAGGCGTTATCAGCCATACCATGTAATAACAGTAATGGTTTTTCACCTTGGTTCCATTCCAGGTAAGACAGTTGAATATCGGTCTTTGACAAAGTTTGACGTACAGGTATCATTTGATAATTTGTAATAGAGCCTACGGCAGTCTGCTGCCAACGTAATTGGTGATTAGTGATGGTTATTAACCTCCCCATCTTCCCAGTCTCTCAATCTTCAAAAGATTGTACTCATTAACACGAAATAATGAGGCTGATGAATGTCAAGATCAAGAAACAGAACTCCCCTCTAGGGTATTAAAATTACTATGCCAGAAATACACCAATCAATTGCCCAGCACTACCACGAGCGAACTAAATATGACCCAGAGACCCTTGCTTCTAAAGGTCAGACCTTAGACTGGTCTAAGCAACCAGTACCGTTTAAAGAGTACAAAATTGGCTCTGATTTTGACCTTAAACCCTATTTGCAAGAAGAACCAGAGACTTTTGCCCATAACCCAGATGCTAAATGGTGGCGGAGACTTTCGCAACTGCTATTTCACAGCTACGGACTAACGGCAAAAATGCCTTCTATGGGTAGTGCGGTATATTTGCGCTCTGCTCCCAGTGCTGGGGGTTTATATCCAGCAGAAGTATATTTGGTGTCCCGTGGTACACCATTACTACCACCTGGACTGTATAACTATCAATGTCGGACTCATTCCTTGATGCAATATTGGGAAAATGATGTTTGGCAATCATTACAAACAGCTTGTTTATGGCATCCCACTTTAGAACATACTCAACTAGCTATTATCACTACTGCGGTCTTTTATCGTTCAGTGTGGCGTTATGAAGATAGAGCTTACCGTCGGATTTTTCTGGATACAGGACATCTTTTAAGCAATATTGAATTGGCTTGTGGAATTACTGATTATCGTCCCCATTTAATCGGCGGTTTTGTAGATGAAGCTGTTAATGATCTACTTTATATTGATCCTCAACAAGAAGGTGCAACTGCTGTCATTGCGTTGGCAGATTTGTTAGATGTCCAACAAAATTTACCTTTGGGAAAAACGGCTTTACCTTCAAGTACCGAAATTAATTATCCGGCTATTCCTGATGGTGAACTGTTGAAATATTTTCATCTTAGTACCCAAATTCAATCTAGTACAACTGGCAAGATGAATTTACCAACGGTACAATCAGAAAGGTCATTAGAGGATAAATATAATTTTCCTTTTTGTGAGAAAGTTTCTACTGTCACTACACCAATTAACTGGGGGGAGAATCTTTCAGGTTTAGAAAATACTATCTATAAGCGACGTTCTACTCGTGCTTATAGTGGCGATAATTTAAATTTTGATGAACTCAAAGCTTTACTCGATTTTACCTACCAGGCGCAAAATTATCTTGACCAAGGTTTAGATACTGCTCCTGATTACTTTGATTTAAATTTAATTGAAACATTTATTGCAGTTTCAGGAGTAACAGGATTAGATTCGGGCTGTTATTATTATGCACCTAAAGCACAGGAATTAAGGCAAATTCGCTTTAAGAATTTTCGACGTGAGTTACATTTTCTTTGTTTAGGACAGGATTTAGGACGGGATGCGGCTGCGGTGTTATTTCATACTGCTGATTTGAAATCAGCGATCGCTCAATATGGCGATCGCGTTTACCGTTATTTACACATGGATGCTGGGCATTTGGGACAAAAGCTTAATTTAGCAGCAATTCGCCTCAATCTAGGTGTCAGCGGTATTGGTGGCTTTTTTGATGAACAAGTCAATGATGTTTTAGGTATTCCTAGTGATGAAGCTGTTCTCTATATCACGACTTTGGGAAGACCAAGATAGAACGAATACTTTCAAGTGTTATTACTAATATCGGGGTGTATTTTGATGCGCCCCTTGCTCTGGGGGTAAATCTAAACTATAAATTTTTTGACCTGCCAAATTATGCAAAGTAACTGTTAAAACTTCAGTTTTTCCGTCAATTTTGACAGTACCAAAAAATTGCAAACCTGAACTTGGTGGTTGATTGAGTTTAATTTCTGGAGATGCAGTTTGAAATTTCACCTCTGGACCGAAGGTGTTATCTAATTCAGCCGGACCAAAATTCCCAGCATTGAGAGGTCCAGCCACAAATTCCCAAAAGGGTTTAAAGTCAGTAAATTGAGCTTTATTTGGGTCATAATAGTGCGCTGCGGCATAATGTACATCAGCAGTCAACCAAATAATATTTTGGATATTATTGTTTTTAATAAAACGGAACAATTCAGCAAATTCCAACTCTCTTCCTAATGCTTTTCCATCTCCATTGGCAGCATTTTCAAAGTTGGTTTCACCATCACGAATTATTAACCCAATAGGCATATCACTGGCAATTACTTTCCACCTTGCTTTAGAGCTTTTAAGTTTATTCTTGAGCCAACGTATTTGAGAATTACCTAAAAATGCTGTTTCTGCACTTGCTACTGTTTGGTTATTAGGAGAATTTTTACCACGATAACTACGTTCATCTAGCATGAATATATCGAGCAGTGAACCATAATTAAAAGAGCGATAAATCTGATTTGGATCTTGAGAATTAAATCGGATAGGAGTGTATTCTAAAAATGCTTGTTTTGCCCTTGAAGCTAATACAGAAATATCCTTAACTGTATATCTTTCATCATCTAATATTTGCCCAGGATACCAATTATTTCTGACTTCGTGGTCATCCCATTGCACCAATTGAGGAACTTGAGCATTAAAGCGGCGGACATTTTCATCTAACAGATTATAAATATAATTACCACGAAACTCTTTTAAGGTTTCCGCAATTTTTGATTTTTCCTCAGTGGTGATATTTTTCCAAATGCTGCCGTCGTCCAAATTGACTTCCGATTTAATCGGATTATCAGCATAAATATTATCACCTGAATGGATAAAAAAGTCAGGATTGAGTTGGCGAATAGATTCGTAAATTTTCATACCTCCCCAATCGGAATTAATTCCCCAACCTTGACCTGCTGTGTCTCCAGACCAAGCAAAAAATATATCTTTTCCTTTTCCTTGGGGCGCAGTTTTCAAATGTCCAATCACTGGGGCGCTGTAAATTTTAGTATCTGTTAAATCTTCAAAGGTAACACGGTAAAATATGTCCTGACCTGGTGGTAAATTCTCCAAATAAGTCCGGGTTGTGAAATTAGTTTTTGCCACAGCAACTTGTCCCAATATTCGGCGGCTATTGCGGAAGTTATCATCAGTCGCATATTCTACAATCATTCTCGATGTGCGGTCACTCTGACTCCAAATCACTGCACTATTACCGTTAATATCCCCACTAGCAACACCATAAGGTATGGCTGGGCGATTTTTATCCAAAGTGATAAACCCAGGTGTCTGTGCTGAACCAGATTGTGACCACAGATTTGTCGCTACAATGCTACCGCTAGTCATTGCTGCTTGTAATAAAAACTGGCGACGTTTTAGTTTGGGCGAAATATTTGAGTTCATAAATTTACTTGGTAGTTATTTACGCTTCTACTCTTTGCAATTTTGCTACTCTGGGGTCAATAATTTTCTGTCCTAAACTGGCGAATTTAATCGCTACAGTCACTTTATTCCCTTCCCCAAAAATGTGGGTTATTTCCCCAATTCCAAAGGATTTGTGTAATACTTTTTCCCCTACTTGCCAATTTTCGATTGTTTCCTGATTACCAGCTTTTGCAGATGTTTTTTTTGTAAAAGAGCGACTAACTTTGTTTCTAGTGGTTAATAATTCTTCTGGTAATTCATCTAAAAATTGCGATCGCACTGCCGGTTCTCTGGAACCATATAAACGCCGCTCTCTCGCATGGGATAAAAATAAGCGTTCTTGAGCGCGGGTAATACCTACATAACACAAACGGCGTTCTTCTTCCAACGCTGAGGGGTCATTTAACGAACGATACCCAGGAAATAATCCTTGTTCTAACCCCACTAAAAAGACTACCGGAAATTCTAACCCTTTGGAAGCGTGTAATGTCATTAAAGAAACTGCTGTTTGTCCTTCTTTTAAATTATCTAAATCTGAACTCAGTGCAGCACTTTGTAAAAATGCTTGTAAGGAAATATCTTCACCTTCATTTTCTTCTTGAAATTGTAAAATGGCGTTATACAATTCATTGACGTTGCTAATTCTATTATCAGCTTCATCTGTACCTTGATTTTGCAAATCTTCAATATAACCAGAGTCTTCTAAAATTCCTTGCAAAATTTCCGAACCAGGAACTTTTGTGATTTGTTCTTGACCTTTTTGAATCATCGCTGCAAAATTATTCACGGCTTTTGCAGAACGTCCAGCCAAGGTATTCACTGATGTTTGATCACTTAATATTTCCCACAGTGTTGTACTTAATTGCTGGGAAGCATTCACCAAAGCATCAATAGTAGCTTTACCAATTCCACGTCGGGGAGTGTTAATAACTCTTAACAAACTAACTGTATCGGCTGGATTATTAATTGCTCTTAAATAAGCTACAGAATCTTTAATTTCTTTGCGGTCATAAAATTTCATTCCTCCTACAACTGTATAAGGAATTTGATATTTAACTAACAATTCTTCAAATGGTCGAGATTGAGCATTAGTCCGATAAAGAATGGCAAAATTACCCCAGTTTAATTCAGGATTTTGATGTTCTAAAGTCCGAATTTGATTAATAACAAAAGCTGCTTCTGCCATTTCGTCATCAGCTTTATGACAATAAATTTCTTCACCTGGATCTCTTGTGGCTTTGAGAATTTTATCAATGCGTTGGGTATTATTTTCAATCAGTTCGTTAGCAGCTTGGAGGATATTTTCACAAGAGCGATAATTCTCTTCTAACTTCACCATTGAGCGAGTATCATCATCTGCTAAACCATCGCCAAAGTTTTCCTGAAATTCTAACAAAATGGTGAAATCTGCCATTCTAAAGCTGTAAATTGACTGATCAGCATCACCCACGACAAAGACTGAGCGATTTTCCCATTTCCATTCATTTTTACGCTCTTCACCATTTGTCACCAAAAGCTGAATTAAATCATATTGGGTGCGGTTTGTATCTTGATATTCATCGACAAGAATATGGCAGAATTTGCGATGCCAATAAGCTAATACTTGCTCATTTTGCTGAAATAATCTAGTGGGAACGAGGATTAAGTCATCAAAATCAAGGGCGTTATTTTGTGATAATTTATCTTGATAGCGATTGTAAACATCAGCTATTACCCGTCCGCGATAATTAGGTTGTTCACGCTCAAATTCTTGGGGTGAAAATCCTTGATTTTTGGCGTTACTAATAGCGTAGCGAACTGATTTAGGTTCAAATTTTTTATTATCTAGATTTAAATCTTTAGTAACTATTTCTTTGATTAAACTCTGCACGTCAGATTCATCAAAAATGGAAAAGTTTTTATTCCAAGTTCGTCTTTTTTCATCTTGATATTTTTCGATATCCCAGCGGAGAATCCGAGAAAATAAACTGTGAAAAGTGCCACACCACATATCTTTGATGATGGTGCGGTAGACTTTTGATTTTAACTGGGTTTGTTCATATTCTGGTAATAAATCAAACTTTTTACCGTGTTGAGTAATTGCTAATTGTTCAGCAAATATTCTTTGAATTCTATCCTTCATTTCCCGTGCAGCTTTGTTAGTGAATGTCACTGCAAGGATGTTTTCAGGATTAACACGGTGTTTGAGAATTAAGTTTGCAATCCGATAGGTAAGCGCACGGGTTTTACCGGAACCAGCACCAGCAACCACTAGCAACGGGCCGCAGTAATGTTCTACGGCTTGACGTTGGCTAGGGTTGAGGTGGCTAAGGAAATCAATGTTTGTCGTCATGGATATCGCTCTCAAACCTGCTTATTATTGTTGCACTGTCAATGGTAAACTTACCTTAAAAGTAGAACCAACACCAAGCTGACTGCTGACAATAATCTCTCCTCCCATCATTTGGCAAAAATGACGGCTAATGGCTAATCCTAAGCCAGTACCACCATATTTCTTGGTAGTTGAGGCATCCCCTTGTGTAAAGGGTTTAAATAACTGCTGCTGTTGACTGGGTGACATTCCAATACCTGTATCAATCACAGTAAAAGTAATCACACCCAAAGGAGCTTCTTTTAATACGTTTGTGTTCTCATTCTTGACAACCAGCATTACTTCGCCGTTGGTAGTAAATTTGGCCGCATTGCTGAGTATATTTAATAATACCTGTCGCATTCTCGTTTGGTCTGCATACATTGTTCCTAGTGGAATATCACAATTCAAGACTAATGTATTGCCATTTTTTTCAATTGCTGGTTTAACAGTGAGAATAACATTATTAATCAAATTTATAATTTCAAATGTCTCTGGGTAGAGAGTCATTTTCCCGGCTTCAATTTTTGACAAATCGAGGATGTCGTTAATCAGTTCTAATAAATGTCTCCCAGCAGAGTTGATAGTTTCTAAATCAGCGATAAAATCTGGGGACACACCAACATCAATCGCATCATCTTGTAGTAGTTGACTTAAACCAATTACTGCATTTAATGGTGTGCGTAATTCGTGGCTAACATTTGCTAAAAATTGGCTTTTGGCTTTACTGGCTGCTTCCGCTAATTCTTTAGCCTGTTGTAGCTGTTTTGTTCGCTCAGATACTCGCTCAATTAAGCGATTCAAAGATTTAGCAAGTAAACCGATTTCATCATCGGTAGTGACTGGAGCGCGTAAATCAAAGTTAGATTTTCTAGCTACCTGTTCAGCTACTTGAGTTACGGTAATGACTGGTTCTGCGATCGCTCGACTAGTACGCCATGCCATAATAGCAGCGATCGCTACAGATAGGAGCATACTGGCTATGGCAATAAATCTCTCGACAAATCTAGCTTGCTCTACATCTCCCCGTCTCTCCCGCTCTTGTGATTGAGCAGTTTGTAAAATCTTAGTTAATTGATCTGATAAACTCTTCAAATCATCAACTATTGGACTATCCATAATAGCCAGCAACTTCTCTCGCGCTATATCCAGTCGTTGTGGCTCTGCGCTTTGCATATCAAATCGCAGTAGAATATCATCTATTTGCCGAATATATTCTTCTAAGTTGGTTGAATAATTGACTAATAAATTCTGTAAAGTAGTTCTGTTCGCTGCTAATATCTGAGGATTACTATCTATATATAGAGCGATGTTTTTTTCAATTTTCTGTGCTTGAGCAATAGACTCAATAAATTCACTTTTTTTATTGTTGAGCTTCCGTGCATCTCCCAACACCGCAACTAAGTTAGAACTGTGTAATTGTGCCTCAATTACGGCATCTTTATAATTATTTAATAATTGTTCTTGTTGATAAGCCTGGTTAAATTGCCTGACCTCTCTTCCCCGGTAATAGTTAGCCAGTACTAATCCAATCAGGGAACCAAAAAAGCCAATTGCAATAGCTAAAAAGTAACCATAACCAATTTTTTGATGGATACGCCAAGAACTGGCTTTAAGTTTTCCACGGGAGGGAAATTCTATAGTTGGGAGTTCTTCTATTTTTGGCTCTTCAATTGACACTTTTTTGATTTGTAAATTTTTGCCAACAAGGGTTGGTTTTTCATCTGGCATCCCGGCAATTTTTTTACCCTCTCACAAATATTACCAACCCAGTCTAGCTTTTATAATCAGTGGGAATATGATTAACATTAACATTATCCTCTTTGATAACAGGAATAAATCATTTTTCGCAAAGAAATAGTTTAGACTTATAGCAAAACTGATTATTCATGCTTATGCTTTCATCAGAATGAATGCATATCATAAAATGCCTTTCATGTCTAGTCTATCTGAACAGACAAAAGAATTGTTACATATTAATATCAATCTGAATAAGTTAATTGACGAATGCGGCTGAAGATAGCTTTAATATCAGATAAAATCAGCGTTTAAACTTGTATGCATCAGAGGTAGACTAAGTTTTTGCATAATTTGTGCTTCGATGAGTACGATGATGAGTAACTGACTAGGCATGGGATGATCACAACCTGAGAATTCCAGTTCATTTACAAGACAGAACTCAGAAAGCTGATTTTAATATATCCTGTCGCCTTTTGACTTCTATCCCTCTACTCATTTTCTACCTTGTAGTTGATGCAGTATCGGTAACAAGACAATTATGGTTATAGGATACTAAAAACCCTTTGTAGCCTCAAGACAACAGTGCTGATGCAGGAATACATTGCCTACTCAACAGCCTTGTGGTTAGAATTACGCAGATTAAGAAAACTTGACTGTCAAAATTATAGGAGTGAAAATGCAAGAACCAGAATATACAGAAACCAAGTCAAAAGAGACAACAATTCCAGATATCAACAACCAAATAGGAAGCATTACCAAACTCCAGCCTCCCGTACAATCTCAAGAACAATGGATGAAATACGGGCAACAAATTTCTGGCTTCTTAGGCACATTACCTGACTATGCAGGCAAATTCTTTAATCAGTACAAGCAGCCTATAGTTAGTGTAGGGTTAGTTATCACAGCAATTATTACAGTTAAGGTACTATTGGCTGTACTAGATTCTCTCAATGGTATTCCTTTGGTAGCACCAACCTTTGAGTTAATCGGTATTGGTTACTCTGCCTGGTTTGTTTATCGCTATTTACTCAAAGCTTCAACTCGGCAAGAGTTAAGTAGTGAAATTACAACCCTCAAGTCGCAAGTTGTAGGCAAAGAAACTTCAAAATCTTAATTCTTTGAGGAGTCGGGAGTCAGGAGTTCAGGAGTTCAGGAGTTCAGGAGTTCAGGAGTAGGGGCGTATTACAATATACCCTTACCTGCGCCACGCTATCAGGAGAAAGAATTAATTTTTCTCCCCCTGCACCCTGCACCCTGCGCCTCTTCTCCTCTTCTCCTCAAAGCACCCGTAAGATGCTAGGAATACTATCTATTGCTTCCAGAGTTTGAATTTCGGCTAAAGCTTGTCTAAAGTCTCCTTCTCGGACATCGTGGGTGACAACCACAATCTCTGCTAGATTTTCCTGAAAGCCTGTTTGTACTACTGACTCTAAGCTCACGCCATATTTACCAAAGCAAGTACCCAATTTACCAATGACACCTGGTTGGTCTTTTGTTAAAAACCGAGTATAAAATCGGGTTACGAGTTCAGAAATTGGGGAAATTTGACAGTAATATTGATGTCTACAAGCTAGTAGGGGATTTGGTTTGGGCGTATTACTTTTTAAAGTAGCGACAAGATTCAAGATATCAGAACAAACAGCACTAGCAGTCGCGCCGGCACCGGCACCAGGTCCAAAAAACATTACTTGGCCAATGGGTTCCCCTTCGACAAGAATGGCATTATAAACACCGTTAATACTAGCTAAAGGATGAGTTTGCGGAACTAGGGTAGGATGAACTCTGACTGATAGTTGAGAGTTATCACTAGTTTGACCTTTGGCTATGGCTAATAATTTAATTACAAACCCTAATTTGGCAGCGTAGGCAATATCTGTTTTAGTAACCTGCCTAATGCCTTCACAATAGACATCTGGTAAATTAATCCTGCCACCAAAGCCTAAGGATGCCAAGATCGCAATTTTATCTGCGGCATCTAAGCCATCGACATCAGCCGTTGGGTCAGCTTCAGCATAGCCTAGTTGTTGAGCATCAGCTAAGACATCATTGAAATCGCTACCTTCTGTTTGCATCCTTGTCAGGATGTAGTTAGTTGTACCGTTGACAATCCCAGTGACGGTATGAATGCGGTTGACACTTAAAGACTGTTTGAGGGGTTGAATGACAGGGATACCACCACCGACAGTGGCTTCTAGCATTACATATACCCCAGCTGCATTAGCAGCAGTAAATATTTCTGCCCCAAATCGGGAGATTGCGGCTTTATTGGCGGTGACTACGTGTTTACCATTTTTAATAGCGGTAAGGATGAGTGTTCTGGCTGGTTCTAATCCGCCCATCACTTCAACAATTATATCTATCTCTGGATCATTGACGATCGCTTCTAAATCCGTAGTCACTACCCCTGGAGACAATTCTACTGGACGGGGTTTGGAGAGCGATCGCACTCCCACTCGATATATTTCTAACTCTTTTAACAGTGGATGACGACCTGCTGTATCTTGCAACAATTTTACAGTACCCGTTCCCACAGTCCCTAAACCTAATATTCCTAGTTTTACACCCACAGATTTTGCACCCAATTCATTTTTAAGTGCTGAGTGATGAGTGCTGAGTGCTGAGTAGTAATAAGTATTTAATACTTTACCCCCCAGAACTGAGTCCTCTTTCCTCAACCCAACCATTTATATAAAACAATTGTAGGGTAGGCACTGCCCACCCTACTCATTTATAACTTAGAACTGAGAACTCAAAACTCAGCACTCGGTACTCAGTACTTAGTACGTTTCTACGTGCCAGCGGTGTGCTTTCTTGAGATCCTTCTGGTAACTACTCCAAGTCACACCTTCCTTCGCAGCAGCAGCAGTCAAAGCTGCATCAATACCATCTTCCATACCGCGTAAACCGCAAATGTAAGTGTGGGTTTTTTCCTTTTTAATCAATTGCCACAGTTCATCAGCGTGTTCTGCCACACGATCTTGGATGTACATTCTGCCACCTTCAGGATTTTTCTGTTCCCGGCTGATAGCATAGGTGAGGCGGAAATTATCTGGATACTTTTGTTGCATTTCTTCCAGTTCTTCCTTGTAAAGAACGTTGGGAGTTGTGGGTACTCCAAACAACAACCAAGAGAATCCCTTAAACTTGTATTCAGGGTTAGCTGCTCTTTCATTATCCTTAAACATCCGCCACAGATAAGCCCGCATAGGAGCGATACCTGTTCCCGTTGCTAACATAATTACATTAGCTTCAGGATCTTCAGGTAACAACATTTCTTTACCTACAGGCCCTGTGATTTTTACATCATCACCTGGTTTTAGCTGAGTCAGATAAGTAGAGCAAACACCGTAGATTGTTTCGCCACTTTCTGGGTGTTTATACTCTAATTGGCGAACACATAGTGAAATTGTCTTATCATCTACATCATCGCCATGACGAGTTGAAGCAATCGAGTACAGTCTGAGCTTTTCAGGCTTACCGTTTTTGTCAACACCTGGAGGAATAATACCGATACTTTGACCTTCGATATACTTCAAATTACCAGTAGAAAGGTCAAACTTTAAGTGCTGAACAATACCGATACCGTCTTTTTTAACTAACGGTTCATTGGAGATACACTTACCAATAAACGGAGCGTTAGGACGGTAAGTGTTTACAGGAACATCAGCGTGTTTGGCTTTCCCTTGAGTCATGGTGTTGCCTTTTTTATCCTTAGCAGGTGATTTAGCGAAGCCTTTGACTTCACTATTAGCATTCACAGGTGTGGCTTTACCATTTTCCTCACTGTCAGCATTCTCAGCATTCACTGGTGTGACTAACTCGCTTACTTCGCTGTTAGCACTTTCCACAGCAGCTTTACCATTGACTGGTTCTAGAACTGTTATAGGGTGAATACTAACAATTTTGCCGCCTAGCCGAGTGATCCGTCGCATTTCTTGATTCATGCGGTTGTAAGGCACTCTGATGAACACACTGCCACTTTTACGAATTGGGTAGTCCGTTTGATCAGTTTCCTCGCTCTGACGCAAACCAACCACTTCGTAAACGAAGACGCGGCTACCTGATTCTATATTGGCAGCACCCTCAACAGCACCTTGATTGTACATTCTTTCTACCACTCCGATATTTACTTAACCGTTTATCAAAAAAACATTCCCATCCTATGCCAGCTTTAGTTTACCGGATTTTTGTTGCACAAAACTGGCCGTCTGGGAAAACGGCATCATTAAATGATGCCTTGCTAAGTACACTCGGCCAAGACATATGGGTATGGTAAAAAACACACCTGTTCACCTTCTAAAGTAGAGGATAAGTCTTGGACAGAATGTTAATAGTGAATCAATTTAATCTTTTTTTCGTGAACTATCTTTTCTAGATAAATATCCAGTCAATCAGATTTATCCGCTTCTAGCCATAATCTATTGGGAAGTTAGTTCACCGTAATACATATAATTTTACACCTGATTAATATAACAGGTTTTATCACAAAATTATGCCCCGTCAGACCCATATCTGTGTCCAAAGGTATACCTATATTTATCTCCCTACAAACTTGTCTTTCTACACCCTTGATGCAATATTTACAGTATTATTACTTATTGACAAAAGTTGCACAATCTCAATGAGTTAAAAATCAACCCAGAAAAAATTATTCATTCTGAATTGGTACACCAATAGATTATTTTTAACAGCAAATCTTGTTACAGAATGCATCTTTCTGTTAAAATCTAATATATCACTAGGATTAAATACTTACCAGCCAAGAGTCAGGATAGTTCCAATAAGTAACAAATATAACTTTGTTGCCAACTAACCTAATATACTAATTTCGTGCTGGGTAGCAAGAACACAGGACATTATCATTGAGGTAAACACCTGGCTTCAAAAATCTGCCGTGTGAAAAAAAATATTGATTGACATTTAGTATTTAGAGGAGATTTATGACTAAGCCGGAACGCGTGGTACTGATTGGAGTAGCTGGAGACTCTGGATGCGGTAAATCTACATTTTTGCGTCGATTGATAGATTTGTTTGGTGAAGACCTAATGACAGTCATCTGCTTGGATGATTATCATTGCCTAGACCGCAAACAACGCAAAGAAACAGGGATAACTGCACTTGACCCCAGGGCTAACAATTTTGACCTCATGTATGAGCAAATTAAAGCACTAAAAGAAGGTCAAGCAATTGATAAGCCGATTTATAACCACGAAACCGGCCTACTAGATCCAGCAGAACGGATTGAGCCAAACCACATTATAGTAGTTGAGGGGCTGCATCCTTTATATGATGAACGAGTCAGAGCCTTAATTGATTTCAGTGTTTACTTTGACATCAGCGATGAAGTTAAAATTGCCTGGAAAATTCAGCGAGATATGGCGGAACGAGGACATCGTTATGAAGATGTCTTAGCACAAATCAACTCTCGTAAACCTGATTTTGAAAAGTTTATCGAACCACAAAGAGAATTTGCAGATGTAGTTTTACAAGTATTACCCACAAACTTAATCAAAAACGACACAGAGCGCAAAGTTTTACGGGTACGTATGCTACAACGGGAAGGTAAAGAAGGCTTTGAGCCAACCTATCTCTTTGATGAAGGTTCAACGATTCAATGGACTCCCTGTGGACGTAAGCTCACTTGTTCCTACCCTGGAATGCAACTATACTACGGTTCCGATGTTTACTACGGTCGTTACGTCTCTGTGTTAGAAGTAGACGGTCAATTTGATAACTTGGAAGAAGTAATTTATATCGAAACTCATTTGAGCAATACATCTACCACGTATCAAGGTGAGATGACACACTTATTGCTTCAACACCGTGAGTATCCAGGTTCCAATAACGGTACTGGTTTATTCCAAGTGCTGACAGGGTTGAAAATGCGTGCTGCTTATGAGCGATTGACAGCTAAAGAAGCAAAGTTAGCAGTTCAAGTCTAAAGCAAACAATGTTTGTAAACACAAAAGGGGGACATCTATGGGTGTACTCCCTTTTTTTGTATATATAAAATCAATCTCATACTTGGTAGCTTTCTACTAACCCATTTTTTTTGTAAATGTGTAAATCTTGTTATGATTTCATAAATTAGTATTTAGTAGCTGAACTAAATACACTTTTTTTTAGTCAGTGATCAAAATTCTTCAAGGAGGAATTTCCATTGTCTCGTCGCTATTTATTTACCTCTGAGTCTGTTACTGAAGGTCATCCAGATAAAATCTGTGATCAAATTTCAGATACCATTCTGGATGCTCTACTGACGCAAGACCCGACTAGCCGGGTTGCTGCTGAAGTAGTAGTTAATACGGGATTAGTGCTGATTACTGGTGAAATTACCACCAAAGCCAATGTGAATTTTGTCAATTTGGCACGGAAGAAAATTGCTGAAATTGGCTATACTGATTCAATTAACGGCTTTTCTGCTGATAGTGCCAGCGTCTTGGTAGCTTTAGATGAACAATCACCTGATATTGCTCAAGGTGTAAATACTGCTCAAGAAACTCGCGCTGAGGATAGTGAAGAACTATTCGATCGCATTGGTGCTGGTGATCAAGGTATCATGTTTGGTTTTGCTTGCAACGAAACACCAGAATTGATGCCTTTGCCTATTAGTTTAGCTCACCGCATTGCCCGGAGACTGGCAGCAGTCAGGAAAACAGGTGATTTAGCTTACCTGCGTCCTGATGGAAAAACCCAAGTTACCGTTGTCTATGAGGATGGTAAACCCGTAGGTATTGATACGATTTTGATTTCCACCCAGCATACACCTAATATTGGGGATATTACTGATGATGCTGCGGTGCAAGCTAAAATTAAAGAAGACTTGTGGGATGCAGTTGTAGTACCTGTTTTTGGCGATATTGAGATTAAGCCAAATCAGGATACACGTTTTTTAGTTAATCCTACTGGTAAGTTTGTTATTGGTGGACCTCAAGGCGACTCTGGTCTTACAGGACGGAAAATCATTGTCGATACCTACGGTGGTTATTCACGACATGGTGGTGGTGCTTTTTCTGGTAAAGACCCCACTAAAGTAGACCGTTCTGCTGCTTATGCTGCTCGTTATGCAGCAAAAAATATTGTGGCGGCTGGGTTAGCAGAAAAATGTGAAGTCCAGTTAAGTTATGCCATTGGTGTAGCCCGACCGGTCAGCATTTTTGTGGATACCTTTGGGACTGGTAAAGTGGATGATGAAATTTTACTGGAACTAGTCAAAGACAACTTTGAACTGCGTCCAGCAGGAATTATCCACGCTTTCAATTTACGCAACCTACCAAGTGAAAGAGGCGGACGTTTTTATCAGGACATCGCGGCTTACGGTCACTTAGGGCGTAGTGATTTAGATTTACCTTGGGAACGTAACGACAAGGTAGATGTGTTGAAAAAAGCTGCTAATAAGTCTCTTTCAGAAGTTGTTGCTCAGGCATTAAGTTAAAATCTGATGATTTGAGATTACAACTAAAACCAAAAAACCTCTGCTTGATAGTTATAAAAGCAGAGGTTTTCTAATAGACAAGAGCGTGAAAATTAAATCTGCGTTTCCTAGAACTCTTATAGAGAAGTTCTATGGAACGTTTCTACTTGTCCGGGTATGTCTGTGATGATTGCTTTTTTAAGTACTAGTCACCCCTAAAATATCCAGGAGTTCCAGCTAAACTTAATCCCAATCAGGTATTTCTACGTCTTCACCACCAATACCGATACCAGTGTTATATATTTCCGCATCGGTAATAGTTAAGTCATTCATTGATGCTTGATACACATTGGAATCGTTAATAGTCGCACTGGTGAGGTTTGCACCATTGAGATTAGCTTGCTTCAAATTCACGTTAGTGACAAAAGCTGATGTTAAATTAGCACCTGCTAAATTTGCTCCTGTTAGGTCAGCACCTTCAAGGTTAGCATCTTTTAGGTTAGCTCCTTGGAGATTTGCTCCTCGTAAGTCTGCACCAATTAAATGAGTACCACTGAGGTTAACTCCTGATAGCTGACAATTTCTACATTCCCCAGTTGACAATAGCCTTTGTAGGTCTTGTGTATTCCCAGCTTGAACTGAGTTAGCTAAAAATAGGGGAGTGACTAAGGCTATAACCGCTAATAGCTGACGTTTCATAAAATTTCCCCCTTAATAATGGAGTAGCATCCGTTCTTTCCCTCACTACTCCATTATCTCACTAAATGGCTAGAATATGTTGATTTACCTCACAAGCCAGATGTGATGTTTTAGCAATTGGCTAGTCAGGCTATAACTATTACTAGCATTAGGTTTGAACTATGTTTGGGTGGTGAAATTAGGTAAATTAATGCTGTTAAATTTAGTGTTAAATATTTTTAAGTTGCATCATCCAGCATAGTTTAGCTTGAGTAGTAAATGAGTATTTTATCCTAGTGAAAAGCTTGTAGATTTAAGAGTTGGCACTATTTTTTTGGAGGAGAAATTCTTGCATATACTCTGTAACTAACTCTGGCTGTTCTTGCTGAACCCAATGACCAGAATTAGGAATATATTTGATTTGTAAATTCCTGACATATTCTTCTGTCCCATAGGTAAGTTCTTTACCCAGTGCGGTGTCTTGTTCTCCCCAAATCATCAAGGTGGGGACTTCGAGAATACTCCAATTTTTGTTGAGGAAGCGTTGTTGAAAAATATTGCGATAATAGTTCAACATAGCTGTGAGTGCGCCACGTTTAGCAGCAGCGTTTTTATAAGCTTCAATATCTGCTGTAGTGAAGGCGGTTTTATTGAAGGCTGTACCTTGAATAACTTTGGCTATGGCTTCATAGTCTGAGGCTTGGAGGAGTAATTCGGGAATCAAAGGGAATTGAAATAAGAAAATGTAGTAGCTGCGTAGGAGTTGCTGAGGAGTGGTTAAGCCTTGGGAAAATTTAGCGGGATGGGGGAGGTTGAGTATAATTAGTTTTTCTACCATATCTGGGTGAGCATAGGCAAAATTCCAAGCGATAGCTTCGCTCGCCGCAGGCATCGCACCACCCCAATCATGAGCAACTAGAATACAACTTTCATATCCTAATCCCCGCACTATTCCCTCAACATCTTTGACAAATTCATCCATAACATAAGCTGATTGCGCTTGGGGTTTATCGCTATCGTTATAACCACGTAAATCAACAGCAACAACCTTAAAATTTTGAGCAAATTCAGGAATTTGATATCGCCAAGAATACCAAAATTCAGGAAAACCATGCAGCATTAACATTAAAGGGCCTTCCCCTTGGGTGACATAGTGCAGTTTAATATCGTTGGTGTTTATATAAGCGTGTATCCAAGAATCTTCGATAATAGACATAGATTTTGATTTTGTTAAAATTACGAAAATTATTAGTAAGAGGAATCATACAAAGTATTTTTCAGGAAAACATCTACTAAAAGTTAGGGTGTAAATGAGTAAAGTAGAAATACGTGGTGTCTGGTTAACCGCAACCGATAGTCAAGTTCTCAAGTCAAAACAAAGCATTGCTGAAGCGATGAATTTTCTGGCTGAAACGGGATTTAATGTGGTGTTTCCCGTTGTTTGGAGTAAAGGTGTCACCCTTTATCCTAGTCCCACAATGTGGAAGACATTTGGTATAGAAATTGACTCAAATTTCCTTAGTCGTGATCCTTTAGCAGAATTAGTAGCAGAAGCACGACGAGTGGGTTTAAAAGTTATACCTTGGTTTGAATATGGTTTTGCCAGTTCTTACAATTCAAATGGAGGGATTTTATTAAAACAAAAACCAGAATGGGGAGCCTATGATTACCAGGGTAATTTATTAAAAAAAAATGGCTTTGAATGGTTGAATGCTTTTGATTTTCAGGTGCAAGAATTTTTATTAAATTTAGTATTAGAAGTGGTCAAAAATTATGATGTTGATGGTGTCCAAGGAGATGATCGTTTTCCAGCTTTACCATCTGAAGGAGGCTATGATCAAGGAACTATAACCCGCTACCACCGAGAGTTTCAAAAATATCCACCCAAAAACCACAAGGATAAAAATTGGTTACAGTGGCGTGCCAATATTTTAACTGATGTTTTGGCACTGCTTTATCAAGAAGTGAAAGCGATAAATTCAGATTTATTAGTTTCAATGGCTCCTAATATTTATGATTGGGGATTGCAGGAATATTTGCAAGATTCACCAACTTGGTTAAAGCGAGGAATTGTTGATATTATCCATCCTCAAATTTATCGTCGTGACTTTCTCAGTTATAAATGTATTCTTAATAGGTTGGTAAAGGAGCAATTTACAGATACTATTTTACCAAAACTAGCACCAGGAATTTTAATCAAATTAGGAAGATATAGAATTACTCCAGATTACTTATTACGGGTGATTGAATATCATCGTCAATTAGGAATTAATGGAGAAGTATGCTTTTTTTATGAAGGTTTGCAGGAAAATAATGATCAGTTAGCGAAGGTTTTGAAAAAGGGACACTATGCTCAGTCGGCTTCTTTTCCTAAATTGGCGGATTTACAGGATTTTGGCATGAATTATCACCGGTCTACTTCTATTTTGCAGAGATTAGAAAAACGGTTAAGAAAAATTTTTAAGGGATAAAATCAATGAAATTGCAAATGGAACAAACTATTGAAATTCTTAAACAGGATTTACCGACATTGTTTAAGAAAGATATTTCTTATGATATCTATACCCAGGATATCTTTTTTCGTGACCCGGTGAATAAATTTAAGGGTAAGTTTAATTATCGGATTATTTTTTGGACTCTGCGTTTTCATGCTCAATTATTTTTTACAGAAATTGCTTTTGATTTACATGATGTGTCTGAGTCGGGGGAAGATACGATTTTAGCAAAGTGGACGGTACGCGGGATTTTGCGTGTTCCCTGGAAAGCGCGGTTATTTTTTAATGGTTATTCGACTTATCAGTTGAATAATCAGGGTTTAATTTATGAGCATATTGATACTTGGGATAGGGAACCTGGGGAGATTTTAAGGCAGTTTTGGCAGCAGGGGGAGTGATTTGGTGTTTTTTGTTATTGTAAATTTTGCGTTGGTGTTGGGGGTGGGTATTGATTGAACCACCTTCTCTACAAGAGGCTCCACCAACGCTGTGTGTTGCAGATTTGTGGAGAATAGGAATTTGAATTATTTAATTTTTGAAATTCATACCTAAATTTAGCAATACCAGATATTTAATCTACAATATACTTGATAATATGTTCTGATTGAAAATATAGGTTTTATCCCCGATGTTAGCTTTTAATATACAGATTTGTAAGTATCTATGTTCTCTGGCTGTGTTAGGACTATTCATCACTGGTTGCAATATAAATTCTGATAGTGCAACTGATAAATCTTCCAGTTTAAGTGGTAGTACAACAACTACCAAAACTATAGAACCTATTTCTATAACACCTGTTACTCAGCAAGATAATAATGCAGCAGAAATTAGGGCTGTCTTTGACGACAACTTCAGAGGGTTGAACACAGAAGATGTTGACTTGTCTATGTCTGCAATTGATGAAAGCTCTCCAGACTACGAGCAAACTAGACAGTTGACGCAAAAACTTTTCCATACCTATGATTTGAAATACGAAATTAACAAATTTGAAATCATAGAAATTTCTGATAATAAAGCAATAGTTAGAATTACTCAGACTACTAAAAAAAGTAAAGGACCCGCATTTAGAGATAATGTGTTGGTGGCTAAAAATATTCTCAGAAAATCTAATGGTCGCTGGAAGATTGTATCAACAGAAGTAGAAAGCATCAATTATCTAAATTAGATTGAGCGATGTCTACGACTATCTATATCAATGCGCTTTTCGGTTAGTTCTCAATTTTGTGTTGGTGAAATTTCAGCCACAAAATTGAACCCTCAAAATCTTCAACATTATCTGAATCAGGATTTACAAGATGAAAGGATAAACAGGATTGATTTTCATAAGATTTCTGGAATATCCACTTGTGTTCTTTCGGCTATTTTATAAGCTAGTTTTTTAAAGTCATCGTAAACGTTTCTCACTACCTTAGTATGAGCGCCAATAGCACCATCAGCAGGTTTTAAGTAAAACATCGGTTTATGAGCTTCTTGAGCCATTGGCATCAAGCTTTGGTAGTTTTTGAGTAAGGCTAAACAGTTTGGATCATTTTCGATAGATATATTATTTTCACCAGGCTGATCTAAAACATCTTCTCTATAAACTGTGGGAATACGAGCAATCCAACGTTCGTAAGCTTTAACTGGACGATCTAATCTGACTGAATGCTGTAAAACAATGTAACCAATAGGTTGCATTGTTCCTTTGGGAAGTTGTAAATCTTTTGCTATACTCTTTTTACCTGAAGAATTTGTTTTAGATAATCTTTCTTGCCACTCTGCACGCCAAGTTCTTAATGTAGGTCCAAGGTTACGCAAACCTTGGAGAGAAAATAAATCTGGTGCAAGTGGAACAACAACATAGTCAGCAGCAATTAAAGCTGCACGATTTATTGCTCCTAAATTTGGTCCCAAATCCATTAATATTACGTTTGCTTTATGTTTAACGGCTGTTTGTTGAAGAATTCTCCAAAAAGCAGATATTACTCGAAAAGCTCTTTCCTGACCACCTCCACCAAGACAATTAGGCCACTGTGCTGAAAGTTCATCTTCAAAACCAGAAAGTGCTAAATCTCCAACTAAAAGAGCTAAATTTTCAGATTCTTGGACATATTCTAAATGTGGATGATCAATATCACCAATACCTTTCAATAATGGTTGTACGCAATCAAATACAGTTGTTGGTTCACTATTTCCTAACCAAATTTGTTCCAAGCGTTCCTCATCTAAAAAAGCAGTAGTAAGGTTAGCTTGGGGATCTAAATCAGCAGCAACTACTCGCAGTCCTAAGTCTTGATACATCCATGCTAAATGATAGACTAAGGAAGTTTTTCCAACTCCTCCCTTATTATTAAAGAAAGCAATTATTTTTGCACTCATGATTTTCTTTTCAGTGTTACCAAAACATGGGCATCTTCCACAGTAAATTCTAGAAGGGGATTACCATTTTTCAGAAGTTGCTGACGAGCAAGTTCAATTCCTAAACCAAATCTCTGCACATAACCAAGGTTTTTCATGGCTTCAGCAAGGTGAGGATTACGATAATCAGTTATCCCTGATTGTCCAAAGTTCTGTTTATTTACTTGTCCAAAAGGTCCACCAGGATTTTGAATTTCTATCCGGTCATTAAACCATGTAATTCTGACTGGTGCATTTGTCCCTTCATAGGTACGGTGCATGACGGCATTTCTTCCTAGTTGTTGTAAAGCAACTATGGGATAATCAGGTTGTTGTAACTCAATTGGTTGGGCAGTAATATCTGTTGCTACTGAGATATTAACTTGAAAAATTTCATCTAGCATCCTCAGCAAATCTGGAAGAGCGCCACCAATTTCTTTTTGGTCTTTAATTGGGTCAGTTAACTCAATACCATCAATGCGGAGAAATTGAATATATGCACAGGGAACAAATTGTCTAGGATCATTACCAATAACTAATACACCTAAAATAGTTGGTTTAGGCAACGCATCAATTGTTGCAAACCGCATTGATTTGAGTTGTTGTTCAACTGAACGTTGATTTTCTTGCAAAACATCATTTGCTAAAGATGAGGGTAAATAAACTCGACGGAAAATTTCTAAATCGAGATCATCTAAACTAGCAGATGTTAAAGGTCGTAAATCAAAAGGCAAATCTTTTGAACGTCTTTTTTCAGATAAACGGCGTTCTTCTTCTGCTGTTGCAGTAGCTCTGCGGGGACCGACTCTAATCCAAACTCGTCCTTTAAAACGTACAGGTGGGGCATCCGATGGTTCTACAATTACAACTGCTAGTTCACATCCGCCAATATTGCGTTTTTGGACAATCGTTGATGGAAAAGGCAAGATGTTGCCATCATCTCGCATCCCTGAAAGTGTCAGCAGAAGTTTATCATCTATGGTCAGATTTGCACAAGTTCCATTATCATTAACCCCAATAAATAAAACTCCTGGTTGTTGATGATTGGGTAAATCATTAGCGAATGCACAAATTGCTTCACAAAGTTTACCTCTATCGGATATTGAAGCTTTACGTTCCACCCGGTCTGATTCCATATCATTGAGGAGAATTTCTAACTCCTGATCATTCATTAAGCTTCTCCTTTTAAATATCTTTTATTTCTAAAATCAAATTCATCGCTGCCTGAATTACCTAAAAATTCCTAAACTCTATTCCTAGAAAGTAAATAGGAGTAAGCGGTAATCTTTTCTTATCTTCATCTGGCAACTTTTCATAAAATTGTTGCCATAAACCAATAAATCTATCAAAATCTATTAATTCAATATGAGTATGAGAACTGCGAGTTTCATTTTTAGCATCACCAGTAAAACCACCAGTAGAAACAAAAATTCCCACATCACCGTCTTTTTGTAATACTCCTCTCAATTGTCGAATTTCATCTACTGATGCAGGTGATTCTCGATGTTTGATTTGTACTTTAATTCTTGGTGATACTGTTCCTAATGGGTCTTGATAAGCAATTACATCTAAACCACCATCTTTTCCTCTAGGTGCAATGAAAGGTGTATAATAGCCCATTCCTCTTAGTAAAGCAGCTACTAAATCTTGAAATTCATAAGGATTCAAATTTCCCACAAATTTCTTTAATCCTTCCACTGCAATTTCTTCATATTCACTAATAGTTAATTCACTGATTTTATCAACTTCATTATCTGTTTCTAATTCATTACTTATTTCTGGATCATGATTTAAAATTGTACTATTTTTCTTTTTTATTTGCCATTCTTTAAAGGATTGATTGGCAATTTTTAAAAGTTGAGATTCTCCTAAATCCAGAGCTTTTTCTCCCTCTGGTGTTAAATACCAAATCCCTTTATTCTTTAGTAAGAAACCAGCTTTGTCACAACTTATAGTATAAAAATGTAAAATACTTTGCCATCGAATTTTACCAGTTTTTTCATATCTATATTTTGCCCATTCATCTAAATTTACTCTTTTTTCCACTTCTTCAATTACTTGCTTACCTTGTAATTCTCCTTCATTTTCTTTGAGAATTTGCAAAGCTGCAAAAATTACCTTTTCAGCTAATTGCCATGACTTAGAAATACTATTTTTAGTCATAAAAATATTTTATTTGATAATTTCATCCATATCATATAAATGATACTACAACACTTTGCATAACGGTTAGGTACAATAATTAAGGAAATAAATTGAAAAATCAATATTAAACCTGTCCTTATTGGTCATGAAAGTGCTGTATCCTAAATCATTTTTGTAATCTTGTCAATCCTTAAATTTCAAAAACTAGATCCACCACTTCTTCCTTCTTAAATAGATTATTTCAGAAGTCGAAGATATTTTTCCATTTAGACAACTACTGGATACTGCTTTAATACTTGCTGTAAATACTGCCCAGTATAAGACCTCTTATTTTTTGCTACATCTTCCGGGGTTCCTACTGCAATAATTTCTCCTCCTTTATCTCCACCTTCTGGACCCAAATCTATTACCCAGTCAGAACAACGAATTACATCTAAATTATGTTCAATGACTAAAATTGAATTTCCTTTATCCACTAATCTTTGTAAAACATCTAACAATTTGTGGACATCATAAAAAGATAAACCTGTGGTTGGTTCATCTATTAAATAAAGTGTCTTCCCTGTTGCACGTCGAGATAATTCTGTGGCTAATTTCACTCGTTGCGCTTCCCCACCAGATAAAGTTGTGGCTGGTTGTCCTAACTGCACATAACCCAAACCGACATCAACTAAAGTTTGTAATCTAGTTACAGCTTTGGGAATGTTTTGACAAAAATTTAATGCTTCTTCAACTGTCATGTTGAGAACATCAGAAATTGATTTGTCCTTATATTTAACTTGTAATGTTTCCCTGTTATATCTTGCACCTTTGCAAATTTCACACTGCACGTAAACATCAGGGAGAAAATTCATTTCAATCACGTTTACACCCTGTCCGCTACAAGCTTCACAACGTCCACCTTTAACGTTGAAAGAAAATTGTCCTGGTTTATAACCTCTGGTTTTAGCTTCGATGGTTTGGGAAAAGACATCACGAATGATATCGAAAACCCCTGTGTAGGTAGCTGGGTTAGAACGGGGAGTTCTGCCAATGGGTGATTGGTCGATAACGATCGCTTTATCGACGCAGTTTAAACCCTTGATTTCGTCTATATCCTTTGGTGCAGGAGCTTTTTTGAGTAAATGGTGTTGTAAGGCTGGATAAAGTAATTCGTTAATTAAGGTAGATTTTCCTGAACCTGAAACACCCGTTACGGAGACAAGTTTTCCTAAGGGAATTTCGACATCAATATTTTGGAGATTGTTGCGACGAGCATTTTTAATCGTTAAAGTCCTGCCATTACCTTCTCTTCTGGTAGCTGGAGTATTAATTATTCTTCTGCCTGATAAATAAGCACCAGTTAAAGAATCTTCTGCTGTTAATAATGCCTCTAAATCACCTTGGGCAACTATATGACCACCGTGAATTCCGGCACCTGGTCCAATATCAACTATATAGTTAGCGGCGCGAATGGTTTCTTCATCATGTTCAACGACTATTAAGGTATTTCCTAAATCGCGTAATTTGGTTAAGGTTTTCAGTAATCTGTTGTTATCTCTTTGATGTAAACCAATACTGGGTTCATCTAAAACGTAAAGAACTCCTGTTAGTCCGGAACCGATTTGTGTGGCTAACCGAATGCGTTGGGCTTCACCACCTGATAAAGTCATGGCAGGACGATCTAAGGTGAGATAATCTAAACCCACATCTAATAAAAATTGCAATCTGGCTTTAATTTCTCTGAGAACTAAGTCACCAATTTGGGTTTGTCTGTCGCTCAATTTTAAGTTTTCTATTCTTTCCCGACAATCACGAATTGAGACGCTGGTTAAATCTAAAATTCCAAATTGTCCTAATTTCACTGCTAAAGCTTCTGGTTTTAATCGCTTGCCACCGCAAACTTCACAAGGTTGATCAATTAAATATTCTTCCAACTTTTGCTTAACTAGTTCTGAACCGCCTTCATATTGGCGTTGCAAAATCGGAATTACGCCTTTAAAATTTGTAGATTTTTGCTTCTCTGCGTTAGCCTCTGGTGAACTGTTGGTGCGTTTAGGTTTTTCTTCCCCATACAAAACTATCTGTTGTTGTTCTGGGGTTAACTTACTCCACTGGGTCTGCAATTCAAATCCATAAGTCTGTCCCAGACTATAAAGTAACTCTAAATAATAGGAATTTTCTTTTTCTGACCAAGGGGCAATTGCCGCATACATGGGCGAATCTGGGTTTGGTATCACTAAGTCGGAGGAAAATCTTTTTAAAGTTCCGATACCATGACAATGGGGACAAGCACCATAGGGTGAGTTAAAAGAAAACAAACGTGGTGATAATTCTTCCATTACTGCACCATGTTCTGGACAAGCAAAGTTTTCGGAAAACACCATTTCTAACGGTAATTCTTGTTGGGAAATATCTTGATTTTCCCCTGGGGTTGCTATATACTTACTATCAGGTCGCTCCAGCGCTGTCTTATCAGATGTCTCATTTAATACCTCAATTATGGCAATTCCGTTAGATTGCTTAAGGCAGGTAGAAAGAGAATCGACCAAACGCTCTTGGATTCCGTCTTTTTTGACTAAGCGATCAATAACCAGTTCTATAGTATGTGTAATATTTTTATCTAATTCAATAGAATCAGACAGTTCTCGCACCTCTCCATTTACCCTCACGCGTACAAATCCTTGCGCGGCTAAACCAGATAAAAGTTTGCGATGAGTCCCCTTTTTACCCCGGACGACAGGAGCGAGAATTTGGAAGCGGGTACGATCGCTCAACTCCATAATCCGATCACACATCTGGTCAATGGTTTGGGGAGCAATACAGCGATCGCATATCGGACAATGGGGTTCACCAGCACGACCATATAACAACCGCATATAATCGTAAATTTCCGTCACCGTCCCCACCGTAGAACGGGGGTTATGGGAAGTTGATTTTTGGTCGATAGAAATCGCCGGACTTAAACCTTCAATTGCTTCCACATCCGGTTTGTCCAACTGACCCAAAAATTGCCGTGCGTAGGCGCTGAGAGATTCCACATAACGCCGCTGTCCTTCCGCGAAAATGGTATCAAAAGCCAAAGACGACTTACCCGAACCAGAAACGCCAGTAAAGACAATCAAGCGATCGCGCGGCAACTCCAAATCAATATTTTTCAGATTATGCTGCCTAGCACCGCGAATGCGAATAGTATTCTGGCTGTTGTGGTGGTACGGAAGACTACCGTTTAAAGATGCTGCTAGGTTTTCTGACATATTGACAGCCTGAAGGAATGTTGCACAGTGAAACAGTTCTTCATAATACTATCTTTATTCAAGTTATGCTAGAACTATACGTCCGTCATCATTAGTTAGATTTATTCGTGGAGGGAATAGGCAGTAGCGCACAGAAAAACTATGTGTGTAATTACTTATTTACCAGGATTTACCAGGAAAAGACAAACAATCTTTTACGCCAAATATTCAAAATAACTCTTCAACAGAGTTAATTGATAGTGCGTTAATTTCTGTGTTCTCTGCATCACTTCGGTGGCTACAAAAATTTACTGATTGCTAAATTTTGTGATGACGAAAATCTCAAAAGGCAAATCGTGGACGGGATTCTGAGATATCCTTAGATAGGATAGAGATTTGTCGAATAAAGTAGAATGAAGCTGGCAGCAAGAGTAAGTCAGGTAACACCCTCCATCACCTTAGCGATCGCAGCTAAAGCTAAGGCTATGAAAGCCGAGGGTATAGATGTTTGTAGTTTTAGCGCCGGAGAACCGGATTTTGACACTCCAGCCCATATCAAAGCCGCAGCCGCGAAAGCTTTGGATGAAGGGAAAACCAAATATGGTCCCGCAGCTGGAGAACCAAAATTAAGGGAAGCGATCGCCCAAAGTCTCAAAAATAATCACGGTTTTGATTATAAATCAGAAAATGTCATCGTCACTAATGGCGGTAAACATTCTCTGTATAATTTGATGATGGCGCTAATTGATCCTGATGATGAGGTAATTATTCCCGCACCATACTGGCTCAGTTATCCCGAAATGGTGATTTTGGCGGCTGGGAAACCAGTGATTGTGAATACAGATGCTTCCACGGGCTACAAAATTACCCCGGAACAACTCAAAAACGCCATTACCCCAAAAACTAAGTTATTCATCCTCAACTCCCCATCTAACCCCACAGGGATGGTGTACACGCCGTCAGAAATTAAAGCTTTGGCGCAGGTAATAGTTGATGCAGACATCTTAGTTGTTTCTGATGAGATTTACGAAAAGATTCTCTATGACGGTGTAGAACATATTAGCATCGGTTCTCTCGGCAAGGAAATTTTTGCCCGCACCTTAATTAGTAACGGGTTTGCGAAAGCTTACTCAATGACTGGGTGGAGACTGGGATATTTAGCAGGCCCTGTGGAAATCATTAAAGCCGCCAGTACCATTCAAGGGCATAGTACATCAAATGTCTGTACCTTTGCTCAATATGGTGCGATCGCAGCTTTGGAAGGTTCCCAAGATTGTGTGGAAGAAATGCGTCAAGCTTTCGCTAAACGTCGTCAGGTAATGTTTGAAAGACTTAACGCCATTCCTGGATTGAGTACAGCTAAACCAGATGGTGCTTTTTACCTGTTCCCGGATATCAGCAAAACCGGGTTAAAGTCCCTAGAATTTTGCAACGCTTTATTAGAAGCACATCAAGTTGCAGTTATTCCCGGTGTAGCTTTCGGTGCTGATCATAACATTCGCCTCTCCTACGCTACTGATATGGCGACGATTGAAAAGGGAATGGATAGATTAGAGAAATTTGTGCGCTCTCGAATTTAACTCATCAATTCCCTATAATGATGAGACAAACGAGATCCCCCCAACCCTGATTAATGAGATGGGTGAGGGGGATTAAAAAATTCTGACTATTAACTAATTAATTTCTCCATTCATAGCGACCAGGAACTCTAATTCTGCGTCTACCTTGTTGTTCCCAATGAGCAGGAACCCATACCCTACGTCGTCTGGTATTAACAACTGTTCTCCGGTTAGGAACTCGACGTTCAACAACTTGTACCTGTCTGGTATTGCGTTGAGGTTTGACGATAATCTCGATTGCTGATGCTGGTGCTGGTAAAATACTCATGGCTAAAGGTATAGCCAACATGATACCAGTAATGATTTTTTTCATTAAAATTCTCCTGTCAACAGCTTATTTCCGGTTGAGTAAATCAAACCTTGTTGTTGTTTGACTTCTCATACCACCAATCCTATGAGTTGAATTGTAAATTTACTAGTTACTAAAGTCACTAGTGTTACCATGACTTTAGTTTGTACTTGAGTATGAAAAAAGTCACGGGTTACAAGGTGGTTGAGGATGATCTATTCCCCAATTACCAATTACCAATCACCCATTACCCATTACCCATTACCCATTATTCCCATTTCCTGCAAACCTTGACGTAATCTTTGCGCTTCCTGGGGGTTTTTTGGTTCATGGAGTGCGATCGCATATTCAAAAGCTGCCAAACTATTTTCAACATCGCCGACTTTCAGCAGCACTACCCCTAAATTTTGATAAGCTTCCGCATAATCAGGATTTAATTGTATAGCTTGGTCATAACAATCTATCGCCTCAGCAAATAAATTCATGGCTTTACATACCATCCCCAAATTATAATAACCAGTTATAAAATTAGGATCAATTTTAATAGCTGTTTCATAAGCAATTTTCGCTCCTTGAAAATCTCCCGTAGCTTTGAGTAAATTGCCTAAATTGTTATATCCTCCTAACTTCAACAGAGGATAAATTGGTAATTTCACAGCAGCTTGATAATGGAAAATAGCTTGAGGTACATTCTTTAAATGCGTATGAGCAATTCCTAAATGATAATTTAATTCATACAAAATATCATAATTGGTTTCATTTATATTTTGATTAATAGAATTTTCAACTTTCTTTAATTGAGAATCTTTCAGCCAGCGCAAATGTGTTTTTTCTGTGGAACTGCGTTTTCCCATTGCTTGATTTAACCCATTATTTAATAATTCCATTCCCTCATTAATTTTACCCATTTCCACATACAAAGCTCCCAATTTACTACAAACATAAGCATCATGGGGATTAGCTGCAAAAAATTCTTCCATAGCTGCTGCGGCTTTTGCATATTTATTTTGCTGATTAATTACAGCTTTTTTATATCCAGCATGAAGAATAGCCACACCTGGTAAATAGCCAATTTGCCAATCATCTTCTTGAGCTAAAATTGACTGAATACTATCATCAACTAAGGCATGATAAGGGCGTTCAAAACGAATATCTGGATGATTGCGAAATAGACGAGAAACCAAAGAATAAGGTGATTGAGTTGCACCAACTTCTTGACGGACAAGATTAATTAATAAATAATCTTCTATATTAATAGCTTCTTGCAGATAAGGCGCTATTTCTGGTGTCATACTTTCATCAGCATCTAATACTAAAATCCAGTCTCCTGTCACATATTTTAAAGCTTCATTACGAGCAGCACTAAAGTCATTACACCATTGAAAATAATGTACTGTTGCGCCGAATTGTGCAGCGATTTGAGGTGTTTGATCAGTTGAACCTGTATCGATAACTACAATTTCATCTACCACATTTTTGACACTTTGTAAACATTTGGGTAGATTAATTTCCTCATTTTTGACAATCATGCACAAGCTTAGTTTCATAAGTTAATCGTTTTTTATAGTAATAACTTATATTTTTCAAATAATTACGGCTGATACAGGGTGATTTTGTTCTCAAGAGTCCAAATTAAATCAACAAAACCATAAATACTGATACCCAGTCACATGAAGTAACTGAGAACTGGTAAACATTTTACCAATTACCCATTACCAACTACTTATACTAAGAACGGGTTAAAAGTGTCATTCTGAACGAAGTGTTCGCGTAGCGTGCCGTAGGCTCTAGAATCTCCGAGATACTTCCCTGCACTACGTTACGGTCAGTATGACATAAGTCCAAGTTTGACCCGTTTGCAGTATAAACCCAGTTTCATTTTGCCACATTTGGGTAAGGTAGGTCATAAATTCAAAATCCTGAAAATCCTGATTCAGACAATAAAAATCCTGTTCATCCTGATAATTTGACAAATACTGTATCTGATAAGATGACGTTAGCCATATTAGGTATTTTTATCAAAATCAGCAAATTTATAAATAAGAGAACATACAGAATTTCCTAATATCTGGTAAATTTCTTAATCCTCTAAATCCTGAAATCCTGATTCAGACAAGAAAAATCCTGTTCATCCTGATAATTTAACAAATACTGTATCCGATAAGATGACGTTAGCCATATCAGGTATTTTTATCAAAATCAGCAAATTTATAAATAAGAGAATATACAGAATTTCCTGATATCTGAACATCTGATAATATAAATCCTGTAAATCCTAAAATCCTAAAAATCCTGATTCAGACAAAAAATCCTGATTCAGACTACCTCGCCCCAGCTTTCATGCCTGTGCCGTTTTTCTGTGCTGAATCTTCTGGTAATTCCACACCGAAAACGCGACAAAACACTTTTTCAACTTTATAGCCAGTATCAATGGATTCCAAGGGGTCTTTCCGCAGGCGGTGACGCAGACATAATGTAATTACCCGTCGAATATCATCAACTGTAACTTCTGTCCGTCCTTCAAATGAGGTTAAAGCCTTAGCAGCGCGGTTGGTGACAATATCCCCCCGCAAACCGTCTACATCCAATTCTGAACAAACTTCCGAAATTTTCACCCTCAAGTCATAATCAAGATTAACTTTTGGTAATAATTCCTGAGCATTAACAATTTGCTGTTGTAATGCTTCCTGGGGAGTTTTGTGTTGTTCTAAATATACAGCAGGATTTTGGTCAAATTCTCCCCGTTCTTCGACGATTTGCACCCGCAAAGCAGGCTCTTTCACTGTGTGAATTTCTGCGTGCATTCCAAAACGGTCGAGTAGTTGAGGACGCAATTCACCTTCTTCTGGGTTTCCCGAACCAACCAGCACAAACCGCGCTGGGTGACGGATAGAAATACCTTCCCGTTCCACGGTGTTCCAACCACTAGCAGCAGAGTCGAGGAGTACATCTACCAAGTGGTCATCTAATAGGTTGACTTCATCAACATAAAGAATCCCTCTGTTAGCTTTAGCCAGTAGTCCTGGTTCAAAAGCTTTCACACCTTCAGATAAAGCTTTTTCAATGTCGATAGTACCGCAAACTCGATCTTCTGTTGCGCCTAATGGTAAATCTACCATTTGCACCTTTTTGTGATCTATGGGAATTTCCCTCCCTGCTGCTAGTAATTGACGGACTTCATCACTCATCAAATCCGGGTCATTGGGGTCACTGTTGAAGGGGTCATTGGCGACTACGGGGATTTCTGGCAGCAGGTCTGCCAAAGCACGGATGGTTGTAGATTTGCCGGTGCCGCGATCGCCCATAATCATTACACCACCAATTTTGGGATCAATCACATTTAACAACAACGCCAGTTTCATTTCTTCCTGGCCGACAATTGCTGTAAATGGAAAGACCGCGCGACGCGCACTTACTGTAGTTTGAGCAGTTGAAGTCACTAAATTACCTTAACAATACTTTTGTTATTACAATTCTTTATTTTGCCACATCTGGGGAAGCTAAAGGGTGAGGAAGCAGAGCAGCAGAATAATTAATCAGTATCTTAAACCTCAGATTCTATTTTGCTCATGTAGCTTTTATCGGTAAACTCATATATTGCATATAGACAACATTTACCCTCATGACTGGAGAGCGAAACCTTGGGCATAGAACTACGCAGTTTTGTATTTCTAGACAATCTGCAACCTCAACACGCCGCATATATGGGAACAGTAGCCCAAGGGTTCCTGCCATTACCAGGGGATACATCCCTGTGGATTGAAATTTCACCAGGTATCGAAATCAATAAAATTACAGATGTTGCCCTTAAATCGGCTTCTGTCCGTCCAGGAGTACAGGTTGTAGAAAGATTGTATGGACTCTTAGAAATTCATTCTGGCTCTCAAGGGGAAACACGAGCCGCAGGCCAAGCCATTTTAGCCATGCTGGGAGTCAAAAAAGAAGACTGTCTCAAACCCCGTGTAGTTTCTAGCCAGATTATTCGCAACATTGACGCTTACCAAACCCAACTGATTAACCGCACACGCAGAGGACAACTGCTACTCGCAGGACAAACTCTATATGTATTAGAAGTTGAACCAGCCGCTTACGCTGCACTAGCTGCCAATGAAGCCGAGAAAGCAGCAGCAATTAACATTTTGGAAGTTCAAGCCGTAGGTAGCTTTGGCAGGCTTTATTTAGGTGGACATGAACGAGATATCTTAGCCGGTGCAGCAGGAGCTTTAACAGCGATTGAAAATGTACCTGGTCGCACACCCCAGAGTCAGCGTCAGGAATAAAGGAGCAAAAATGGCGATTCAAGAGCATTTAGCCTTACTTCAAGCAGGTGCAATTACCTGGATAGAGTGGAGAAAGCAAAATCCCCAAATTGAAATAGACCTGAGCATCGCTAATCTGCAAAAAGAAAACCTCCGGGGTGCAAACCTCCAAGGGGTCAATTTAACCAAAGTAGATTTAAGTCACGCTGTACTAGTACGAACAAATTTGATTAGTGCAAATTTAACCAATGCTAACCTTTCTCAAGCCAAGCTAATTGAAGCTAATCTGAGTATGGCTAACTTGAGTATTGCTAATTTCAGCAGTGCAGACCTGACACAGGCAGATTTAAGCCAGGTAAATTTAATCGGTGCTGATTTGAGTAATGCCAATCTCAGTGGTGCTGTGATCACAGATGCTAATTTGATTGGTACTGATTTTAGCAACGCTATGTTAAATGATGCAGATTTAGCAGCAACCAAACTCATCCGCAGTAACCTTAGTTTTGCTAACTTGATTGGTGCTAATCTAATTGCTACTGACCTGAGTGAAGCAAATTTGTATGAAGCGGAAGTAATGACAGCTTACCTTTACAAAGCAAATTTGTATAAAGCTAATTTAACTAGAGTCCATTTGGGAAGTTCATACTTATTCAAGGCTAATTTGAGTGAAGCTAATTTGACAAATGCTGATTTAAGTTGGACTAATTTAAGATATGCAAATTTAGCAGGTGCAAATCTTCAGCGTGCTAACCTCAGAGGTGCAAATCTCCAAGGTGCTAACCTCAATGGTGCCAATTTGCAAGATACAATTATGCCTGATTCATTCAGGAAGCACTGCTAGTACAGAACGGCGTAAATAAACCAACCATTCTAAATCTCTGAAAAACTTACG
>NZ_JAYGGY010000027.1:0-43826 GCF_034931625.1 Anabaena cylindrica UHCC 0172 | reverse complement strand
GTCGGCATTAAATTTTATTGATTTTAGTTTTCTCCATAAAAGATACGCAAGAGCCGAGAATCGTTTGTTGCGGGTTATGAAGCAAAATATAAAAGTAGTCGGACAGATTTTTTTTTGTACAAGAGTATGGTAGAAGTGATGAAGATTAAAATGTTGGGTTGCGCGATCGCTTAACCCAACCTAAGATTTTTGACTAATTGAAGTTCCAAATAAAACCTGAGTTCAATCAACTTTAAACCTAGCTAATAACTCCTCACGAGAAAGGCTAAGTAACAACTTGGTTCTTTCTATGAGAGAAAGTTCCATAATTGGAGTCACAATAGCAGATAACTCCTCATCTAAATTACCAAAACGCACTGCTAACAAACTCTCTACCGTCAAACGCTGTTCATATTGTCGTCCTTCTTGTCGTCCTTCTTGTCGTCCTTCTTCAAGTCCCTCTTGTTTCCATTCTTCCCGTTGTTTTAGATATGCTGGTGATAAACTCATAATTAACTCCCTTACTTCTTCATCGTTGACATTACTATTCAAAGCTTGTAACCGCCATTTTTCCTAATAATCCTAATTCAGAATTTATAGCTGTTGTTGTCGGAACAAACCAAACATCTATTTCCTGAACTTCGCTTTTTACATCTTTACTGGTTTTAACTTCTCCTAAAGGTCTTAATAATTCTTCTAGATATTCTTTGGCTAGTTGGTCGTGCGGTTGTCTTGTCATAAATCAGTATTTTCTTATATCAGTGCGATCGCTCTGCCGGTTCGTAGTTCTCACCTTGCTTTTTCTATAAGGTACTATAAAAATAGACTCTAAGAGGCGATGGGTATGACTTCGGTAAGCAAAGCAATCTGTTATTGGCTTGTGTTTATCCTCACCGAGAGCCGATTCAATCCCTGGGGTAGATTCAGGTAGAACGAATTTCATTTAGTATTAGGTCGGCTTGAGTATTAGCGATGCCTTTGGCAACCACTTTGTGGTATCGCCGGTTTTTAAACATATCTAATTCCTGAATACTAATGCTGAATCGTCGTCTCTTGGCTCTGTTAATCAAAGAAAGCACTGAACTATTGCGTAATCGCCAACTGGTAATTTTTCTCACCATCGCGCCAATTATTTCAATGGTGATTTTTGGCTATGTGATGAATTCTAATGTGACGAACTTACGGCTAAGTATTTTGGATCAAAATCAAGTAACAATCAGCCGAGATTTTGTGGATGCGTTTACTGCCAATCGTGTGTTTCTCGCATCTCGCCACACCAACAGTCAACAAGCTCTCACCCAACAAGTCGAGCGAGGTGAAGTCGATGCTGGATTAATCATTCCACCTAGTTTTGCTCGTGATTTGCTGCAAACTGAGAAATCAGAAGTTCAGGTTGTAATTGATGGGATTAACGCCTACAGTTCTGGACTGGCAAAGGGCTATGTCAGCCAAATTACAACTCGATTTAACTTAGATTTATTAGAACGCTATCAACCTGTGTCAACTGGGCTAGAAGTCCCCGTTCAAACTGACATGACATTGCGTTACAATCCCGGAATGCTTGATAGTTGGTTCTTTGTTCCTGGTGTGCTAGGGGCAATTATTACGTTGAGTGCAATTCTCGCTGCGGCTGTGGAAGCGGTTCGAGAAAAGGATCAAGGAACACTAGAACAGTTGTTGATGACTCCAGTTGCATCAACTTATATTCTGATTTCTAAAATTGTGCCGATATCTGCTTTACTCACAGGTACATTGCTGATTTGTTTCCTCGTTGCTCACTGGGTTTTTGCATTACCTTTTCGCGGAAATTTATTTTTATTACTGCTGTTTTCTATTCTTTATATTCAGATTGGTGTTGCCATCGGACTGGCAATTTCTACATTTTCTGAGAACAAATTGCAAACAATTTTGATTGGGATATTTCTCAATATTCCCATTATTTTATTAGGCGGTGCAGTGACGGCGGTAAATAGTATGCCGCTTATATTTCGCTGGATTGCCCAAATTAATCCGCTTTATCATTACTTGATCATTCTTCGCAGCATTCTTCTTAAAGGTGCAGGTTTAGAAGTTTGGGGTTTAAATGCGATCGCCATGATTGTGTTTGCAACCGTGACAGTTCTGGTGAGTGCAAATCGCTATCGTAGTCAATTAAGTTAATTCAGGGTGTATTTTATGTCACAGACAATAAATTCTGCCAAACCGATTAAAACCCCGCCAAAGTCTGACGAGTCAAAAATCCCCACTCCGAAAAAACCCCGGCGCTGGTTGTGGATTTTGGGGGGGACTGTGGCGATCGCATCTGTCGGCTTCGGAGTCTGGTATGGGTTTTTCCGTCCCCAACCTGCAAACATCATTCAATTCAATGGACGGATTGAAGGCTACGAAACTGATGTCAGTACTAAGGGCATCGGTCGGGTGGAAGAAGTTACTGTGCGAGAAGGAGATACAGTCAAAAAAGGACAATTATTAGTGCGTCTTAGTGATGAAGAAGTACAATCTGAACTGAGCGCAGCCACAGCCCAGGTAAATGCGGCAAAACAACGAGAAGCTTACGCCCGGTTACAAATCTCTATTCTCGCAGATCAACTCGCAGATGCTAATCTGAATTTACAGCAATCTCAAGGTGACACCCAAGGTAAAGTTGCGGAAGCTAAAGCCCTTGTATCAACGGCAAAGGCTATTGTCAAACAAGAACAAGCACGAGTTCTAGAGGCACGGGCATTAGTTGAACAGGCGCGAGTAGATAGCGATCGCTACGCCCATCTGGCGATCGAAGGGGCTGAAACCAAACAACGCTATGAAGTGGCGCGAACCATTCACAATACTGCCAAAGCTGCTTTGCAAAGCCGTTTAGCCGCTGTGGAAGCGGCACAAACAGCCGTTAACATTGCTCAGGGAAAATTGACGCAAGCACAAACCACAACCCTGAATCCAGGGCGACAAGAAACTAATGTCAGTCGATTGCAGACACAAGCACAACAGGCACAAAACACAATATCAGCCGCCCAAGCTGACGTGAAAACTGCCCAAGCGAATCAACAATTGATTCAGAGTCGCTTGAACAATTTGATAGTGAAAAGTCCGATTGATGGCATTGTTACGACACGCAGCGTTGAACCTGGTACAGTGGTTCTACCATCGCGCCCCTTGCTGAGAGTTGTAGATTTGAGTCAAGTTTATCTGCGGGGCTTTATTCCCGGTGGGCAAATTGCTCAAGTTCGCGTCGGACAACTTGCCAATGTTTATTTAGATAACGATCCCAAACACCAAAAGTCTTTTAAAGCAACCGTTACTGCTATAGATTCTAAAGCCTCCTTTACCCCAGAGAACGTTTATTTTCAGAGCGATCGCGTGCAACAGGTGTTTGGTGTGAAACTAAACCTGGATCAAACTGGTAGGTTAGCAAAACCAGGAATGCCAGCGGATGCCGAAATTCCATTGCAATGAAGGAGATTAAGATGTTTCACAAAGTTTTGGTCACTGACAAATAAAAATCAGTGAAAACAAATTAAGCGTTATACTCAAAACGACTTAATTATTCGATTCCTAAGTAGGGGTTTAGCACTACTAAACCTCCACATATCTGGGTTTTTCATAATCTTACAAAAATCCATTTCCCAACCGTGTTTAGTATAATTGCGAGTTTTACAAATCAACTGCTTAATCACTTAATTCCCCAGTATTCTCTCTTCTTTCTTGCAGTTTCAACATAATTTCTGCGTGCATTTCGCGGGTGATGGGATAGAAAAAAGTTAAAATTAAGCCAATAATTAAACAAATTGTAGGTATAGGTCCAACTGCAATACGGATTGCTAATAGTGCTGAATCAGGTTGTATAGGTAATATAGTTTGTCCAGCTATAACTTCCTTAAATCCAGATGCTTGTAAAGCATTACCGACTATAAATAGCCCAAAAGCCAAACCAAATTTTTGCAATAAAACCATAAATCCATAGAAAATTCCTTCCCGTCTTTGACCAGTTTGCAATTCATCTAACTCAATGACATCGGGAATCATCGACCAAGGAATTAGATAAGCAGTAGAAACACCAACACCTGCCATAATAGCCATAACATACATCAATCCAACTTGATTAGATTTTAAGAAAAATAGCCCAGCAGCAGCGATAATCCATACACTCATTCCTAGGAAATAAACAAGTTTTTTACCAATTTTCTTACTTAAATTACTCCACACAAATAGCATTAATAAAGCTGTCGCTTGCACAGCAATTAAAACTGTGGGAACCTCTGAATTTTTTAATCCCATACAGTAGATGACAAAGTAGGGGATAATGCTGGCTGTGATTTGTACGCCTAACCAAGAAAAAAGATAGATAGCAATAACAAAAAGAAAAGGTTTATTCGTAAAGACAATTTTTAGCTGTTCAAAGAAGGGAATTTCTGGTGGTTCCTCAAGTTGAATACGTTTGGCTTCAAAAGCCATAATGCGATCGCGTGTTCCAAAAACGCACCAATACAAGGCTAAAACCGAAATAACTGTACAAATAGCTGCTAAAACTAGATATTGTTGTTGAGGATCTGCAATCTGAGAGAAAACAATTTGTGCTAAAATCAGCGATAAAATGCTGCCGCCAATCGAAAAGGTAAACCGAAAGCTATTCAGGCTAGTACGTTCATCATAATCTTGAGATAGTTCTGGAGTCATTGCCGTATAAGGCAAATTCACAACAGTAAAAAATGCTTGAGATACAACTCCAATTGCTACATAATACCAAAACAATGGCCAAATATTATTACTTGGTTCATCACTAAATCGCGGTACAATCCACTGTAAGAAAAAGAAAATTCCGAAAGGAACTGCACCATATAGCAGCCAAGGCAAACGACGACCCCAGCGACGAGATTTAGTTTTGTCAGTTAGCCATCCCACCACCGGATCGTTGACAGCATCCCAAATTTTGCCAATCATCAAAATGCTGCCTGCTAAACCTGCGGGAATACCGGCGACGTTAGTAAAGAATACAAGTAGAAAAAATATCGCAATATTAGAAGTAATTGCTGGGCCTAAATCACCAGCACCATAAGCCAGTTTAGTTTTAATATCTAATTTTTCACTAGTCGGATCTTTTTTAAAATCACCATCAGCAGCAGAATCGTTCATAATAACTTGCGCTCATATTAAAATAGTTGGGGTTTACTTTCAGTACTAACTAAAAATCACTTTCCTGCGTTTTATGTCAGACCTTTATGTTTCTTGGTCAGATTATCATCACAAAATTGAACAGTTGGCTGTCAAGATTTATCAATCAGGTTGGCAATTTAACCAAATTGTTTGTCTTGCTAGAGGGGGACTACGAGTGGGGGATATTCTCTCTAGAATATACAACCAACCGCTGGCCATTTTAGCTACATCATCTTATAGCGGTGCTGGTAAGCAAGAAAGAGGTGGTTTAATTGTTTCTCGTCACTTGACGATGACTAGTGATAAATTGGGTTCCCGGATTCTCCTGGTAGATGATTTAGTCGATTCGGGAGTTACCATCCAGCAAACAGTTCCTTGGTTAAAAGAACATAGTGAGTTTCCAATTGAGGAAATTCGCACTGCTGTAATTTGGTATAAAGCTTGTTCAGTCATTGCACCAGACTACTATACTGATTATCTACCTGATAACCCCTGGATTCATCAACCTTTTGAAAAGTATGAACTTATTAAACCTGCTGAACTGGTGGCATAACAATTAACCAATCCAAAATCTCAAATCTCAAATTAGAACAGCCACAACCAAACCGGGAGAGTAAATAATAATACCATAGTCCCCATTGCTAAAGCGGTTACTGCCAAATCACGATCTAAATCAAAGGTTTCGGCTATTACCAGTGTGGCAAAAGCTGGAGGCATGGCCATTTGTAAGACAATTACCTGTGCTGCATCACCAGTAATACCAAAAAGCGGTAAGCTGCTGCCTAAAATTAGAGGCACTACCAGCATTTTGATTACCAGACTGGTTCCTGCTGGTTTGAGTTTGTGCCAAGAATTTAGTTTTGAAAGTCTCATGCCAATTAAAATTAAGGATAAGGCAACACCACTCCAAGCTAATTTATCTAAGGCAAATTCCATCACTGGGGGAATTGATACTTGACGAAATAGCAACCCAAATCCAAAACTCCAGAGGGCAGGATTGATGAAAATTGCTTTAGTCATCTGCCTATTATTTTGGACTGTGTTGCCAAAACGGGCTGCTAGTAAGACACCCAAGCCATAAGATCCTAAGAGTGATCCCAATAAATCGTAGAATAATGCCCAGGCGAAGTATTCTTTACCTACCATTGCTAAAGCGATGGGAAAACCCAGATAACCTGTGTTACCCACCATTGACGCTAGAATAAAACTACCTTGGGTTGATGATTGGGGAAGAGAATTTGTGAAATAGGCTTGACCTTTAATACCTAACCAAGCTAAAAATGCCCCTAGTAAGATTGCTAAGTGAGCTATCGCTGGTGCAATCCAAATCTGTCCTGATAGGTCTGTTTGCCGCAAAAAGGCCACAATGCTGATGGGGACTCCCACCCAGAACAAAAATTGACCTAAACGATTGGGAAATATGGGGGGTAATTTATGTCCCAACACAACCCCTACTAGGACTAATCCCACTAATTTGACGTATAGTTCTAAAAGATTTATCAAAATTTTAATTAAAAATAGGGATGTAAAATAATACCTACTATTGCTATTGTGCCTATTTTTTCCCGTCTAGAATTTTTAGTAATTAATTATTTGAACACAAGCAGGAGCAGAGACTTGAATAAGGCTGGTTTTTCAGAAAAACCGCAAAACTCATCGGCTGTCCCTGGGGATGATATTCCAGCGGCTTTACGCGATACTCCTGATACAGGGTCTAAGCTACGCTTGCAACCGTTAGTTTTAGTTATTGGGGGAATAGCAGGATTTGTGCTGCTGGCTGTAATTAGTGGTTTCTTGTTTTCTGTCATAGCACCCCCTAAAAAAACAGTAGATTCTCAACCAGTAGGTGCTAATTCTGTACCGACACAGACCAATACCCCTAATGATAGTGTTTTGGGGCATTTGGTATATCCTGAAGCCCCAGAGTCAGAACTATTAGCAATTACCTCTGATGGGCGGCTTAAAATGCGGCAAGCAGCCGCCCAAAAGTTTTTGGCAATGGTACAAGCGGCAAGAAGTGCGGGTGTAATTTTAACGCCAATTTCTGGCTTTCGTTCAGTCAAAGACCAAGAGCAGTTATTTTTCGATGTAGGGGCCCAGCGCAATCAGACACCTGCCCAAAGAGCGGCTCTCAGCGCTCCTCCTGGTCATAGTGAGCATCACACAGGATATGCTGTGGATATAGGGGATGGAGCAGTACCAGCGACTAATCTCCAAGCCAATTTTGAAAATACCAAAGCTTTTGGGTGGCTACAAGCTAATGCTGCTCGTTTTAGCTTTGAGATGTCTTTTCCCAAGGATAATTCCCAAGGAGTGAGTTATGAACCGTGGCATTGGCGTTTTGTAGGCGATCGCGATAGTTTAGAAACATTCTACAAAGCTAGAAATCTCAAACCGTTGAAGTGATTGGGGATTGGGGATTGGGTAATTGGTAATTGGTAATTGGTAATTGGTAATTAGTCAACTTCCCCCTGCTCCCTGCCCCCTGCTCCCTGCCCCCTACTTCTTCCCTGGATGCTTACGAGAATAATATTCCTCCATGATTTCTAAAATCATTGGTGCAGCCACACTACCACCACCACCGCCAGAATGTTCAGCAAAAGCCACAATCAAAAGTTCTGGTTTATCAGCAGGTGCATAAGCGCCAAACCAAGCATGATTCTCCTTCACTCCACGGTTCCAAGCTTCAGCTGTACCACTCTTACCAGCCGTTGGAGGAATAGTTTGTTTATTCAAAGCCTTACCAGTACCTTCAGATATCACCTTCCGCAATCCCTGACGTAAAACGTTGATAGTACTTGGCTTCATATTTAAAGATTCGCGCCATTTTTTCGCGTCTCCGTTGTCTTTGAGCAAATGCGGCTTGACTCGATAACCACCGTTAGCCGGCACAGCAAACATCACTGCGACTTGTAGAGGTGATGTCTGTAAAGCACCTTGACCAATAGACATATTAATAGAGTCGCCTACAGTCCACGGCATTTTCCAAACTTTGCGTTTCCAGTTTTCATCAGGAACCAAACCTTTTGCTTCTTCTGTGGAGAACTCAAAGCCAGTTTTTTCACCAAAGCCATATTTGCGAGTCCATTCAATCAATTTAGGACCCCCTACTCCCTTACCAATTTGATAAAAGAAAGTATCACTACTCCACTGCATTGCACCAACAAAACCCAAGGGGCCAAATCCCGCATGGTTCCATTCACCAAACCTTGTCCCACCAATAGTTAAAGAACCATAGGTTTGTAGCACTGTGTTGGGAGAAAATTTACCTGATTCTAATCCAGCAGTGGTAGTGACAATTTTAAAGGTACTCGCCGGTGGAAAGGCACTTAAAGCACGATTGACCAAAGGATGCTCCTCACCTTTGACACTTTCCCAATCTTTTTGAGAGAGTTTTTGTTTAGAAAAAATATTGGGGTCAAAGGTAGGATAAGATACCATTGCTAAGACTTCCCCATTGTTGGGGTTAAGTGCCACAATTGCCCCCTTACGATTACCTAAAGCTTTTGTAGCTGTTTTTTGCAGTTCTAAATCTATTGTCAAATGTAAATCATTACCGGCTTTTGCCTCTTTTTCTCCCAATACCCGCAGCGGTCTACCTGCACCATCTACTTCTACTTGCTGTCCACCCCATTCACCACGCAGGGTTTTTTCATAGGCTTTTTCTACGCCCATTTGGCCAATTACATCTCCTAGACGGTAGCCTTCAGTTTTTCTTTGTTTTAGCTGTTCGGCTGTCAGTTCGCGGGTATAGCCAAGTAGATGAGCTAATTTGATACCTTGTGGGTAATAACGCACAGCTTCCGTATTTATTTCTACATCTTTCAGTTCGGTTTCATATTCTTTTAAGGCTGTAACTTGAGCTTCATTTACGTCACGAGCGATGCGAATCAGAGAAGAGGAGTTAGCCCCTGCTTCTTCTAGTTTCTTTTCAATTTCCTCTTGAGGGATATCGAGGATCTTGGATAGACGCGGCCCCACAACTGACCAGGAGGGTTTGGTATGTGCCATTGGCCACAAATACACGGAGCGAGGATAGCGAGTAGTAGCTAACAGTTTGCCATTCCTATCAAAAATATTGCCCCGTTCTGGTTGTTTAGGAATGACCCGAATCCGGTTAGCTTCTGCCCTTTGCCGGAGTTTTGGCCCTTCAATAATCTGCAAATAAGCTAAACGAGCGCCGATTCCAGATGTCATCAATAACGTGAATAGTATTAAAAATACTGATTGGGAACCACGTCCAACGGTACGTGTATTTTTTTGATTACTGAGTAGTGGTGGTAATATAGCCATAAAATTAAAAGTAGGCATGAAATTAATATTATCAATGCTTTGCAGCTGCTGCCCGGCATTTGGGATAAAACAATGGCAAGTATATTTCTCAACAGAGTGTTGTTGCCAGATACAATAAACCAAAGTGTTAATCGTAGTCTATATTAATAGCCTACATTGCTTAACCAAGTTTAGTCAGATCATGGCATTCTACTAAAGACTATGGCTCAAACTGTGATGCAAAATCAGAAGAGTTTAACGACTTTTCAGCCGCTTGATGTTGAACTGCGTAACGTCTTCAAGTTTTTCAACCAAGAACCAGCAGTACATGGTGTGGACTTGGATGTTAGACAGGGAGAGTTTTTTAGTATTTTAGGCCCTTCTGGTTGTGGTAAAACAACCACACTCCGCTTAATTGCTGGGTTTGAAAGGGTTGACGCAGGCAAGTTGCTGATTCAAGGACAGTCGATGACTAATGTTCCTCCTTATCGTAGACCTGTCAATACTGTATTTCAAAGCTATGCTCTGTTTCATCATCTGAATGTGTGGGATAACATTGCTTTTGGACTCCGGTTAAAAAAAATCTCTAAATCAGAACTGGAGAGCAGAGTCACGGAAGCTTTGAAGCTAGTAAAGATGGAAAGTTTGCGATCGCGCTTACCTTCTCAACTCTCTGGTGGTCAACAGCAACGAGTAGCCTTAGCTAGAGCCTTAGTTAATCGTCCCGCAGTCTTACTCCTAGATGAACCTTTAGGAGCCTTAGATTTAAAACTGCGTAAGGAAATGCAGGTTGAACTATGCAATCTCCATAAAAATTTAGGATTAACCTTTGTCATGGTGACACACGATCAAGAAGAAGCACTATGCTTATCTGATCGGATTGCGGTGATGAATCAAGGCAAAATTGAACAAATCGGTACTCCTAGCGAAATTTACGAACATCCTCAAACAGCCTTCGTTGCTGATTTTATTGGTGATACAAATTTATTCAGCGGTGAAATCACAGATGTAGATTCAGAGTATGTGAGAATTTTGACCAAAACTGGATTTTCAATCGTTGCTGGACGTACAGACGATACACCAACGGAATTATTGCAAGCAGTTGTATTAAGTGTCCGTCCAGAAAAAATTCAAATTTCCCTTTATCAACCAAACCTACCAACGAACTGCTTTGAAGGCAGGTTAGTTAATATTATGTATTTGGGTACTCATGTTAATTATGTTGTGGAATTAGCCAACGGCATAAATATCAGTATTTTACAACCCAATACTTTTGGTAGCTTACCAGATCGTGACACACCAATCTACATTTGGTGGGCAGAAACTGACTGTTTAGCTATTAGTCAAGCACCTAGGCTTAAAAATCCATAATGACTAACAGAAGGCAATTTCTAAAAAACATGGTAGCGGTTTCTAGCTTGTCTTTAAGTAGTTGTGGCTGGAAACTAGCTAATGTGAGTTCAAACCATACTAGTTCTGGTCAAAGTGACAACCTACAGATATATACATGGACTCAATATACTGATTCAGAATTACTTTCCACTTTTACTACCCAAACTGGGATAAAAGTTTTTGCAGATTTTTATGATTCCAACGATGTGATGTTGGCTAAATTACAAGCTGGAGGTGCTGGCACGTATAGTATTATCTATCCATCTGACTATATGGTACAGAAGATGGTAGAGAAAAATTTATTAATAGAAATCAATCATGAAAGCTTAATTGGTTTAGACAATTTATTTAACCAATTTAAGAATCCTAGCTATGATCCTGACAACCGTTATAGCATTCCCTTCAATTGGGGAACAACGGGTTTACTTTACAACTCAGAAAAGCTGGAAAATCCACCAGAAGATTGGGAATATCTTTGGCAAAACCAAGACAAACTCTATAAGCGGATAACTTTGCTCAATGATGTGCGGGAGGTAATGGGTGCAACATTAAAGATGCTCGGTTATTCTTACAATTCGCAAAATGAAACAGAAGTTAAAGAAGCTTATGAGAAGTTGAAGATATTAAAACCTGCAATTGCCTCTTTTGATACTGATGCTTGGCAAAATCAACTTCTCGCAGGAGATTTATTATTAGCTATGTGTTATTCTACCGATGCAGTCAATATATCGAAAGAAAACCCCAAATTCAAATATGTGATTCCTAGCAGTGGTTCTTCACTATGGACAGATACTATTGTCATTCCTAAAACAGCCGCTAATTTGGCTGGTGCTTATGCCTGGATTAACTTGATTTTACAACCGGATGTAGCCGCCAATCTCAGTCAAAGACTAAATATTAGTACTCCTAATCGTGCCGGATTCGAGCAATTACCAAAGCGAATTCAAGAAAATACTAATTTATTTCCTCCAGAGTCATTGTTAGAAAAATGTGAACGCTCTACTCCTATAGGTAAATTTGAAGAAGTTTATGAGCGATATTGGACTCAATTACTAGCTTAAATTTACTATAATTCGTAAGGATTCAGGATACAGAATATTTGATATAGCAGGGAACAGAAGAGAAAAATATTCTTCCTCCTTCTTCCTTCTTCCTTCTGAACTCCTGACTCCTGACTCCTGACTCCTGACTCCTGACTCCTGATTCCTGACTCCTGACTCCTGAATTCTTACTATAATTCCAAGATTGGTATCAGACTGTGTCTATTAAAATTCCTAATTCGGCGCTAGAATCTCCCAGCGATATTGCAGAAAAGCCGCAATTGAATCGCTATCAAATCCAATGGTTTGGTCCTATGGTATTACTTGCACCATCTGGGATTTGGTTATTATTGTTATTGTTACTACCAACATTAATAATTTTTGAATTGAGTTTAGTCACCAATATTCGACCAGGTGATATTGTCAATCCTAATGGCTTTCAAAACTATATTCGTATTCTCGAACCACTTTACTTACGAGTAATATTTAATTCTCTTTTTTTGGCAATTAATACGACAATTATTTGTTTAATTTTAGGTTTTCCGGTTGCTTATTGGATTGCTCAAATAGCACCAAAGCGCTGGCGGAATTTGTTGCTATTAGGGTTTGTTTTGCCTTTATGGACTTCCTCATTGCTGCGTTCTTATGCTTGGATTACTATTCTGCGTCCAACTGGATTGTTGAATAGTTTACTCACCAGTGTCGGCTTACCAGCATTAGAATTGCTCAATCGCAGTTCAGCAGTATTAATTGGCATGAGTTACAGCTTACTACCCTATATGGTTTTAGTGTTGTATGCCTCTTTGGAAAAGCTAGACAAGGAGTTGCTAGAAGTCGCAGCCGATTTGGGTGCAAACCCAAGACAAACCTTTTTGCGCGTTACTGTACCCCAAGTTTTACCAGGTATAGCTGCTGGTTCTTTGCTGGTATTTATTATCGCATTAGGGGACTTTATCGATCCAGAATTACTTGGTGGTGCTTCTAGCATGACAGCAGCACGGTTAGTTTATAACCAGTTTCTCGGTGCTACCCAAAATTGGGGATTTGGTTCAGCGTTGAGTATGACGTTAATTTTGTTTGTGAGTATTGCGATCGCACTTGTGATTAAATTCGGTGAAGTCAGACCGAAAAAATAATTTGGGAGTAGTAGGGGTTTAGCATTGCACTTTATCTGTACAGAAGTCAGGAGGAGGTTTTTAGAATCATTGAAAACCTGAAAAAATGTTTGACCAAATCCTGAAATTTTTTCTATGGTAATTTTAAAACATCCTCTAAAGGCGAATTATGCACACCTTATCTCTAGAATATCCTGATGACTTACTCATCACTTCTGGTAAATCACCCCAAGCGTTAGAAGCAGAACTTAAATTTTTACTTGCAGTCAAACTATTTGAACTACGTAGATTGTCTTTGGATCAAGCTGCCGCTTTTTGCAGCATGAATAAACCAAAATTTATGTATGAATTAGGACGGTTGCAAGTCCCAGTGATCAATCTCGATGATGACCAAATTGCTGATGAGTTACGTGATGACTAAATCCGTTAACGTTTAGGAATCCCCAGAATAGGCACTCTTGGCATTTTGCGAAAGGCAAAAAAATCTGGCTTGATTGCTGAGATTAAGCTATACATTGACAAGTTACGCACCAATGGAATTTATATCCAACCTACCCTAATTGATGCGGTATTACGAGATGTGGGGGAAAGAGAATAAACTATTCAAAATTGGGGTTTTGGTTAAGCATTGAGTATGACGTTGATTTTATTTGTAAGTATTGCGTTAGCGTTAGCTTACCGTTCGCATAGCGTTCCGAAGGTTGTGATTAAATTTGGTGAAGTCAGACCGAAAAAATAGGTAAGAATTCAGGAGTCAGAAGGAAGAAGGATATTTTTCTTTTCTGTTCCCTGCTATGTCAAATATTCTGTATCCTGAATCCTTACAAAAATAGACGTTCCATGGAACATCTATACAAAGATTATTATTTTAAGCGTGGGTTGCTTCTACCTTTTGAACTTTGTTCGATAAACTCTCAACAGTAGATAGAAACTCATGTTCTAAATAAGGCTTAGTTAAATAAGCCGTCGCACCTAATTCTTGAGCCAATTGACGATGTTTTTCAGAACTACGAGAAGTGAGAATCACCACAGGTTTTTGAGAAAAATCAGGATTTTGACGAATATGACTCAATAATTCAAATCCATTCATCCGTGGCATTTCCAAATCAGAAATGATCACCTCAATCTCTGGATGTACTTGCAATTGTTCGAGAGCTTCTACTCCATTTTGCGCTTGTATTACTTGATAGCCACATTTTTGCAAAGTTAGAGAAATAGTTTGTCTGACACTAATCGCATCATCTATAACCAAAACTACTTTTGGTAATTTATGAGTTATCCCTACAGAAGAAGTTAGTTGTGGTTTGATAGTATTTAAGGGAGCAGATGCAGCCAAGAGTGGTATAGATTGAATCTCATCCTCCGACATCAACAAGGCTTGTTCAGAAGATATAGAATTAGCTGGCAGCGCTCTTACATCAAGTGTAGCCTGCATTTGTTGAGAATCTACCAGGAGAGTTCCGTCAATTACTAAGACAAGATTACCATTAGCTAAACTACTACAACCATAGATGTATTTGGGTGGAGCAATGGCACTTCCTAAAGGTCTGATGACTAATTCTTGTTCACCAATAATTTGGTCAACTTCTAAACCCAAAATGCCTTGATTATGTCTGAGCAAAAGCACAGGGGTTTTCATAATTTCCGTATCAGGATTACTGGGTATTTTATTTAAATAAGTACTGCCAATAAATGAACCATTATAATACATCAACTTTGAGAGTTTTAAGAGGTTGACTATCAGTTCATCCTCACCCGAATGCCAATGTAAAATTTGTTTGCCTTCAAACTCTTTGATTTGCTGCTCAGAGGGAATTAAGATTTTCTCGATACTATCTAGCAATAAGGCATAAACAACCCCCCCTGCTTGAACTAGCATTAGTTTATCTGTGGTCATAGAGAAAGGTATTTTGAGTATGAATGTTGTTCCTTGATGGGGAGATGACTGTACTGAAATCAAGCCATTAAGACCTTGTAACTGAGTACGGACAATATCTAAACCCATCCCACGTCCAGAAATTTCATTTACCTTACCAGCAGTGGAAAATCCAGGTGAAAACATGAATTCGATCAGTTCAGATTCAGTCAAATTATGATTATTTGGTATCAGATTAAGTGCGATCGCTTTTTCTCTAATTTTTTCTAAGTTTAAACCTTGACCATCATCGCGGACTTCGATAATAGTTTGACTGCCTTGATGATAAGCGCAGATTTCTATTAAACCTTTTTCATCTTTTCCAAGTCCACGACGAATTTCTGGAGTTTCAATACCATGATCAAAAGCATTACGCACTAATTGTAATAATGGATCATAGAGTTTTTCAGCGATGGCTTTATCTATGAGAACTTGTGTACCAATGAGTTTTAATTCTACAAGTTTTGCATAAACATTTCCTAGCTTATGCACCATTTGCGGAAAGCGATTTAAAATAGTTCCCAAAGGCAACATCCTGGCTTCTACCAAGTTGTCGATAATATTCAGAGTTAAATTATATTTTTTATCACTAATTTGAGCCGATTGTCTCATAAGTAAATCAAGAGACTCAGAGGTTTCTTGTAGTTGTAGTGTTTCCTCTAATGCTTCATGTAATGTTAAATTAAATTCTGTATATACATCCATTTCTAAAGCATCAAACTGTACAGCCGAAACTTTTTGCATGGTTTCTATGGAAACATTATTTCCCTGTAAAGACAAATCACGTAATTGATGCAAAATTGATTGATGTTGACTCAGTTTTTGAGTTAGTCTTTCAATTAGTTCTAAGATTTGTTCATCGTATAAACTACTTCGTTTTTGGTAGATTAGTAATTCTCCTGCTAAATAATTGAGGTGTTGCAATCCCTCTACATTTACACGCACAAATGAAGGTTGCCGAGAATTATTATTAGTGGCAGGCAGGGATTTATCTGCTACTTCTGTATTATTGATTACGGGTTCATCAGCAATAATTTCTAGGACTGATTCAGGAATATTTGTAAATACTTGATCAATAACAGCCGATGATGTCACACTTCCTAAATAAGGATCATTTTTAACATCTTCTAAGGTATGAGTTGTGACGGCTTGCTCGATTGTTTCTGATATTGTATCTCCTCCCCATATTTCCTCTAATAGATGATAGTCAGTGGGAGGAGATGCAAGAGTAGATATTTCTTTAATAACTAATAATTCTTGTAACTTAGGACTGTCTAGCCATTTTTTTGCCTGTTCTGTAATAGGAGGGTAATTCTTATATTCTTTTCCTAATTTGCGGATTTGCTTTCTCAGTGTGCTGATAATTGAGATAGCACGATCATCTTTTTTAACTGAATATTGAAATTGGGCAATAGCTAGAAGAATTATCAAAACAACACCTTGACGATAAAGACAAAGGTTCTGTTGATCTTCTTCATCTTCAATAAAATATAGAAATTGATTTAGCCAATTTTTAATATAATGTTCTGAATTTTCTTGTTCATTTGGAAAAATCAACAAACTTAAACTCAGTTCTGTTTCTGGAATTTCTCTATAGTGATTAAACCAACCAAAAATGTAGCGAATTACTTTTAAATAAAACTTAGCATTTGCTGGTTTTAAAGTATCATTATTTCTATTGCCTACTGTAGTTAAAAATTGATAAAATTCAGTGGTAACTCTGAAAAATGTGGTAGCAAAAGAGTTGTTTGTATGAACGATAGACGACTCAACCTTGGGAACTGTAGCTAATGAACTACTAGTAGTGGGTGAATCATCTTTGTTTACTTTTAGCAAAGTTTGCAAAGCTAAAGAAGGTGAACCACCAGAAGTGCGATCGCCTGCTAAAACTGCTTTTTGTGACTCTTGCAAATCAGTTAAGGTAATTTCAGCTATTTGACGCACTTGCTGGGGATAAGCTTTTAGTGCATCCATAATTGTCTGAGATAGTTCTTTCAACCCAGGTAAATTTAAAGATTCAGCTAAACCTAAAAATACCTCAAGTTGAGAATTTAAAAAATCTGCTAATTCCTGATTATCTAGTGAATTATTAATAGCTTCGGCAATGCTTTGTAGTCTTTGTGTGACTCCCACTTCAAAAATAGACTGGACAATATCAAATCCCAATTCTTCAGAAGTAGGAATATGATCCTCAGCCCCAAAAGCATCACCTAATTTTGTTTGTAGTTGTGCAAATACAGAAGTTGCTCTCTGGATAAGTTCTTCGCTATTAATATTACTTGATGTTAATTCTGCTGTGACAGCTAGATGAAGACATTCGTAAGCGTCTAGTAGGAATGTTTGCAATTCAGAATCGATAAGTACATCTGGGCTATATAGAGCCTTAAATATATCTTCTAAAGAATGGGCTATTATCTTGATTGTATCTAGCCCAACAGTTGCTGCTCCCCCTTTAATTGTATGAGTAGCCCGCATTAAGTTATGAACTTTAGTAATACTATAACCTTCTGACAGACTAAATAAATCTTGTTCAATTGCCTGTAATAATTCTGGAGCTTCAGCTAAAAAATAGGTATAGCCTTGTTGGCGAATTTCATTATCTGTAATCATAATTTTTGATTTTAGATTTAGGAATGATTTAAAATTGGATTGGTAATTGGTAAAGTAGAATTTATTACCAATTACCAATTACTCACCCTTTATTTGACTTTGAACTTACTAGCAGTTGTTAATAAATCTTGTGCCATTCCTGATAAATTTTGGAACACTATCGCAATTTCTTGAGATTCAACAAAGGTCTTGTTAGCAATTGCCGCTACATCATTCATTGATGTTGTTACTGTTACTGATTGGCTCATTTGTTTTTGAGTTGCTTCAGTAATTCGCTCAATTAGTTGACTAATCTCCGCAGTTGCAGAAACAATATCATTTAAGTTTTGGCGGGTTTCATTAACTAAGTTTGTCCCTTCTACTACTTGCCTAATACCAGTTTCCATTGCCACGGCAACTTCTCCGGTTTCTGATTGAATTTCTTGGACTAATTTTTCAATTTCGATAGTAGCTGCTGCTGACTGACGTGATAAAGAACGCACTTCATCTGCTACTACTGCAAAGCCTTTACCATATTCACCGGCACGAGTAGCTTCAATGGCGGCATTCAAAGCGAGTACGTTGGTTTGTGTGGCAAAGTTGCTGATTAAGTTCACTACTTTCGAGATTTTTTGTGATGATTCACTCAGACGTTTAATCTTTTTACTGGTTTGGGCTACAGTTTCACGAATGGCTTGAATGGCATTTACTGTTTGGTTCATGGCTGTATCACCAGAATCTACAGTTTTGTTTGCCTGTTGTACCGCAACTTGCACTAATTGGGCATTGGCTACTACCGCTTGGGTAGAATCTACCATTTGTTGAATATCGTTTAAGGCTTGGGTGATTTCGTCGGATTGTTCTTTGGCTAAATCCGTTAATCCTACTAGTGAAGAATTGCTATTGATAGAGGTTTGAGCAACTTGCTGAGATGCGGTTTGTACCTGGATAACGATTTGTTCTAATGCTTGCAGAGTGCCATTGTAGGCATCAGCAATTGTGCCTAATTCGTCTTCTGTGATGGGGGCGCGGACTGTTAAATCACCACTGAGTGCTGGACCAATGGCTCTGAGCAGTTGAATAGAACGTTGTTGCAGTAGTTCTTTAGCGGCTTTTTCCCTATCGGCTGCTGCTGCTAGTTTGGATGATTGATTTTGTAGTTGTTGCAAGTATTCAGTTTGTTGTAAAGCTAGTCCTAGTTGGTCGCTGATACGAGATACTAAGTTAATTTCTGATTCTTCCCACTCACGAGTTCCTGAGTTTTGATAAGCTGCGAGTAAGCCCCAGAGTTTTTCTCCGAATAGGATGGGAGTAATGATGTAAGCTCTGGCTTCATATTTTTCGATGATTTCTATGTAGCATGGATCAAGGGTGGCTGTATAAATGTCGTTGACTATCAGAGTGTCACCTTTTTTATAGCGCCCACCTTCGTTATTTTGTAAGCAAGGGTCGTTGAGGATGGTTTTGATACCGGGTCCGACTAGTTTCACCCACCCACTAACTACAGATTCGGCGACAAATTCGCCACCCCAATCAGATGTGAATTGATAGACAGCTGCGCGATCGCATTTTAGGAGTAGGCGAACTTCTTGGGTGGTGGTTTTGAAGATTTCTTCTACATCTAAAGATTGACGGATGCGGTTGACTATTTTGCTGATGGCTTTTTCTTGTTCAGCTATTTGAGCGAGTTTTTCCGATTTGGACTGTACTTGTTCTATATAGTCTATCTGCGATTTAGCGAGGCTGATTTGCAAGCCTATCTGCTCTAAAAAGTTGATTTCTCTAGATTGCCATTGACGAGTTCCTGAGTTTTGATAAGCTGCCAGTAAGCCCCAGAGTTTTTCTCCATAGAAGATGGGGACTATCATATAAGCTCTGGCTTCAACCTGCTCTAAAACCTCTAGATGACATTGAGCATGACCAGTTTGATAGATGTCATTGACGACGAAGCTTTCACCCTTGGCATATCTACCACCTTGGGTTTCTTGCAAATGGGTATCTTCCCAAACCATTTTAAAGTCGGGAGTAGCAACTTTCATCCATCCAGCACCTACGGATTCGGCGACAAATTGTCCACTCCAATTGGGGTGGAAGCGATAAACAGCGACGCGATCGCATTTTAGTGATTGACGGACTTCTTGAGTGGATGTTTTGAAGATTTCTTCTAAATCTAAAGATTGGCGGATACGGTTGACTATTTTGTTAACTGTTTTTTCTTGTTCAGCCAGTTGACTGATTTCCTGAGATTGCAATTTTACTTGTTCTATATAATCTAACTGTGATTTGGCTAGACTAAATTGCAGTCCGATCTGTTGTAAAAAGCTGATTTCTGACTCTTTCCATTCACGGGGTCCAGTGTTTTGATAAACTGCCAATAAGCCCCACAGTATTTCACCAAAGAAAATCGGCACAATCACATAAGATTTAGCTTCAAACTGTTCTAGGATGGCGATGTGGCAAGGAGCAAGACCGATTTTATAGGTGTCGTTGACAACAAAGGTTTCGCCTTTGGCATATCTACCGCCTTTTGTGTCTTGTAAATAAGTATCATTCACGACGGTTTTGATATCTGGCCCTACTACTTTTGTCCAGCCAGTACCTACTGATTCATGTACAAATTCACCACCCCAATCCGGGCTAAATTTATAGACTGCGGCGCGATCGCATTTCAGAGCTTGGCGAATTTCTTGAGTGGTGGTTTTGAAGATTTCTTCGACATCTAAAGATTGGCGGATACGGCTGACTATTTTGTTAATTGTTTTTTCTTGTTCGGCAATCTGCGCTAATTCTTCATTTTTTAAGCGCACTGTTTCTAGATAATCTAACTGTGATTTGGCTAGGTTAAACTGCAAAGCAATTTGACTCAAAAAGTTAACTTCAGAGGTTTGCCATTCCCTTGGCTCTGTATTTTGATAAGCTGCTAATAATCCCCACAACTGATTACCAAAAAAGATGGGGACATTGATATAAGCTTTTGCCTCAAATTGTTCTAATAGTTCCAAATAACAGGGGGTAATATTTTCTTGATAGATGTCATTTACCCACAAGCTCTCACCTTTATTAAACCTAGCTCCCTTAGTTTCTTGTAAGAAGGTATCTTCCACCAAGGTATTGATATCAGCACCAACAAGTTTTACCCATCCAGATCCTACTGATTCAGCGACGAAATTGCCGCTCCAATCTGGGTTGAAGTGATATATGGCGATGCGATCGCATTTGAGAGCCTGACGAGCCTCTTGAGTGGTGGTTTTGAAGATATCATCTAACTCTGATGATTGACGAATCCGGTTAACTATCTTAGTTAAGGCTTTCTCTTGTTTAGCAATCTGTGCTAGTTGTTCCGACTGTTTCCGCACTTGTTCCAGATATTCTCCTTGGGAGATAGCCACACCAAATTGCAAACCAATCTGAGTTAAAAAGCTCACTTCCCAGTCTTGCCATTCCCGCGCCCCGGTATTTTGATAAGCTGCCAATAAACCCCACAATTTTTCCCCTGAGAAAATGGGAGCAATAATATAAGCTTTGGCTTCAAACTGTTCTAATATCTCAATGTGGCACTGAGCTAGACCTATTTTGTAGGTGTCATTAACGATAAATGTTTCACCCTTGGCATATCTACCACCTTTGGTTTCTTGGAGGTGGGTATCTTCCCAGACCATTTTGAAATCTGGGGTAACGATTTTTGTCCAGTTATTACCTACAGCCTCGGAGACAAATTGGCCACTCCAGTCTGGGTTAAAGCGATAAACACCGACGCGATCGCACTTCAGCAATTGGCGTACTTCTTGAGTGGTGGTTTGAAAAATCTTATCAACATCTGGCTGCTGCAAAATTTTGCTAATAACTTTAGCTACTGATTGCTTGGCTAAGGTAGACTGTTGCAATTCTTTTTGTAATTTAAAGCTCTGCAATCTGTACGCAATTTCTGTGTTAATTTGAGATATAAGAGTGGTTTCTGTCTCTTGCCAATGGCGATCTACTCCACAACTATGAACCACTAACAAGCCCCATACTTTACTATCAACAAAAATAGGCAAACTTAAACTAGCTTTGACTTGAAATTTATCAAGTAGTTGTTTTTGATAGGGGGTAACTTGAATTTGATTAATGTCGTCAATTACTACAGCTTCAATGTAATCTTGATCGGTGTATAAACCAAACAGAATAGCTGGCAGATTTTCACCTAAAGATGGTGTCCAACCTGTAGTTCTTGATTCTGCCAAAACAGTTCCAGAATCAGAATTAGTAAATTGATAAATCAAGGCGCGATCGCCACCAATTTTATCCCTAACTTGTGCCACAGTTACTTTTAGTAAAGTATCCATATCTGGCACTTGACGCATCTGAGTTGTTATATATTGAAATCTTTGTCGCCAGATTTTAAATTCCTGAGTAATAGCACTAGCTGTAGACGTATCATTATGGCTAACATTTACGACTGTATTACCATTTTGTTTGTCTAATTTTTCTGGTTCAGCAAAGATATTTCCTCTATCTTCGTTATTTTGATATAAAGTTGTCATTTGTTTACCTTCAATCCTATTTTTTTAGTTAGTAATAGCTTGAACTTTAGAGCCAAAAAATGTTAAATGATTAAAATGCACATTACTTGTTTAATCACTATCTACAAGCAGATTTTTTAGTTGTGATTTCCCCACATAGGCGATTGGATAATCGCTAGAGCATCTAAACTAAAAATCATTTGCTCTGCACCATTTGTAAAGTATCCATGCAGAAAAGGTGACATTGCTGGATAAAATAAGTCAGGAGATGGGATTTTCATTTGCTGGGTATCTATGGATTCAATATCCGTTAACTGGCGCACTAACAAACCCAAGTATTTACCCTCATTTTCTAACACAATTGCCATCATTTTTGAGAGTAAATTTGTACTTTGTACAAGAGGTGGATAACCTAACATTTCTTCTAAATCAACCAGCCACAGCATTTCGCCACGCCAGCTATAAATACCCAATACACAATTAGGCATCTGTGGAACTCCACATATTTCTGGCACTGAAATTCGTAATACTTCTGTGATGTGCTGCAACGAAATTATTGCTTGATCTTCTACTCCCAAATGAAAGCTTAAAAATTTTTGTTTGGTGTCCAAAATAGATTTTCCTTTATCATCAGCTATTTTAAAGTCACTATTCAGTAATTAAAACTCAATTATCAAGTCAAAAATCAAAAGTAATATGGAGTAAGTTTTTTAGCGATTGAGAATGGTTTGTTTATGCAAACCTGTACTAGTGTAAGAAAACAGGAGGCAGAAAAAGAGAGATGAAAACAATTTTTATCAGCCTTTTAACCTTTTTTTACTGCACTAAGTAACAAATCAATGAAAACATCAATGCAATCTGATTTATTTGTTGATCAATTTTTTCAAAGTAATTTCTAATTCTTCTCTATCTACTGGTTTTGATAAGTAAGCCTTAGCGCCCAACATATTACCCCAAATTTTATCAACTTCACTATTTTTGGTAGAGCAAAAAACTACGGGTATCTGGCTAGTATTAGGGTTGTTTTGTAGTTCTCTACAAATTTCATAACCACTTTTGCCCGGTAAAATTACATCTAGTAATATGGCATCGGGTTTATTGGCATCTATTTTTTTTTGTGCTTCTTCACTGCTGGTGGCAGAGATTACAGAATAGCCAGCTTGTTGCAAGTAACGGCTGATAATTTCCATATCAGTCAGTCCATCTTCAACTACTAAAATAGTACTCATAGCAATTACCTATTAAATTAATTTCAACCTGACAGCCAAGACTTAGATGTGCAATTAGAAAGAATAAACTTTATACAAAATACACACTACTCTGCATTGTTATCCTATCTTCAAGCATTGTATATATATTTTCATCCGTCAATCTACGTATTCAACATAAATTAACAAATGTAAATGGGTGATTTATGTTCTATTTACAACTTTCCTCAGGTGGGTTTTAACTACGAACAAAAAAACAAATTTAATACAAGTGTTTTGTGATGAATAGGCTAATCTTAAATTTGGTACGTTAACCTAATTAGAAACTTTTGAATTAGCAGTATTTTTAACTACTGAGTTAACCTGTGTAGGTAAATATTTGCGGATCATAGCCATGACTCGATCAGCCACTATCGGTTTAGAGATAAAATCTGTCGAGCCAACTACCTTAGCACGAACCCGATCTAAGAGGCCATCGTTGCCAGTTAGGATAATTATCGGTGTATTAGCAAAGGCAGGAATGCGTCGTAATTGAGTACAGATTTCATAGCCACTAGCTACAGGCATGATCAAATCCAAGAAAATCAAGTCTGGCTTCTCCTGAATCAGAATAGGTAAAGCTTGCACTGCCTCTTGAACTTGAGTAAACCTCATGCCATTGGTGGTGATAATATCACTTAACATTTTACAAACCAGAGGACTATCATCCACACAAGCTATAAGTGGTGTCATTCTCCGATCAATTTGGGGTTTTGGTTTTCTGGAGGCAGATTTGTCCGATTCACTGACTTGTAAAGGCAAATCAGGTACTTCTACTAACTCAATAATACCTTTGAGGATATAGGGAAGTAAGGAACGAGAAACAGGCATGACATCCTGTTTCATTTTTACTGCTAGTTCCCGCAAAGTGTATTTGCCATTAATTAAACTAACAAAATTTTTGTATACAGATGGACTAACCATCTGCTGGAGTTGTTCGGTTTTCCTCAATATTGGTGATGAATTAGGAGAAATATTTGCTAAACCGACTTTTGACCAAATTGCCCACGAGTCTTGCATATGCTTAATCGACATATCTGCACTTGTAAAACTCATTGGCATTTCTAATATTACCTCCTGGCTCAGATCACAACTCACAGAAGCAAAGTCTACTTCCTGTGCTAGATCAAAAAATAGTTCTGCAATTGTGCTTTCGACAATGGATTGAACTTGTTCTCGTTGAATTTTTTGTCTTTTGTGTAAAATGTTTAAGAGGTTGTAGTCCCAATAATCAAGAGCAATATCCTCAGTTCGGCAACGGATTTTATTTAAGTCAATATGGGGACAATATTGATTCATGTATCTGCGCCAACGTCGAAAAGGATGAGTGCCACCTGTAGCCCATACTATTCTGCCTAGACGATAGAAGAAAGTCCATTGTCTTCCTTTGGAACTTTTGATATTTAATTTTCCATTGTATTGGACTTGAGTACAGGTTTTAAACTCATTGAGTAAGTTATGAGATTCCATGAGTTCTGAGTTAGTCATATTTTGTTCCTAATAATCAATAAGTCAGCCTCTATCAAATTTGTATTAAGCACATCCAAATGAGTGTTATTTTGGAAATTGACAAAAATTTCTGAGATATGAACAATATGAATAGCACCCATGAAGTTCCTAATATTATTGCTATATCGCGGTTGTTAGCCTTGATTGAAAGTATCATTTCAAAATGAGTTGATATAGAATGATTTTTTTAATTTACCTCCTGGTGATATTTTTTGAATGTAGTATGGGTTGGCTATACAGCAATACTTAGGGATTCAAATGTGTTTTCCACTGAAGCTCCATTTTACTGGTTATTTATTTGTAGACTATCCGTACAAATGCTGATTTCAAATTTTCTCAAATCGCAATTTATCGGTATTTTTGAGATTTTTGCTGGAGAAAATTGACAAAAGATTACTTTATTTTACCAGATTTGCTGATCAGCATAGCAAATTTGTTACTTAAATTTTATTTACTTGAGGAGAAAAAAATTTTTAATTGACTCAAAATTAGTACTGTTCATACAGTGAGAACTAATTAGCTTAACTTTCAGATAAAATTAAACTTCTTCATATTTATTAAATTGTCAGCGAATTATTAAATTTTGTATAAATTTAACTAGTTTTATCACAAAGTTTAGTCTTGATGTAGCACGGTTTTTCAATAAGCATTGTTCCATATGGCTAACGCCTCCCGTCAGGGATACGCAATGACATTGTGTAATTAATTCTGTCCAATTATTTAATTATCAATATTACCAGAACGAGAATCACTTAGGCAAAAATCAACTCTCGGTTACATAGTTGATTTCGCACTTCTTCGTCATGGAAAATACCAATTAAGGCAGAACCTCTAGCTTGATGTTCTTTGAGGAGTTCCATCACTATTTGGCGATTTTTAGTATCTAGGGCTGAGGTTGGTTCATCTAGTAGCAAAATTGGATAGTGAACGGCTAAGGTACGGGCAATATTAACTCTCTGTTTTTCTCCTCCGGAAAAAGTGGTGGGGGAGAGATGCCATAATCTTTCTGGTAGGTTGAGACGATGGAATAAGTTGCGTACTTTTTCAGCAGCGGTTGCTGTGGTTTCGCCTAGTTCTAACAGTGGTTCTGCGGCAACTTCTAAGGCTGGTACTCTAGGAATGACTCGTAAAAATTGGCTGACATAACCGATGGTTTTCTGTCGCACTATTAGCAATTCATGGGGTGGAAGTTGACATAAATCAAGCCAATTTCCTTGATGTTTTACCCATATTGAACCGCTATCAGCACGATAGTTGCCATATAAACAACGCATGAATGTAGATTTACCTGCACCTGATTCTCCTGATAGGGCTACACATTCTCCGGCATTTACATTTAGTGATACTGCGTTTAAAACAGGTAATTTCACACCTCCTTGCTGATGTAAAGTAAAGCTTTTTTGCAAGTTTTCAACTTTGAGGAGGGTGTTTGTAGAAATATTAGTTGGTGTTGTCATTAATAAATTCATGGTGTTAAAGCAGCACTCACTAATAACTGGGTATAGGGATGTTGAGGATCATCAAGTACCTGGTCGGTTAAACCTGATTCCACTACCTGTCCTTGTTGCATAACGAGGAGACGATGTGCTAAAAGCCTGACAACACCGATATCATGGGTGACTAAAATAACGCTGAGGTGAAAATTCCGCACAAGCGATCGCAATAAGTCTAACAATTTTGCTTGCACTGATACATCTAATCCTCCCGTTGGTTCATCCATTAATATCAATTGGGGTTTTGTAACTAATACACGGGCAAGTTGTAAACGTTGCTGCATACCTCCTGAAAATGTGACTGGTAGGTCATCTATTCGCAGAGGATCGATTTCTACTTGTTGTAAGCAATGGGTAGCTTCTTGGCGAATATGACTGTAATTGCGGACACCAATATCTAGGAGACGTTCGCCGATATTCGCCCCAGCACTCACCTGCATACGTAAACCATCACGGGGATTTTGTTGGACAAAGCCCCATTCGGTTCGCATTAACCAACGGCGTTTAGGTTCAGGGATTTGGGTAATGTCTAAGACTTCTCCACTGCGAGTTAAGTAAATTACATTACCTGCGTCAATAGAGAGATTATGGGCAATTGCTTGCAGTAAAGTTGACTTTCCCGAACCCGATTCTCCCACAATACCGAGAACTTGACCGGGATAGAGATCAAAGGAGATGCGATCGCACGCTTTGATATTACCGTAAGATTTAGTTAGTTGTTGAACTTGTAAAATAGGTTTCATCTCATTTCTGCTGTTGTTGATGATTGCAGTAGTCTGTATCTGAACAAATCCACATCCTGCCACCCTGATCATCAATTACGACTTCATCTAAAAAGCTTTCTTGAGAACCACAAAATTCACAAGCTTTATCCCATTTTTCCACACTGAAAGGATGATCTTCAAAATCCAGACTTTTCACTTTTGTATAAGGTGGAATAGCATAAATTCGCTTTTCTCTTCCCGCACCAAATAATTGTAATGCCGGACTCATGTTCAATTTGGGATTATCAAAACGCGGAATGGGACTAGGACTCATCAAATAGTGATTATGTACCATAACTGGATAATCGTAAGCTGTAGCGATATATCCATGTTTAGTAATATCCTCATACAACTTGACATACATACCTGAATATTCCTGATAAGCGTGCATTTTGCTAGTTTCAGTTGCTGATGATTCTAACCAGCGTAAAGGTTCAGGAATAGGAACTTGGTAAACCATAATTTGTCCATCTTGCAATGGAGTTTCGGGAATGCGGTGACGAGTTTGAATTATTGTTGCTTCCTCGGTTCTTTCTGTAGTCTTGACATCACAAACTTTTTTAAAAAACCGCCGAATATTAACAGCATTAGTTGTGTCATCTGCACCTTGGTCAATTACTTTTAAAACATCACTTTGACCAATTACAGCAGATGTGACTTGGATTCCTCCTGTACCCCAACCATAAGACATAGGCATTTCCCTAGAAGAAAAAGGAATTTGATGACCAGGAATAGCCACAGCTTTTAATAAAGCACGCCGAATTGAACGCTTAGTTTGCTCATCTAAATAAGCAAAATTAAAGCCCGTATTGGGAGTATGGGAATTAGGTGACAGAGGGTTTGTCATTATTGAATTTTCTAAAATGGTGCTATATTTCCAATTGATGAGAATAAACTCAATATTGTCAAAATTTTTGTTGAGTGATGCTGGTAAATTAGATAATTTGATATTTAGCAACTTCTTTACCACCTATATAAACAGAAGAAATTGCCGAATGTAGGGGGTTATGAGGAGATATCAATAGAAAATCGGCATCTAAACCGGGGGAAATTTGACCTTTATGATTACCAATTCCTGCTGCTGCTGCTGGATGACTAGAAACCAATTTCCAAGCTTCTGCAAAAGACATTAAACCTAATTCTTGTAATTTAAAAGGAGCATGAAATAAGGAAGGGTAATGATAGTCTGAACAAAGGCAATCTAAAACCCCATGTTTAGCGGCTTCTGCGACACTCATATAGCCGACATGGGAACCACCACGCACTAAATTGGGCGCACCCATGAGAACTGCTGCACCGTAATCACGGGATTGTGCAGCTAAAGGGATACTGGCAGGAAATTCTGCGATCGCAATTTGACGACGTTGACTTAAAGCTACTTTTTCTTCACAATCATCATCATGGGAAGCTACGGGAATTTTATGACTATGGGCAATTGCAATTAATTCTTCTACTTGTTCATATCCCTGATGTCTATTTTTTTCTGTTTGAGTTATTAATTCGGTTATTTCTGGTTCAGAAAGGGCTATTCTTTGCCGCAAACCCTTGAGAAGTCGTTTTAATTTAGCTTCATCTCCTGCGGGTGGTAAATGGTCATTAATGGATATAAGATTTATTCGTCCAGATTCTAGCCAATTACATAATTCATCATGATTTTTAGTATTAGCTTCTTCATGTCGAATATGAATTTGATGATTACAACTTAAAACCTGTTTTCCTGTTCCTAAAATGAAATCAATTAAGGAACGTGCAGAATCTCGACTTCTTAAACCTGGTTCATAGGAATCTGTAATTGAACAGAAAAAGGTGGTAATTCCCGATGCGATTAGGTTACGATCATTGTCAGCAATTGCGATTGGTAATGGAAAGTTCACTCCTGGACGGGGGCAAATCATTCTCTCAAAAGCATCACCGTGTAAATCAATTATTCCCGGCAACATTTGCAGTCCTTTGGCATTTATGATATTAAAACCCTGGGGAGTAATTGTCTGATCTATTTTGATAAATTTTCCATTTTCAATTAATACGGTTGCATCTGAAATCCAACCGTTTGGAGTGAGGATATCGACTGCTTGAATAGCTAGTTTTGTTGTTGGTAGCACTGATTTACCTGATTGTTTGAGAATATGGATTTTTGCGCGGAGAGGATGAGTTATTATTTTGTAAGGATTCAGGATACAGAATATTTGATATGGCAGGGAACAGAAGAGAAAAATATTGTAACTTCTTCCTCCTGACTCCTGACTCCTGACTCCTGAATTCTTACATTATTCTTTTGATTGGTTTCTCATTTTTCTGACTAGGTTTAATTCGGCTTGAAAGTCGATGTAGTGGGGGAGTTTGAGATGTTGAACAAATCCTTGTGCTTCTACGTTGTCGGAGTGGTAGAGGACAAATTCGATATTTTGAGCGGGATTTTCTACTGTTTCGTCTAATTCTTTAGCACGCATTGCTCTATCTACGAGTGACATGGACATGGCTTTGCGTTCGTTGTAACCAAATGTGAGTCCATATCCACGGGTAAATTGAGCAGGTATTTCTTTGTTACCTTTAAATTGATTGACCATTTGGACTTCGGTTATAGTGATATTAGCGATCGCAATTTCAAATCCTAATTCTTCTGGAAATATCACTACTTCTACTTCTCCCATGCGAATTTCTCCCGCAAAAGGGTGGTTTCTGCCATAACCTCGTTGGGTAGAATATGCTAAAGATAATAAGAATCCTTCATCTGCACGGGCTAAATTTTGCAGTCTTGCATCTCTTTCAGCAGGAAAAGTTAAAGGTTGACGTGTTAAATCAAATGGTTCTGTTCCTGTTTTTTCTGCAACCTCTGACTGCATTAAACCTTCTTGATCCAATGTGTCAATTACACGAGGTATCGGTTCGGTAATTGCTTCTGCTTCTGGTGTTGTCGGGGCTTCTCCTTCAGCCATCAATTTAAAGTCTAGAAGACGATGGATATAGTCAAAAGTCGCACCTAAATTTTGCCCTCCAGGGACATCTTTGAAAATTGCAGATATTCGCCTCTGAATTTGCATTTTACTAGTGTCTATTGGTTGGCTATAGTAAAAACGTGGTAATGTGGCTCGATAGGCTCTAACTAAAAAAATTGCTTCTACTAAATCACCCCAAGATTGTTTCACTGCTAGGGCTGCTAATTCCCGATCATATAAGCTACCTTCACAGATAACTCTATCTACTGCTAGGGTTAATTGTTGTTCAATTTGTTCTATAGTTAATTCGGGAATTGTCGGATCACCCCGGCGTTTACTTTGAAGTAAAGCTTCGGCATTTTTAATTGCTTTTTCTCCGCCTTTAACTGCAACATAAGGCATAATTTTTTATTTCCCTACTACACATTTAAAACTCCAACCATGCTGTTCAAATCCTAATTTTTTATAGAATTGATGAGCCTTTTCTCGTTGCAAATTAGAAGACAGGATAACTTTATAACATCCTGCATCAGCACAGATTTGAATTGCGGCTTTTATCATTTCGCTACCAATTCCCTGTCCTCGCAATTTAGATGTAACTGTGACTGCATCTAAGACTGCAAATTTGTGATATCCTCGATTCAGCATTGTAGGAATATAAACAAGGCTAAAAGTACCTACAGGTGCTTGGTTTTGAAATGCAAGATAAATTTGATAATTGGGAGTTTTATTCATAGCATCCCAGATTTCTTCAGCCTTTTCTTTTTCTAAAGGTGTTTCATTATCCATATCGGCATAAAGCTGAATTAATAGAGGTAAATCTTCCCGATTGGCAGCAAGAATATTAAGGTTCATAAATATTGTTTTATTCCCTAAGAAAATTTGATGATTTCAGAGATTTATATGATTCTTAGATGACATTAATTAATGGAGACGATTTATTATAAGCTTCCTAATTTTGTAGTGCGTGGTAAACCAATTACAGAATTTTCTGTGAATAAAAAGGCATCTAATCCTAATGGATAAATTTGATGATTTTTTGCCCAAAATTTCCAAAAATGGAGAGGAATTGTGGGAGTAATAATTTGTTGTTCTAAAATACCTGGGGCTGTTAATACTACTGTTTCTCCTGCTGACAAACTTTTTATTTGTATTAATAACGTTGTTGAAGTTTCTGGTTTTTCTGGTGTACCAGAATTGAAATTAGATAATTCTATAAACTTATCCATATTTTGAATTACTGCAAAATCTGCCTGTTCTGGTTGTGTTGTAAAACGGCAACCTGTATGAAATAACAACCAAGCTTTTACTTGAGGCTCAAAATTAGGCTGAAGCCAAACTTGTACATCCAAATCAAATAATGTTAAACAAGCTGCGGCACAACCCGAATTTAATCCTTGGGGAATGGTCAAATTAGCCGTTATTAAATATGCTGTTCCTGGTCTAGCATTAGCATCTAGTAATGCCCTAAATGTCCTTTGTGAGTCATGAATTTGGTCTGGAAATCCTGGTAAATGTGTGATTTTATTCATCTAGAGAACTCCACAAAATAAATTATCCAATTTCACTGAATCAAAACGACTTTTTCCTCTCCCTGCCCCCTGCTCCCTGCCCCTGCCTTCCAAACAATGGGATACTGTCTCCTATCCTTCCCCTCTCATCATGGTGAAGAAGTCAACTTTAGTGGCGGCTGTTTGACGCTGTTTGAGTTCTTGTTGGTGTTGAATTTCTGTTTGTAGGGGTTGAATTACTTGAGTGTGAATATCAGTAAACCAATTGGGGCATTGTAATAAGGCATCACAGAGGGCTGCTAGTTCAGCATGACGGCGCGATCGCCCCCCAACATACCCAAATCCGCTCACAGTATCGTTTCCTTGGCTTTCTAGCTGCACTACACAGCGAGTAATTGTCATTTCTCCGAGATTAAATGCCTCCCCTGTCCCTCCTGCGCGTCCCCGCACCATCGCTAAACCAATTTCAGGCGATCGTAAAAAGCTATAGTTTGGTAATGTTCCTAATTCGTTGACAAGCTTTTCTAAACTTTCTAAATCAGCTTTAGCTAATATTGCTATCCATTCCTGTCTTTGTGTTACGGTTGTCATAACTAAATTTTCGATAATTCATTCCTAAACTAACCAATTTCTTACCTTAGCTGATAGTACATCAATAATGCTAGTAGCCGAAACCAAAATAATGAGAATTGCACAAATTTTTTGGTACTCAAAAGATCCAAAACTTTGATATAAAGCAACTCCAATTCCTCCCGCACCAACAATACCTAATACCGAAGCTGCACGGACATTGGCTTCAAATCTATAGAGTGCAAATGAAGTCCATAAAGGCATAACTTGGGGAATCACACCAAATATAACTTCTTGAATTTTGTTAGCACCTGTGGCTTTAATTCCATCTACTTGGCCCGGTTCAATTGCTTCTACTGCTTCAGAAAATAGTTTGCCTAAAATACCTAAGGTATTAATAAATAAAGCTAAAACTCCAGCAAATGGACCTAATCCAACGGCGACAACGAAGATGAGTGCAAAGACAATTTCATTGATTGCCCGCATAGCATCTAATAAACGTCGCATTGGTTGGACAATCCAAGCTGGACACATATTTTCTGATGCTAATATAGATAAAGGAACAGCGACAATAGTTGCCATTAATGTTCCCCAAATTCCCATTGATATTGTCACTAAAGTCTCTGATAGATAATATTTCCAATCACTAAAATCTGGGGGGAAATAGGCACTAATATATTCTGCCATATTACTACCACTTCCATGTAAGTCCGTCAAATTAATTTCGCTCTGAATGTAGGAAAAAATTAAAGCAATAACAGTAATTATTCCTAAAAAAACTCTACTTTTAGTTACTAGTTTTTTTTCTTGGTTTAACATCTCTATTACGGCTGGAGATGTAGTGAGAGGGTGATGATTGTTGCTGATGTTTCCTATTTCTGCCATTGTCAATATTGGAATTAATTAATTATTAATAATTAACCAAATTATAGCCAATTGTTAATTGCATCGTAAGGATTCAGGATACAAAATATTTGATATAGCAGGGAACAGAAGAGAAAAATATTCTTCTGACTCCTGACTCCTGAATTCTTAAATTGCATCGAATGAATGGAATGGATATCTGGTGAAAATTAAATATGCATGATCCAGAATCATTGTAGAGAAGTTTCATGGAACATCTCTACATTTTTGTCGGAGATGTTTAATTAGTTAGATTGAACTTCTTTGAGTTGCTTATTTAATTCATCTAATTTCGTCTTTTTCTCTTCCGCACTAAGATTATCCTTAGATTTCGTTTCTTGAATTTGCTTAGAGATATCAAGTTCTCTAATTGGATTCCACATTTTATCTTCAGCGGGAGCAAAGCCAGAAATTTTAAATTTTGCTAAAACTTCTTTGTCTTTATAATTATAGAAGAAATCTTGAAACTTCTTCTTAATATCTGCTGATAAATCTTGGCGATATGCCAGAGGATCGCTAGGAATCATGGTTGATTTCCAGATAATTTCAATTTTTTCTCTAGCTTGAGGATTGGTTAATGCTAGTCGTGCTAAAGCTTCATCACTAACTGTAGCCACATCTATTTGTTGATTAGCAACAGCCATAGCACAAGCTTCATGATTACCTGCAAAAATTAGCCGTTTGAACGCTTTTTTAGGATCAATATTATTTTTAGTAAAGATGTAATAACTAGGTACTAAAAATCCAGATGTAGAACTGGGATCGTTAAAGGCAAAGGTGAGTTTACTTGCATTTTTGATGACGTATTTATCCCCACCTTCGGCTTTAGCTTCTTTAAGAATAGGATTATTTTTGTTAGTAATTAAATGAGAATAATAGCCTTTTGTGCCATCTTCCGCAACAACTTGAGCAAATACTTCAGCATTAGCATTTTTTGTAGCTTCAATGTAGGATTTACCACCTAACCAAGCTGCTTGAACTTTACCAAAGCGCATGGCTTCTATAACTGCTGCATATTGGGTGACAAAGAAAGGTTTAATGGGAATGCCTATTTCTTTAGACATTGCGGCAATCATCGGTTCCCAAAGTGGCTTTTGGTTAGCTTGGGACTCTGTAGAAAGGATGCCAAAGTTAATCTCTTTAATTTCAGCTTTGCTAGTTGATGAAGTTTTGGTTGCAGTCTCTAAATTATTATCAGCCGCAGTACAAGCTGAAAGAATTTTAGTACTAGCTAAAGTTAGAGTGAATAAAGAAGTTTGTTGAATAAATAACCGTCTGTCCATTTTTGCTCCTGTATTTTGTAGTTAATTGTGTGTTGATAATAATCGCAACTTAAATATTTATTTTTGTGTAAGGATTCAGGATACAGAATATTTGATATAGCAGGGAACAGAAGAGAAAAATATTCTTCTTCCTTCTTCCTCCTGACTCCTGACTTCTTACATTTTTGTAATCATAATTTCTGATAATTCAGATTGCACTTTTGTTGGTACTTTTATTATGTATTATGCTAAAAGTTCTCCATGTCCTTTCATGACAAGTTCTTCTGTAGCTGCACCATAAATTTCATTGAGCTTGTTGTCATTTATTTCTGAGATTGCACCATCAAACATTACTTCTCCATCTCTCAAAGCAATTACACGATGGAAGTAATTGCGGACAATTTGGATTTGGTGCAATGAAGCTACGATGGTGATACCATTTTGTTGATTGAGTTCAACTAACAACTCCATAACTTTACGTGCAGATTCAGGATCTAGGGATGCTATGGGTTCATCTGCGAGGATGATTTTTGCTCCTTGCATCAGACAACGTGCGATCGCAACTCGTTGTTGTTGTCCACCGGATAGCATTGAAGCTCGCTTGTAAGCTTGTTCTAGAATTCCTACTCTTTCTAATGCAGATAATGCTCGAATTTTTTCAGCTTTTGTAAATAAATGTAATGCTGAACGTGCCAAAGATAACTTTGCTAAGTTACCAACAAGAACATTTTCAATCACTGTCAATCGGTTTACCAGATTGAATTGTTGAAAAATGCAGCCTATTTGACACCGCAAAGCCCGAATTTGGGAATGTAATTTTCCGTCTGCTTGTAAAGTGCTACCAAAAATTGAAACGGAGCCTTTATCTGCATTCTGCAACCCATTGAGATGCCTCAATAGGGTAGATTTACCAGAACCTGATGCACCTAAAAGCACCACCATTTCACCTGCTTGAATTGTACAAGATAGATGATTAAGTGCTGATTTACCTTTGAAACTTTTTGATAGTTGAGTAACTTCAATTGTCGCTATAGTGGTCATTTTTGACATTTAAATGCCTGTGAATAAAACTGTAATCCCACTTGGTTAAGAAATAACTAAGATTAGAATAAGTTGTAATTTCAGTAAATGAAACCTAAAGGTGATTTATTTAACTACATAGTGTACGGTTAGAACGGCCGTTCACCCTACGATAATTTGCGCCTCACTAAGTTGCAATCTGCGTATTTAGATGATCTACAATATAATCCCAGTTCTTCATACAGATATAATTCCTGCGATTATCCCTAAATGGTCAATGTCTTTAACATCTACTTGTAGTTCTGCTTTCACTTCCTTCTTCCTTCAGTCCACTTAGATTAAAATACCTTTTTTCTGGTTTTACCTGCTGAATGTGGGGTAGAATACACAAATTTTTTTATTGCTGATACTCGTTTGAGGATATCTGAGCGTTAAGCTAAGAGAAAGAGATATTTGCGCGAAATAATTAGAAATTTTCAGAAATTTTTAATTATTTATAAAAAACTAGTAGAGTATACGATAAAGGATTTTCAGGAGGAGCGGTAGTGAGTTTCCAAACTCTAGTTGAACCAGCCACGATCCCCCCAGAGTCAGGTATTATGCCATCTACACCTTTCGATGCGGATAGCTTCAATGAGGCTGTCATGTCCACTTATGCCCGGTTTCCATTGGCTTTAGAACGGGGCGCTGGCTGCCGTGTGTGGGATACCCAGGGTAGGGAATATTTGGATTTTGTTGCCGGCATAGCTACTTGTACTTTGGGACACGCCCACCCAGCAATGGTAGAAGCGGTAACACGCCAAATCCAGAAGCTGCACCATGTTTCTAATTTGTACTATATTCCCGAACAAGGTGAATTAGCCAAATGGATTGTTGATCATTCCTGTGCTGATAGTGTGTTTTTCTGCAACTCTGGTGCAGAAGCCAACGAAGCAGCAATTAAACTAGTGCGGAAATATGCCCACACAGTTTTAGATATTTCTCACCCGATCATTTTAACTGCCAATGCCAGTTTTCATGGACGGACTTTAGCCACTGTCACTGCCACCGGACAGCCCAAGTATCAAAAACACTTTGATCCTCTAGTTCCCGGTTTCCATTATGTCGATTACAACGATATCAGAGCAGTGGAAGCAGCCGTTACCGAGTTAGATGAAGGTAATTATCGCGTGGCGGCGGTTTTGATTGAACCATTGCAGGGGGAAGGTGGAGTGCGTCCTGGGGATGTTGCCTACTTCAAGCGGTTGCGTCAAATTTGTGATGAAATCGGCATTTTATTAGTGTTCGATGAAGTGCAAGTGGGTATGGGACGCAGTGGCAAGTTATGGGGATATGAACATCTGGGTGTAGAACCTGATATTTTCACCAGTGCGAAGGGACTAGGTGGGGGTATTCCTATCGGTGCAATGATGAGTAAGAAGTTCTGCGATATTTTCCAACCAGGGGAACACGCGAGTACATTTGGCGGTAATCCTTTTGCCTGCGGTGTGGCTTTAAGTGTCTGCCAAACTTTGGAAAAAGAGAATATTTTGCAGAATGTGCAGGAACAGGGCGCACATTTGCGAGAGGGATTAAGAGCGATCGCACTCAAATATCCTCAGCATATCTCAGAAGTGCGCGGTTGGGGTTTAATCAACGGCATGGAAATCAAAGCAGATATTCCCTTAACTGCCATTGAAGTAGTCAAAGCTGCTATGGAAGAGGGTTTATTACTTGTTCCCGCTGGACCCAAAGTGGTGCGGTTTGTACCTCCTCTCATTGTCACAGAGGTAGAAATCAATCAAGCATTGCACGCTGTAGAAAAAGTATTAGCGAAACTCACAGCATAATTCATAAGAATTCGTAATTTGTAATTCCTAATTTCTAGAATTATCAATTACGATTTTTTTTGATTAAAATCTCTATTATTCCTACCCATAGCGGAGATTAATTATCATGAAATCCAATAAAATACTGAGATTAAGTTCACTCAGAACATCAATTCATCTAGACGGCTGCAATGTTACCCATTATCAACAACTTCATCAATTCTCTTCTGAAGCAGAAGCAGAAGCTTTTTTTAATCAAAGTATTCAAGAATTACTCATACATGGTTGGTATGATATCGAATCTATCCCAGTAGACGAAAATAACAAAGATTTTACCCCAGATGAATTGTATAGAATGTTCTTAGAATTAAAAAATCAGGTAGATAAATTTGCAAATACAATTATCAAACCTTCTATAGAAATTACGCCATTTTCCACAACAGAAATTACCTTATGGCAAAGTAAATTTGGTGGTTTACCTTACTTTCCTAAACATCTTGATTATCCCAAAGCTCCAGATGGTACTCCCCTGCATCTTTTAGCACAAATCAATTTTTCTGAAACTCCTACATTAGAAGATTTACCAGAAAAAGGGATACTTCAATTTTATATTGAAGCCGCAGGTGAAACAGCCTATGGTCTTGAAGAATATCCCCAATTAGCACAAACGACTTTCCGAGTTATTTACTTTCCTGAACCAGATTTAAATATTGATAATCTCCTAGATAACTTTGATTTTTTACCTCCAGGTATAGGTTTACCATTATTAGACTGTCTGTCTTTGAATTTCGCTATCAAATCAACTCCTATGAGTGCATCAGATTATCAGTTTAGAAACTTAGTTAAAAGCCATTTTCCCATTTTTAAACAAAGTAATCTCACTAAAGCAATGGAAAATTCTTTAGAAGAACTCGTAGATGATCTTACCAATGAGTATGAAGAGAAATATGAGGAATCACTAGGAGGACACCGTTTAGGAGGATATCCCGGATTTGTCCAAAATGATGATCGAGAAAATGTGGAGGGAGAGGAAGGTTACGATTTTCTGTTATTGCAAATGGACTCTGATGATGAGCATTCAATTATGTGGGGAGACGTGGGAATTGGTAACTTTTTTATTCAGCCTTCTGCACTTAAACAGTTAGATTTTTCCAAGGTTCTTTACACTTATGCTTGTTGTTGAGATATGGGGATTTAGATTTATCGGTTCTAGCGTTCCCCTGATGGTAAAGAATTTAATTTTTGTAGGTTGGGTAGAACAAAGTGAAACCCAACATTAGCGGTAGGATCGCAAGGGGTGTTGGGTTTCGTTTCTCAACCCAACCTACAATAAATGTTATTTTACTTTACACCTATGCTTGTTGTTGAAATATGAGGAGAACAATTTATTTTATGTACGAGCAAAACACAGCGTCTTTCAAGAATTTGTTGATAATTCTAGCGGCTGTTTTTTCTATCTTCTTTTTTTAGGACGACGTAATTGCGAGAATGAAAAGGAAAATCAGAGGTTGGATTTAACTTTTATTGATATCAGAGCCGCAAATCTTGATAGAGCAAAAAACTTAAAGAGGATTGATATCTATTGCAGCAACTTGGACGGTGCGTCGTTCCAAGAAGCTAGTTTGCAAGATGTATCTCTTTGGAATTCGAGTCTCCAATGGGTAAATTTTTCAGAAGCCGTTTTGGAAAAAATGAACTTTGCTGGAGCTAAATTGTGTCAGGCAAAATTTAATAAAGCAACCCTAAAAGATTCATTTCCTTTAGACTCAACGAACCTGCATTTAGCAACCTTGTTTCAAACAAACCTTCAAAAAGTAGACCTTTCTAAAGCTAAAAATCTAGAATTACACCAGATTGAATCAGCAAATATCGATCAAGATACTAAATTACCTGCTCATATTGAAGAAGTAATGCGATTTGAATAGTGAATTTACTTGCGACAGAATTTTTTATTTATTTCAACCACACTTTTTTTCTCTCTTCCTTTGCGCCTTTGCGCCTTTGCGTGAGATAAAAAATGTAATTTATTTACCTAAAAATCCCTGTAAACAGCCTTTATTAACTCATCACAGATAATATAAACTAATTGTAGCATCTACCAAATAACACATGACCAAAGAACGCGAAAGAGCCGACCAAGACAGCCCGTGGAAAGAAATATTAGAAGCCTACTTTCCTCAAGCAATGCAATTTTTCTTCCCACAAACAGCCGCATTAATTAACTGGGAACGTCCCCACGAATTTCTCGATAAAGAATTTCAAAAAATCGCCCGTGATGCTGAACAAGGAAGAAGATATGCAGATAAATTAGTCAAGGCTTGGCAACACCAAGGACAAGAAATTTGGCTGTTGATACATATAGAAATTCAAGCAAAACCAGAAGAACTCTTCCCCAAAAGAATGTTCTCCTACAACTTACGAATTTTTGACTATTTTGGCAAACCTGCTATTAGTCTGGCTATTTTATGCGATGTAGATCCCAACTGGCGACCACACCAATACAGTTATAATTATCCTGATACCAGGTTAAATTTTGAATTTGGCACAGTCAAACTACTAGATTACCAAAACCGTTGGGCAGAATTAGAAGCCAGCGATAATCCTTTTGCAACGGTGGTAATGGCACATTTAAAAACCCAACAAACAAGTAAAAAACCACAAGAACGCAAAACCTGGAAATTTAGCTTAATTCGACGATTGTATGAACAAGGTTTGCAAGAAAAAGATATTCGTAATCTTTACCGCTTTATCGACTGGGTTATGATGTTACCAAAAGCATTGGAAGAAGAGTTTTGGCAAGATTTTAAACAATTTGAACAGGAGCGAACTATGACCTACATTACTACAGGCGAGCGCATTGGCTACGAGCGAGGAATAGCAGAAGGTGAGCAAAATCTTGTGGTGCGACTACTAAAAAAACGCTTTGGAGAATTACCTGAAGAAATTAGGAAGCAAATCCAAACTCTTTCTCTAAATCAGTTGGAAGCACTGGGTGAAGCGTTGTTAGATTTTACAGCTATTGAGGATTTGTTTAACTGGTTGGCAACCAATCAAGCAGAGTAAGAAGTTTACCAAGAGTATGAAGAGAAATATTGGAAATTGCTGAGAGGACACCAGATTTTTCTAAAAATGCTTACAAATAATCCCCTGGCTCAAGCCAAGGGATGATCAAAATGCCCATTTTTGATTTTTTACGACAGAATCTCTGGCAGTTCTAATCAGCATTCAGGATTTTTGGTACTCTGAAAAAGTCACCTTCCTGCTCAGGGGCGCTGCGGAGGATGGCTTCTCTGTCAGGGTAGGGCTGTAGGCGATCTTCTCGCGTCACATTGCTGACATCAATAGCTCTAGTTGTTGGGGGAACATCGGTGACATCAAGTTCACTCAGTTGTTCGATATACTCCAGAATGCTGCCCAGTTGGGTGGTAAATTGCTCTTCTTCGTCTGGTGTCAATTCTAAACGAGCGAGATTAGCAACTTTGCGAACTTGTTCACGATCAATCATTGTTAGTGGGAATAAGGAATAGGGAACAGGGAATAGGTAGGATAAAAACTTACCAATTACCTATTACCAATTTAGCTAAAAGAATACGTCAATTTGCGATCGCCCTGTGGTCTTTAACCAGTTTTGGGCTTCAATGTAGTTATTAGGAGCCATGCGAACTGCTCTAATCCAATAATCTGCGGCCTGGTCAAACAGTGCTTCTCCAGCATCGTTATCACCTTCTTCTTTGGCTTTTTCACCTTGGAAGTGATAAATAACCGCGATATTATTCAAAGCTTGGGGTAGACGAGGATTTAACTCAACAGCCTGGTGATAATATTCTAAAGCCTTGGTGTGGTCGCCATTACTAGCGTAAATCAGCCCCATATTGTAGAGAATATAACTCTGATCATTGGAGTCTTCTTCTAGGGTGAGAGCTTCCTCATAATAATCCAGTGCTTCGGCATATTCCCCTTCTGCCTGAGCGGACATTCCATCTCGGTAATAAACAAATGCTTCTTTAGCTTTTCTGTTAGCTGGCAGCAGTTTGAGGATCAGGTCTGCCATGACTGTGAAGGATTTGTCAACAAAGTTATCGTTTTTCTGTGTTCTTGGCATATTGGCCTCTATGGTGGCTCAAATAAAGCAGATTTAGGAACTAATTCTCGGCGACTGGTATTTTACAATCAGCAACTCCATAGTTAATTTAACTGATTTATGGCAACTTCTCACCTTTCCGACGCTCGATTATTAGATTGAACTGGGGATTGGGGATTGGGTACTGGGGATTGGGTACTGGGAAGAAAGAAGCTATAGAAAATTCTCCCCCTGCTCCCTGCTTCTTCCCGTCACCTGTCACCTGCTCTCTCTTGTAAAGCTTCCCGTGCTTGTTCTCGGTCGTCAAAGTGGATTTTTTCAGTACCGAGAATTTGGTAATCTTCGTGGCCTTTACCTGCCAACAATATGCCATCACCGGGTTGAGCTTGTAAAATAGCGGTGTGAATTGCTGTCGCACGATCGCAAATTACCATTGGTTGGACAGTATCAGGAATCCCTGCCAACACATCTTGGAGAATCTTTTCTGGGTCTTCAGTGCGAGGATTATCTGAAGTCACCACAGCCACATCAGCTAACTGGGCGGCAATTTTTCCCATTTTAGGACGTTTAGTGCGATCGCGATCTCCCCCACAACCAAACACACAAATCATTTTACCAGGGATAAACGGCCGTGCAGCTTTGAGCAAATTCTCCAAACTATCGGGAGTGTGGGCATAATCGACAATTACACTCACATCTTGGTTATCACTAATTTGCACCCGTTCCATACGTCCAGGAACACCAGGGAAATCAGAAATGGCATTTGCTACCAATTGCAAATCTAACCCCAAATGTAAAACCGCACCCACCGCAGCCAAAAGATTTTCTAAATTATATTGACCGACTAAAGGCGAATTAAAAGCCACATCACCCTTTGGTGTATGCAACATTCCACTCACACCATGAGGTTGATAACTTAAACCACTCATCCAAAAATCGGCGTTATTGTCGTTAACGCTGTAAGTCCAACATTGCAATTTATTGAAACTAGCAATTAATCTTTGTCCATATTTATCATCAGCATTAATAATAGCGCGTTCTTGCAAATAATCAGAACTAAATAATAATGCTTTAGCCTCAAAATAATCTTCCATATCTTTGTGATAATCAAGATGATCTTGGGTAAGATTAGTAAATACTGCCACATCAAAAGCACAACCAAAAACCCTATCCTGGGCTAAAGAGTGAGAACTTACTTCCATCACTCCAAACTCACAACCAGCATTAACCGCTTCTGATAAACGTTGTTGTAAATCTACAGCGAAAGGAGTAGTATAAGCTGCCACTTGGGAGAAACCAGGCCAGCGAGTGTAAAGTGTACCAAATAAAGCAGTAGATAAACTTGCTTGATTAAGAAAATACTCAATTAAATGAGTTGTAGTAGTTTTGCCATTTGTACCCGTCACCCCAACCATTTTTAATGTGCGGCCAGGATACCCATAAAATGCCGTAGAAACTAAAGCACATAATCTATTGATGTTTTCAATGACAATTACTGGATCAGAGGACTTGGGAGGATGTTTTAACGCCGCTTCTGGAGATATCAAAGCTGCCACTGCACCGGCATTTATGGCACTTTGCCAAAACTCTCCCCCATCAACTCTTGTTCCTGGCATTCCGATGAATAAATCCCCTTTTGTGCAAGCATGGGAGTTAGTTTTAATTCCTGTAACTTCCACGTCGGCAATTTTGGTATATTCTAAGTGATTAAGAACCGCTAATAATTCCCGTATTTTCATCAAGTGAACCTCAATACAACCTTATCTTGCAATTATTCTGCATTATTTTTTTCTGGATTGGGAATATATTTTAAAAGCATTTGTTCCAATTGCTTGACACTTGCACGGGGAGAGGGACGGGGTAAAGGTTGTGTAACCTCTGCGTCCTCTGCGCCTCTGCGGTTCGATAAAAATAAAACTGGTACTTCATACTGATAAGCCGCAAACCAATCTTCACGGGTGCTAATATCCCGAATTTCTAACTCTAAACTGAGAGTTTGGATTTGTTCTAGCTTTTCTTGTAAGCCTTCACAGAGATGACAACCGGGTTTACTGTAGAGAATTAATCGCATTTGACGATAATAGATTTATAAACAATTCCGTTGTGGACGCTTGTCTTGGTACAGACACCCATATCTTACAGCCAGTTGATAGCCAGGAATTCTATAGAAATTCTGAGCAACGAAGGTGAAAATTAACAAATGAACGAAAGCAAAGAGCGATCGCTCTTATCTGTTTATATTTTATTTTTCAGTAAGGGACGGAGAAATAAAATACCAGCCATTAGAGAACTCCACAGAATGATTGATCCTATAATGAGAGAAGATAATCTCAGTGTGCAGCCAACCTGATGCGTCCAAAATTTATCATTCAACTCACGGAAAACCTAAATTTTACTAAACCAGTATAGTTATTGGATCATCTTTTTTGTGGAGTTCTCTTATTTAGAAGAAAACATTGCCGCAGTGGAGATTATTCTCACACCAGATGAATTGAATCGCCTGGAGATTGTTGCACCCAAAGGAGTAGCGGCAGGCGATAACGTTCGCGTAGCGTCTCGGAGAGAAGCGCTCCGCAGGAATCGCTACCCTGATATGAGTACTGTTAACCGCTAAGGAAGCAACGCGAAAAATATGGAAGAAACGAATCCTGGTAATAGCAAAATTCCATCTGCTAAAAAAACGCGACGGAATTTTTTGCTCTATATGGTGGGGAGTCAATACTGCTCGGTTAAGGCTCAAAAGTTATTATATGGTAGGTTGGGTTGAGGC
>NZ_JAYGGY010000026.1:0-48755 GCF_034931625.1 Anabaena cylindrica UHCC 0172 | reverse complement strand
TTATCTTTTCTCAGTAGTTGTAACTTATATCTCTGTTTTTAGTCTAAACTCCAGTCATAACCTAAAGCTAAATAATCACTTTGTTTTTCAGCACAATAACCTAATAATTCATACATTCTTTTTGCTTTTTTCTCACCCCATTCTCCCCAATACTCTTTATTCTCACCTGTACCATCAGGAGAATAAACAAATATAGAGTTACTAGATATATTTTCTGGTTTTAACTGAGTATTATCTGTAAATTCTGGTGTTTCTTGGATATTTTCTGGATCAGGCGTAAATTTTTCTTCTTCAGGAATATCCCCAATATCATAACCATTTTCTAGTAAGTATTCTTTTATGTCTTCAATATCATCATCTAGTAATTGCAACATTAAGGAATTTGTAATTTTCATTCTATCTAACTTTAAAGCATGAAGTAAATATGTACTCAAGTTAATATTTTTAATACTATTCCACTTCCTTACATAGTAAATAGAATTATTATCTTTATCGTAGTAATTAGATAAAGACTCTTTATAATCTATTAAACTGCACGTCATGAAAATTTTAGGAGGATTATAAAATCGAATGTTATCTACTTTCTCTTTAATTTGCTTCTCTATTAAAATATTACGTTTTCCAGTAAGTAATATGCCTATGAATATAGACCGTGCTTTAATTAAACGAGGTAGATAATTATCAATTTCACTTTTATCTAAATTAATATCCATATCGTCAATAGTGATTTTTTTTACTCCTAAAATATCAAGTATTGTTTCAAATTGAAAAGGATTTACACCAGAATCAGGAAATTTTACTAAACTAGAGTTGCGCTTAGGAGGTAATTCCAAAGATGTACTAAAATAGAATAAATCATTAATAAAACGAAATTTCCCATTATAAGTTAGTAATTTTCCACTATTTATCCAACTTTTAATTTTTTCTTTATCTTCTTCATTTATTGCTGGTATAATACATCTTAAAAGATGTTCAAAGACTTGATTTAGTCGTCTATCTTGTTTGTTGGTATGCTCAGTATATTTTTCAGCAATATCATCTAAGATAGTTAAACAACTTTCTACATTAAGCTCTCGCTTCACACCAATAAAATCTTCTACTTCTTCTTTCAAGCTACATATACATACATTATAGCAATCTCCTACGAGTTCTCTGATTCGATTAGAATATATACCCTCAGATGAATTATGGCATTTTTCATCAAAGCAAGGAATTGAATAGCGATATATTACTGAAACTTTAAAAGAGGAAATTACTTCTACTGGAATATTATTTTTCCATACTGTTGATTGCTTTCCTAAATTTAATCTATCCCAATTATCATTTATATACTTCCATATTTTCTGAGAAAATCTAAAATTATTAAAGTATACATGATGGGGGTAATGAATAAAATTTTGAAAAAAGTGTTTTTGCTCATTAGAATCAAGTCCAATAACTCCTAAGTATGCTTTTCCAAATTGCGTTGAAAATTGAATTTCTCGCTTATCATTATATATCCAAAATCTGACTTCTTCTTCTACTCCTATATTTATAAAAAATTCCTTCCATTGCTCTTTATCAGATGATTCATGTTGCAAATACTTAGAACTAACAAATTTATCAAAATCAGTATCTTCATAAAAAGTTTGTAAATTTTGCTTAGGATTGTAGTAATTTGATAAGTAACACCTACCAGCAGCTACTAAATTATTGTTTATAACTAAAACTTTTAATCCATGTAATTTCTGAAAGTCTTCCTGAGTTAAATAGGTACGATATTTGAATATTTGTCGGCATATATCAACAGCATTTTCAGAATTTACAATATCAGAGTTATTAACGATTTGATGAATTTTCTCTCTAATTAAATCAACACCCTTTAAGTCAAATACTCCTAACACACCAGTAAAAAACCTTTTCCACTCAATAATAGAATCTCCTTCTTGATAATATTTATTACTGATTAAATTAGGTAATGATACCTCTAATATTGATGTATCTTCAAACTCTTCATTTGTATAAAACTCAGATAAGTTACATTCACTTGCTACTTCTAATCCATTGTTAGTTAATAAAGGTAATTTATGAAGTGATTCAATATCCTCATTACTCAACGATAACGTCTTCCACACATTAAAAATATATCTAGTAATATTAATGGTATTTGTATCATTAATTGCATTATTGGTAATCATAGGAATTATTGTATTAGATATAATATCTAATCCATTAGGATCTTTAACACCTATAAATAATAAAAAATCTTTCCAATTACTAACTGTAGCTGGAGTTTCATAATAATCGGAAATAACAAACTTAAAATTTTCAATACCAATTAAATTAGCTACTTCCTCTGTTGGATATTTAGGTTTGTAAAAATCAGATAAATAGAAATTATAAGCACAATCAAGATAATATTTATTATCCTCTTGATTATGATAAATTAATTTTAAGTTATTTAATTTTTGGCATTGTTCATAATTAAGTTGGGAATAATATTTAAAAATAAATCTCACATAATTGATATAGTTATTGATAGATGATTTTATATCAGGAATGTATTTGGATTGATTTATTCTTTCTTTTAATATTTCACAACCATCAAAAATCTTAATCCTTAAATTATTCTTTGCCCATTTAAAGAGTTCATTGTCTTGTCTAATTTTTTCGTCTATATCAGGATGTATAAAATAAAAAATAGCAAAATTTAATATTTTCTTCTCTGATTCATAAATTTGGAAATATAATATTTGGGGACTGGCAAAATTACTATTTTCATCCAAAATAAATTCTATAGATAGTAATTCTCTATTAGATAAGTTTTTTGTTTTTAAATGAGCTAATACTTGAAAAATAATCTGTGGGTTGCTTTTAACAATATTTTTGTAATGTGTAGATTTTAAAAAACTACAAAGTGATTTTACATCAAAACTTTTAACACCGAAATTCTTGAGTTTTGTTTTATTAAGTAATAAGTTACTTATAAAGTATCGTTTAGGATCAAAAAATGTTCTTACAGATTCAACTTGTATTATTCTAGTAATTTCTGTTTCATCTAAAATAGAATCATTTACAGTTAATAATTTATTATCTTCTTCTGAAGGAATAAAAGCAATTAATTCTAGAGCTTGATCAAGTTCTTGATTAAATGAGATAAAAGTTTCACTTTTAGCTACGTTTAGAGAAAATTTAGATGGCAAAATATTAATAACTTGGTTTCTATATTCTGTCTTTTTCGCAACTTCAGCTATCCATGTTAACGAGTAATAAGCTATGTTAGTAAAAAGAAATATATTCCAAGGATTATCATGATGAATTTCTTGTCGGTTAGCTGTAGTCAGAAAATCAGCATTAACTAAGAAAGGAAATTTATATTCTTTTACATTGGTTGGTAAATATGTAAATAAAACAGAGTCTTCTTCATTGACAGCAACCAGTTTATTATCTATGAGTTGAGCAGCAAAGGTAATTTTCGAGCGTTCAATTAATTTTAGTTTATCAGGTATTTTTTTATCGCTCTTCATTTTGTCTTTAACTTGTTTAGGCACATTAAAATCAAAATCCTGTACTAACCAATAAGTAATTTGGTTATTTCTACATATTTTGTATTTTTCTCCTTGCTTTTCTTTGGTGATGGAGACATCAACTATGTTGATATTATTTAAGCCTATAACATTTATATTTTGAACATGACGTAAAAATAAAATTAATCTAGGATCTTGAAATAGTTTTTCTAACTTTGTTTTATATTCTTTAATTTTAGCTTGTCCCACATAAATAGCAGTTGCAACAGGAAAGGTAAAAAATTGTTGATACTGCTGAATTTCTACAGGATATTCTTTTTTATCTATCCAAATAGGTTTGATTTGCCAAGGGGTTTTTTCAATGTTTTTATGTCTTTTGTCATTTCTATCAAATTTGAATGAAAAATTACCAGAATTAATATATACACATTCTGAATCCGCAAACACAGATTTAAACCCTATACCTTTATAACCTGTTTGCTCAGAATTATTTACTTTTGTACTTTTGGATATACTGGAAATTGCATCTACATTAGTGCTATCAAAAGGCTTACCATTATGCAAAATCAAAAAATGTTCCCGGAGAATAACGAATACTACGTTTACTAGACCAGTTTCATTAGGTATATCATCAGCATTTTGTAATAGTTCAAATATAAATCTTTCTGTTTCTGTATACAAATCACCTGTAAGTCTCGTTAAAGCATTAGCAAGGTTTTCAGCATCTCTTTCAGACTGACCTGTTTCATTGAATATTTTCTCAATTAATTGTTTAAGATTTTGCATAATGATTTATTCTCAGACGAATTTTGTCATCAATATCACCCAGTAAATTCACTTCCAAGCGATTACTGACTGTATCGGTTACTAATTGATAGTTGATATTACTGAGTAATAATGTGATTGTAACATATTTAGCATATCACTTTTTGATCAACCAGCAACTGACATTAATAGCCAGATGGACAATAAATAAATAGCCAATAGGTCTATGTCAATTCATACAAAGCCTTGTTAGCTTAACTCTAAGGCAATCAGAGTTGAGTACATAATGGCTACCAAAACACTGACCAAACCGAAGCACAAACAAAGCTCTCAAACTCGCTCTTGGGAAAACCTGACAGACCGCCGTAAACTCCGCCATATAGAAAACACACTTGACAAAGCCATTTCTGAGTCAATTCAGAACGATTCTATCCATTCCCATCAAGACTTTAAAGACTGTGTAGAAAATTACAGTCAGGAATCAGGGAAAGCCCCCATAACCGTAGAACTTTGCGTAGGAGGTGACGATGATGACGAAATTAGAGGCTATCGCTTCTACCTTACCAGTGACCCTGGACACAGAACCAGTGGTAAATACCTGATTAAAAACCTCGAAGGAATCACTAACAAAGACGAAAACTACTTTACCCCTTCCAATATTGCCGAAATTTGCGGTTTTGCAGAAACAGAACTAGATGATTTAGATGATGAATTAGAAGACGACCTACTCGATTTAGAAGAGGAAAACGAAGAAATAGATGAAATTGACGACGAACTAGACGACCTGTTAAACGACGATTTCAACAATGAACTAGATGACCCAGACGACTTAGATGAAGAAGACGAATTACCTGTTAGTCGTGTTAGTGTAACCCCAAGTAAACCTCAAGCCAAAACTGTAACTAAACCCCAAAGTAAGTCCCAACCCAAAACACCAACTAAAACTCAAGATAAAACCCCAACCAATAAAACTGCCACCAAAAAATCCAAATCCCAAGAACCACTAGACGAAGCTTCCCGTTTAAGTGCCACAGCAGCCACCAACGGACGAGAAGTAAACGGGGTAAATTTGGGAGGATTAGCAGGACAATTGGCAACTTTAGGAATTGCTGTCGGACAAGGAGTTTTAGAACAACTAGCAGCCGAGGCTAATGAAAAGCGACTAGAACGAATTCTTAAACAACTACAAAAACAGAATGACCGAGTTGATAACCTCACCAGTCGCTTACAGAAAATAAAGCCTGACTCATCAGAATTTCAAGATTCTCAAACTTCTTTAAATTCCCCAATTTCTTCAAATTCTCGAACTTCTTCAAACTCCCCAACTTCTCAAGATTATCGAGTTGGATCTGAAGCATCTACAGCAGATAATCCAGTGGTTGTAGCTACTATGAAAATCGGCTCCAAAGTAGACAAATTAGGTTCTCAATTAGACCCTAATAATCAGTCGCAACCTTTTGAGTTAGATAAAGATGCCAGCATCATTGAACAATTTCAACAAATTGAAGAATACTTGCAAAATCTTTCTAAACGACTTGACCGTTTAGAAGAGGTAGTTGGACGATTAGAAAAACAACTTGTATCACAACAAAATAGTTCTGTAATTGCATCAGAAACCGCTGAAAAAGCTGCTAAATTTAACTCTACGAATCAACCAGAAAATGATGTTTTAGGACATCTGACAAAACGCCAAGCCCAACAACAACAAATTGCTTGTGCTGAGTCTTTAGTTGGATTTGCTAATGTTGCCAGTGAGTTATTTGACCAATCACCTGAAGATGGTATTGCCATTTCCAGTAATAAAACTTTAAGAGTGAAACAACAAGGAGTAAAACAACAGGGTAAACAAACAGCACAAACAGAGATATCTGCGGACGTAGCCATTGCTTTAGAAAATACCCAAGGGAAAACACTTTTTGCGGGTACTTGCACTCAGGGACAGTGGGCGATAGCCCAAGATAATCTCACTGATGAGGAAAAAACGGGCATTTGTAAACTACCACAGTCAAAACAAGAATATGCCCTTAAAGCTACTACCCAAGAATTGATTCAAAAGTTTCAAACACAGCTACCTCACAAATTTAATGGTGATGATGAACCCACCTTTACCTGGGCTGAAAAAGGCAAAGCCAAGTACGACTTTGAAATAGTGAAACTGTCTAATGGCACACAGATACTTCAGGGATTTAACCCCAATCGTCACAATGAACAAGTCCTTGATGCTGCTTTAGTACCAGGAGAACCACCGGAGATTAGGCAATGTAGCATCCCCTTGAGAGAAATGGAAGCGTTGTTAGATAATCAGCAATCAACTCGTTCTCAACAGGTTGATAAAAATACCGCTAAACAACAGAAAAAGCAAACTAAAACCAGCAAATCAGAAATGCAAGTTTAAGTTTACCGTAAGCAATCTAATACCAGCAATAGCAAATATTCAGAAGCCAGATTCACCAAGGATGAATTTTACGAAATTTTTACGTTCTTCATTAGTTATAATTCTTTGTATTTCAGCCCTGAAGGTTGTAAACCCTACGGGTATAGATAGCTGCGATTAATTAGGCATCATAAAACGATTGAATGCTTAGATTTTACAGAGAAGAGAAATTAGAAAAGCAAATTTCAGTTTAATCAGTTGAATTTTACAGAGAAAAGAAAGATGAATCACCTGAAATCTCCCAATTCTCAGTTTAAATCACTACCATCTACGAATTTTTCATCCAAATTCAAAAATCTGAAAATCAACCGCACCGACTTAATTTTTGTTTTCATATCTTTGGCAATTGCAATTTATTTACTGGCGACAAAACCCATATTTGTAACTATTTTGGGATGTGCCAGCATTGTTTTCTTGAGTATGGGGTACGTAATTCGGACAGTACCAATTTTAGAAAAGTATTTAGGCAGAAAAATCCGCTTTTGGCATCTTGTTACCGCCATTATCACTATTACTGCTTTACTTGATACCCTGGCAACTCCAGCCCAAGCCATTTTTTTAAGTGGGTTAGAACAGTTTTTCGTCACTTTAGCCCAACAAAGTTCACAAGCAGGAGGTGGTGCTACCACATTGGATGCCAACGTTGTTGGTTTAACATTTAACTTGATTCGAGGAGCATTTTTATTGCTGGTTGCATCTGCTTCTTTATTTGCTTATAACCAAGCACAACAAGGTAATGATTGGCGACCAATTGTGACTCAAGTTGGTTTAGCTTTTGCCATTGTTATTGCCATAGATGTCATCACTTTTATCTTTATTGGTAATGGCACAACAACAGGTGGTTAATGTCAAATAGTCAATTGAAGAAGATACAAGGCAGCATATTTTACTCTATCAAATCCTACATTAGCACTAATTAAATAGGATTTATCTAGCTGCTTTTTTTGATAACTTAAATCAAATTCAATACCTTCGCCAAACCTCTTGAATCCTATTGATATCATCATGATTTATTTGGTTTAGACCTATGTTTCTGTTAAGTTAAAATCAAGATCATGAGTTATGGAAAACAATCCGCAAAACGAATTTATCAAAGTTAACCGGATTTTAGGTAAACAAGCCAGCATTGGACCAATACCAGCCGAGCAACTTGTTCCTTGGATTGCCATCATCATAGTTTCTTACATCATTACCAATGGTTTACTCAGTTTAGGAATGGGTTGGTTTTTCGCCACATCATTCTGGCTAATTGTCAGTTGGTGGATTTTAACCGGCAACCAACCCCATCAATTCCTAGATAGATGGCGTAAACCACCCGGAAACGAATGGTATAACTGCAACAATATTTACATTTCCCCATTACCAGAAAACCGTCCCGCTTGGGTACGTCGTCGCTACGGTGACTCACAAATAAACATTCAGTTTAAACCCCTGATAGTACCAAATCAATATGGAGGTAAAAGTAGATTTATGCCCTTCCAAAATGAAGTCAATATCTGCTGTATTGCAGAAATTAAAAAGGATGACCGACAAGTTGCCGCCCTATTATTAGAACAAGGACAATCGCAATATCAACTAGTATTTGGTTTTCAGATTGCTGGACTGCACAACATCTTACATGAAAGTGAAGTTAGTGAATTTGCTCATGCTATTGAAGAAGGGATGAAAGATTTACCAATTGGAGAACGCATCACTTTTTGTACAGGCTGCTACAGTGATGATAACCAACGCCAAACCCAACTTAATGCTTTGGCAAATGATTGTCACCTTAAACCCATTTCTGTTCTCATTCGTAATGAACAACTACGAATAGAAGAATTAAAAAATGCAGGTACACGCCAACAGTGGCAGCAAATAGCCTTTTGTACCTGGACAAGTGATCAACAAGGTAGTTCCCAGCAAAAAGATTTTGTCGGTGCTGTGATTGAAAAATGCCGTAATCTTGGCTCTTGGGTAGTAGAATCAATTACAGGCAATAAACGCATATACCAAGAAACATTCTTCAAAAAGCTATTATTGCAAGGCTTTCAACAGGGATTTATTCAGTGGGAAGTATTACTAAATACTAAAATAGGCTTAGAAGTCACACCTTGTAGCGCAGGTGATTTATGGCAATGGTTGTGGAATAGATTTAACGAAGGTGTTGCACCTGCCATTCCCCAAGTTATCACCCTAGAAGAAACAGCCACAGGACTACAACTCACAGAAACTGTAACCACAGACAAACACATCTGCACCTTACTAATTGAAGGTACACAAGGGCGCTCTGCAAGTCCAGAACATCGCGGAGATCATGACCGAGTTTATCTCATAGGCAAGGGTAAAGTCTGCGGTGTGATGACCATGACAGACCCGCCACTGGGTTGGACAAATACCCAAGAACAACTCAAATGGGTGTGGAAAATACTGTCTTCTAGTTATGTCCATGATACAGAAGCATGGGTGGAAATCAGCCGTGGTAACGACTTTTTGATTCAAGACAATTTAGCCCGTCAAGCAAAGCAATCTAAAGTCGCCCGCACTGTAGCAATTACTAAAGGACAGGGACGTGATATTGGTGCAGAAATCAAACAAGAAGAATCTTTTGAGGCACAACGGCGGTTGTACGAAGGTACAAAAGCCTTACATTGTGCGCCAGTCTTTTTAGTATATCGTCATAGTGCCGAGGAATTAACTCATGCTTGCAATCTACTGGCTAACAGTTTTGAAACCGCCAAGGTACTGAGAGAACGCAATATTGCTTGGGAAATATGGTTACAAACTTTACCTATCACCTGCAAACGCTTATTACATGATGGTAATTTGAGTGAGCGCCGATTAACACTTGATACTCAAACAATTGCTGGATTGATGCCTCTGACCATTCCTAAAGATATTGATCAGCAAGGTGTAGAGTTTTTGACTAGTCGTGGTGGTAAACCCATTTACGTAGATTTGTTTCATCAGCAAATTGGACGGGCTTTAATTACAGGTACTTCTGGCTCAGGCAAGAGTGTTTTAGGGTGGCGGTTTGCGGAAGAAGCCTTAGTGAACAATATTCCCGTAGTCGGTATGGATATTTCCGCAGGTGGTAACAGCACTTTTAAAACAGCGATTGAATTACTGGGTGAACAAGGTGCATATTATGACATCTCTAGTGGTAGTAGTAATTTGCTAGAACCGCCGGATTTACGTAGGTTTAACAAGTCAGAACGGGAACGACGGATGGAATCTTGGAAGGACTTTATTCGCAAGGCTTTGGTAGCTATTTCTATGGGTAAAGTCGAAAATCCCCACTTAGCCCAACGAGTTGATGCTTTACTTGTAAAAGCTTTGGATGTGTTTCTCAAAGACGCAGATATGATTGCTCGTTATAACCGCGCTTTTGAGATGGGTTGGTTGTCCGCAGAATGGCAGGAAATCCCCACATTGCCAGATTTTGTCAAGTTCTGCACCAGAGAACGTCTGAATTTGAGGTCTTTTGAGGAAATTGACCGCCAAGCACTGAACCAAATCCAAAATCAGGTGAGTGCATTACTGGCATCGAGGTTAGGGAAAGCGATCGCTCGTCCCAGTACATTTTCCCCTGAACCAGCGATTAAATTCTTTGCTCTGAGCGGATTAACTAACGAACAGGATGCTTACTTGATGGCGATTAATGCCCATACTGCCTGTATTCGCAATGCTTTATCCCATCCCAAAAGTTTGTTTATTGGTGATGAGCTTTCAGTGCTTTTACGTAAAGATGGTTTTGCTGAAGTGATAGGTGAAACTTGTGCTACAGGACGCAAGGAAGGTATTGCTGTATTGCTACTATCTCAAGACCCAGATACTATCTGTGATTGTGCAACCGGTTCTCAAATCATGCAAAACATGACATACCGAATCACTGGACGGATTACTAGCACAGGGGTTACTTCTTTCCAGCATTATCTGGGTTATCCTGCCCAGATTATTAGCCAGAATGCAACTGAGGCATTTTTACCCCGGATTAGTGACCTTTATTCTTGTTGGCTTGTAGAAACAGGGGGTAGATTTTGGCGTAGTCGTTTTTACCCAGGGGAAATGATGCTGGCCAGTGTTGCTAATAACCAAAATGAACGAGAAGCAAGATCACGGGTAATGGCACAGTATCCACCAACAGCAAAAGGTAGACTGTTAGGACTCAAAGCCTTTGCGGATGCGTATATCTTAGCTTTAAAAGAAAACAAAGGTTTTCAACATATTGGACAGGATGTATCTAATGTATCTACTGTGCAACCTACTCCATTACCTTCTCAACTAAATGTTGGTGAACAGACCGAAGATCGACCTTTAATCGCCAGCTAAAAAAGTAGTTTTCTTTCCTGACAAAAGATTCTGAAGTAAAACTTCTATTCACATAATTGACACTGAAATTTATCAACAGGAAGTTTAATTATGAAACTCAAATTCATCTCAATTCAATTCATTAGTTTGCTGTTAGTTCTGAGTATTAACTCAATTAATAAACCAGCCTTAGCTACTACTCAACCTAACAATACAGCAAACAGTAATCAACTTAATGGTAACAATATTTTTGTAGAGAATACTGAGAATCAAATTACTAGTTTTATCGGAGACGTGAAAAACTTTGTTCAAGATGACTTGTTTAGTCCCATAACTAATTTGATTAACTCAACAATTGGTGCATTCCAAATTCCCGATATTTCTAAGTTGTGGAATCAGATTTTGGGAGGTTCAGCCAGTCAAGACCCTGGAGCCATATTATCGGAAATCTTGGAAAATAAAACCAATGGTCAAAGTTCTTATGGTATTCGAGCAGATATTGGTAAGGATACTACTAGAAATGTTGTAACTGAAATTGCTAATCAAACAACTTTGAGCCAAACAGCCCAAACTCAAATGGCGCAAATTCAGCAAGTTACTCAACAAGACACTCAAAAGATTATCAACTTAGGTGAAGAATCCCAAAGTTTGGATGTCACTCAACAAATTTTGCAAAACTTGTCTCAACAAACAGCCCTCAATAGTCAAATTAATCAGCGAATATTTCAAGAAGCACAACAAGCAAGAATTGATAGGACATTAAACAACACTTTGATTGTACAAACAGCTAAAGAACTGGCAGCTATTAACACTGCTGACAGACGTAAAAATATAGCCGCTGGTAATGCCATGACTCAACAAGCTGGATTACTGATGATGCCTGGTGGTGTTACTTTGGGTGATGAAAAGTAAATTTTAATTTCCAGACTGCCATTTATTGTTGCTCAAAGTTTGGGTCAGTTTTAGTGTTCAAAGCTGGTAATTAATATGACGTACTTTATTGCTGAATCATTTCCTGTTACTGGTGGAGAATCTCAAGCTTTAGATATTGTCTCCAGTTCTTTAGAACTATCTCGTGCTACAGTTGAATCGTGGAATTTAGTTTGGCAAGTCAGCCTAGATCCACTTAATTCTGCGTTATGGATTGGCTTGATTAAATTGGGTATTACATTGGGAGCAGCTAGTATTTTGTTTGTGGCACTGACCACTGGAAGAGAAGCTATTGAAAAACAATCTTGGTCAGAATTGGCAGCTATTTTTGTCTGGCCAATCGTGATTATGATATTCCTTGGTGCTAATGGTAATGTATTAGCAAAAACAATCACTTTTATTCGAGGCTTTGCTTACATACAAGTACAAGAAGTTCTGAAATTGCAAGTGGGTGAACTGACATTTCGTGATGCTATTACCAATGTGACAATTAGCAGTATTGCTAGACAACAACTAGAGAATCTTTATAGTGAATGTCAGGGACAAGTTGGTACAGAGTTAGTTGAATGCTGGAACTCAAAGCAAGCTCAAGCCCAAGCAATTGTTACCAAAGCTGAAGAAGAAGCTAAATCTCCACTTCAACCATTACGAGATTTTGGGAGTTTTCTCTGGAGTAGAACCTTACCTGGTCAAATTGGTACTGCTGTGCAATTTGTGAATGACCCCGGTAGTGTATTTCGAGATACTGCTATTCCCATTATTCGCTTAATTCTTTATGCCCTACAATGGGGATTTGTAAACATTTTAGAAGCAGCATTATTGCTAACTGCTTTATTTGCGCCAATTGCAGTGGGTTTATCACTTTTACCATTACAAGGTCGTCCTATTTGGGCTTGGTTAACTGGGTTTATTTCTTTATTTGGTGTTCAACTTGGATACAACATTTTAGTAGGTCTAACAGCCGTTGTCTTGGTTAAATCAGGAGCAGCATTAGCCTCTGATATCGCTTTCATGTTTTTCTTGAGCATCTTTGCTCCAGGTTTAGCAGTGTTGATAGCTGGAGGTGGGGGAATGGCAATTTATAACGGTATTTCTGCCAACGTCAAAGGCTTAATTGATATTCTCAGTAATGCTATTGGTACAGCAACTAGTGTTGCTTTAATACGCAAGGTTTAAGGGATAATGGACTTCCCAATAAAAATACCGCATTGCTTTTACTGTAGGGAGTTTTCTAGTAAGTGGAAAAGTCGTTTTTATTCGTTAAACTTTGATAATTAATCGTCATAATCGTCCAAAATTAATTATGGTTTAGCTCTTTTAACTTGACTATGTTGTCAATAATTAATCTATATAGCTGAGGTAAAACACAACAATTGTCAAGTCTGATTGCCCGATTCAACAATTCCGCAAACAGTAAAAATCAAGAATATCCTGAATCGGGATATATAGCAGTTTTAGATAACATAAAAACACCCAAATACTTAAATTACTGACTATAAAATTATTTCCACATTCTTTTTAATCTCACTCAACTGCACACCCTCCTATTGAACTGAGATGGTTATGGAAATCAAACGACTGCAATCACCACTGCTGCCGGAATCAAAAAATTTATTAGCTATTTGTTTTCTGTGTTTAACGGCATTCAATAGTTTGATATTTGTGTTAATCCTATTCACTGCTTTTAGAGTTAATAAAATTTCTGAACGCAAGACTACCTTTGCTCAATTATTGAATGGTGAAACAATCTATGTTTCCGAACAAGACCGCAATTGGCGCTATCCAGGAGTGATTCAAAAACTAGTCAGTGATTGGACAACTTTAACATTTAATTGGGATGACAAACTTACTGGTACTAATCAACCAGACAAAGGTGTTCAAGTTGGTAAAAAAGGGCGCATTCCTACAACGGCTTGGTTTGCTTCTCTACTACTAGAACCAGAATTCGCCAAAGCTTCTTTACCGAAGATTGCTGAATTAATTCCAACTAGCGTTTTTACAGGACAGCTTCGCAGTACAACTATTATTTCCTATCTATCAGAACCGAGAGCAATAAGACTAGAAGAATGGGAAATAGATATGGTTGCTACTCGCATTTTAGTTGACCGCACCACTGGCAGAGATGAACGTATTCCTTTCAACCGCACATTTACAGTCCAAGCAGTGGAAATTCCCCGTTCTCCGTTAGGAAAAGATGCCCCGCTGGTAGAACAAAAAATTTATGAAATGCGCTCATCTGGACTGCAAATTATCAGAATGGTTGAATTTAATCCTCAGCAGCAACGTTAAAGGTCATGGATTTAAGCAGGAAAAAGGTAGAATCATGGAAAATTCAAATCAAAATCACTCAAATCAAAACCGCGAATTTGACTCCTACGAAAATTCTCCTAATTATTCTCTAGAATCCCATACTAATAACGGCAATCATCATTCTAGCCAAACTGCTGTACAAGACGAAGATATCAGTCCTGAAGACGAGCAAAGACTAGCAGGGTATAATCCTGCTGCAAATCAACTAATTTCTCAAGAATATCGCTTGAAACAAGATCAAGAAGTAGCAGTAGAACGACCGTTAGCAGAAAAACCTGGTGTTCGTCTAGTGTCGGTAATTACTTTGGTAGGAGTGGTTATTGCTTCTGCTTCAACCCTCTGGTTTGGATTTCTGCAACCGAAACCTCCTGCTAAACAAGCAGCAAAAACTACTAATTCTTCTCCTAGCAATGAACCAGTTTTAGATGAATCTGCTGAACTAAAAAGCCGTTTAGCTTTTCAAGACCAACGACAACAACTCAATGTCAAACCAGTCGCTGCTACATCTCCCAGTCCAATGTCACAAGCTAAACAACAACCCACACCATCACCACCAGTTCGGACAGTACGGCAGACTATTTCACCACGCACTAATACTTTCAGAGTTAGTGAATCTGCACCTAGAGTTAGACAATATCCTGCTTCAACTTCTGTAAATTCTCCTGTGAGTCATACAGTCCCACGCACAATTCAACGACCAGTACAACAAGCTGAAAATAATGTTGATCCTTTACAGCAATGGAACAAATTAGCTAGTTTGGGACAGTCACAAATCGGTAACTCAACAATAGCCTCAAATCAGGAAAACCCGACAGTATCAACAGCAAATAATCAAACTGTCAAAACCTTAAAATCAACTACACTCAATCCCCAAGAAGCTGAACTACAAACAGTTTTAATTGGCTCTAAAAGTGTTGATGGTCAAGCTAATTTAACTCCCGGTATGGTGGGTATCCTCAACCGTACCCCTGCAAATTTGGTCAATTCCAATGTCAGCAGCAATAAGGATGTAGCACTGGGTACATCTGTGCCAGCTAAAGTGATCATGCCAATGATATGGGATGAAGGTGGTAAAAATCCCAATGACCGCTTTGCTGTGGAGTTAACCAGACCTCTTAAAGCTACAGATGGCACAGAGGCACTTCCTGCTGGTACTGTTATCGTTGCTAAAACTACAGCCGTAGGTAAAAAGAATAACTTGGTTTCGGCGAGTGCGATCGCTCTGGTTTATCCTGACTCCCAAGGTACAGTTAAACAGGAAACGATACCAGTTAGTACGCTATTAATTCGGGGTAACAACAAGCGACCATTGATTGCTCAAAAGCTCAATGATGTGGGGTCAGAAATTGCTCAACAAGATTTGTTAGTGGGATTACTCAGTAGTTTGGGAAAAGTAGGTAGCATTGTCAATCAACCCCGGACTCAATCTAGCACTGTTGTTTCCAATGGCACGTTTAATCAAAATACTGTTTCTAGCACCGCTGACCCGCAAATTTGGGCGGCTGCGTTGGAGGGATTTTTTAGTCCAGTCAGCGATCGCTTGTCGAGACGGTCTGACCAAGCAGTGCAAGAATTACTACAACGTCCTAATATTCAATTTTTACCTGAAGGTACGGAAGTCTCAGTGGTTGTCAATAATTTTTTGAAAGTTGCCCGGTAAACTAACTGCACCCACAACGGGTGGGTTTCTTGGAGGTTGTTATGAAACAATGTATTACTTTTATCATCACTACTAGCGCATTATTGCTGGGGATAACAGCACCTATTGTCCAGGCACAAACACCTGCTTATCGCTTTATTAACAGAGATATAGCTGCAAAAACGAGAATTCAGGTTCAAGTTACGCCAGGACTGGCTACACCTATCAGCTTTAGTCAAACCAACGAAGCGATCGCCTACATTTTAGTAGCAGATCCTTCACGACTGGTCTACACCACAGATACAGATTTAAAAAGCGGACAAGCTACAACCATCTTTTTAAGAGCAATCAAACCGCTGAAGTTTCCAGGGTCTACCACTACTGCTATCACTAACTTACTTGTTCAAACTGTAGATTCTCAAGGACAAAAGCGACTCTACAATTTCGATATCATTCCTCAGCGCAAAAAACCTGGGTATGTCGGTATTCAAATTGCCAATGCAATTCCTGGACAGCAAAAATTATTAATAGATGAAAATCGCCAAGTTACAGTTGATGATATTGAGACTGGGCTAAAAATTGCCATTAAACGTGGTTATACTAACAGCAGTGACCCTATTGTTTCTAAAGTCCGACAGTTTTTAGCTTTGTTACGCACCAACAAAGTCACTATTCCAGAAGCAGCTAAATCTGTTGATGTGCCACTAGAAGTAATTTTAGAATTAGGGAAAATGGCAATTAATCAACGCTATTGTCAAAAGCTTATTCCTGATTGTTAACTTCAATGACTACGAATACTGCTGAGTGAAAAAAATGGGGAATAAAACAAAGAAAAACGTTACTGCCAAGGTATGAAAATTCCTTGCTGAATTAAACATTCAATATGCTCCACTACTTGATTAGCTAGTTCTTGACTGTGAACTAACAATCCTAATTCCATATTGAGCGTAAGGGCATACTCAGTTAGGTTAGCGCTGGAAATGAATAGGTGTTTAGCATCTGAGATCGCACATTTAACGTGCAAAGAACCATACCGCCCTTCATCATCCGTCAACCGCTTATTTTGTGGCCAAATGAACAATTGTGCTTTTTCTGCAATTTTTTGACCAAAGCTCATACTGGGTTTAAAAGAAATTTTACCCTCGCTTGATTCAGGAGTTTCCGCAATAATTCGTACTCTTACTCCCCGATGGATAGCAGCTACTAATGCTTTAGTAATCTCTGGAATTTTATAAACAGCAAAGCTAACGAGAATTAATTCATGCTTGGATTCACGGATAATTTGTAATAGCACTTGTTCTGTTTTGCGGAGGGGTACTCCTTCGCTTGTAGGTCCAGTCCAAACTAATTCAACAGATAGCTCATCTTGTGCAGCTACCTGACAATAGCTTGCCATTGCTAGAGCAGATGAGATGGTATTACCATTTAAATCACCAGCTTCATGACACCAAGTTTCCAGTAACTCTGCCACTACTCGGCGAAAGTTAGCATTGGGTAGTTGTTTTAGTATTGATGTTTTTAATGTTGCATTGCAGTGTTCATTTGTAGCTAATAGATTAATGATTGTTTCTAATGTTGCAGGTGGAAGTTGCTTGGCACAAGCGTAAATCTGAGCTAAAAGCAATGATGGCAAGAAACTCACACTTTTACCTCTGGAAAAAAAGCCAAATCTGCACCTAGTACAGTGGGAACTAAAACTGCACGGTCTAGATATTTATTTCCCCGTTCACAGGAGGTTTCTGGACTGAATAAACACGCATGACAAGCTGCCCAATGTAGAGAAGTTGTTCCCTTCCAAGGGGTATGTTCTGCACACAAGGGGTCAGAAGTACACAACTGCATCTGTTCTAAAGCTTGGTCAATATGATAACCCAGCTTTTTTGGCTCTCCCAGACTCACTAAGCCTCCCAAAGTTCCCTCGCTGTCAGGTGCTGCGGTGTAAATCAGTACACCTGCCATTGGACCACCTTCTTCTTGAGGACGTTTAGAGTAAATTCGTTCTTTTAAACTGGCAGCATTATAGCCACACTCTATTGCCATTTGTCGCATGAGGGCATGAGCAAAAGAGTGTAGCAGAATATAGCGAACTCCAGAAAATTTTATTTTGTCTGGGTCGAGGGAACGAATATTACACCATTTCTTATGAGCATCAAACGCTTGGCGTTCATATTCTCGCAATAGTTGACTTTTTTCCCATTGACTGAGTATTGCTTCTTGAAACTGGATAAAAATACCCTCGCCTTTTACTTCACTTGCTGGTACCCATTTAGGTTTGTTGCGGCTCAAGTCTACTTTATGTTCTGTGAGAATTTCCCCAGAGTCAAGAAAATCACCAGGAGATTGAATGCGTGTAAAACTAACTAGGGCGCGAACTTCCCGCAATCTTTCTGCTAATACGACTTGTGAAAAGTAATTTTCATAGCCAACAGGCGGTTTTACTGGTCGTAGTTGAAAATCTGGGGTATTAAGATTGGGGTCAGCTTGGGAAAAAATTTCCCATTCTGGAGTTTTTAAGTCCCTAGCGTTTTTATCATCTGAATTACTTTGTTGTTGATTTTGTTTCTCTTCAATTAGGGTCCAAATTTTTTCTAGAGGATGTTTTGATAATTCTTGTAGTAACTCTGGAAATTGACCCGTTGCCTCAAACACTTGAATGATAGTTTCTATACCATTAGCAGTGGTAGCTTTTCCTAAAACAGTCCAGTATTGATCAATAATTTGTAGTAGTTGATTAGAACTTGCAGGAATTGATAAAGCGGAAAGTGTAATGGGAAACCAACTGTTAGATGCTCCTAATAAAATGGTTTTCATTTGTTTGTCGCAGGTATCATCAAAACTGCGTAGGTGTGGATGACGAGCGCGACAGCGAGGCATATTTTTTTTACTGTTTTCGCCAAAGGCATCTGATAAAGGACGTTGATCACCACAGGCGCATTTTACAAAAATATCACTGGGAGAACCAGATACACCATATTCTTCAAATCTCAAATGACCCTTACATTCAGTATTACCTTTGTGAACAAAGTATAGCCAAGGAAAATCATCTAAATGTCCCCGTTCACAAGAAACAAGAAACCGTGATGGAATTACTGTTGGTTCTTTTTGGCTTCTTGGACAACCTACATGGACATATCGAGTTTGATCTGGTCGGTAAGGACTTTCTTTGAGCTTAAAAACACCCAATTGTAAGGGAGCAAGTAAGCGACATTTAGGACAAACCATCCATCCAGGAAAAGGGGCAACAGGAATTCCTATCCTGGCATATTCATCAAAGGGACTAGATGATGTCACATCTTCTGGAGGTATGGGAGGTGAAAGCAGTTTTTTAACCTGTGATCCTAATTCTCGACGGACAGCAGCTAGAAGGCGTGGTTCACCTAATTCGACTGCATTTTGAGTGTTCCAATCTTCCAAACCCATCACCATTACTGATAGGTTGGGTAGGTCAAGGACAGCACCGACACCGAAGGAAAATAAAATTTGGCTGGGGCGTAGTTCGCCAACTTTATATTTATACATTTTGGGAATTGGGAATTGGGGAATTGGGAGTTGGGAATTGGGAATTGGGAATTGGGAATTGGGAGGTAGAAAATTTCTTGGTTTTACTCCTCCCGTTGTGATAAAACGTCCTTTTAGGTATCCATAACTATTGCTGTATATGGGTTTGATTCAAATCAATAGGCGATAGCTGCGCTCGCCGAAGGCATCGCTTCGCTTTCTTCTTTTCGAGACGCTAACGCGCAGCTTACTTTACCGGAGGGGTACCCCGCAGGCATCGCCTAGTCTTGAGATATTAAAACCTCAAATCCAATCATAGTAGTGGTTTAAGCCATATTTTGCCGAAAACATCATCAAGAGAGCAGTAGAGCCAATTTATTTTGCTTTTCCTGCTTCCCTACTTCTTAACTTTTCGCCTCTGCTTTCATGGGTTGTGGTAAGCGATTAAAGTCATCGTCGGGTACTTGGTCTTGAAAGATTAGCCCTACGGTTGGTTCTACATTGCGTAGGGAGTTTAAACAAGTAAAGTCTTGCCAGTTACTGCGACCTGCTGACTCTAATAACTCAATAGTCAAACCATCTCGCTTTTCTCTTTGGTACTTGAGAATACCACCACCGTGTAGGCTTTTTTGGGCTTGGCTTAACCAAATATCTAGTTTAGATTCCAGTGCTTGTTTTACCATTTTCTGTGTTTCAGCATCGCCTACTAAGGCTGCGCGATCGCAAATTGCATCAATAGCAGCTATTACATAAGGATGATTCCGTTCAATTTTACCTGCTTGGTCATTACCATTAAATTCCTTACCTGCTAATCTTACTAAAGCTACAAATAATGCTGCTAAACCTCTATCAATGGCACGAGGGGCAAACGGTGTTAATGATAACGCTTCTACGTGCTGGTAAAAAGTCGCGTGGTAATGTTCAAATGTTTCGTAATGGGATAAATCTCTAGGACGCGCCCAGTTATAAACTGTTAACACTAGACCAGGATAAGTCCGGCCAACACGGCTGGTAGCTTGAATATACTCGGCAGTATTTTTTGGTTGTCCTGTAACTGCCATGATACCCAACCGTTTTACATCCACACCTACGGAAATCATGTTAGTGGCAAGTAGAACATCTAGGGGTTCAAGCTGGTCAACTCTTTCTTTGGCTTTGCGTTTGGCTTTGATTTGCGCTTCTCGTTGGGGGTCAAAGGTTGTTTCTAACCTGTCTAAAATATCGGGAATTTGTGTCGAATCCTTACGGGATGTGAGTTCTTCTAAATTAATTCGTAGTCGTTTTGCTAATCCTCGACGATCCATTTTCGCTAACCGGGCGCGAACATCATCTTCTACTAACCTTCGCATTCCCCCTAATTCTCGCATGGAGTTAAAATAACCTACTAGGGTCATCCAGGGATCAGCAAGATCGCCATGTTGTTCATAGAGAGATTGGGAAGCTGAGAGTATAGCAACATAGACGCGAATTAATACCGCTTTTAACCTGCGTCCCGTTGCACAAATTCCCAAATAACGCCTACCTGGATTAATTTCACTGGGTTGACGTTGACGGGAAAAGAAATTATCTTCTACATCTAAACCTTGGGGTGGAAAAACCTGTAAGTCTCGCAAAAACAAGTTATGTATCTGGCTTTGCGCTTGACGAATAGTAGCAGTAGAAGCCACAACTTTTGGGCGTACTTTTTTACCATCAACTTCCCAAGAGGCTAATTGATCTACAGCCGTTTCATACAGTCCCACCAAAGTACCAAGTGGTCCACTAATTAGGTGTAACTCATCTTGGATAATTAAATCAGGTGGTCGCAACTGATTAAAGGGAATCGTTTTGGCAGCCGGGAAACTAGTAGTTTTACGATGTGAATCTGTATCTTCTATATCAGAAGAACGAAAACCATGACGTTGGCAATAGCCATCTACCTGACCAAATAACATCTGTACTTCGCCTTTCCAGGGCATTTGGGCAAATTTATCAACTGTAGCAATTAGTAAGCTCGGTAAGCGGCGATATATTTCTTCATCAACTACAACAATGGGTAAACCCTCACCCTGAGATTGTTTTTCAGTAAATAAACATCGTCCTAAATCATCACCACAGTATATTAATGTCCTGCCTCTTCCTTTGGAAACAGATTCAACTTTTATATGCTTACCTGGGTTGATTTTAGAACCACACCAAGGACAATTAGTTAATTGATGAGGTGAACCGCTACCGCTTTGTTGATACTGTCCCCGTTCTTGTTTACAAAATTCCTCACTTTGGTCGGTATGATTAGGCGTAGTCCGTTGACCCACCCACAAACCGATGCGAAAAGGTTCTTTACCCCATTGAGGCTCGTTTTCTTGGCGAATAGATTCACAGGCACAAATTAGGGTAGTGGCGCGTTGGAATTGCTGTAAAGTCAATAGGCGTAGGGTGTAGCGCATGAGAACTGCAACGCCATATTCTCCAGAACGTTCCGCAATTACGCCTTGTAATCTGCGTAAACCAATAGTATAAGCTGTTAAACCTAAATATGCTTCAGTTTTACCACCACCAGTAGGAAACCAAAGTAAATCTGCAACTGCATCCTGGGGATGACTTCTATCTGGGTGATGTAAATTGGTAATGCTGGGTAAATTTAGCAAAATGAATGCTAACTGAAATGGAAACCAAGTTGGGTGAGGAATTTGGTTAAAATCTGGTGTTTTACCCTGACGTACTTGTTCTGAATAAATAGAATGGACTCTCTGTAAACACATTGCTTGATTCATAAACCGAAAAGCTTCCGCCGCTTTTTCATCAGTTTGCAGCAATGTCAAACCTTCCTGAATTCTGTTTAAAGTATGATGACATTTTTCAATAGCAGTTTTCGCCTCATCTTGATAATCTGTTAATCCCGTTGTGGGGTCAGATATACGTTGTGCTTGGGTTTGAATCCAATGGTCATACGCTGTAATTAAAGGATTAAGTTTAAAAGCAAAATCTGCGGTGGGAGTTGCAGATAATTCTTTCATATCTAAAACCAATCCTGCTAATTCTGGGATTTCGTCTACTTGAGGAGGAGAGGTTTTAGGAACTTCATACGCTGGAATTACTGAAGTTGATAATTTTACAGCCTTTTCTTTAGTTTCTAAAGCTGTTTCCGCATGAACGCTAACACCATGACCAATAGCAAATTCTACCTGTTTACGATAAAGCATGGCCATTGCTTTGTCTTCAGCATAAATTAACGGATCAAGCTTACCTTCTAATCGGGGTTTATGTCGTTTTAAAAAGATATCTAGATGTTGATAATCTGCTGATTCTACAGTTAATTCTGGTTGAAATAGCCAAGTTTCATCACGTAACTTAGCAGATTCTCTTTGTCCATTTATTAAAAATAAACTAACAATAAAATCATCGTTACTTTGTTGGCGAATTTGTCCTTGAACATAAACTTCTGGATATTCTGGATCTACTATCCAGTTATTAATTGCTCCCTCAACTAAGGGAATAGCAGGAGAATTGGCGCGGATTTGTTGCCGTTTCCACACCATTTTTTGTGTATCATCTTTTTTAGTCAGTGTTTCGCTTCTAGTGCGTTTATACTGACCCCAACCGACAGTAATTTGTAATTTTTTAGCTGTACTACTAACACAAAATGTCATCCCTAAAGACGATGGAAACATAGTTTCTGCCGGTGGTACATTGACCTCAGTGCTACCGTCTTCCGCAGTACCTTTACCAGTGATAGCTAATTCATCAAAATTTTCTGGTGTGTAAGAATCTACTTCTCGTGAATTATTATCTTCATCGTTGGGTATTTCGTCAGCAGGAGTTGATTTTTCTAGCTTTTCTCCACTTATGCGACGATGTTGGGGTGCAAGTAGTCCAACCAAATAGCGATCGCTTACACTATCCTCATCCACCTCTTCATCTTCACCACCAGCAGGACCCCGTAAATCTGCTATTATTGCTGCTTCTAATTCTTCTCGAATTTTGTAAGCTGTGGGTATCGTTGCTTCCAATATAGGTTTTATATTTTCCTCTGCTAGTGCTGGTTTTGCTTCTGCGATAACAACATTACTAGCAGGTAGAAACTGTACATCTAAAAGATTACCTTGTCCTTCTGTTTGTTTACCTTCAGATGGCACAAATTGAGTTTCTAAAAGTTTACTTTGTTCCCATATTTGAGGAGTTGATTTTGTAGCTTTCTGTTTTTTTGTTCGAGATTTTTTAGGTTTATTTTCCTGATTACTTGTATAATTGGCAATGTCATTAGCAATATGATCGCTAATTTCCCCATCTATTCCTAACCAATCAGCATCTTTTCCTAAATCAATTCCATCTAAAAGTATTTCTAATTGTGATTCTGGTGCAGAAATTACACTACTCCAATCTAATATAATTTGATGTTGACGCAGTTTTTTATTTATGTCTACTAAATCAAGTTCACCGGGAAGAATAGGAGGAAGTTTGATCATCATGGTTGGGGATTGGGATTAATTTATTTTTAGCTGGCTAAAAGCTAAAGTCGGTTTTAACTAAATATTTATTTATTTTCTATACCCCATCCATCTTGAAAACTTGAGTTTTCGCCATAGAAAAAACTATAGGTTTCAACGTAGACGGGGTTTATTTATTCTATTTATACTATTTATACTATAAATTCTGATTTTTTGTTAATCATATTCCGTTAAAACTGACTTTAGCTATGAGACGGGGAATTAATTCCCTGGTGTGTTGATGCTAATCAAAAAAATCAACATCAAAATTAATTCCCAATCCCCAATTACCTATTGCCAAGATTCCAAAATTGTGGGTCGAAGTTATCGAGGAGAGGAGAACGATTATTTGCGGGAATTATCATTAATAATGCCCGCATTGCCCTAGTCATACCTACAAATAAAGTACGGCGTTCACGGGCGAGAATTTCCGCTACTGCATCCTCTAGCGTACCTTTGGGTATTGTAGGATAGGAAGAATCCAAAAAGCCAGCGATCGCAACAATCGGAAATTCTAACCCTTTAGCAGATTTAAGAGTAATTATTTTTACACCTTTACGATTTAAATCTAAATCTTTACTCGACATAAAATTTGCCTCTAACCCCAAGTATGACAGTTGATCGGCAATCCTTTTGCCAGATATTTCTGTGGGTGTGAGAATAGCACAGGCATTGATCCCTAATCGAAATTCACGGGCAGCTTCTTTACAAAAAAGCATCAGTAGTTGATTTTCATCAGCAACACTATTAACAGCGCGAACTGCTGGTGGTGGTCCGTTGTGAATGTATTCTCTGGGTGGGAAATTGGGAATGGAGGATTGGAAATTGGTAGTTTCTTCTTTATCTAAAATACTATTTTCTAAGTATGAATGTGCAGCTTCATTGATTTCGCGGGTGGTGCGGTGGTTGGTTCGTAATACTCCTGTTCGACCGACAAATTTTAAATCTTGGTGAATATCACTCCAACGGAAATGGCTACCATATATTGATTGATTGGCATCAGCAGTAATAAACAAACGATTAGGATGACGACATAATTGAGTTAGCAATCGTAAACTATTAGGATCTAAATCTTGGGTTTCATCAATAACTACTGCATCATAAATTGGTGGTTTTTCCATTTCTTGCAGTGTTTCTAAAGCGCGAGTCCGTAATTGATGCCAAGTTTCTAATTTTTGTTCTTTTAATAGTTGATAAAAGTGTTGATGCAAATGCCAAATAGCTTGCCGTTGAGTTTTATTCAGAGAAATTGACCTACCATTTCTCGATGTGGCTTGATATTCTTCTAAAGTTTTAATTATTCTGGCTTCTATAACTGTGCAAATTTCATCTATGAGATAATCAATATTGAGGCGTTGTAAAGTTTGGGTTTGTGCCTGTTTTTGTAATAAGTTACCTTTGAGAGAATTAATAGCATTGGTTAAAGCTTGCTGCATGGTTTTTCGCAGTTGATCATTAGCAGCTAATGTGTATTGAGAATTATCACCATGACTACATAAAGAATAGGCGATCGCATCTGCTGTTTTTACCTCCACATAGCGTACATCTTCCCCCAACAAGCTAGTTAGCAATTGTTGAGAAAAGGTAATTAGGGCGTTTGTATAGGTAGTAAATAAAATCTTGGGTTCATTGACACCATTAGCTTTTAGCGTTTCCAATAAAGACCGCACTCTGTAAAGTGCAACTGTACTTTTACCTGTACCGGGGCCACCTTTTAATAATGTCGGTCCAGAAGCGTTAATTGCCCAATTAACATACTTTTCTTGTTCTGGGTTAAGTTTGAGGAGAAACCCTAATAATGAACCTTCCGTGAATTTTAATAAATCATCAGTGTTATCTGTGCGATAACTCGGTTGACTGATAACTAAATCAAAATTGCGAGAGTAGATACAATCAAATAAGCGATCGCGCAAATTCTCAGGAATATCCACCGTAGTCAAATCATCCAAGGTTTGACAATTGTTTAAATTCTCCCAAAATTCCTTGGCTACTAACAACTTTTGCAGCAAATCCTCTGTTAATTTTACTGGTAGTAAATTTTGCGTTTGTTTAGCAGCAGATGAAGCTTTACCATTAACAGGAGTATGACTAGGTTTGATTGTTAGCAGTGATTCCATATCCGGTAGTGTGTTAACATCAAACTCCGTTATTTCCGCAACTAATTTATCACCTTTATATACATCTTTACGAGCATCTACACCCAATAACGCCACCCAGCCATCATCATAAGTATAAATAATCCGATAATCTCCAGACCGCAACCGATAAATATTACCCTGATAACCATGTAGTTTTTTCTTCAAATTCCCGTGAGGTTTGGGATCATCACCTAAGACTTGGATTTTCTCCAGTATTTGCATGACATACTCTTTAGGAATAACCAAGAGTTGGTTTGTAAATGTGGGTTTATGGATAATCTCAAATTTCATACTTGATGGGAATTGGGAATTGGTGTTATTAGGTATTTTTAAGAGTCCAAAATTATGGAATTAGTATATTTTTTAACATAATCAAATTATACTCCATATTAGTGAAGTATTAGTAATAGTATAACTTATAACAAAAAATCAAGATTGATTACAACATTAATTACAACAAACACCTGTTATTTTTTTATAGTCCGTTTTAACGGACTTTTGCTATAAGACGGGGAATTGATTCCCCGACGGGTTGTTATTGGTAAATTGAGAATTGGGTAATAATGATTTTATTTTGTCTGATTATTGAATATTGGAATAATTGAATAACTATCTTCAGAAGATTAAAACATATTTTTTACATCTTGATAAATTACCCATCTCACAAATTAGAAACACCACACATAAAATATCAAAATCACATCCTGTAAATCCTGATATGGCTAACGCCACGCTACGCTATCAGACAATTAATAAATTACCAAACACCACACAGAAAATATCGAAATCACATCCTGTAAATCCTTAAATCATGGAAATCCTGATTCTGACAAATAACAAATTAAGTTATAATTGAAAATACTATATAAATTCTGTTCAAGCTGTGAGTTTTGACAACGTTTGTAAGCTATTAGCTGAAAAATATCCTCTTGATTTTGCCCGGTGGTTACTACCAGAAGAACCACAAAGCGTCAAAGTTTTAAAAACCGAATTGAGTATTGAACCAATTCGTGCTGATTTTGTCACGTTTCTGAAAAGTGAAAACCAAATTTTACACATCGAATTTCAGACACTATCAACTTCTCGAAAACCCATTCCTTTGCGAGTCATAGATTATTATATCCGGTTAAAAAGACTCTACCCCGAATGTACCATTATCCAATTTGTGATTTTTCTCCAGGAAACAGAAGATAAAAATGCTTTTATCAATGTTTACCAAGATGTAAATACTACCCACTATTATCAAGTAATTAGAATGTGGGAACAAGACCCTGTTTTATTTCTTAATAATCCCGCACTTTTACCATTAGCACCATTAACTCGCACAAATGCACCTCAAGATTTATTATCGCAGGTTGCTGAAAGTGTTGCTAAAATTGAGGAAATAGAAATCAAGCGGGATATTGTAGCCTGTACTGAGATTTTAGCAGGTTTACGGTTTGAGAAAAAGCTGATTAGTCAATTACTTAGGGAGGACATTATGCGAGAATCAGTAATTTATCAAGATATTTTGCAAAAAGGCGAAGAAAAGGGTAGAAAGGAAGGTGAGAAACGGGGTGAACAACAAGGTGAACAACGGACAATTATCCGTCAACTTACTCGCAAGTTTGGAGAATTAGATTCATCATTGGTTGATAAAATTAAAACTCTGAATGTTGAAAAGTTGGATAATTTAGCAGATGCTTTATTAGACTTTTCTAATATCAATGATTTGGTAACTTGGTTAAACCAAAATTAGTTAGGGAATGGGGGATTGGGTAATAATAATTTTATTTTGTCTGTCTGAATCAGGATATCCAGGATTTACAGGATGTAGTTTGATGTTTGCTTGTGTAGTGTTTTTGATTTTTTTGTCTGAATCAGGATGTCCAGGATTTAAGGATTTACAGGATGTAGTTTGATGTTTGGTTGTGTAGTGTTTTTGATTTTTTTGTCTGAATCAGGATATCCAGGATTTAAGGATGTACAGGATGTTATTGGTAATTTGTTTGTGAATATTTGAGATTATAATAAAATTAAGTTACCCTAGTAGTCAATCAATAATAGCAGATAAATTATCAAATCATTTATTCATTATATATCATCCTCAAATCTGTATTTCTCATAGAGAATAAAACACTTACATCTTGAAAATCCTATAATCCTGGAAATCCTGATTCAGACAATTAACAATTACCAAACACCACACAGAAAATTTATCAACAACATCCTGTAAATCCTATAATCCTGGATATCCTGATATGGCTAACGCCACGCTACGCTATCAGACAATTTCCCCATTCCCTAAAACATCTCAATCTGTTTAACATCATTATTCACTTCCTCCTGTACCTTCTTCTTCCCCCCACCTTTCGCTTTTTTCTTCCCTTTATCATGCAAACCTTCGGCGACTTCCTCCGCGTATCTTTGATGATTTAATTCTAATAATTTATCTAATATTTCTCGTCTCGCATTTTCGCAAATGGTGAAACGGATTCCTTGTTTTGTATCATGAAAATCATGATCTAATTCTATATCTTCCCAACCATAAGCAGCAGCTACCGCGTTATCCATTTCTATGTGTAATGTGCGTAATTGTTCTATGTCTGGGTTGGTTTCGTCGGGGTTGTGAAAACGGTTATAGGTTTTGGTTAATCCCTCTTGACGGGTTAACATGATATTTTGGCGGTGAGTGTAATATTTTTCGCCTATTTGTTCTAGGTTTGCGGTTGATGTGGGGAAGGGGAATGTTTCAAAACAGTCTGAGGGAGTATATACAGGGCGTGTTTCCAAACTAGAACCGTATTTTAACACCCATTCTATATGTATAGTTGAAGATAATTTTGCAAAATCTATATAGTTATCATTAGAAAAAACTACAAGTTTATGAGAATAAACCATACTATTGCTAACAAAAGCAAAACTGTGATATTTACTTGTTTGGCTAACAACTAAAACTCTTTTTATTTTTGCGATCGCACTATAAAGTGCTAGACCTCTTCTTCCATAAAGCCACCAATATTTTGCATAACCTTTTGCTGAAGAATCTGATTTTAAGCCTAATTTATCTCTTTCCGGTTTTACTTTTTCCTCTATAATTGCTAAACAATCAGGATAATCACTTGCATAAGGTTTACCTTTAGGATTTTTAGGATCATCATGTTCAGCATCCAAAGGCCAATCTTTAAAATTAATAACCCAACGACTAGGAGACTGATCAGGATTTGTATTCAAATCTTCACCATTCAAATAAGGAAATAATACATCTTTATTTTTAGCATCTTTTTCAATTAATGCTTCCGCTTCCTCTGGAGACATAGTAAAACCTAATCCCAGTACATTTGACCCTTGAAAAGATTTATCTCGATTTGCTGCTAACTGATAAGGATTACCAGATGTTTTACCAGGATTTGTTAAAAATGCTGTAATTCCATTAACAGGTTTTTCATCTAAAATAAAATCACCATTCCAATTACCTTTTCTCAACCAAACATAAGCCACTTCTAAACTTGCAATACCCGGCCAAGTTCTACTAGGTACAGCCCGATAAATGATACAATCTTCTATTAACTGGTCTAAACTTACTTCCCTTGTATCACCTTGAGAAATCGTATTAGTAGCAATTAACCCAAACCCACCATTTTCATTTAATAAATGTTTAGCTTTTAAGAAAAAGTAAGCACAAAAATCAGCATTACCTTTTTTATCTTTTGCAAGCCATTTAACTATAAAATCTCGATATTCTGTACCCAAACTACCAGTAATTTTCTTACCACCCATAAACGGCGGATTTCCCACAATTGCATCAAAACCTTTGAGGGAATGGGGAACACTTCGACTTACTTCGACTTCGCTCAGTACACGTCGTTCAGTACCAGTTGGTAATGAAGAATTGGTAGATTTTGATTTTGACGACTTTGATTTTTGAGAACTCGAAGAATTAGCAACCAACGATAAAGAACTATCAATAAAAACTTCAGGAAATTCTAACTCCCAATGAAACGGACGCAACTTATCAAAATCAGGTAAAGCCTTACCCATACCATCAGGAATATCCGCACCCTCCCGAAACGAATTTAATAAAGTTTTTCTTAAACCTTCCCTTTCCTTCTCATTCCAATTATTCAAATAACTCCCCACCAATAAATTACAACCTTGACGTAAATCAAAACTAATTGCTTCAGCCTTTGTCAATAAAAACGCCTTGCGATTTTGGTCTTCTGGAGTCAACACAGGTAAAGCCGCAATTTCTCGCCGTAATTCCACCACCTTATCAATTTCTCGGCGAATTTCCTCTGCAAATAATTCCGGTGTTCCAGTAATATCTAAATTCCAATAACGCAACTGTTCTAAACTCACACCAATTAACGAATCACCACATTTAAAAGCATGATCTAAAAACGTAAACGGACGGTTTTTTTGCAACGTTATCAACCATAAAGATAACTTCGCCATTTCCACCGCCAACGGATTTTTATCCACCCCATACAAACACCTATCCGCAATAATCCGCCGCGCCACCGTCAAGCGTTCATCAGCCTCCTTGGGAATTACGCACTCCTGCGGTACAGATTTTGACAGCGTACCCTCCGGCGCTACCACCACCTTACCAGGATTGGCCTTTTCCGCATTTTCCCAGGCTTCCACCAACCTTTCCGCCAAATAGCGACAAGTCTGCACCAAAAACGCCCCCGAACCCATAGCCATATCGCATATTTTCAACTGTAATAACTCAGCCGCAGATTTAAGTTGCCATTCCTGCTGCGGTTTCCCCTCCGCTACACCCTCATATACCAAAGGTTCTAAAGTATATTTAACAATTTCCTCAGTTAAATTCCGGGGTGTGTAGTGAGTTCCCGTTTCCCTTCTATCAGTCCCCTGAGTCACATACATACTACCAGCCGGAATCACCACCGGATAACCCAAAGTATCCAACCGCACCAACCCTGCCAAAGGACGCACCTGGTTAAACAAATCCAGATCATTATTACAAGCAGTTAATAAACGTTGTTCCTCATAGCTAGTTAATTCCACCTGGAAAGCCTTTTTTAAAGCCGTCTCTGACCTGCCAGTAGCTTTTTTGAGAAATTTAATCAAATCAGGATTATCTTCTAGTATAGCCTTTGTAATAGGCATCTTCCCATCTTGTGGACTGGGCATACTTCGACTACTCTCAGTACAAGTCTGGACTGTCTCTGTATCATTATTAAACTTACCCGTCTCCCTATCCCCATTTTGACTTAATTCTTCCCCATCCTCAACTTGCACTGAGGGAAGCCATAGTGTTTCCAATTCCCCTAACTCAATTTCCGGTTCTTGATACTTAGTCCCCACCAGTCCCAACACCGGCGCAGTTGCCCTAACTGCCGTATGGTCAAGTAACCCTTCATACACATGACCAATTTGTTCAATATCCAAAGCCCGGAAAGATAACCTGCGTGGTTCTACAGTTCCCGCGACTTTAATTTGTAATATCTGCAACGCTTCCAACAAATGCAAGACAATCCGGTTATTTACGGGAATAGGTGCGGCTGAACTTGTTTCCCAGCTTGTCCCCTCCGTCCTTCCTTCCAAAAACGGAAACCTATCGGGGTCAAATAAACTCCCACCATAAGCCGGTAACTTTAAACTATCATGATCTACACCAGCATAAACCGCCCGAAAAGTTGCCAACAACCGACACCAAGCATCATAACGCCGTTCTAAAATTTCCTCCCCTTCCTTATCTGCTTTTTGCTGTAACTGTTCCCGAATCGTCGAAACGGCATAATACAGATCATAAATCGGGTCGCCCAACAATAGCAAACCCCGTTCCTCTGCGGAAAACAGGAATACCAACCGCATCATAATAGTTAACGCCGCTTGATAAAGTTGAGTTTCGGAAATTCCTGTTAATAAAGTCCGATTTCTATCTTGGTCTATGCGGTCTAAAGCCTGTACCAACACCTCCACAGCCTTACGGACTTGATACCCCAGTTGGTCTGTAACTTCCTGTTGGTCTGTGAGACTATCAGCTAAAAGTTGTTCTAAAATTTGCGAATTATCAACACTAAAAAAGCGGTAAGCACTCAACAAACTTTTAAAAGCCCGCAAAGTGATATGTTCTTCTAACCACAGGCTACTGTACCAAGAAATATAACCAGCAGTTTCTCCCCTGGGTGCATTAACTAACATCCAATGTTCGCCATTTGTCACCAACCCCAACCGCACATTACAAGCGTGCAGTAACTCCATCATGCGAGTTGCAGGACTAGCTTTCCAACGCTTATCAGCTAAGGGTTTTTCTAGACTTTGGTTTGCGGGGACTATCTGCACCAATAACCGGACTTTCCCCTCACCTCCTTTTCCCCCCAGAGGTGCAGGTTCAACTACCACCCAGTCAGGACGTAAAGTTTCACCATGTTGGGCAATATTAGCATAAAGACCTGTGGGGATACTTTGCCCTTTTAATAGCACTTCATCAGGTAATTCTAAAGTCTGTTGTAAAACAAAATTCACCCAAGCGCGATGAATTGCTACCTCTGGTTTCACACCATTTTGATTATCTTGCCATTCTTGATAAGCTAACCGTAACATTTTTAAATGTTCTGGATCATGGGCATCCAAACCAGTAGGAAAAGCCTTTAAAAGTACGGGTAAACTCAGGAAGGGACCAGAAGCTTCAACTAAAGATAACCATTCAGCATGATGACGGGCGGTAGACATAATTGGGGAATTGGGAATTGGGCTTTATGATAAATTAGAAAATAAAAGTTAGGTAACACAAAATGACTATTAATGTTAGTGTACCCCAAGTAACTATACAATTGAAAGAATTACTGGATCAAGTTAGACAAGGTGAAGAGGTAATTAAGTACCTGAGCAAAATTAATTAAACATTTTGAAAATACCTAAACCAATAAATTAGGTAGGGGCAAACCCCCTGTGGTTGCCCCATAAATAGGGGTAGGCACGGGGGCGCTACCCCTACCCCTACATCAAATCTAAATCTTTTATATAATTATCAAAATAGCCAGTAATTGATAATTGTCAGAATCAGGATTTCCAGGATTATAGGATGTACAGGATTGTTGTTGATAATTTTTCTGTGTGGTATTTGATATTATCAAATACAGTTATTCTCATGGTTAACTAATATTAGTTAAATTATCAAATCATTTATTCATTATATGTCATCATCCCATCTGTATGTTTCATAGACAATAAAACACTTACATCCTGTAAATCCTGTTCGCGCAGCGTGGCGTATGACTCCTACGTCAGGGGAAACGCAAGCTAGAGCCATTTCTGACAACCACCCAGATCCCCGACTTCTAACATTAATTAATTAATTATTATTTATTTACAACATTTAAAAAGAAGTCGGGGATCTTATTTTCCCTATTTCACTAACTTTTGCGGAACTAAATAAATAACCGCTAACGGAAATAGTCTAGGTGTAGGATTTGTAAACCGCGCTTTCACTGCTGCAACCTCCCTTTCAACTTCTGCGGGAATTTGTGCCAATCTCACCTTTAAACTATTAACATTACGCTCAAACTGTTCTTTTTCTGCTGTATTAAACAATTCCAATTGCTTAATCTCCGGTTCATTTAATTCTTGTTCAATACTGCGTTGCAATTCCGTTAAAATAGCAGTAATATCCGCCGCTTCTTTTTCCGCCCAATTGCTTAAATCTCGCTGCAAACTCTTAGCCCTGTCTTGCATTCGCACTTGCAAAGATTGCATTAATAAATCTGCATGACTATCCCATAAATTTTCTAAAGTCTTTCTTATCTTTTCCGGTGCTAAATCTGGTAAAACTGCCGATAAAGCTGCTTGAATTTGCATTACACCCATGCGGTTAAATTTACCTTCCTTTAATAAACCTCCCGCCGTAATTACTTCTTCATGTAATCGCTGTTGGTCACTTCCTAATATTACCAATCTCCCATAAGCAATTACCGCAGGTGTCTCTAAAACTGAATTAGGAACTAATCGCGCCGTCACTCGATTTAATGATTTTTTTCCCTCTTTTGACCACACTTCCGCCCTTAACAAACGTAAACACATTTGTACCAACCGATGATTCAAATGCGCCAATACTACATCATCTCGACCGTGGGATAATTCAGGGTCAAAAACAATAGGACGAATTACTTTTGTATGGGGATGTGCTAACCCTTCACTACAAGCTGCCCAACTACTTTTCAAAGGTGGTAAATAAAAAGCTTTCCCGGTTACTTCTGCTAAATTAGCCTCAATTAACGCTGGTTGTTCTGCTAATTCCAACCCAATCTTTACCACTGCTTCAATATTATTTGGTGTTAGTCGTAAATGTTGACGAGTTTCATTTAATTGTTCTCGTAATTTTTCAATTTGTTCCCGGACTTGACGCTCAAATTTTAACATCCGGCGGACAGGTTCTGATTCCTTTTCTGCTACTGTTGTATCTAAAATAGTCCGTTTTCCCATCATTGCTTCTTCTACTTGGGCAGCAATAACTGGGCCAACTTTTCCCAAATCTTCCCGAATATTATTAACCTTTAAAGCCGCCCGCATGAGAAATTCTAAATCCCCTTCTAGTTCTCCCGGTTTAATTCCTTGGGTGCTATTTTGCTGATAATCTTTACCGACAAAGTGATAAATTAATACTTCTGAAGCCTTTTGTCCATGTCTATCTATCCGCCCATTTCTTTGTTCCATGCGGTTAGGATTCCAAGGTATTTCATAATGAATTAACCGCGAACAAAAGTTTTGTAAATCTAAACCTTCACTGGCTGCATCCGTAGCTAATAAAATTCGCACTGGGGAAATATCAGGATGAGCTTGAAATGCCGCTTTTACCTGTTCTCTGTCGTCTGATTTCATCCCCCCATATAGAGTCATTAACCGTTCTTCCTGGACTAATCCTTGTGCCGCTAATAGGTTATATAACCATTTTTGTGTGGCTCGATATTCTGTGAAAATAATTACTCTTTCATTAGACCATTTTCCATCTGGTTTAATATAAGTATGAATCCAGTTGAGGAGTTCTTTGGCTTTAGCATCAGCTAATCTCGCTGCTGTTTCTGCCCATTGCAACATTTGGGTTAATAAACTTTGTTCTTCAGGATTTAATTCTCTAAATAACCGAGTTGTATTAGTAATTGCTTCATCTGTAGATTCTTCATAAACATCATCATCAGCAAAATCTTCTTCAATTTCTTGTAACTGTCGCCGCAAAATTCCTTCACTGGGTCGAGATAAACTAGATGCTGTGCGACGACGGGCAGTAGTTAATGATTGTTGGTGTTGTTCTAAGGTACTAGCAAAAGCTGCTGGTGAAGAAAATAGGCGTTTTTTTAAGAGTTTTAAAACAAATTCAGTGGCATATTTTTCTGTATTATCTGCAACGCCCTTGCAGCGTAATTCTGTATATCTTTTTAAGGCAGCGTGGGCTTGACGTTCTGCGGCTGGATAATCTACAGAAATGGCTGCTAATTGGCGTTTAGGAAATAGTGGTGAACCGTCCCAATTTTGCATTTCCTGTTTTAACCTGCGTACCATCACCACCTGTAATTGTTTCCTGTCTGGTGTTACCCCCCGTGCAAACCGTTGAGAATCAAGCAATTCTAACAAAGCGGTGAAACTTTCGGGGTAGCCGTTATGGGGTGTGGCAGTCAAAAATAACTTATGTTCAAAGTGGGGAACTAATAGCCTAATTGCACCAGTTCGCATAGAATCTACTGCATATTTGCCCCCACCAGAGGGGGCAACGTTATGGGCTTCATCAACGATTAATAAATCAAACCTGCGGGGGTAGAGAGATTCCCCTTCACCTGGTAATATTTCTCTGAGGAGACGTAAAGGGCGATCGCGTTTCAAAAAATCTATGGAAGTAATTAACCGGGGAAAATGTTGCCAAGGGTTCACATGAATACCCCGTTTCCTTCGCAGTTCTTTCATTAATGCACTGTCAACAATCCGAAAATCCAAACCAAATTTATCCCGCATCTGTTCTTGCCATTGCACTTGTAGCGAAGATGGACAAACTATGACAATCCGATGGCAACGATGACGGATAATTAATTCTTGGGCTACTAAACCAGCTTCTATGGTTTTACCTAAACCCACATCATCAGCAATTAATAAGTTAACACGGGGCATTTGAATTGCCCGTACTACCGGATCTAATTGATAATCTTCAATATCTATACCACTGCGAAAAGGTGATTGTACAGTGCGAATATCAGCCGTGGAAGCTGCACCCCATCGTACTGCATCGAGAAAAGCATCTAACCGTTCTGGTGAGTCAAAACCTTTGGGTTGGGGTAACTCCATTTTTTCATAAATATGCGCTCCAACTTCCAATTCCCATATAACCTGTAGTTCTTCTCCCAAACCATCATCTTCTACAGAAGAGAGTTTGACCAAATGCTGGGTTTTTGTCACTCCACCCAACACGGGGTTAGTGGGTAAGCTGGTATGATGAACATCACTGACAACATATTGACGCGATCGCACATTCACCAGTTGACCTTGTTCGGGAATAGCTCTAACTACGGTCATAAGTAATTCAAGATAAAATGAGTCTGGTGTTTAGCCTGTTGGTAATTTAGCATTTAAATACACATCATATGAAGTAAATGAGTGTAAATAATATTGTATGGCATCCATACTTAATTGGTCTATTAACCAATACTGTAGCCAAAAAAAGAGCCTTGACCATTCTTGGCAAAACGGGCAAAAATAAGCATACATAAGCGTTTCTATAAAAAGATGGTTTGGAATCTGAAACCCTTATCCTGCTTTCAATACATTAAAAAAACCTAGCGGGAAACCTTAAAGGAATTATTAGGACTGATTGTTTTTGCCAAGCCTCAGATAAATGGGAGTTAATGATTAAAGCGTCATCATCTCACCCTCGTAAATTGGCTACAGTATTGCCTTGTAAGTAGTCATTGACTTTGCGTTTTCTCCTACAGCAAGGTTTTTGGCTTCCATAATACCACCAGAGACAATTAAACCATAATTTAGTATTTGAGATCGTGCCTGCTGAAAATCTGAAGTATCAATATTTTTGGTTTCTAAAAACGTTTTAATACTATCTATAATTTGCTGTTCAATAATTTTTAAGTACATTTCTTGATCAAGTTGTTGAAAATACTGTCGATACTCAGAAGAACTTACTCTTTCACGAAGGCTGTTGGTTGCACCATAGTTAAAATTTGGATTTCTATTAATATAATGTCTGATTATCTGTCGTTGTCTCCTTTCCTTCCTTAAGCTGTTAAACCTGTGCAATACTGCAAATGGTGACAAAAGCCAATAAAATATACTTTTAAATATAGATTGTATTACTATTAACCCTAGTTCTCGTGACGTTGCTTCTGGTAAAATATTATCAAATTGACGGTAATAATCCCTTAAGGGAGGAAGAAGATAGTAACTAGATTCTATAAATAGATTTTGTCCTATTCTTACAATCCTAAGAAAAATTGATAAAATTAATTCTCCATTCCAGTCAATTACTCTAATACATTTATAATGGCGAACTGTATGCGTAGGCTTTTCTATAAAATCTCTCATAGTTTGGGTGTCTACGAAAGTACATGGACGTTCTGTTGGGTCAGGTAAAAATCTCTTGTCATCTCGAATTTCTCGTCCATTTATATGTAAATTATCTTCTATTGTCAAATTATATAAATTAAGTTTAATTATTGAATTGCTGATATATTCGTGTATGTCATTGATATTAAATGACAAAGGTTTTAGAGACTTTTGTCCTTCTTGTTTACCTTACCTCCTCATCCTTCATCCGTTGTGCCAATAGTTCTAAAAAGTCAATGTATTTTTCTGGTTTTTGAGCCAACATCATTAGGGGTATAACCGCAGGGCTGTTTCATTCCCCAAAAGTTGCATAATGTCAAGATTCGATTTTGGCGATCAATGTGATTTTATGGGGGAAAATTTGTGATTTTTGAATCAATTATGTGAGATTCACATCAATTTTGTTTCAAAAACTATCACTAAAGATATTGACAAATGTACCCTCCTGAACGAATGAAACAGCCCTGGGTATAACCGGGGTTTGTGCAAAATAGGACATGATGTAAAGTTTTGTGAACGAAAACTCTACAACCATTGCTCCTCAAAGCTTACCCCAAATACAAACTACTACAATCACTAGGTTTAGCGTGTAAGTATCTGGAAGTAGTAGCAACGGAAGCGTGTCCTAAGCTTTGACTAACTAGATGAATAGGTGCGCCTCTATCTAATGAGTGTGAAGCGTGTCCGTGACGTAACCAGTGGGGACTAGGTGCGGGTAAACCTATTCTCAGTGAAGCTTCTTTAACTATTTTCCAGATCATAGCCCTGGTTAAATGCCCTGTACCCTGTCTACTACGGAACACCGAATCTCCTTTACCACCATCACCCCGAAGCTGTTCCAATTCCTTATACAAGTTACTGGGAATAATCACCACCCTAGTTTTACTACCCTTACCATATATAGTAGCTTGACCGTTCTCATCACCACGTTCTGATAAATCCCCCCAAGTTAAACCGCTTAACTCAGTAGCACGTAACCCGCAGTAGTACAACATCTTTAAGATCAGTTTATTCCTGATATTATTCTCACTGTGAATCAGTATAGTTATTTCCTGTTCAGTTAGTATCCGTTCTGTTAAAGCGTCTTTAGGTTTAGGAGTTTTTAGAGGTTTGCCAACATTATACTTAATCACCCCTAACTCATATACAAAGCTAATTAGACTCTTAATAATATGGCTATAAGTTTTTTTAGTGTTGTCATTAGAACTTAAAGAATCCACCCACTGCTGTAAATCATCTAAACCAACATTAACCAATGGCTTATCTATCGCTGTTAAAAACTTATTAGCAACGCGCTTGTAACTGTCCTGAGTAGCTTGACTTTTACCATGTAGCCACATATTAAGTAATAAATCAATAGATTTATTTGCATATTGGTTAATTTCAGTTGGTTGTGCAATAGTTAAAGCGTGCATCTAGTTAGTACCTTTGTTCTATTTCTTAGAAATTTGAGTTTGACATTAGTAGCATTATGTCAAACTGGCGGTTTTTAAGAATAATCTTTTTCTAGCGTCTTGTCCAGTATTAACAAATTTGATAAATATCTAATTATGTATATATCATACTAAGCAGAAAACTATATGTAGCTGTACAGTACATTGTTTCAAAAATTACTTAATGACAACAAACTGTTTATTTATCATATAACATTATCGTATAATTCTGCATAAAATAGATTTTATGCTATTAAGTTTGATACAACACATTTTGTTTTAATGATAGTTCAATATAGCGGTTATCGGTCGGATGCAATACAATCTAGGGCGGGGAAACCCCGCCCCTACAGGTTTTGCGATTTATTGACTGTATCTCACCCAAGTGTATACCGCTATAAGCGTATTTTCACCCTTCCACATATGCTCAGAGTAAGCAAAATAATTAATATGTAATTAATTCTGTCCAGGTACTTACTGACTAAAAATACAACCTGATAAACTGATAATATCATAACCGAACGGTATTGGCTTCCCTCCTGCCCCCTAACCTAACTCCTGCCTTGGATAACAAACACGGCAGGAGGTTAATGCCTTCTGTCAGTCGGTTTTCAACTGTGTTGAAGCAACAGAAATATCATATCTTCGCCCTTCCTTTCTGATTTCAAAATTTATGACTAACCGCTGAATGGGATAAAAATGCTGATGTTTTCTAGCGATGAGTTCAGCAATAATTTCTCTAGTCTGTTGTTGAATTCGCGGATCATCTGTGGTTAAACTTTGTTTCAAGAAAGTCTCAACTATTTCTTCTTGTTCTGATTCAGACATCAACGAAGCGTTCCAGGCTACTACGCCCAAAGTGAATAAACTCTGATATTGTGACAAATTTTGTATAGTATCAAAATAAGGAGCAATAAACTGTTTAATAACATCAGACATTTTTTCAACCCCCTTGCGTTCTATCGCAATCTTTAAGTCTAATTCCCCAAATACACCCTCTTCTTGAATTTTTTGGATAAGTGCTTGCATATTTTTCTGCTTATTCTGGGAATTCTGTTTTTCTTGCATCAACTCCTTAAAATCCTTAGACTTTCTCGCCATAGTACATCCCCTGTTTTAAATTGGTAGTTATACAAATTTTACAACAGCCCTGAATAATTCCATTGCACCGCTTCTACAGGTTTTTGATACTAGAAGGAGTGTTGTTTTGTTGTGAACCAAAACCAACAGCTATCGCTGCATTGAATGGATCAATTAATGGAATTAATGTAGCGATTATGCTCCAAACTCTTCCTACTTTCCTGACCACAAATTCTTTTCCATTTCAATTTAATCAACAGCAGCAAAAAGCTTTAGATAAAATGTGGACTTTTGTACAACCAACTGTCACGGCTGCTTTATTTCTATTAGTAGGATATGCCGGCACAGGTAAATCAACAATAGTTTTCCAACTCGTTAAAGTTCTCGTGGCTACAGGTAAACGAGTTGTCTTGACTGCACCTACGAATAAAGCTGTAGGTGTCCTGCAACGAATGGCAGCAGAAAACGGGGTAACTGGCGTAGAGTTCTTTACTATTCACCAATTACTAGGACTAGGAATGGTGACTAGAGGTAAAGAGAAAATACTTGACCAAATAGGACCCTGTTACATCAACTTATTTGATGTTGTTTTTATTGATGAATGTTCCATGATTGGTAAACAACTGTGGCGCTGGATTGAAAATGTGGCTAATGAATCATCTACCTGGACAAAAATCAAAATTATTCTCATGGGCGACCCTGCCCAATTAAATCCAGTCAATGAAGGAAAATCCCCTAGTTTTCAAGTAGCAAATAAAGCAGTATTAACTCAAGTTGTCCGCCAAGGAATTGATAGTCCCTTGCTGGAGTTTGTCACAGCTTCTCGCTATGCAGTGACTAAAAGTAAATTGCCATTTGCACCATTTTCTAAATATCTACCTGATAAAAGTAACGGGGCGCTGATGGTTAAACGGCAAACTTTACTGCGCTATGCCTACAAAAAGATATCTCAACAATTTGCTCATAATCCAGATTGTTTCCGCATTTTATCTTGGACGAATGCTCAAGTAGACTTTTATAATCAGCAGATTCGTAGATATTTATATGGTGAGAATGCCAATAGATTTATCTCTGGAGAACGATTAATTACTAAAGACCCAATCATGGCTCCTGATGGGAAAACTGCCATTCTTTCCACATCTACAGAATTTACTGTTTTAGCTGTGCTGGAAGACCGTTATAACAACTATGATACTTGGAGGTTAAAGGTAGAAACAGATGAGGGAATTGTACGTCAAGTCTACGTTTTACATGAAGATGAAGAGAAACGATTTAAACAAGAAACTCAACGGTTGCTCAAAAGCGCCAAGCGCAATCCCTTTCTTTGGAAGCAATACTATAAACATTTAGAGCAGTTTGCTAATATCAGAAACTGTTTTGCATTGACTGTTCACAATAGTCAAGGTAGCACTTTCTTGGAAGCGGGTATTGATGGTCAAGATTTGAGAAAGCGGCTGAATCAAGAACGCAGAGATGATAGTAAATCAATTCTAGCTAAAATTAAGGAGTTTAATCGGTTGTATTATGTTTCTAGTTCACGGGCTAGACAAAGAATTTTGGTAATTCGGGGATGACCATAATTTGGGGAATTTGAGAGAATTAATTTTCTGTGTATTCGGGTTATTGGTCTAAATATTGATTGGACATTTTCATCCATTCTTCGGGAGAAATTGCTTCAATCTCTTGCTTACAAAAAAAGGCAGGAGGTTAGGAGTATTAATTGAAACTTTAGTTCTGGGTCTAAAGCCCAGTTCATAAAAAGAATTATACCGAGACGCGCAGCGCGAGGTATAAAGCGTCCTTACTTCAATCCCACGTTTTTAAACGTGGGTTCCTCCTGCCTCCTGAAGTTGCTGGACTTCGCAATTATCATGGTCAGTGCGTTCACCGCTTCCAGGCATTTTCAGTTTTTCGTAAAAACCAAATTGTCCAAGAGATCGAATTTTGGCGATCGCTCTGTAGTATGTAGCTTTGCTCACTTGGCACTCTGTCATAACTGCTAAGGTGTCAATATCCTGATAGACATCTCCCCAAGGTTCAATTTCAATCAGGTAGCTCCTAGTGTGTTAATTCTGTGTATTTTTGGAGGGATTGTCCGGAAAATTATTGGTGTTACCGTAGGTAACACCGAAAACATCTGTTTCAGGCACTTTCTCATAAAAATATGCGACACATTTTGTGCATGAAGTCTTATGGGATAAGGGATTCAGAATTAACACGCTAGGTAGCTCCAGATTCTCCATTCAGCAGCAGTCAGTTTTGCCTGACGGAGGACTTTGGCAATTTCAGGAGTAACAGGAGTAAATCTGCCATTGCCGTTGCTCTAGTTGTGACTTGAAACATAAAATGAGCTTTTTGCTCAACTTATGGTTCAAGTCACACTAGTTGTCGTCCATGAAGGTCGGCGCAAAATCCTCGACTGGCATAGCCAACGCGGATTAAGTTTTTTACAATTAGGATTACGCAAAATTCAACGCTTGTGTTATCAACGTCTGCTAATTCCCCGATTAGTTACCTTACCTCGAAAGAGTCCTCTACCTGCTACTGCTTCACTCAAAAAACGAACGCACATAGAACAACAAATTGAGTTCTCCCGTGTCACAATCTTCTCTTCTTGATACTCCCAAAAGTTTTCTGCACCACTAAGCTAGAAAGATTTAACTATCTAAAATACTTGAAATTGAGGTTAAAGATTTTGTTACAGCATCAACATACAAATTCCAGCCCTCTCTTGGTGTCTTGGGCATTCCAGTTATTCCAATTAATTGAAAAGCAGCCTCGAATTTAGGGCTACCAATGTGAGCAGACCCTACACGAAGATCGTTCAACCCAGCTAAAGGTGCAGTAATATTGCGAGCTTTAGTTTTATCTGATTCCTTAATCGTCAAAATTTCTTCTAAAAGTTTTATCTGTCTCCATTTGTCATCAACTGCTCCACCTAATGTTTTTAAAGTAGTTCTGAGAGCCTTGGTTTGCATTGTTTCAATAACCCATCCGTAAAGGATTTGGGCAAGAGCAGAAACCTCAGTAAATTGATTGTTAATTGGTCCGACACTCAACATAGATAATTCTTGACTACTCGGTTCTATCTCGTTCGATAATTCAACAGAAAAATGCTTTTTAAAAACACTGCTAAGTTGAGCGCATACCTCCCGAATTAAATCAACTACTCCAGGTGAATTAGGTGGATCACTTTGCATTCTGGTCTGGAACATCTCTTCACAGATTTCACCACTTGGTATAGATGAAAACGATGCCCAATAAGCTTGTTCTGATGGGTTTAAATCAGCAATATCAGGAGCAAAAGCATTGACCAGTCCTTGAGAATTCATGCCTACATCAATCGTACCTCTGTCACCTGGTAAAGAAGCTACTCCCCAATTTCGCATATGAAAAAATACATTATATCCAGGGGTATGGAGATACTTTTGCAAAACTGCTGTACGAAAATATAAATACCCATACTTCCCAATACCTTTATCAATGTAATTTCCAAGAAAAGTATTTTGGGGTAGAGGTTTTTCCTCACCTTCGTCGTTGATTTTAAATTTCGGGAGTTGGTCTTCATCAATAGATTTTTCCCCAAAATAATACCACGGAGTACGTTCATACTTAGGTTTGTCATAGGGCTTAATTATAAAATTACGCCTAAAAATAGAACGTCCACGGAAAAAACTATGATGAGTATGTTCAGGCGGATGAATAATTGTTGAGAGCCATGTAAATTCATCAATTTGTTTATCCTCAATTTGCTCAAGCTCAAGTTCTTCTTCTGTACCTGCATTCGCAAAGCGATCCGCAATGACAGCAATAAGTAGTCCCATCTCCTGCTCTGCTAAAAAGTCACGTAAATAATCACGATGAATAGCTACTCTGGCAGTTGGATCATAAATAGCATGAGAATCAAGCTTGGTTTCAGCTACAAGAATTTGGTCAACTGGATGATAATATTGTGTTTGATGTCTTTTTTCTAATGCGTGATAAATAGTAAATTCACGACTCAATTCAATTTGATAATCCTGATTTATTGGATGCTTTATTAAATTGTATAAAGGAAATAACTCAATTTCTCCATATTGAGTAAAGTTACCAAAATTAAACTTATCATCATAATCCCATCCAATATGGAACTTTAAATCATCAGGTGATTTAATTTTTATAGCAGCCTCATTTAACTGTTCAATTGGGACAAGTGCGGATTTAGTCAACCATTCTTCACGTTGCCAATCTACTGCATCAAATTTACCTTCTTCTTTTACCCAAAAACTCTCAAGGGTAATTGTGCTGCCATTAGTAGGGTTATAGGGTGATTCTTCACGGTCTGAATACTGGAACCAGTTAAGTAATGCCATATCAAATACTATAAATGATGTGCTTTATATTATTTGTCATCAATCCTGTTATAACAGTACAGATAAAGATAACCCATTTCATTTTTAGAAGTCCTTAGTGTGCAGCAGGCTGCTGCACAAATTCCTTTGCGACATAACTGTGTCTTGCTGGATCACGTAAAAGTGCTAGAGCAGCGGGGTTCGTACATCCAGCAGACCACCCAAAATGGTTGGAGCCGCGCCATCCTAGAGATGCAGATTGAGGGCTACATCATCCTTGTATCATTAAAGTCACTTCCAACACTGCAACCACCATTGTTTTAGTTGCATCCAAAAACTTTGCTTTTGCTTATAGTTCTGTTGTTTCTCTGTGGGTTCGCTGCTAGAAGCATCTCCAAAGTATTTCTCTTTTGCAGAACGATCATATATTCTGGCAGCGTCAATCTCTTCTTGCGACCATTGGGCAGCCCATATAACATTATTATGTCTGATCCAATAATGAGACTTACACTTAAAACTCCAGTTACCAATCGAAGGCTCAAGCGAAATTGATTTACCGTTAAAGGTTAACTTCCAATCGGTTGGGCTTAGTGGAGTAAAAACCTCATTTCCACATCCGCAGCAACATTTATGAGCTACGGTTCCAAACTTTATAGACACATAGATAGTGTTGTCATTGAGGTTATCAGGAATATATTCAACAAATTCGTGTCTAAGCACTGTTTCAGCCTTCTAACTGGTCTTCGTTAATTAGTGTATTGCCATCTATGGTATATGTAGTATTATGTTCCCCGTTGAAGTCTCGATAGAATCCAAATATTTTTTTCCACTTTATTACAGCTAAGGCTGCATTAAGAGCATTCAGATCAGCAATCTGAATATTTTGAGCATAGTCGTTGTTACCGTTATTGTCTGAAAAAGAAACTCTTTTATTTATATGCTCACGCTGTTCTATAGTGCTAGTCGTGACTCTTAGTATCCCCCCTAACGATTCATCAACTAAATTCACACCAATTCCAACATCAATGAAAGGAATGCCAAATTCTTCTAATTTTTCAATAATTAGTTTTTTTGCTGTACCTCTATCAAGGCAAAGGAATACAAACTTCATCTCCTTTAAATAATTAACGCTTATTTCATCCTCAATATAGAAAGCATGAGGAACAATACCTTGATGCATTTTGGAGTACAGTTCCTTGAAGTAAATTACCTTATAAGGAATTTCCCTCAGTTCATCAATTGATGGCGCACCTGGAGACCTAAATGCGTTATGTTGAAATAATTTATCTCCATCAAATAGATGAACTCTTTTGACAGGAGTTTTGGCTACTAGATCCAACACGTATGTTCCCGTTCCACCTAAGCCAATAATAGCAACATCTTCCAGTGCTAATTTCTGAGAAATTAGATTGATACCCGCCCTACTTGATGCGGTATCACGATAACAGAATGGCGATTCTCCTTCCTCCGATTGGATAACTGAGAAATTCTTTGCTGTGACAGCCGGATCAATTGCTTGTGCAGGACTAGAAATAATAGCGATATACGTAGTCAGCTTTTCATAATAGTTTGAATAGCCTTGAGGAGGTTTGCTTGAAAACGTATGTTGAACTTCAACTCCCTGAGTGAGTTGCTTTCTTGTACTCGCATGTTTGATCTGAGTTATTTCTGTCCCGTTTTTATGGCAAGGATGATCACCGCCAAACTCAATAACGTGTGTACTAGGTTTAGTGGTTACATCGCCAGCAAGAGTCAATTCTGAAACAAGCATCCCGTATTTGATTTCTCGGTTGGAGTTTAAATACGGAATATTTTTGACCAGTAGATAGCCTGAGTTGATCTCCAGATCAAAGCCTTCATCTTGTAGACGCTTTAAGTCAATGCTACGACTTATCAGTTGCTGTGACATTGAAGATCATCCCATTTTTAATGTGTACTGATTGTCCTTCGACTAGAGTTCCTTCAGGCTTGCTGCCTTTGCCTTTTTCGTATGTAACTGTGAAAAGGATGTTTTGGCCTGTTGGCGGATTACTAAATGCCAAAGAGACGATCTCGGTAAACGATAATTCTTTTGAAGTAACCTCTTTGGGACGACCGTTCACGATGATCTTGAATTCTTTAGTGCTATAGAAATGCTCGTCTTCTTTGAGATGAATCTCATTTCCATCATTCGGGATGACTTTATCTTCCTGCTTTCCCTCTACCTCCTGAAACAGCTCGAATCCATGAGGAATGTACCCAAGTACATAAAGTGCCGAACCTGTTGTTGGATTCGGCGACTCGTACTGCTTACGATCTATATGGACGCGGACTTTGCTATGCCCCATATCATGGTTATGCTCTTTTTCGTTCATCATTAAATCCTCACACCTAAATAGGTAATGCAATACAAACCCCTGATGCTAATCGTGATAGAGTGAAACTATTCCATCTCTGCAACAACGTTGCTTCAGTGATTCAAATCTATTGTATCAAAAATGCAACACTGTTGCAATAGTGAAACAAAACAAAAGGACTTTTTATGGCACGGCTTACACTTGAGCAACTTGGACCCCTTATTAAGAAACAAAGGGGTAGCAGAGGAATGAGACAAGTTGCAGCAGAAATGAATATCAGTGCCGCAACGCTATCACGGGTAGAGGCAGGGAAACAGCCTGATCTAGACTCATTTACAAAAATTTGTGCCTGGCTCGGAGTCGATCCTGGAGAAATTCTTGGTTACAAGGAGCATGGAGAAACAGAAACTGCATCCAAACCTAACCAAACGGTAATGCTCGCTCACTTTAAGGCAGGCAAGACAATGAGTCCAAAGACCGCGCAACATTTGGGTGCATTAATTCTTGCTATTCATCAAGCTGCCGTGGCAGAGGATGACGAATGATCGGCCCAACATCAAAAGGGGATGAAGCACTGTTCGTGAGGGGTTTTAAATCACGATGTGAGAACACTGCGATTCAGGTCAGGTCACATTTAGGTCTGAAAGATACAGACCCATTGCCTGCACGCGAACTCGCAAAGTATTTAAATGTATTTATTTGGGAACTCGCCAATGTGCCAGGCTTACCTCGTGAAACGCTTCGTTACCTTCAATCATCAGAGGGCGATGAATGGTCTGCTGTTGCTGTCCGGTCAGGAACAAAAGATATTATCGTACTCAATCCGTCTCATTCAGTTGCCCGCCAAGCCAATGATCTGATGCACGAGATGGCTCACATCTTTCTTAAGCATGAATCGTGCCAGATTATCGTATCTGATAGCACGGGCATAGGCTTTCGTACATTTGATAAGCGCCAGGAAGCTGAAGCCGATTGGTTAGGTGCTTGTCTCTTACTTCCTAGACCTGCTATCGCTGCCACTCATCGTCAGAAGATGGATATTGAAGCTGCGGCTGATTACTTCGGTGTAAGTAAGGAATTGTACAAGTACCGATTACGCATAACGGGTGTAGAGAAGCAGCTATCTCGTCAAGCATAGCTATGGCTATTCCTGTCCTGAATATTCTTAACAATTTCCAGCATATCTAATAGTGAGCGCGTCATGCAGCTCAGTTCCGTAACAAGCAGACTATCTCCGGGGTATAGCAACTATTGATGAAAAATTCCGCCTTTTGGTGTGAAATACTTGGCTTGGAAGCTTTTCACTCACAACAGATGTAGCGAACTGCGGTGAGCCAAAAGTGACCACTGCCAAAGGTCTGTTTCTTTGAGAGAGTTATTCATTGCCTAAAACGGAAGCTAATACCTCATCATACAAACGCCCCAAACCCTGATGATTGCAAAGATTAGTTGTTAAACATTGCCTAAATTGACTCAAACTAGGCAATGTTTGAAAGACATAAATACATGACTACTTTATAAAACTTTACGTCGTGATAAATTTTGCGCGTATCTTGTCTGTGCGATTCGTTCCAAGGCGAATACATAACCTTGGGTGAACACGCGGAGGTAATACCTCCAAAATGTTTACAACTAACCCGGAGATGTGGGTGAAAACCCCACCACTGAAGGGGAGCAACGCGATTTTGTGAGGTGCGAAAAATTGGTAATATATTTTACGTAATTTTTCAGCGATAGCGTTCGCGAAGCGTGTGCCTTGCACTCAGTGATCCTTAGGGATCGCTACCTAGAAAAGCCAAAAACATGGAACTTCGACCTCTGTTTATTGGCAATAAGCCCTGGTAATTGAGACAGAAAATCCGATCTCACATTTTCGCGTTGCTCCCACTTTACCCCTACTAGTGGTTTGTCAAGCTAAAAATTGTGGGTTTGAGGGAAAATAGAGAGGCTATTACAGCGCTTCCCGGTGTTATGAAGTACAAGAACTCCACCCCCAACCTAGGCTGTTGACTTTGTGCCTTTTTAAGCTATTTTGGTTCATACAACTTCTGT
>NZ_JAYGGY010000025.1:0-50088 GCF_034931625.1 Anabaena cylindrica UHCC 0172 | reverse complement strand
ACCAATTACCAATCACCAATTACCAATTACCAATCACCAATTACCAATCACCAATTACCAATTACCAATCACCAATTATCAATTATCAAAAATGTCTAATTCTCCTAATCGCTTTTCCATTGAACCTGATGGATATGCACCTAGATTAAAGCGTATACGTCAAATTAGTAGACTCTTAGATAATGCTATTACAATTCCTGGAACTCAGGTTGGGATTGGGTTAGATCCAATTCTCGGATTAATCCCTGTTGGCGGAGATGTTTTGGGATTGATAGTTTCTATCTACATTATCATTGAATCAGCGCAGATGGGTGTGCCTAGAGCTACCTTGATCCGAATGGTTGCGAATATCATCATTGATGCTTTAGTAGGTGCTATCCCCATGTTGGGAGACTTATTTGATTTTGCCTGGAAAGCAAATATTTATAACATCAAGTTATTAGAGGATTACTTACAAACTCCTGGTGAAAAAAAGAAAGTTGACCAGGTGTTTATTATTACCCTTTTTGCTGGATTATTTTTACTTGCCATTGTCTTAATAGCATTACCCGTGATATTAATAAGAATGCTATGGAATGCCTTAACTGGCAGTTAAATTAATTATTAATTACACAATGCAAGACTGGTGGCAAGTTAACTTTCCCAAAGGGCGGCAAAGTCTGATTATTCCTGATGGTAATGGCTATACTGCACAAATCGCTTATGGCGAAAAAGGTACAGGTAAGCCGTTAATTTTATTACATGGTCTGGGCAGTTGGAGTTATAATTGGCGACATAGTATCAAGCCATTATCTAAAAATTTTCGGGTAATTTGTTTTGATGCTAAAGGTTATGGTTTTTCCGAAAAAAATCTGTTTCGCCGAGAAAAAACTGGTCATCAAGTAATTGAATTAGAAAGAATTATTCAGGCTTTATGCGATGAACCACCTGTCATCGTAGCAGAATCTTTAGGTGCATTAGTTGCTTTAGCATTAGCTGCAAAAAATCCCCTATTAATTGGGCGTTTGGTAGTTATTAACGCACCTATTTTTGTTGAACAGTTACCCCATTGGGCTATGGGATTACTTGCCCAAACACCGCTGGAAATCATACACACAATTGATTTTTTACGTCTAGCATATTGGTTTGCACCTATAGTTAGAGAGGTAATGGGTATAGAAAGACGTAAAGTGTTATTTGATCCTTCTATTCTCACAGAAGAAGATGTTTATTGGATAACTTATCCGTTTATTGAAATTCCGGGAACTTTGGTAAAGGTAGCTGAAGAATTGCAAATAGCAGTACAAGAAATTGAAAATTTCCAAACTGGAAAGCCAAATATGCTCAGTGAGATTCAAAGTAATCTTAGCAATATTGAATGTCCTACACTAATTTTATGGGGTGATCAAGATAGTTGGTTTCCTCTGAGTCATGGGGAGAAATTACATCAACATATCCCTAATTCGCGCTTTCAAATTCTGTATAACTGCTATCATGATGCCTCAACTGGTGCTTCTCAGGTAGTGAATTCAGAGATTATTAAATTTTTGCAGGATACAGATTTTTGTTAGAGGATGTTTGTAAAGTATCAGAATTGATCGAGATCCCCCCAACCCCCCTTAAAAAAGGGGGGCAAAATTTCTCAAAGTCCCCATTTTTAAGGGGGATTTAGGGGGATCTACAAGTGTTAGATACCACACGAAAAAGTTTACAAACATCCTCTTAGAGGATGTTTGTAAAGTGGGTTACGCTGTAGCGAAACAACCCTACATATTTTTGATGTTTAATTAAGTTGATCCTAATTATCCATAAAAGAAGAGTGGGAGAAGGCATACCAATCGCCTTTAATCTCCCACTCTGCATTTGCTGCTGGAGCGTTCAGGAATATGTATAGACGCTGCCCGTTATTTAGGGGGGCTAAATTGTACGTCAACGACAGCGCCTGTATGCTGTGAATATTCCTTTGCAGCAAATGTTAAACTTGATTATTATTTTTTTGCTGAACTCATAGCTCAGAAAAATGTAAGTAGATTGCTTTTTATCCCTAAGGAAGACTTTCTAAAAAAGCCTTTGTAAGCTTCATTTCTTAATAGTAGTCGCCCCTGATAACAACACCCTTTAAGTCGTTTATCTTTTATTAATTTAACTGGGTTCTTTACAGATTGGTTGCCAAGTTGGCACTTTTATCGGTTATTAATTTGAGAGGATGTTGTCCGAGTATTCTGATTATTCTCAAAACCTTACACCCTATACTTTTCTTCAAACCCGTTATGGAAGTTTGAATAAGCGGAAGATTACCCAGCAACCAGCAGCACAAGTCAGTGCGATCGCAATTATTAACCATGAAGGTGTAGCATTACTGGTATCAGTGAATTTGGTGATTAGTTCTGCACTGACTACCTTTGAGGGTTTTTCTGCTTCCTTTTTTGGCACATCCCCAATGTAATTTAGTTCATAATAACCAAAAGTTCCGACTCCTACAGAAATTCCAAACAACCCTACAAACAAAAGCCAAGAATGTTTTACCAACAGGTTTTTAGCTGGAGGTGTATGTTTTGATGCTTCTAGACTAGTTTCTGTTGATTGGTTTGGCTTTTGCTTTACATTGTCACTACTGTCCATAATTCATATCACGCTTATATGCTCTAGTAGATTATTGTACTAGAAGACATAAGTGTTAAATTAATTCGTAATTCGTAATTCAGTTTGGTATTAGAGGATGTTTTAAAAGTGATGACTGATGTATTAAAAACTTTAGACCCTCCTAAATCTTCCTTTTTAAGGAGGACTTTGAGTAAGTTATTCCTCTCTTAAAAAGAGGGTTTAATGAGGATTTCGATACAGACATAGACTTTTCAAATACCCTCTTAGATATCGACTGAATTTAAATATGCGTTTTCCAAAACCCTTGTAGAGACATTCCTGATGTAGGGATTCTCGTCTCTACAATTCTTTTTCACCAGATGTTTATTTAGTATGGGAATGTCTTTCAATAGCTAATTGAATTAATTCGTCTACTAATTGGGGAAAAGAAATACCAGTATTGGCCCAAAGTTGAGGATACATACTTGTGGCTGTGAATCCTGGTAAAGTATTAATTTCGTTAATTAAAATTTCTCCGGTAGCTTCGATATAGAAAAAGTCTACCCGTGCTAAACCAGCAGCGTCAACAGCTAAAAAGGCTTTTAATGCCATTTCTTGAATTTGCTGAACTACTAACTCTGACAGATGTGCGGGAATAAATAAATCGGCTTTACCTTGGGTATATTTAGTTTCGTAATCGTAAAAATCACTATCAAACGTAATCTCACCAATAACAGATGCTTTGGGGTTATCGTTACCTAAAACGGCACATTCTACTTCTCTAGCGACAACACCGGCTTCGACAATGATGCGTCTATCATAGGTTGCGGCATTATCTAAAGCTGATTCTAACTCTTGGCGCGATCGCACTTTGGCAATTCCCACCGAGGAACCCAGATTAGCTGGTTTAACGAAACAGGGATAGCCTAAAGTTAGTTCAATTTCATCACATAATTTGGGAAAAATACAAGGATTTGACCAAATTTGCGCCCTAGTTATCGCTTTATATTTTACCTGGGGTAGTCCAGCTTGAGCAAAAGCGGTTTTCATACCGATTTTATCCATTCCCGTAGCCGAACCTAACACTCCAGAACCCACAAAAGGGACTTGCATTAAAGTGAGTAAACCTTGAATTGTCCCATCTTCACCATTGGGGCCATGGAGAATAGGAAACCACAAATTAATTTCTGCTGTTTGCGGTGGAAACTCCCATAAATTAGGGGTTACGGCTAGATTTTCTCTAGCCACACCAGATGATAAAACTTGCTGTGCAACTTCCCCAGCTTGCCAAAAACCATCTTTTTGGATGTAGAAAGGCACAATTTCGTACTTATGACTATTTTCCTCTGCACTTAAAGCATTAGCGATCGCACGTGCAGAAATTATTGAAACTTCATGTTCTCCAGAACGTCCACCAAACAGCAACCCCACCCGCAGCTTAGACATCTTCTGTACCTCGACACTATCTAAAGCAGATAGCGTACCACAGGGAATGCAATCTTAACCGATGAGATTTTCAAGAAATATATAGCAGGAGTCAGGAGTCAGGAGTTCGGAGTACAACTGGCCAAAAATCTTACAGCTTGACTGGCTGCTTTTTTTCTGTAGTTTGAGAATGACTGCTATTGTTAACAGGTGCTACTTCTAAAAAGGACTCTTTACCTGTAATCAATCTAGAGCGACGATTACGAGTAATATAATTCCATGCCCACTGGAATACTACTACTAATTTAGTGTCAAACTCAATTAAGAAGTAGATGTGAATTATTAGCCAAAATACCCAAGCTAGGAAACCGGTCAGTTTGATGAAGCCTAAATCTACAACAGCTAAATTTTGCCCAATCATCGCCAAACTACCTACGTCGGTATAATGAAATTGTGGCAAAGTATGACCGTGAAGCCGTAGTTGAATCAGTCCGCCTACATATTCTCCTTGTTGTTTAGCTACGGGTGCTACACCAGGTAAGGGTTTACCATTTTGATGGGAGAAGTTGGCTAAATCTCCAATTACAAAAATGTTTTTATAACCCTTGATCGTCAAATCTGGTTCGACAATTACTCTTCCAGAGAAATCGCATTCTACATCTGTTCGTTCTGCGAGGACTTTCCCCAGTGCCGAACCTTGAACACCTGCTGCCCATAATATAGTTTTTGAGGCAATGTCTGTCAATTCATCGTTTTGCTTGAAAGTAACTATGTCATTTTCAATATTTGTCACCCTGGTAAGAGTGTGAATAACCACTCCCAACTTTTGCAAAGATTCTGCTGCTACTTTGGATAACTCTGGCGCAATGTGTGGGAGAATGCGATCGCCCCCTTGCAATAGCAAAATTTTCGCTTCTGAGGTGTTGATGTTGCGGAAATCTTCTTTGAGAGTTTTGTATGCCAACTCTGCGATCGCACCTGCCAATTCTACACCAGTTGGACCACCCCCCACAATCACAAAAGTCAAAAAAGCACGACGTTTTACGGGATCAGTTTCTTGTTCTGCTGCTTCAAATGCCGAAAATATCCGCCGACGCATTTCTATGGCATCTTCTACAGTTTTCAAGCCAGGCGCAGTTTCTTTCCAGCTATCTTTACCAAAATAAGAATGGTTAGCACCTGTGGCGACAACTAATGTATCATACGGTACTATTTGATCACCCAAAATAACTCGTTGCGCTTTTGGATCAATAACACTTACTTCTCCCAGCAATACTTTTGTATTCTTGCTTTTGCTGAATACAGATCGCAATGGTGCAGAAATATCAGCAGGTGATAACGTACCTGTCGCAACTTGATATAAAAGCGGCTGAAATAGGTGAAAATTTCGTTTATCAATGAGAGTAACATCTACCTTTGCATTAGCAAGAGTCTTTGCTGTATACAGTCCACCAAAGCCACCACCAACAATGACAACTTGATGTAATGGCTTTTTCTCAAGTGCTACCATAAGACATATTTCCTTTTGTTAAGATTCCTGTAACGTTTCTTAACAAGAATGTAACAAAATCATAATATATTTTGCCGTTTATTTAGAACACTTGAAAAAATAATGAAAGTAGTCAAAGTTACTAATAAATTAGAACTTGTAACTCAGTTCTAGGATACTTCTAAGATACTATTTTCCTCTGCACTTCCAGAATTAGCGATCGCACCCGCAGAAATTATTGAAACTTCATGTTTCTCCAGAACGTCCACCAAACAGCAACCCCACCCGCAGCTTAAACATCGTCTGTACCTTGACGCTATTTAAAGCAGCGTACCCCAGGGAATGCAATCTTAGGGAACGAAAAATAGGGAAACGTTCAATTCAAGCTATAGCTTTATGTACTATACCTTGGTTTAAATATTATGAATAATTGTAGGTTGGGTTGAGGAACGAAACCCAACGCAAAAAGGGTAAATGTTGGGTTTCCTTGCGTCAACCCAACCTACTTTACTGGTAATAACTGGGAATATTGGCTTGATTTCAAAGAATCTTTAGATATAGAGGAATATGAATTTCCCGAACACTTATCTAATTTAGAAAATGAAGAAACCAAACATAAAAAACTAATTCAAGAACAAGCTGCACGAGATGATTTTTGGGCTAAACGAGATGCAGAAAGATTAAGAAAAGACAATAAATAAAAATTGTAAGTTAGATTAAAATAATAGGTATAAACAACAAACCCTGGTTAAAAATGAGTTATCGCCATATTATTACAATCGAGCCAGATAAACGCGGTGGTAAGCCCTGTATCAGAAGAATGCGAATAACAGTATATGATGTTTTAGGCTGGTTAGCTGCTGGAATGTCTCATGCAGAAATATTAGATGATTTTCCAGAATTGACAGAGGAAGATATCAAAGCTTGTTTAGAGTTTGCTGCTGACAGAGAACATCGCTTAATTGCTGTGGTAGGTGACGCTTGAAACTACTTTTCGACCAAAACCTGAGTCGGAAACTACCTACTCGCATAGCTGACATTTTCCCCAATGCTAGTCATGTTCAGTTTCACAGTCTTACAGAAGCAAATGATAGCAAAATTTGGGAATTTGCCAAAGCTAACAATTTTTGTATTGTTACTCAGGATGTAGACTTTGCAGAAAGAAGTCGTCTTTACGGTTCACCACCAAAGGTGATTTGGCTCAGGTGTGGAAATGCAACTACCAATCAAGTAGAAGCGATTATCCGAACTGGGGCAGAAGTAATTAAAGAATTGATGAGTAATGAAGCTTTAGATTGCCTTGAACTTTACTAAGCAATTGAGTCTTGATACTTCCTTAGTGTTATTGACACTAATTTTTTGTGAGTCGGTTACTAACTCCTGTTTTACTCTCTGAGACTCTGCACCTCTGCGTGAAACTCATTCCACCACATCAAACCAAACAGGCGACAAATCATCAACTTGCCCATTATAATTAACCGTAATTTCCTCACCTGCTCTAATATCTTTATGAGCAATAAATTCAATTACATTTTTAGAAAAATTCTTAATATAAAGCGCATTGGGATGATAGGAATGATTAAAAAGTGACGCAAAGCCCAAAGCTATAGCGCCACTTTCCCCATGCCAACCAAAATAATAATTTAATAAAACCGTTTTGACAATTAATTTAACTTGTTGCTTAGGGATAACAATCACTGCTGCTTTTTCAATTACCTCTCCTTTAGCAAAACTCTTCTGAGCAAATATACCTCTACCTTTAGAGTCTGTATCACGAAGTACTAGCATATACAATTCTGTCTGATGGGTGAAAAATATTGTGTAGGACTAATCACGCCAAACGCAGAGAGAATAAAGATTTTAGTGCATGACTTACGGCTGCTATAGTCACTATAAAGTCAATGATTAGAGATATAGTCAAAATTTCCGTAAATATTAATTTTTGTGCGCCGATATAATTGAAATCATGTTATTATAAATATCCCATGCTAACCATCATTGGTTGTGGAAATCTCAATCGTAATGACGATGCTGTAGGCGTAATCATCGCCCAACGTTTACAGCAATATCTCGCCCAAAACCCTCATCCCAACATCCGCGTTTTTGATTGTGGTACTGCGGGAATGGAAGTGATGTTTCAAGCGAGAGGAAGTGAAAAATTAATTATTTTGGATGCCAGTTGCACAGGTTCCGAACCAGGTGCTATATTTAAAGTCCCAGGTAAAGAACTAGAAGCGCTGCCAGAACCTAGTTACAACCTGCATGATTTTCGTTGGGATCATGCTTTAGCAGCCGGGAGAAAAATCTTTGTAGATGATTTTCCTCAACAGGTGACAGTTTATTTAATTGAAGCCGCTAACCTTGATTTAGGCTTAGAATTAAGTCCAGTTGTCCAACATTCAGCCGATTTAGTTTTTGCAGAACTAATCACAATTTTCAGCCAGAATGTTATGGCTTAATTAATAGTCCAAAATCCCAAATTTAGCTTATGCCCAATCACGATAAACTGATAATTCATCTACCCTCATTTCAAATGGTATGCCATTAGTTTCAGGGGGACATACGCGAATTTTAGCACTGCTGACAATGCTGTAGAGTAAACTTCCCATTGACACGATTTTTTGCAAAACCCGCCAGTTAGTAACTTGATCAGGGCATTCGATTACTAATGTTAAAGCACTAGCGTGAGTTGTCACATACCAACGACAATCGGACAATAGACCTTGAATAGTGCGATCGCACCCGTCATAAAAGTACCTACTAATAGAATACTCTAATTGTTGCCGCAAAATAATATCAGCTGATGTTGGCTGCATAGGGTGCTTATCATCAGCATGAGAATCAAATTGTCTTCTAGCCATTTCTCTTGATTTTCCTATTTTATTTACCAATTGCCATTACATAAAGCACATCCTTATTGGTTCCTAGAAACTCTTGGGCTTCATCATCATAAAAAGCACCAATACCACTACAATCTATGCCCCAATAATTGCTAAATAGATACACTCTTTGTCCGATAAAACCAGCTAATTGCATAGCAGTTTGATAGCTGAGATAATCGGATACAAAAAACAAAGTTACAGCGCAATCTTTAGCCAGCGCCTGATTAATACACAAGTAACCTGTATTTTCGCTAAAATCACCCGAATTTATGAGATTCCTACCGTTATATAAACCGGGTGTCATTCCCTCGACACGATGCACCACCGAGTAAATTTCTATTTCCTCAAAATTCTCACTTGGTATTGGTTGTTGAACATCTTGCAAAATTTGCCAATAGATTTGTTGGGAAATAGATTGCTTTTGAAAACGTCGAATAGAACGCCTATTCCAAACGTTCTCAGAAAACCTTTCTCGGTCAAAATTAAATTGAGGATGTTCTAGATGTTGCTGGTGACTAGATTGCCATGATGTTGCTTGATAGGCATCTTCAATGAATTGATTAGCTTGAAAATAGTCAGTACCACAAACAAAAGGAATAGGTAGTCTTAAGCGTCTGACTGGCTTTTCTTGCGTCTCTCCCGATATCACACAACTAGTAATAAACTCCTTATTCTCAAATCCTAAATCGGCATTGAGAGAGAGTTTATCAAAGTCAAAGATTAATTGGATGTTTTTTTCGTGAAGATATGCTGAAGATGCGATAGCGCCTAAATGGTGTCCGCTATCCAAAAAGCAATACCTCATGCTCCTGTCTTGATATTTCCAGCTAGACCTATAATAAACACAACTAACTAAAAAAATGAATCCGTTGATACGTTTATTCGGTATAACATAACTCTCCAACCCATCATCAATTAATTCATAGATCAGTGTTAGACAATTATTCTCAACTTCTAGATGATAGATAGCATCTAGAAATCCCTCAACACCACGCATTTGAATATAAATCTCCGTTGGGTATAACGCGCCTGCTGAGGGATTTACTCGGAGTTTATAAGCGCCATCCTTATAAATCTTCTCAAAAGTAATGGCGCTTGTTAACCTGATAAAAGCATGAATTGGATTATCGAGATTTAATCTCACTCGCCGATAAAATTTTGGATAAACTTTAAAGGTGTGGGGTTGAGTTGAGGCATCCACATAATTGGGATTCATCTGCACTGATAGGTAAGAATGCTTGGTAGCCTCGTGACAGGCTTCCGCAGAAAGCTTACTGTGTGGCATTTTTTAGTAACCTTAAAACTTCTATATTGCTGGCAAAGTCAATTGCTTTATAGTCGTCCAAATTTTGTAGATTCATGTTAGGATTGTGTTGTAATAGCAACCTTACTACTTCTGTCTTTCCAGCCGATGCACCATACATCAGGACAGTTGCACCATTATCATTTTGATTGTTAATATCAATGTTGACTGACAACAGCAAATTGATTAAATCGTAGTGATTGCCAAAACAAGCGAACCATAAAGCATTATTGCGATCATTGTTTCTGGCGTTAATATCTACACCCGCATCTATCAGTTCTCTGACAACTGGGTAGACTCCCTCTCTTGTCGCTTTCATTAAAGCTGTATCACCGTTTTCACCACGCTGATTTAAATCTTCAGCATTGTACTTATTTGCTATTAGCCATTGGCTAGTTTTTGTACTCAATTTTGGCTGATTTGTTTGACTCATAATTATGACTATGAACACAACTAAAAATATGATGGTGAGCAATGCCCACCATATCTAAAAACACTATTTTAATTCTCGCAAACTATTAGTAGCTGACGAACAATTTATAATTTATAGACCGACATATAATGATTTATTAAAAACAATTTATTGAGAATTAATATTTACGCAGTTTCTCTATATTTTTATCTAACTTTCTAGTACCGTGCGGTGTAAGTGAATGAACAATTTTCAAGCCTTGTAATCAATCAAATTTGCGTAGCTTTTAATGGTCATTTTAATTTACGCCGTGTTGTACTAGCTTGGTTTTAGTGTAAGGATTCAGGATACAGAATATTTGATATAGCAGGGAACAGAAGAGAAAAATATTCTTCTTCCTTCTTCCTCCTGATTCCTGAATTCTTAGGTTTTAGTTTAACCAGGAATAAAGTAAGAACATCTTTGATAACTCTGTAATCGCTTGTGGTAGAAATTTAGGTTTACCACCCAATACTGCTCGGTTAAGGCTCAAAAGTTATTATATGGTAGGTTGGGTTGAGGCACGAAACCCAACATTATCAAGGATTTTGTTGGGTTTCACTGTCGCTCAACCCAACCTACATTTCCTTAACCGACAAGTATTGGTTTACCACCAACAATTTAGCATATTTATATATTATCACTTCGATAAATTTAAATCATAAATCATTTATAAATATCCCCATGTTTTCAGCAGAGTTAGACAGGAATTTTATCCCATTCCCCACATATTTGAAATTAAAAATTCATCATAAATTTGAGATTAATTGCTATTAAAAAATATATAAATTATAACTGCGTATAATTTACTATGGAAATAATTAGAGATTCAATACAATTAGAGTCAAAAATTTTAAATCACGTAGCTTTGATTGGCTTAATAAAACTCAACATTTCCAGGACTTTTTAGAGTTGTGCTGTCACTGAATCCAACCTACAATTTTCTAATAATTTTGGATAAAAATAGTTATATGTTGTGTTAGTCTACTCAATAAATTTGTTAAAAAAATATAAAAAATTACCATTAATATATAAAATTTGTTAGCTTGTTCAGTGTAAATAACTAAAAGGAAAATAAAAACAATGGAAATTAGCGCCAGAAATACCTTCAAAGCAACTGTGAAAAAAATTGTTCCTGGTTCAATTAATACAGAAGTAACGTTAGAATTAGCGCCTGGTATAGAAGTAGTATCTGTCATCACTAAATCATCAGCAGAAAAGCTAGGTTTAGTAGAGGGTAAAGAGGCTTATGCTGTGATTAAGTCATCAGATGTACTTATTGCTGTTGACTAAAAAATTCAGCGACTTGTAAAGTGTAGGACAGGTAATACGATTCCTACAGAGCGCTTGTACGCTATCATGTAGTTCACCGCAGGTATCGCTTTTCCGGTATGTAGTTTGTGGAGAGTGATACCTTTAGTAAACTACATGATTGCATGGCACGAAATTTTCAACTTATCCCTGTTGATATAATCAAAACAAACTTGCAAAAATCTTGATATGATAGCTATTCCCCAACAACCCCTAAAAATGACTATTGAGGAATATCTCACCTGGGAACTTAACCAAGATATTCGTTATGAATACATGAATGGCGAAGTTTTTGCTATGACAGGTGGTACAATTCCTCACAATGATATTGCTCTAAATCTTTACAGACCTTTATATTCTCATCTCCGTCTTAGAGGTTGCCGAGTTAATGTATCAGATGTGAAAGTGCAAGTTACTTCTAAAAGCCCATACTTCTATCCTGATCTTATAGTTAGTTGTCACCCTGATGACCTCAACGCCCGTAAATTTATTCAAAATCCCAAATTAATTGTTGAAGTTCTTTCTCCTGGTACAAGTGATAAGGATAGAGGTGAAAAATTCAGATATTATTTAACAATTCCTAGTTTGCAAGAATATATTTTAATTGATTCTGAAAAAATTTCCGTTGAACGTTACTGTCGAGGAGAAGGAAGAATGTGGCTTTACTATCCTTACATTAATGGAGATATTATCACTTTATCAAGTATTGAATTTGAATTTCCGATTGAAATGCTTTATGAAGGGGTTGGATTTGAGACTGAAGAATAAAAATGCAAATGAGATTAGGAGTCAGTAATGCAATTCGTAATTACGAATTACGAATTACGTTGGGGTAGCCTGCCAGAAGTATTATTACACAGTTGCTTTTAATGCAAAAATTTTCTCAATGATATCTTCTACTACTTTATCGGGGGTGGAAGCACCAGAAGTGATGCCTACGACAATATCTCCTGCGGGTAACCAGTTTTCGGTAATCACCAAATCTCCTGTTAGTTGCCGATGTTCAATGGCATTAGTAGATTGAATACGCTCAACACAATCTATGTGATAAGAAGGAATAGTGCGGTCAAAAGCTATTTGTTGCAATTGAGTAGTATTTGATGAATTAAAACCACCTATTACTACCATTAAATCTAGATTTTGTTCTACTAATTCTAACATAGCATCTTGACGTTCTTGGGTAGCATCACAGATGGTATTGAAGTTTTGAAAATGCTGATTTAATTCTGTGGGACTATATTTTTGCATCATGGTTCGCTCAAACATTTTACCAATTTTCTCGGTGTCGTCTTTAAGCATGGTTGTTTGGTTAGCGATACCTACTCGTTCTAAATCTTTGTCGGGATCAAATCCAGGGGAACAAGCTTTAGCAAACTTCGCTAAAAATTCTTCGCGGTTGCCACCATTGAGGATGTAGTCTGTTACATATTCTGCTTCTTGTAAATTTAAGACAATGAGATATTTACCTGCAAAGGAACTAGTAGCGACGGTTTCTTCATGCTTATATTTACCGTGAATGATGGAGGTGTATTCGCCTTTTTTGTGTTTTTCAACTGTATTCCAGACTTTGGAAACCCAAGGACAAGTTGTATCAACAATTTGGCAGCCTTTATCATTTAAAATTTGCATTTCCTGAACGCTGGCACCAAAGGCGGGTAGGATGACTACATCCCCGGTATCAACAACAGAGAAGTCTTTTTTATTAGCTTCCACAGGAATAAATTTGACTTCCATGTCTTGCATTCGTTGATTCACAGAGGGATTGTGAATAATTTCGTTGGTAATCCAGATGCGTTCTGTGGGGAAGTGCTGACGGGTTTCGTAGGCCATGGCTACTGCACGTTCTACACCCCAGCAAAAACCAAATGCCTGTGCTAGTCGGATGGTAACATTGCCTCGTTGGAGGGTGTAATTGCGATCGCGTATTTGTTGAATTAAGTTACTTTGATATTCAGACTGCAACTGGGTAGCGACTTCTGCTTTATGTCCAAACCCTTTACGGTTGTAATTTTCTGAATGTTGGAGGCTGCGTTTAAATGCTTTCGTATCCATTTTGGTTTTGTGGCTAAAATCACTATTTACCATTTTCTCGTGCGAAGACACGATTTAGATAGCTAACTTGATTAAATCCAAATTAAATTCGATCTAAACTTGGTTTGTTCTGCCTTTCCTGAAACTGGGCTGCTAATTCTCTGTTGCTATAAATCTGCAATGCAGTCCGCCAAATTATGTAGCCTTGAGGATTGAGGTGTAAACCATCGGTAGTAAATTCTCGGCGGAGATTACCTTGTTTGTTGGTAAATAGGGGATATAAGTTGAGGTATCGGATACCTTGTTGAGTGGCTATCCCTTGTAGTTCATCATTCAAATTGCGAATGCGACTGTTGGGAATAGCCAGCAGTTTCTCCCGTCCTTCCCAAGTTGCTTCCTCTCCCCCGTGAGGTAAAATTGATTGCGCCACAATTTTCGTTTGGGGGTGCTTTCTACGTAAATAACGGATAATTTGGCGTTGATTGGCTAAAATTTCTTCATCGCTGACCCCACGAATCAGATCATTAATCCCTATCATCACAAAAACTATCTCTGGCTGGGTACGGTCAAATAAATCTAATCTTTTCAATAATCCATCGCTAGTTTCCCCAGATATTCCCTGATTCAGCCAATTTCTATCTTCGGGTAATAAATCAGGTGGAAACCACAAACTCAGAGAATCTCCTGCTAGGACAGTTAATTTCTGGGGTTGTTGTTCTGCTGATGCTTCGGCTTCTTGTTTGAGGACATCTAGCCATTGTCGGTAACTAAGTTTATGGCGAGGGCCTAACTCTGGTGGTAAAGATTGGGTTTGCGGGACGAAGTTAACTTGTTCTGGGGGAGTTGTAGTTGCAAATGCAGTAGTTAGTTTCTGCTGTCGCCAAATCAGCAGGATGACGGCTAACATCAGGATACCGTTGGTGACAAGCAAGAAAAATCCCCAGATCGGAAATGTTTTGGTTGGAGTGGACACAACTAAAAAATTAAAAGTCCTAAATTAAAAATTTAAAAGAATTCTATAGTTAATCTCATGGCGAGTAAATTAAATGTACATCAGTCCGACAAATTTTAGCAATATAAAAAACAGCGGGAGTGAAAGCTGTCCCGCTGTTGCTTGGGTTGTAGTACCGAGTTAAGAGTGCTGAGTTAAGAGTGCTGAGTATCGAGTATCGAGTATCGAGTACTGAGTACCGAGTACCGAGTTTCGAGTTTCGAGTACCGAGTTTCGAGTACCGAGTTTCGAGTGCTGAGTATCGAGTTTTGAGTTAGGGAATGTTGATGCGATCGCCGAATTCGGAGTTATAACCTTCTTCGCCGTGTTCGTTGATATCCAAACCTTGGGTTTCGGTTTCCTCTTGCACACGCAGTCCGATGGTGGCATCAATAAATTTGAGGATCAGCCATGTACCAGCAGCGGCGATGAAATAAGCAATTGCGATCGCTGCTAGTTCTATGAATATTTCTCCGAAATTACCACGCAATAACCCATCTTTCCCACCTGAATTGACTTCTGTAGTGGCAAAAATGGCAGTTAAAATTGCCCCTAAGGTTCCTCCTACTCCATGTACCGGATAGGTATCTAAAGCATCATCCACATTCAGCTTGTGCTTGAAACTCACAGCATAGAAGCAAACGACGGCGGTGAGAAAACCAATTAAAATTGCCGCTAAGGGCGTGACAAATCCTGCTGCTGGGGTGATACCAACTAAACCAGCTACCGCACCTGTAGCTGCACCAACAGCGGTGGGTTTGCCCCGTAGACGTGCTTCTAGAATTAGCCACATTAAAGCACCTGCGGCGGCTGAGGTATTAGTGGCTACAAATGCTACTGTGGCAACGCCACCAGCAGATAAGGCGCTACCAGCATTAAAGCCGAACCAACCAAACCAGAGTAAACCTGCCCCTAGCAATATGAAGGGGACATTGTGGGGAGGACTGAGGCGATCTGGATGGTTTTTGCGGGGGCCAAGGACGATCGCTGCTACAAGCGCAGAAACCCCAGAACTAATATGTACGACTGTACCTCCAGCAAAGTCAAGAGCGCCTATACCACCGTATAAACCCAAAAATCCACCTTTTGCCCAAACCATGTGTGCCAGGGGTGTGTAGATAAAGGTTGACCACAACAGCACAAATAAGCAATAAGCCCGGAAACTCATCCGTTCTGCGATCGCACCGGAGATTAAAGCCGGGGTGATAATTGCAAACATGGCTTGGTAAATCATGAATGCTTGGTGGGGAATTGTCTCCGCATAGGAAACAACATCCTCAGGGGTTGAACCTTGCAAATAACCGGTTGTTTCTAAACCGACTCCACTCAACCCTAACCACTGTAAGCCACCGATGAAGGGTAAACCAGGGGCAAAGGATAGGCTATAACCCCATAGTACCCAGGTGACTCCGACAATCGCCATCAACACGAAACTCATCATTAAGGTGTTGAGGATATTGCGCGATCGCACAAACCCACCATAAAAAAAAGCTAATCCTGGTGTCATCAACAATACCAGCGCTGACGAAATCAGCATAAATGCCGTATCTCCAGTATCAGGAGGTGGAGTTGTTGCTTGGGCTAAAGCATTACCCATCAATGGCACACCTGACAGAAAGAGGGTCAAAACCCCAATCATGAAAAATTTCTTCAGCACTTGTTTTTGTTCCTATGCACCAATTGCTTGACGTTATTTAAGTATTTTCCGTAGTCCTTGATACTATTTCTGTCTTTAAAGTTACTCAACTTTAAGTTTGCGGGAAACCTTAACAAAAAAATAATCCTGATCGTAGCTGTTAATGGCACAAACAATTATTTGCTGATGAGCTTAGACGCGCCTCAGTTTCTATTCCTGCAAATATCACAGAAGGATTTAAGAAAAAAGGAGATTTAGGATATGGTGGTGATATCTCAGAATTAAGGTGATATCTCAGAATTAAACAGAAGAGAAAAATATTCTTCTTCCTTCCTTCTTTCTCCTAACTCCTAACTCCTGACTCCTTAAATAATTACCAATGATTTCAAATCTTTAAGAACAACATCAGCAGATTGATAGCGATCGCTAAAATGATAGCAAACCATCCGATCTAAAATTGCCCCTAATTCAGTGCTGACGGTAGTTGTGTGTTGCCACATAATATTACCCGTTTCTGGATTTGGTTGTAATTCCTGGGGTTGAATACCCGTGATAGCTTGAATAGCAATCATACCCAAAGCGTAAATATCACTAGATAAACGGGGATGACCTGCAAACTGTTCTGGTGGTGAATAACCCCGTGTCCCAATAGCTACCGTTGCTAATTCTGTTTCTCCACCTATTCTGGGTTGAATTAATTTAACCGCACCAAAATCGATTAACACCAGTCGATTATCTGTGGTACATCTCATAATATTTGTCGGTTTAATATCTCGATGAATGACACGACGTTGATGGATAAATACTAAAATATCTAAAATTTCTTTGAGCATATCAACTACAAAAGATTCACTTTTTATACCTTGTTCCGGTGGTAATTCTTCACTTAAAGTGTGGCCAATAATATATTCTTGGACTAAATAAAACTCGTGATTATCTTCAAAATAAGCAAAAAGTTCGGGAATCTGCTGATGTTTGCCCAAAACTGCTAAAATTTCAGCTTCAGTATTAAATAACCTGCGAGCAACTTGTAAAAATCGGGTATCCTGACGGGCAGGCATTAACTGTTTAACTACACAAATAGGATTACCTTGTCTTTGGGTATCTTCTGCTAAATAGGTACGACCGAAACCACCTGAACCTAGAGATTGAGAGATTTTGTAGCGTCCAGCCAAAAGTGCTGCATCGTTTTTGGCTATTGATATATCCGGACAGGTCAGGTAATTAAACTGAGATGGAAATGCTGTTGTTTGATCAAATAATAAACTTAATTGTGCGATCGCTTCTTGTTGTTTTTCTACTTGCAATAAAATCGCCTGATTTTCCTGCTGAATTCGGTAACTCGTGTAAAGCATCATAGTAATACTACTTATAATCACCGCTAATGCAGGTGCAAATAATGGTATCCATACTCCTTGCAAATAAAGACCAGCAGCAACTCCCAACAAACTGAAAAGAATAAAACTTGCCACTAATAATAACAACAAAGGATGTCGCCATTGCCATGCCAAAATAGCACCCAGCAAAGCACAAACCCAAATCCACAACAATTCAGCCCAGTCAGTCCAATAATAAATTAAAGGTCTGCCATCTAAAACTGTACTGAGAATTTGACTAGCTACTTGAGCATGAATAAAAACACGAGCCATTCTTGCAGGTTGGTCTGACAAACTGCTATAAGGCGTATAGTAACCAGGATGCACACTAGTCGCAGTAGTCCCAATAATTACCAAGCGATCTTTTACCCAATTGGGATTGATTTGATTTGCCAGAACTTGTGTGAGAGTAACTTGTTGAACAAAATGATTTGGGTGATGGTAATTTAAAAGAATTTGATAGCCATCTGCATCTGTATTTTGATAACTTCCGGCATTTTGATATAAACGAGGAAATACAGTTTTACCTATTTGAAATTCTTGATTTTGATTAAAAGTATATCCAATTCCTTCTTTTCCTAGATATTTAATCGCTAATAAAACTGGAAAAGAAAACTGCGTTTGACATTTATAATCTGTATTTGTAGATTCAGTAAATAGTAAACTGCGCCGAATAACTTGGTCATTAGCGTTGTCAGTAACCACATCATCAAAACCAATATTCTCCATCGGAAATTTTGGTGGTGGTGGTACTTCTGAACGACCAATGTTACTTAACAAACAAGTACCAATAATATTATCGTACTTTTGTAAATGAGAAACTAAAGTTGTTTGTTCGCTGCGGTAAATATTTAAACCAATTACACGAGGTTGATAAGATTCTAATTTTGTTAATAATTTATCTATAGTTTGGTCTGACAAAGGCCATTTTTCTCTTGTCAGATCATCTTGAGTAATTGTAACTAATAAAATTCGCTGTTCGAGTGGTTTTTGAAGAGGAGATTTCTGTAATTGTGACTTATCTCGCAACATCTGATCATAAATTCTTAACTCACCAGCTTGTAACCATTTTAGTTCCCTCATTACCCATACTGAAGCTGTGACTCCCATGCTAGTCAGGAGAATAATTGACAGCCAATTAGAGGGGGTAAAAGCTGGAAGTGAACCCCTATCTTTGATGATAACTGCACGAAATTTTGCTAAAAGTCCATTAATCACTGTAATACAGCAGTAGCCTGGATGTGGTAGATGATAATATTTGCAATATACAGTAGATTACCGAGCAATGTGAAGTACAGAATCCAAATTCAAAACTAGACACTAAACCATTTTTATTCCTGTTGGGTATTTTGAACCTCTTCAATGGGATTGAGCATTGACAAAGAAATTGGTGTTGATTGAGTTGATGATTCTAATTTAGGTGGTTTTGGTAATAATTCAGCAGTGACATTATCGAAATAAGACCCAACAATCTTATCGTAGTTAGAAGCAACAGCTAAAAACGCTCCGCCTAAAATATATATTGGCAATGGTAGCGATAATTCCTTTACCCAGTCAAAAAATTCCGCCAAAGCAAATAATACAAAAAAACAGGCAAGCCAAACCCTCATCTTTTCTTCCCCTGTATGGAAACAACTCTACTTATAGGTTAGACAGCTTGCATGATACTGGATGTACGCCATAATCACAAATTTTGTGTTAAATCCTGTATCACCTGATGATGAAAAGTGCTGAGTTCCGAGTGCTGAGATGAAAGATCACCCTTTGTGGGCGGGGCTTTTTCTATAGTACAAAAGTAATATAGCGTTTCCTAGTCTAGTGAAGTACAAAATCATCTGCGTACCCTGCGGGAAGCAAGCTATATTTGCGTTCATCTGCGTTTAATTATTACAGCTTGTACCTCACTTGAATGGTAATTGCTATAATATGACGAAGCAGAATTAATTGCTATGGGGTATTTCTGGTAAAATTAGCAATGAGAGTGATATCCTAACAACTTTTTTAGCAAATCCTAATTACACAGTTAATAGGGACGAACATTTGTTCACCCCTAATTAATTATTAGTCAATTATGAAATCAAAACCAATAGTTTAACTTACACGACTGGGTTATCAATGGTTTCTACTCTTGCTTGCTTAGTACTTACACCTGCATAGCTTTCAGTATCCCGATTTCCCATTGTAGTGGGGGGTAAATCAGAATTGTAACGACCATTGGAAATATCATGTATTCTCCATTCCCGAATACCTTGATTACTCAAAATAGAAGCAGCACGTTTAATTTCTTCTTCTGAACCTTCTATAATTACCAGGTATTGCCCTTGGGATACTCTTTCACTATAATCCTTTGCTTGCTCGTCAGGAATACCCAAACCTGTAAGAGTGCCAATTAATCCCCCTGCGGCTGCACCAAGACCAGCACCTGCTAAGGTTGCAGCAATAGTACCAGCTGCTAGAAAAGGCCCCACTCCAGGAATAATTAAAGCTTGTAAACCTACAAGTAAGCCACCAAGACCACCTAAGATTGTGCCTGTTGTCCCACCAATAATAGTACCTTCTTCAGCGTTATTACCACTACCGTCTTCAGATTCTACGACTGGAACACTAAAGTCTGTGTTTTTAGCTAATACAGATACCTTATCCATGGGAAAACTTGAATTTCTTAATTCATACATTGCTGTTTCAGTCTGCTGACGATTAGCAAATGTACCAATAGCACGTTTATGTTCTTGATATGTCATGTTACCTCCTGTAATATTTACCAGCGTGTTTACAGAAAACAAGCCAGTAATTTTATCTGTATTTATCTATTTCCAATTCTCTCTTCTGAATGCTTTATTTTCATCACTCCATAGGTTTATATTTCTATCTATCAAAGGAATTATTTCACTGATAATTCTCTTGGTGAGAATCTAATTTGCTCTCATCGTTTTGCATTTTCATGATTTTGAGCATAGCTGATGCTACGCGATTTAGGAGCTTGAGATTTTCCTGCTGGCCAACCTTCTCTTTGACGGGATCTATCCCCATCTGTTTGGTCATGAAATAAAATTTGCATGGTAGGAAAAGGTAAATCAATTCCGTTTTCTACAGATAGCTTTTTTGTTCTGTGCGAATGATTGCAGTTTCTGTAGTCGTTTGCATACAACGCCAAGACTTAGAATGAAACAATATGCAATCTACCCGAATTAAATTTTATGTCTTTAACTGAAGAGATTCTTTCTCAACTTCCTGGCGATGTTTTAAGCGGTTTACATCGTACTGACCGCATCTTAACATCCCTACGAGCAGACAATGCAACCATACCAAATGTAGTTAAAGAAAACCAGCAACCTTTGGAATCTGTAGATTGGGATGTAATTATCTGCGGTGGAACTTTGGGAATTTTGATTGGTTGTGCTTTAGCTGTGCGGGGTGTGCGTGTAGCGTTGCTAGAGAGAGGTGTTTTAAAAGGGAGGGAACAGGAGTGGAATATTTCGCGCCAGGAGTTGGAAGTGTTTCTAGAACTGGATTTGCTGACTGAGGTGGAATTAGAAAGTGCGATCGCAACTCAATATAACCCAGCACGAGTTAGCTTTCAAGGCGGCACAGAGGTTTGGGTAGAAGATGTCCTCAACATTGGTGTAGATCCTGTTTATTTATTAGAAACCTTAAAAACCCGCTTTCTCGCTGCTGGAGGTAAGTTATTTGAAAATACACCCTTCACTGAAGCAGTAGTTCACCCCAATGGAATAACTGTCAACAACCAATTCACAGCCAGATTATTACTTGACGCAATGGGACATCTTTCACCAATATGTCAACAAGCGCGTCAAGGCAAAAAACCAGATGCACTTTGTTTAGTTGTAGGAAGTTGTGCTGAAGGATTTCCGGAAAATAACTCAGGCGATTTGTTGTTATCTTTCACGGCTTTGCAAAATCAATGCCAATACTTTTGGGAAGCATTTCCTGCTAAAGATGGGAGAACAACTTATTTATTTACTTATATGGATGCAAATCCCCAACGTTTAAGTTTAGAAACTTTGTTTGATGAATATCTCCGCCTTTTACCAGAATATCAAGGCGTGGAAATTAGTCAACTTAATTTTAAACGGGCGTTGTTTGGTTTTTTTCCTAGCTATCGTCAAAGTCCTCTCAAAACTCCTTGGCATCGCATTTTACCAGTGGGAGATAGTAGCGGTAATCAATCACCTTTAAGTTTTGGTGGTTTCGGCGCTATGGTACGTCATTTACAAAGATTAACTTTTGGGATTGAGGAAGCACTAACAACTGATCAATTATCTGTGCAATCTTTGGTAAGATTACAACCATATCAACCGAGTTTAAGTGTAACTTGGTTGTTTCAGCAAGCGATGAGTGTTGGTATAAATCAAAAAATTCCTCCAGAACAAATTAATCAACTACTCTCGACTGTTTTTCAGGAAATGCAACAACTAGGTACACCTGTTCTCAAACCATTTTTACAAGATATAGTCCAGTTCAAAGCCTTAACACAAACTTTGTTAAAAACAGGTTTATCTCATCCTAGGTTAGTTGCCAAAATAATTCCTCAAGTTGGTTTAGATAGTTTACTAAATTGGTTATTACATTATCTTAATTTAGGTGTCTATACTGGTTTATTTTCTATAAATTCAACTCTAGAACCATTAGTTAATACTTTACCAGAAAAACAACAATATTATTGGCATCGTTTAGTTGATGCTTGGAAATTTGGTTCCGGTGGTGATTATTCTGAATAATATCTGAGGATAAAATGATTGAACGCAAATCAGTTAGAGTCAAATACTTTGCAGTTTTGATTGAATTACTCCGAGAACGCCAAGTTTTTTTAGAAGAAATTCGTCAAGGTGTGAGATTACCAAGTAAAATTATTTCTTTGTTAGTTTGTAGTTCCCTTTTTATTGCTATGTATGGGGGAATTATTGGTGCATATCATAGTTGGATGCAAGCCTTATCTTCAGCAGTTAAATTACCAGCACTCTATTTAATCACTTTGCTGATTTGTCTACCGACTTTGTTTTTTGCAAACATCATATTTGGTTCCAAACGCACTTTCGGACAATATTTTGCCTTAGTGTTAACAGCAGTTTCAGTTATTAGTGTCCTCTTATTTAGTTTTGCGCCAATTACGCTGTTTTTTTTAATGACAACAAATAATTACCAATTTTTGATTTTACTGAATGTAATTATTTTCTCATTAACTGGATTTATTGGCATTTCTTTTTTATATAATGCTACTAATCTGGTCTTAGAACAAGAAGATGAAAATAGTCAAACGCGTAAAAAAATTATTCAAGCGTGGTTATTCCTTTATGCTTTTGTCGGTAGTCAGTTAGGTTGGACTCTCAGACCATTTTTTGGTGCGCCAGACTCTGCATTTCAATTATTCCGTGAAAGAGAAGGTAACTTTTATTTGAGTGTCTTGCAATCTCTTGGGTATATTTTGGGAATTCGTTAATTATTCAGGGGCAACTAAAATGACAAATAAACAAACTTACGCGCAAAAATACTTTGGTGTTTTACTCATTTTATTAAGAGACCGCCAGAGTTTTTTAGAAGAAATTAGTCAGGAAATCAGATTAGTAAGTAAAATCAGTTCTCTTTTCGTGACTAGTTCTATCTTTTTCGCCATTTACGGGGCAATTATCGGCGCTTCTCATAGTTGGGCGCAATCATTATCTGGCGCAATTAAACTCCCAGCATTCTATTTATTAACACTGATTATCTGCTTTCCTACATTATTCTTTTTTAACGTTTTATTTGGTTCTCGCAGTAGCTTTCAGCAGCATTTTGTTATCTTACTCACAGCAGTATCAGTAATTAGTGTACTATTATTTAGTTTTGCTCCAATTACGCTATTTTTTATGATTACTGCACCTAATTCATATCAGTTTTTTAAATTATTAAATGTCTTGATTTTTGCAATTACAGGTGTTTTTGGTGTGAAGTTTCTTTATGAAGGAATGCAGTTACTTTCTCAACAAGATGAAGTCGGGCAAAAAACTCGCACTACAATTTTAAAATCATGGTTATTACTGTATGGTTTTGTAGGTGTGCAATTAGGATGGTTTCTCCGTCCCTTTTTTGGTGCGCCAGGTACTAAATTTGAGTTATTTCGGGCAGTGCGAGGTAACTTTTATTTAGACATTGTGAATGCGATATCAGCGATTTTTAAGTAGAATTAGTTTAAGTTAAGACAGAATTTTGTATCCTGGCATTTAAAAACTTCAACTGTTGATATAAACAACGAATTTGCGGTAAATTTACACCTGCTGCTTCTGCTTTATTTAATGAGTTGCCAAAAATTGCTTCTACTTCCAAAGGACGACATTCATCAAAATCAATTTTCATGCTGGTGCGGTAGGGTTTCATTTTCACTGTATAATCAAGCATTGTTTGAATGAAACTGTCGGGAATAATTCTTCCTGTACTTTTTGCACCTGCGACTACTTCAAACATTAATTGTTTAACCAACTGACGGGTGTGAATATCTGACATTAATTCGTCGGTTGTAGCATTGAGAATCACAGATAATCCGTTGTAGGGAATATTCCAAACCAATTTTTTCCAACGTCCTAATAGTAAATCTTCTGCTAGTTCTATTGATATTCCCGCATTTTGAAAATCCTCAGCAATTTCCCGCATTCTGTTTGTAATTCCAGTGGGAAGATAGTTAGATGTATATTCACCAAGAGTAATTTGTCCATAGTCTAGATGATGAATATGTCCTGGACTCACTTTGTTGGAACAAAGAAAACATAAACCACCTAGAACCTGAGTGTTGCTGACAATTTGGGCAATTTCTGCTTCTATCCCAAGTCCATTTTGTAATACTAAGACTACCCCATCATTTTTGACGACAGGTGGTAATATTTGCGGTAACAAGTGGTTTTGGGTTGTTTTTAGCGCTACTACCACCACATCACACCGAGGCATTTTCTCTACGTCGTTGTAGGCGTTGACTTGGGTGAGGATAAAATCACCGTCTTTAGATTCAATAAATAAACCATGTTGCTTGACTTGTAGATAATCACTTTTGAGTAAAAAGTGGACATTATTGCCAGCTTTTTGCAGTTTAGCGCCATAAAAACCGCCTAATGCACCAGTCCCGATAATTGCGTATGTGCGTTTACCCATTTCATCTATAGAGAAATCTTAGGAAAATCATAGAAGGATATTGTAGCAAGATGTGAGTTAATAAAATTTAAATATGATTTACTATTCTTTATAACTTTAGGCAGAGATAAGGTGACATAAATGGCTGATATTGTTGATATTGCAGTTAGTAATGATTCGTTTCAAACTTTGGTGGCAGCTGTGCAAGCGGCTGGTTTAGTGGAAACGTTGAAAAGTCCCGGGCCATTCACTGTCTTTGCACCAACTGATGAGGCATTTGCTAAATTACCCCCAGGCACAATTACAACTTTATTACAAAATATTCCCCAGTTAGCACGGATTTTAACATATCATGTTGTTCCCGGAAAGCTAACTCAAGCTGATTTAAGCAAATTGGGTACGGTGATTTCTGTAGAAGGTTCCCCCATAAAAATTAATTGTGAAGATGGTTTTGAAGTGAAAAATGCCCAGGTTTTAGCAGCAGATATTGATGCAGATAATGGTGTAATTCATGTTATTGATACTGTGATTTTAATGGGTTAATTCAGTTAGGGCTAAAGCTGAATTTCACAATCAATATCTCTTGTGGGCTGCGTCAGACTCCATAATTTGGCAACAATCAACAGATTTTCGGGATCTGATGCACTCTACTAATATTCCGGTTGAGATCAGTCCTGTTGGTAATGGCAGGCATTTTCCAGCATATCTCAATATCTAGTTGAGAATTTTGGTTTGCTTAATTCTTTAAAGAATGTAAAATAATCTACGTGAATACTTACTCCCATGCTACTATTAATTTAGGTAAATAAATAAATGTTAACCTTATAAATAAGTCAATTCTTAATTACCATAATTTGATGCTCGATTTCAACACTTTAGCTGAATTATCTCGTGCCAACTGTGCAGGTATTTGTGCATTTCTCATACCAGCAAATATTCTGTCTACATTTTTGACAATTACCCTCACAGCACTCAACCGCCCCACAATTCAAGTATGGCAATCTGCTGGCTTTGCTAGTATTTTCGCTTGTGTGATGATGCTACACGTTTATACTTGGTTAATGATTGGTGTGGTGATGCTACCAACTTATATTTTATTGGGTCTAGCAATTACTTGTTTACTAACTAATTTAGCTGCTATTCTCTGGCGTTTCAATGCGCTACCATTGGTTTCTCACTGGAAGTATAATAGACAATCTGAATAAGTTCAAAAGATTGGTTTATATCAATTTTCCAAATTAACCAGATTAAATATAGCAATTCCCATTCAAGTGAGGTACAGGCAGTAATAATTAAACGCAGATGGACGCAGATGGACGCAGATAATTTTGTACTTCATTAGACTAGGAAATGCTATATATCAATAAAGTGGGAGGGTAATCATATTACTCTCCCGTATTATTTTATATGTAGGGGTTTAGCAATGTTAAACTCCTACCCATTTCGGCTTTTTGTGTATGAAATTTGTATGGCTACACCATGCAAGCCATCAAAAATCAAATACAGAAATACCTTATTTTCAAAATCACATGATCAATGATAATGGGTCTGATGCACCCTACAAGAGATGAAATCCATAATTCATATTATTTTATATAATATCTAATTCCAAGCTGATTAGTTTGCGTTTTATTGCTGAGATTTATGGGTTATTAAAATAATAATATAATAATTTATCTAAGAGGGTGTTTGAAAAGTTTTGAGGGGTCAAAATTTATGCCAGTCGCCGTACCATGATCCGGATCATGGCAAGGTAAATAAACGTCTCCGATGTTTCCGGCAATAATTCATAATCTCTGACCAAACGCCGACACCCCATCAACCAGCCAAAAGTGCGCTCTACTACCCAACGTTTTTTGAGTAAAACAAAGCCCTTGGTTTGCTCCGGTCGCAGAACTACCTGCACAATCCAACGGCAAACATCCATTACCCACATCATGAAGGCTGGACCATCAAAGCCGCCATCAGTCCAAATTGTCGTCAAGCGAGAAACCTTATTACCCATTGTTTGCCAAGGAGGAAAATCCCCAGGCAGGGATCTCCATCTCACTCCTTCTAGCAGGACATAGAAGATCGCGTTCAAAACAGACCACATATCGACTTCACGCTTGCGACCACCTGGTTTAGGTTCTGGAATCATGTCACTCAGAAATTCATATTGTTCATGGGTCAGATTGCTGGGGTATGCTTTACTCATGTTGCTCTCTCGGTGCTGTCTATTATCTATTCACAGCATATACTGAGAGGGCTTTTTTACAAACTGTCCGACTTTTCAAACACCCTCTAAGGTTAGATTACTTCTATGGTGATAATCAATTATGCAAATTAAAGGAATAAGCATCGCTTTAGTTCTGGGTCTTTCTTTGCCCATTGTCACAGATATTGCTGTTCAGAATCAAGCTGTGGCTGGTCTCGCTTTTCCAGAGGGAGAATTTTTTGCAGTGCAGGGTCAACCACGCAATTGGAATTTAACTCTTTGGCAAGAAAAAGGTAAGTATTACTACAAAAATTTAAATTTAAAAACAGGAAAACAACTTTGTTTAGTTGGTGCTAGAGCATCTGGTACTAAAGCTCGTCCTGTCTTTACTTGGACTAATGGCAAATATAAATATCAAGTTGCTTGGCAAACTGTCCAATCCGATTTGGTGCGATTACAGGTAATAAATCCTGCGGGTAAGATGATTTTAAATGAACTTCTCGTTCGTCAACCTGGTGAGTTTGAAAATCCTAATGCAACTAAATGTTAGAAGATATTTAGATATGGGCGTAAAAAACAACGTAGAGCGGAGAATCCCTAACCATGTAAGGTCTCTACATTGGAAAAAAGAAAATTTTGCCGAATCAGTTGTACATCGCATACTTCAGCCTGATGGCAAGGTACACTGTTGGAATTGACTGATAAAGTTAAGAGTGACCTATGCCTGCATTTTTATTAGAAGTTGGAACAGAAGAACTACCTGCAAGCTTTCTTAGTAATGCTATTGTACAATGGCGATCGCGCATTCCCCAAACTCTAGAAGCTAACAGCCTGACATATCAAGGTTTTGAGGTTTATGGAACTCCTCGCAGATTAGCAGTTTTAATCACCGGTTTACCATCCCAACAACCAGATAAAGAAGAAGAAATCAAAGGGCCACCCGCACAAGCAGCTTTTAAAAATGGTCAACCCACACCCGCAGCAGTTGGGTTTGCGAAAAAACAAGGTGTGGAAGTCGCAGCTTTTGAAATTCGTCCCACAGAAAAAGGTGATTTCGTCTTTATCCAAAAAAAGACTCCCGGCCGTCCAGTTGCAGAAATTCTCACAGAACTAGTTCCTCAATGGATTTGGAATTTAGAAGGAAAGCGATTAATGCGTTGGGGAAATGGAGATGCTAAATTTTCCCGTCCGATTCGCTGGTTGGTGACTTTGTTAGATGGGGAAATTTTGCCGTTAGAATTGGAAAATGGTGGTAAAACTGTCAAAAGTAATAGAATATCTCCAGCACACCGCGTTTTACATCCTGAACCTGTAAATATTTCCCACGCTACAGAATATGTAAATACCCTCCGTTCTGGTTGTGTAATAGTTGCACCAGAAGAACGGGAAAGCATTATTAAAGAACAAGTTACAGCAGCAGCACAAAAGGTAGGTGGACATACACCAATTTACCCCGATTTATTAGCAGAAGTCATCAATCTTGTTGAATTTCCTAGCGCAGTTATCGGTAAATTTGAAGATGAATTTCTCCAATTACCAACTGAAGTAATTACTACAGTCATGGTCAGTCATCAGCGTTATTTCCCTATTTTTAAAACTGCTGACAGCAAAGAGTTATTACCCAATTTTATCACTACTTCTAACGGCGATCCTGCCAAATCAGATATTATTGCTGTAGGTAACGAAAGGGTAATTCGAGCGCGTTTAGCTGATGGTAGATTTTTCTATGAAGCTGATTTAGCTAAACCATTAGAAAGCTTTTTACCCCAATTGGAAAAAGTCACTTTTCAAGAAGATTTAGGTTCTGTTCGGGCGAAAATAGACAGAGTTGTTAATATTGCTAATTTCATTTCTCAACAATTGCAATTAGGAGAAAGTGAAAGCAAGAAAATTAAAAGAGCAGCATTATTGTGTAAAGCTGATTTAGTTACGCAAATGGTGTATGAATTCCCCGAATTGCAGGGAATTATGGGAGAGAAATACGCCTTAGCTAGTGGGGAAGATGCAGAAGTTGCTACAGCAATTATTGAGCATTATTTACCCAAAAATGCTGATGATATTTTACCCCAAACTCTCACAGGTCAAATTGTCGGTTTAGCCGATAGATTAGATACGTTAATCAGTATCTTTGGCTTAGGTTTAATTCCTACTGGTTCATCAGATCCTTTTGCATTACGTCGCGCTGCCAATGCCATAGTTAATATTACTTGGTTTGCGAATCTGCAAATTAATTTAGAACAGCTATTAACACAAATAGCCACAGATTTTGCTACCAATTTTAATAAAGATGGAAAATCTTTAATTAAGACTTTGCAAGAATTTTTCCTGCAACGGATTCGCACCTTATTACAAGAAGAAAAGCAAATTGATTACGATTTAGTCAATGCAGTTTTGGGAGAAAATGACCCAGAATACACAGAAAGAGCATTACAGGATTTATTAGATGTACGCGATCGCGCTCTCTACTTGCAACAAATCCGCAAAGACAGTACTTTAGATAAAATCTACGAAACCGTCAACCGTTCCACCCGTCTAGCAGCGCAAGGCGATTTAGACTTCCAGCAGCTAGAACCGCAATCTTTAATTAACCCCGAATTATTTCAAAAATCCTCTGAATCTGCATTCTACAACGCCTTGATTGAGTTAGTACCCGAAACCCAAGCAGCGCAACAAAACCGTGATTACCGACGATTAGTAGCCGCACTGGAAAAAATTGCTCCCACTGTGAGTAAATTCTTTGATGGTGAAGATAGCGTTTTAGTCATGGACTCCAATCCTGAGATTAAGCGAAATCGGTTAAATTTACTGGGATTACTACGGAATCATGCTCGTGTTATAGCTGACTTTGGTGCGATCGTAAAAAATCTGTAGCAAAAGTCAACAAAAACAGGTGTAATTTTTGCTAATTAACGCTACCATAGGGTAGCTTAACCAGGGATGCTACACAGTCTATGCCAGAAGCTATAGTTATTGGATTGGGAAAGTCCGGTGTTGCTGCGGCAAGATTGTTGAAACAGGAAGGCTGGGAGGTGGAGTTGAATGATAGTAGCACCTCCCCGACCCTCCTCAAAGAACAACAACAACTTGCAACTGAACAAATTCCCGTTCAATTAGCCTACACGCCAAGTTTTAATAGTACTAACTTACCTAAATTAATAGTTGTTAGTCCCGGTGTACCTTGGGATATTCCTATCTTAGTCAAAGCGCGAGAGTTAGGAATTGAAACTATTGGGGAAATGGAACTAGCTTGGCGAAATTTACAAAATATTCCTTGGGTAGGAATTACCGGCACAAACGGTAAAACAACCACTACAGCCTTAACTGCTGCCATTTTTCAAGCCGCCGGATTTAACGCTCCTGCCTGTGGTAACATCGGTTTGGCTGCGTGCGAAGTAGCTTTAGCTGTAAAAAAACCAAATTGGATAATTGGTGAACTTAGCAGTTATCAAATCGAGTCTTCCGTCACCCTTTCACCCCGCATTGGTATCTGGACAACCTTCACCCCAGATCATTTAGCGCGTCATAAAACATTAGAAAATTACTACAATATCAAAGCCAAGCTATTAAATAATTCTCAGTTGCAAATATTCAACGGAGATGATGCCTATTTAAGCAAAATAGGATTAAGAGATTGGCCGAATGCTTATTGGACAAGTGTTAAAGGTAAGGATTTTTTAATTGGTGACAAAGGCTTTTATTTAGAAAATGGCTGGGTAATCGAAAAATTAAGTTCCACCTCTACACCCACACCAATTGTGGAAGTATCTGCTTTGCGAATGGTAGGAGAACATAACCAACAAAATCTCCTCATGTCAGTAGCAGCAGCAAGGTTAGCAGGAATTAATATTGATGCAATTTCCCATGCTGTGAGTGAATTTCCTGGTGTTCCCCATCGTTTAGAACATATCTGCACCTGGGAAGGTATTGATTTTATTAATGATAGCAAAGCGACTAATTATGATGCTGCTGAAGTTGGTTTAGCATCTGTAAAAAGTCCCGCAATTTTAATTGCTGGTGGGGAAGCTAAAGCAGGTGATGATACTGGTTGGTTAGCCAAAATTCAAGCCAAAGCTGCTGCTGTTGTACTCATTGGTAATGCTGCACCTGTATTTGCTCAACGTCTGCAAGAAGTAGGATATACTAACTTTGAAATTGTGGAAACAATGGAAAAAGCTGTACCCAAGTCAGCAGAATTAGCAAAACTCCATCAAGCATCTGTCGTTTTGTTGTCTCCCGCTTGTGCAAGTTTCGACCAATATCCAAATTTTGAAATACGCGGCGACCATTTTCGGCAATTGTGTCTTATCGAATAGGAGTCAGGAGTCAGAATGAATTTTGTACGACTGGCGGATAAATAATCGGGTTTAATACCCGCGACTGATTTATTCTGACTTCTGAATTCTTACAAATTCTCTAATTTGTAGAGTGGCTATAAACTGAAGAAATAATGGTGGATTACGCTGCGCTAACCTGCACTACAATTTTCAGTTAATTTATTTTTTGGTGTTCCCTGATAACTGTTATAAGTAATTAGAGAAAATTAATTACACAGTTTATTTCCCATTTCTTTTTAAACTCCAAAGCTATATATAAAGATAGATGAATTATCCATCTTATAAATGATTAAATTTGCCAGAGTCTTTCACTTCTGTGATTAAGGTTTGGCACAACACCAAGCCTTTTTTATACTTTTACTATATCACGCTATAAAGTAAATTTGGCAGTGTTTTCGTTCAAAATTAGCCTTGATTGTACTCCTTAAGGAGGATGCTTAAATTACTGAGAGTTTATAAACTGGGATATATTTTACCCTGAGTGAAGTCTTGGCTTGGTTTCCCTTCCAAGCCTTTTTATTTTTCTATACTAAAAACGGGTTAAAAGTGTCATTCTGAACGAAGTGAAGAATCTCCGAGATACTTCGCTGCACTACGTTACGCTCAGTATGACATAAGTCCAAATTTCACCCGTTTGCAGTATAACTATCTTTTCATCAACCCCATTGCATCCATAGGAATTTGTCTGACTATACTAAATGGAAACAGAGGAGTTGAGGAAATTTGAGCATATTCTGGAGTCAAAAATTCCGCATATTTACTAGCTTCTGGTGTTAACTGTGCTGCCATCGCTAGAGTTACAATTTTGGCAAATTTCCGCACATCAGTTGATTGCTCACCCTTGATTTCTCGACTAGAAAACGGTGTATTTGGTTCTACTTGCTGATTTAAATTGGTGTCAGGATCTATGACACTCATGTGTGTAGCACCAACAGCACCAGCAAACCATTTAGGAGCCTGAATTTTAGCAAATCCTATTACCTGTTCAGTTAAAGGTGGAGTAATTCTATCTGCGGAACTGGCTAAAATGAGGGTGGGAATTTGTACTTTTGTTAAACCAGTTTCACCAAATAATAAAGAAGTGGCAGGATTAAGTGCAACTATTTGTTTAATTCTGGGATCTTGTAATTGATAGCTTTTCTCTGGTAATTCTTTAGCTACACACAGAAAGCCTTCCACTAAACTCAATTTAGCGGATTTTTGCTCACAGCTTTGTTTGAGGCTTTCAATTTGGAATTCACCACCAGCTAGTGCTAAAGCTGTAGTACCACCAAAAGAGTAACCGACAACCATGACTTTATCAGTTGCGAGTTTCCCTTGTAGTGGGTTATTGGCAGTTTGGTTGAGTTTTTCTAATTCATCGATCACAAAACTAATATCACGAGGTCTGTCTAAAAATTCTTGAGGTTGTAGCAACTGGGTTTTATTTTTAGTTGCTAATTCACTACTAGTTTTATTACTACCTGGATGTTCTAAGGCTGCGACTACATAACCGTGGGATGCGAGATGTTGTGCTAAATAACGCAAATCAGCGCGAGTTGAGCCAAAACCGTGAGAAAAGACAATTACAGGTTTATCGGTATTTGCGGAATTTGACCAGTAAACATCTAGGGGAATATTGCGATCGCGCTTTTCGTCATTTAAACTTAAATTGAGTACTTCAACTTGGGCGCTTCCGGCTTGTTGAGGGTCAAGGGAATAAGCTGGTTTTAGATTGCTGGGGTTATTGGGGGTAGCCATAGCCAGCATGAACATTTGAGTCCGCAAAAAAGCCATATTTAAGCTTTTCGCCACATTTAAAGCCTGTGGTACATCAATTTCTAGGCTTTTGCTGGGATAAGCATTAATAAAATTGAGTACAGATAGACCTTGAGGTGAATTAGCACCTAAGATTATTCCGGATCTAAGTGCTTGAACTCCAGCATTATCTTTGCGGCTAATACCAGTAGAAATGTCATTGAGAACTGTGCTACCGATTTGTGTATTCAGTAACCTAGTTAGGGTGACGACATTTAGCGGTACTCTTACTCTCAATCCCCTGACTAAAAAGCGGCGTTGTTGTTCTGATAGTCTTTTGGTATAAGTTCCTAAACTAGCGGGTAATTCTCCAATTTCCGCCGCTTTTTTTAAGTCAGCTAAAGAAGCAGATTCTTCTAATGCACCATACCGAACAACAACTGTATCTGCTGCTTGCGCTGAAGTGTTTGCTCCTAATAATGGCATGAATGCGATTGCTATCGCAGGTATCGCGCTAAATACACTTGCAACTAGCTTGATATTTTTCCAGCTTTTTCCTATCAACATTTTTAAACTGCATCTCTACTTAGGGGATTGTAGCTGCTTTTAGTGTGTTTGACTACTGTACTTGTAAAAAACATGGAATAAAATAATTGATATATTATGGCATTATTCTGATTTATCTCAACATAACTTCTATTCCCCAAACTAATTTAGATTTATGCGTAGTCCCTTTCTATATGGTTCTATTTTTCTGCTTTCTTGCTTAATTATTGTTATTTGGTGGCCTGTAAATGATTCTGTTTGCAGCCTTGTCGATGTGCTGAAGTTGAAAAAAACAAATTTTCAAGTTCAAGCGACTCAGGTTGTTGTTAAACCTTGGCTAGGTAAACATCATATATATGCAATATTTAAGGTTCCTGATGAATACAAAGAAAGAAAATTTTTGCTAACTGTTCCAGGTAATCGTCAATATTGTTCTAAACCTTTTGGAAATAGCCAAAATTATGATGATGTTTTTGCAGAACCAGGAACCCATTTAATTAAGCATTATATTAGAACTCGCACTGCTGTCAAAATGATTTTTCAAGGTATGTATTCCCAGCTTAATAATCCCCAAAATTGGACTTTGACATTTCTTAAAACCAAGGTTAATTAAGTTGCTGGTTGAGTTGTTAAAACACCGGATTTTTCTAACAAAGTATTAGTAGCATTGACTATAATTTGCGCTGAACCTGTGAAAAAAGAGCGATCGATATTTTTTGGTAAATCACTAGGTTGGTGGTAATTAGGACTACGCAAATTAGCAGTATCTGTCACTAAAACAGCACCTACACCTTGATACCAAAATGGTGCATGATCACTGCGTAAAGTATCCGGTGTTAACAAGCCTTTAAAGGGTATGGGTAATGTCAGCACTGCGGGTAGATTTTTATTTTTGCTATCAAAAGCATTTAATAAAGGTAAATGTTCAATATCACCGACTACTACTAAAAAATCACCTTTATCACTAAGTGGAGTTACAGGTAATCCAGTCGGGTATTGCTGACACCCAGTAGTGTAACAAGCATAACCTACCATATCCATGACAATTACACCCTGGATATTTTTTAATCGTGCTGCTTTTCTCACAAAAGCTTGGCTACCTAAAAGTCCTGCTTCTTCTTGGTCAAAAAAAGCTAACTGCAATGTTCTCGGTGTGGCATAATCAGCAAAAAGCCTAGCAATTTCTAATACTACAGCTACACCAGTGGAATTATCGTCTGCACCAGGAGATAAATCAACGGTATCATAATGGGCAGCGATGAGAATAGCTCCAGCAACTTTGTCAGTTCCCTGTTTTTGGGCAAAAATATTGACACCAGTGGGAAATTTTTCTATTTGGGGTTGCCAGCCAAATTTTCGTAATTCGGTTGTAATATAGGTGCGGGAGTGCGATCGCTCTTTTGGAGTAAAACGCTGAAAATTCAACTTCTGAATATGTGTCCAAAGTTGATCAGCAGACACCAAGGGAATATTAGTATTAATTTGTTGTTCTGGCTGTAGTTGGGGCTTTTCTATGGGTGTATTTTCAACAATAGGTAAAATCTCAGGTTGCTGAAAAAAACCGCTAATACCCATCACAACTATTGCACCCAATATCACCAAAAGCAGCCAAAGCCATTTTTTCATGATGATTTTTCCTATCTTCCAAATCTAAGGTAATTTTTATACTGGAAATCACTTAAGCTCTCATAATAGTGCGATCGCTAGATTTTCAAATCTTACTCTATATAAAAAGGGTATGTGTCAACAATTAGGGATAAAATAGTAATTATTCGTGCATACTATTCTAGTAAGAATTCAGGAGTCAGGAGAAAGAAGAATATTTGGCTCTTCTGTTCTCTGTTCCCAGCTATATCAAATATTCTGTATCCTTACATATTTTAAATAACATTACACTGCATCTAAATATTTTCTGAATCAATTTAAAATTAATGAAAAAGCTACATTAGAAAATAATAAGGTAATGCAAATGGCTTATAGTGATTTTACATTGAGTAAATTCAAAAAGAGTTTCAATATTCACATTGACGAAAAAATGGATTTATTCGCTAATATTGAACCTATCCAAATAAGTGAACAACTTAAAAATAATTTAGAAGAAACTACTGAATTAGCATTAGCAATTAATACTGAAAAAGCACGCTCTGAAATGATTATTGCTCCTATTCTTTTAGAGGTAAGGCGTAGAGCTAATTCTCAGATTAGTTTATTTTCAGGAAGTGATTTTAATGTTGATATTGAAAAAGGTTTAAATGGTTATTGTGATTTTGTAATCAGTCGTTCTAAGGAACAGTTAACAATTAATGTACCTGTAATGATTATTGTGGAAGCGAAGAATGAAAACATCAAAGGTGGTTTGGGGCAATGTATGGCAGCGATGTTAGCAGCACAGTTGTTTAATGAGCAGGAAGGTAATGAAATTAAAACTATTTATGGGGCTGTCACTACCGGAGATATTTGGAAGTTTTTAAAATTGGAAGGAATTGATATATTTATTGATTTGAATAATTATTACATTAAGGAATTAAACAAGATTTTGGGCATTTTGTGTCAAGGGATTCAGGGATAAAAATTATGGAAATACATTCAAGATGATATTTTTAGTTTGCCAGCAATATCATTTTTGATAATAAAATAGGACTTACGCACAAGTCAGGGAAAAACGTATCGCTAAAGCGAAAGCTCTGCGTTAGCAGAGCGTGCCGTCAGGAATACCACAGAGGACACGGAGAAATAAGAATTTGAGTGATTTTTTTGTGTAAGTCATATAAAAATATGAAAAGTGGTCACTGTAAAATCATTCAGATATTTTATAATAAGATATTGAAAATAAATTTGCTTGAGGTATTAATATGACACAAACTCCATCAGAAAGAATTGTCAGACGCGGCAGGGTATTTCCTGAAATTCAATGGACACAAGCTCAAAAAACTCAAGATAGAGCTAGAAGACAGGCATTTTATGAGCGTTGCTGGGTAATTTTTGAGCGTTTAAAACCGGAAATACTAGATAAGTACTATGGTTGGTACATTGCCATTGAACCTGATAGCGGTGATTATTTCATTGATCAGGATAAAGAAGTTGCAAGTAAAATGGCGAGAGAAAAGTATCCTAATGTGATTCATCATATTTTTGGCATTAATGAAAGAGGAGTTAGTGGCAGAATATGATGGAGGGAAGATTTGGAGAAAATGGTCAAATTTATTTTGAAATTGATTTAATTGGTGAAGATAATTTCAGTTTTCCTGTAGAGACAATGTTAGATACAGGATTTACTGAATTTTTGGCTATGAACAAACAGGATGTAGAAAGTCTTGATTGGACTTTTTTAGGTCAAGATAAATTAAGAACTGCTCAAGGGGAAACTGAATTTGATATTTATAGCGGTAGGGTAATCATAGATGGTCAAGAGTGGGAAGTTCCTGTATTTGCTGGAGATGAAATACAGGAGATTTTGCTGGGTTCTCGCTGGTTGAAATTATTGGTCTTAGTCGCTAATTATGGTGAAAACAGGGTAAGTTTAGACTTATTAAACTTAATTTAATTATTTGGTTTTTAGATTACACTTTCCTTAAACCCATCTATAAAATATTAACTAGGGCTTGCTTTTAAGAATCACTCTAAACAAATTTTTTCAAAAATTGTATTTCCACTTATTACAAAACTTTAATAAATCCCATGCCACATTGTAGAGAATGATCATCTTGAGTCAGTATATAGCAATTACCATTCAAGTGAGGTACAAACTGTAATAATTAAACGCAGATGGACGCAGATATAGCTTGCTTCCCGCAGGGTACGCAGATGATTTTGTATTTCACTAGACTAGGAAACGCTATATATTGAATTTTTAATTGTTCCATAATTACTATAGAAGTTAAATCTGTAAATGATATATTGCGTAACAACTTATTCTATATCAATTATGGCGGTTTTGAGTTGGTCAGAGGATGCTTTAATACAATTTCTAACTTGAACCCCCCTGGTTTGACAGGTTGTCTTTTGACAAAATTACAAATTTAATCTAGAGTTTTCCTCTAGTAAAGCTCTGAGCATAAACTTCAGAACTTAGAACTCAGGACTTTATTTATGTTAGATTTGCTGTTGATCACAATCCTGGGATTCCTAGGGAGTTTTGGACATTGCTTTGGGATGTGTGGCCCCTTAGCAGTTGCATTTTCTCTTTCCCATCAAGAAGAAACTCAGAGTTGGCAACAGCAATTAAAATTTCACACTTTGCTCAACTTAGGACGAATGTTGAGTTATGCTCTAGTTGGTGCTGGTATTGGCGCATTAGGTTCGGTATTAGTTGAAGGTGGACAATTAGCAGGTATTGGTAGCGATTTCCGCCGCTGGATAGCAATTGTCACAGGGATAATGCTGATTTGGTTTGGTTTAGGACAAGTCAAACCGGATTTGTTACCGAGTATTCCCTTATTACATCCACTATTAAAAGGTAGTTTACATAATCGCTTGAGTGCAGGGATGGTAAAGCTGTCTTTAGATACAAAATGGTGGACACCAGCATTATTAGGGATGACGTGGGGTTTAATGCCTTGTGGTTTTTTATACGCTGCTCAAATTAAAGCCGCTGCCACTGGTAATTTATGGCATGGTGCAATTACCATGTTAGCTTTTGGGTTAGGAACTCTACCGACGATGTTGGGAGTAGGTGTTTCTACTTCTTTAATCAGTAAAGATCGCCGTAGTCAGTTGTTTCGTTTGGGTGGTTGGGTGACACTCATCATTGGCGCAATTACCCTATTGCGGACTGGTGACACAATGGTAGATTACAGCGGACACGCTGCTTTGATATGCTTAATTCTGGCGCTAATTGCTCGTCCTATTAGCAACGTTTGGGCATCACCTATGCGCTATCGTCGTGCTTTAGGAGTGGGGGCTTTTGTGTTGTCGGGAGTACATACTATCCACATGATAGAACACTCCCTAGAATGGAATTTTGCCGCTTTCTGGTTTTTGCCGCGAGAATTTCAATGGGGAATGGGTGCAGGTGCGGTGGCGTTGGTGTTAATGATTCCTGCGGCTTGCACAAGTTTTGATTTTCTGCAAAAGTCTTTAGGTAAGCATTGGCGACAAATTCATCTTTTGAGCGTTCCAGCTTTGCTATTAAGTACCATTCATGCAGTATTGATTGGTTCTCATTACCTTGGTGCTTTAAGATTGACTTGGGAGCATAAATTAGCAGCTTTTTTACTGGTAATTATTACCCTTAGTGTATTGTTAGTGCGATCGCATTATTTTTGGTCAAAGTCCAGTATAGAAAAGTTATATGTCCCCCCAAATAAATCGCGTTGAAAAAAGCAGGGGCGCAGGGCGCAGGGCGCAAGGGGGAAAATTCCTCTGCTCTTTCCTTCTACCTTCTGCCTCCAATTACGAATTCTTATTGTTGTTATTTTTAGCATTCACATCTCTACCTATTGCTTCTGCCCATACGGTAAAAATAGCGGGTGATGTTGGTGGTACGATCCATGTTGAACCCAATGATAGCCCCCGTGCTGGTGAACCGGCTCAAACATGGTTTGCTCTTACCCGCAAAGGTGGTAAAGTGCTACCGCTAAAAGAGTGTAATTGTCAGTTGGCTATTTATGCCGAACCCCATACACCAGGAGAACCTGCACTGCTTGAACCTGATTTGATCCCTGTGCAAGCTGAACGGTATCAAGGCATACCCGGCGCAGAAATTACTTTTCCCAAACCGGGGGTTTATGAATTGCAACTGAAAGGTAAACCAGTCACAGAAGCGAATTTTCGACCTTTCGAGTTAAAGTTTCAAGTTACTGTGGCCGCAGGTAAGGCTGTAGCAGCACCACAATCTGTACAAAATGCAACTGAGACTAATCAACAGCAAAGTACGGCGATAGGATTCATACAGCCTATAATTATCCTGGCAATTACACTACTATCTTTAGGTATTGTAATTTTCTTAGTTAAAGCACTAAGAAGAGAGTAATTCCTAATCACTCGGTACTCAATCCTCAATCCTCAATCCTCAGCACTCAGTACTCGGTACTCAATACTCACTTGTGCCTTTTTTGATGCCAGTTCCAGGCATGAGCGACAATATCTTTAATATCAGGATACTGAGGTTTCCAGCCTAAGATTTTTTTAGCTTTCTCACTTGTACCAATGAGAACAGGAGGATCACCGGGACGGCGATCGCATTTTTGCACAGGTATAACCGTTCCTGTCACATCCTCAGCAGCAGCAATCACCTCTCTAACCGAGAAGCCGTTACCATTACCCAAATTGAAAACTTCACTATTTCCACCTTGGAGTAGATATTCCAAACCTAAAATATGAGCATCAGCTAAATCAGTAACATGGATATAATCACGAATACAAGTACCGTCTGCTGTATCGTAATCAGTGCCGAAAATTGAAATTGATTCCCGCTTACCTAAAGCAGTCTGCAACACCAAAGGAATTAGATGAGTTTCTGGATTGTGATCCTCACCCAATAAGCCACTAGGATCAGCACCAGCCGCATTAAAATAGCGGAAACACACTGATTGTAAACCATAAGCCACATCAAAATCTGAGAGAATCCTTTCTACCATCAGCTTAGTAGCGCCATAGGGATTGATAGGATTTTGAGGATGGTCTTCAGTGAGGGGGATAAATTCCGGTACTCCGTAGGTGGCACAAGTGGAAGAAAATACAAAATTCTTAATAGATGCAGAAAGCATCGCTTCCAAAAGTGTCAAAGTTGAAACAACGTTATTGCGGTAGTATTTAGCAGGGTCACTTACCGATTCTCCCACATAGGCATAGGCAGAAAAGTGCATCACTGCTTTAATATCATGATTTTTAAAGAGATTATCTAACAGAGGGCGATCTTCTATATCACCTTCGATCAGTTTTACCTGTAAAACCTGTTCGACTAAATCCCGATGTCCATAGACCAGATTATCAAGGATGACTACCTGATAGCCAGCTTGCACCAGAGCCAGCACTGCATGAGAACCAATATAACCTGCTCCCCCCGTCACCAAAATGGTGGGTTTTCCCAGCGACATAATTTTTACTTTCCACGAGTTGACAATGAATACTCAATTAATTTAGTTTACGGGTGCTACCTGACTCTTCCAAAAAATTCTAAATAATACACTCAGTGTCAAAAAATTGCACTAAAATCACTACGACGGCAGTTTGTGTGTGTGAGGGTTAAGTTATTTTTAAGTCACTGAGCAATTACAGTTTGACGATAAAATCAACCTACTTCCCCCGTTCTCTAGACCTGCCGCACCAGAAAATTAGAGAGTTAATCTATGTTTCAATTACTAAGTCGGGTCTTGCTATGGATGCTCATTGCCGCTGTTGTCTTTTCTTTGTTTCAAAAATTCTATCCAACAGTAGACTATTTTGGACGATTTGTTTTATTGGTTGTAGTGGTAATTCTCATTGTGGCATTTTTAAATCCCAATGAATCAGGGCCAGTAGCTTCCCTGTGGCGGTTTATATCTTTTCCACTCAAGCCTCTGGGAGCTTCGGTGTTAATGCTAATTTTCGCTGCCCAAAAAATCAAAGATGGTGGCATAGGCAACCCAGGAGGATTTTTGGTGGGTTGGGCGCTGACAATTTTGCTGTTATCTAGCACACCAGCTATTGCTTACTTTCTCTTGAGGTCTCCAATTGCGGCCATGACTCCTCCTACCACATTAGTAGCTTTGGGGCCAGCAGCTAATGGTGGCAACATCTCAGATGTGATGGGAAATGGCATTATACCTGTGGGAAATATGAAAATCCCTTCCTATCTACTACAAAATCCTCAAGCTATCGAAAGACGGGGATTGCTCGTAGAAGATTTTGTCCCTAATGCGGAAACCTTGCAACTCACAACTCAAGTTTGGGACAGTTATCTGAATCAGGTATACATTTTCTTGCGTGGTCGTTCTTAAGCAGGAGGGGGAAAATTCTCCGGGCTAAAGCTACGGAGATTCTTCGTTCAACGAGTAAAGTCCGAAATACGGAACTACGTTGCTTTCCCTCAAGGGTTTTTGGCATATTCTTTATAAAGTTGCAAAATTGCTTGAATGTCAAAATCTCGACGGCTTGCTAAACTCGCTACTTACCTACGTCCCCATTGGCAGGATGTTACATTAGGCATTATTGCTTTATTGACTGTTAATGGGCTGGGTGTTTATATCCCTTTGTTGATTCGCTCTGGGGTTGACCAACTTTCGACAACCTTTAGCTTGGATCAAATACTACGTTATGTAGTTATAATTATCCTGCTCAGTTCAGCAATGTGGCTGATGCGTATGGCTTCCCGCATCTGGATTTTTGGTGTGGGTCGTCAGGTAGAATTTGAACTAAAACAGCGAATTTTTGAACATTTACTCAAACTCGAACCAGCTTATTTTGCCATTAATACTCCTGGTGATTTAATCAGTCGAGCTACGAGTGATGTGGACAATATCCGGCGGTTGTTGGGTTTTGCGGTATTGAGTTTAGCAAATACTTTCTTTGCGTATACTCTAACGCTGCCAGTGATGCTATCAATTAGCGTGGATCTGACGTTAGCTTCTCTGGCAGTCTATCCGTTTATGTTCTTTTTGGTGCATCTGTTTAGCGATCGCTTACGCAAACAACAAATGGCTGTACAGGAACAACTTTCAGAAATTAGTGAGCTAATTCAAGAAGATATTAGCGGCATTTCTTTGATTAAAATCTACGCTCAAGAAGAAAACGAGCGTCGCGCTTTCCAAAGAAAAAATCAGGCTCTATTGTCTGCTAACCTCACATTGGCAAAAACTAGAAATACTCTCTTTCCTCTCATTGGTGGGTTGGCTAATATCAGTTCCCTAATCATCATTTGGTTGGGAACCATGCGGATATCTGCTGGAACTCTGGCTGTGGGTGATTTTTTGGCGCTATTAATTTATGTAGAACGTCTGGTTTTCCCCACCGCTTTACTAGGATTTACACTTACAACCTACCAACGGGGTGAGGTGAGTATTGACCGGCTGGAGTCAATTCTGAGTGTGACACCAAAAATTCAAGATCCACCAGATGCTATCAGTCTTTCAGCCAATACAGTTAAAGGGGAAGTGACAGCCAAAAATCTCACTTATACTTATCCAGGTGCTAAGATCCCAGCTTTAGATCATCTCAACTTTACTATTGCTCCTGGGGAACTTGTGGCCATTGTCGGTGCAATTGGCTCCGGGAAAACAACTTTGGCTAATGCTTTGCCTCGGTTGTTAGATATTGAAGCGGGGCAGTTGTTTTTGGATGGTTTGGATATTACTAAAATAACTTTAAATGATTTACGGGGTGCGATCGCTTACGTACCTCAAGATAGTTTTTTGTTCAGCACCACCATTCAAAATAATATCCGTTACGGCGACCCCCTCAGTGAATATAAAGATGTGGAAGCAGTAGCAAATCTTGCCCAAATCGAGGCAGAAATTAACAATTTTCCCCAGCAATATGAAACAATCGTCGGTGAGAGAGGAATCACTCTTTCAGGTGGTCAGCGCCAACGTACAGCCCTAGCTAGAGCCATGTTGATTGATGCCCCAGTCTTGATATTAGATGATGCCCTCTCCAGCGTCGATAATCAAACAGCTACACAAATTCTCAAAAATCTATCTAGTGGTACTCAACAAAAAACAGTAATTTTCATTACCCATCAACTTTCCGCCGCTGCCACATCTGACCGAATTTTGGTCATGGACAAGGGCAAAATTGTCCAAGTAGGTAATCACATGGAACTTGTAGAACAGCCAGGGCTATACCAAAAATTGTGGAGTCAGCATCAAGTAGAGGAGTTACTGCGGTGAGTACCGAGTACCGAGTATCTAGTGGTTGACTCTTGATTCCTACTCGTTATACTCAAAACGGCTTAATCATTTGATTCTATAGGTAGGAGTTTAGCACTGCTCATTGGTGTCAACTAACGGTACTGCCTCCCAAACTTTTTGAGTAATTTGTTGTACATCTCGATGTCGTTTCCTTGTAGCTTTGACTAAACCAAATAATTTCGCTCGTTCTACAAGATAGTTGACGACATCGGGGTTTTCACACCTTGCAACTTCCCTGATGATGACAAAGGACAAATTTCTGATATGTACAACTTTCTCATGAATAAAAAATAAAACCTACCTCTTCAAAAACTTCTGTCGCATCTTCAGCACAAAACTATTAACCTCCGGTATTCTCAACCAAGCTGCAAAAACAGCGAACACCCCAATTCCCACCAAAGCAGAAATAGATAACTCAACCAACAAAATAAATAAACCTTTATTCCCCAAAACCTGCTGACAACCAACCAAAGTCCCATAACTGGCAACTCCAGCAACCATACTACCCGCAGTTAAACCAAAAATTGGTAAACTCCATTCCCGCAAAGGTAAACCGTTAAGTTTACGATTTAACAACCACAACAACATCAAAATTGAACTGCAATTTACCCCTACTGTTGCTAATACTAAACCAGGCGCACCAAAAGGTTTAACCAAAACAAAATCTAAACCAGCATTGAGTAAAATATTAAAAGTGCTAATTCTAAAAGGTGTTTGTCCATCACCTAAAGCATAAAATACTCTGACTAAAACATCACGCGCTAAATAAACAAACATCCCAATACCATAAGCCACTAGCAGAGAAGATACTAACTGTGTAGCTTCTTGTTTAAATGCTCCGCGTTGATAAATTACCTGCACAATTGGCTCAGATAAAGCTATCATTAAAGCACCCAAAGGTAGCATCGTCACAGCAGTTAATAAAAGTCCTTGACGAATGCGTAATTTTAAATCTGGCCAGTTTTCTGGTTCTGCTAATTTTGCAAATATGGGTAATAAAGGCAGTAAAATAATATTAGAAATAATTCCTAATGGAGTTTGTACTAATAAATTGGCATAGTTAAAACCTGCGGCTGCACCTTTAATTGGACTGGCAAAATATAAATCAGTTGCCACATTAATCGGCATCATTCCCGAAGAAATTGTTGCCGGAGTCATGATTTTAATTACTTCTTGAACTGCGGGAGATTTAAAATCAAATCTCAACTTTAATGTTCCTAAACCTAACCGCCACTGCACAATTAATTGTACTATCCATTGGAGAATTGCACCTGCTAAGGTTCCCCAAGCTAATACCATACCACCGATTAAAGCAAATTCTGGCTTGATGATATCTTTGCCATATTGCAAAGTTACAATACCAATACCTGCAACTACGGTAATACTAGATAATAAAGGACTTATGGAAAGTAACCAATATTGATTTGCGGCGTTGAGAGTACCAAAACCAATGCCAATTAAACCAGCAAATAAAGCCATGGGAGCCATTATTTGCAGTTGCCGAATGGCAATTTCTCTCGTGGTAGGCTCTAACCCATAACCAACTATATCAATGATTGGTTCTGCTAAGAAAATCTGAGCAACTGTCACCACCAACAACAACCCACCAACTATGGTTGTCACCGTTTCTACTAGAGGTGCAGCTTCTTCTCGTTTGCGCTTGGCTAAAACGCTAACAATGGCACTATGCAATGGTCCATTTACACCACCTAATAAAATTAACAGAAAGCCGGGGATAATGTAGGCGTAACTATAAGCAGTAGCAGCAGCACCAACACCAAAAGCAGCAGCTATGGCTTGTTGTCTTACTAAACCAAAAATTTTACTAATTAAAGTCGCTGCGGCAACAATACCAGCAATGCCAGCGAAAGAACGAGAGGGTTTTTCTTCTGATTGTGTCACTAATAATACCTGAAAACTCTTGCAGAGTGTATATTTAAGAATATTTAACCTGAAATCTTAACATCTGTCAGGTAAATTTTGATAAATTAAGTTAGTAATTTAGCATCTGATGAGCAATGCTGACTACTGCGGCTATTCTATTGCGGTTATAGGGAAAACAGGTACTATTTTTGATTTAGAAAAGTTTTAACAATATTAACTATTTGTTGTTTCTCTTCAAACCCAGAACTATAGACATGACTTAAAGGTACAATTTCTCCTGACTCTAAAATTAAAATCAATCGATAAGTAAATCCACCTTCATCAGAATCAGAACTTTCAACTTCAATATTAACAATTTCATTTAATGAGTACTGAGAAAACCCCTTGCCAAATATTCCAAACCATCGGTAGCGGCTCAGAATTAGGCTATTTGCTTCTTTATTGAAATTGCAGCTAATAAATAAACCTGCTCCTATTATTATTAGAGGCAATAAACTAAAAAATATTGTTATTGCAACTAAAATTGATCTATCATCTTCCTGAACTAGTAATTTTTTTTCTAATGGCTGCGCCAAAAAATTATTAATTTGTGATATTATTGACTCTAACTCTTCATGACTAAATCTACTAGCTCTGTATGCTTGTCTAAAAGGAAAACTTTCTGTATTGGTGATTAACTGAATTCGATATTTATAGTAAATTTTTTTTCCATCGTTATCAGTCTCACTTTGTTTTTCCAAACTAGCTCCAATTAATTCAGAAATATGTTTCTGGCTTTTTTCATGACTAAACCAATCTAATTCTACCAATTTACATATCACTAGTGATGTCTTCTGCTCAGTGCTTTTAGCAATAATTGAAATATCTATATTTTGTGGAACACGGTTACAATTAAGCTGTGTGATAGGTGTAGCTATCAAGGTAGAATATAAGCAAATTATTGCTATTTGTCCAATAAACAAACCAATAAACCGAAGTAACTTGGGTTGAATAGTAAAGTCCAATTTAGCTTGTGTTTGCTCATCAACTTTGATCGTCTTACCCTTTATAAAATACCAATATAACCACAAGTTGGTAATCCATAATATAGCTTGTAAGGGAAGATATTTACTATCCATATTTAAGTACCTCAGTCGTAGGGTGCGTTAGCGACAGCGTAACGCACTGATTCCCAGATTTTGATGTGTTATACGAACGCTAACATACTCTATTCCCTACAACCTAAACTATCCCTTGTAGAAATACCAGTTACAGGATTAACACCTTCTGCTCGTTCACATAATAGGGATACCTGATAACGGTCAATTAAAGCATCTGTAAAATCAGCACCTGTGATATTCGCATCATAAAAACGAGTGCTAGTCAAAGTTGCTTCTGTGAAAATGGCATTTTTTAGATTAGCACTATCTAAGGTCACTCTATCAACTAAAGCACCTGTTAAATTTGCATCTTCCAGATTTGCTTTTAATAAAACACCTTTAGTTAAAATGGCATTGCTTAAATTCGCACCTTGAAAATTAGCCCCTCGCATTTCTGCTGCCACAAAAGTTACACCTACTAAATCGGCATGAGAAAAGTCTCGATTTTCCAAGGAAGCGTTGTTATAGTTAATAGTGTTGACTTGAGCAAAAGCTGGTTTAGGATTGATAATTACCCAGAAAAATGCCAATGTTAAAATCAATATTAGAGTTAAAAATCTCAACAAAATCTTTTTCATATACTTAATTAATTGTCAATCTTTATTAATCAATGGTCAAAAGTCAGTTGTTTTTTTCACTAATGACCAATGACCAATGACTAATTACTATTTCCAATCTTTCCCAATCCGAATGGTGAGGTCAGATTCTAAATCTCCATTTGCAGAAACCTCGATTTGACCCAAGCCTAAAACTTCTTGTAGGTCAATTCCTGGTTGTGGATTTCCTTTCTGGACAATTATCTGTGTTTGGCGTTGGGTATCAGGCCAATCAGGAACTGTGTAAATATTTGTAAAACCTTTTGTTTTGAGATAGGTAATAACTTTTTCAGTTAATTGAGGTTGATTGGAGGCGTTTTGAATAGCAATTTTAAGGCGAGAAACTGGACGAGAATCTGATTGTAGACCAGGTACATTTACCCCAACATAATCATTCAATAAGCTTTGTTGTCCAGTCATATTCAACCAATAACTACTGGGGTCTTTGCTGAATTTGCTAAACGTACCAGGCAACATAGCCATTTGGAAATTATCCCGTTCTACATTCACGGAAAAATTCGCCAATGCCATCATTTCTTCCATTTTTAGGTTGGTGTCAAAGTACTTTCGCATTATGCGAGTTAGTTGGGGCAACCTGGGTAAAACTGTGGGACTATTGAGGCGTTGCAGCAAAGCTGTGATTAGTGCTTGCTGTCGCTGTACTCTTGGGATATCTCCGACATTTGAGTCACGGAAACGAGCAAACTGTTCTGCTTGTTCACCGTTGAGAGTTTGCCAACCGCTGACCAAATTTATCGACAATCCATTAGAGTTATCTTGATAATTCATTGGCTGGGGTACAAATACATCTACTCCACCCAATTGCTCAACTAATTGCCGCAAGCCGCTAGTAGAAATGCGAATATAGCGATCTATAGGGGCATTGTTTAAGGTACGACTAACTACCCGTGCTGCTAGTACTGGACCACCTTTGGCATTAGCTTCAGATACTTTGGTTAATCCCTGTTCTGGGATGGAGATCATTGTCCCTCTAGGAATTGAAAGTACCCGAATAGATTTATCGTTGGGATTTAGTCTGATGAGTAACATGGTATCGCTACTACCAGCAAAACTGTCTAGTGAACCGTCAACAGTACCTTTAACTGGTTCAATTCCCATAACTAAGATATTCATGGGTTTTGATAGTTGGTACTGGGAGAGTTTTCTCCATAAGTCCCCAGGTACTTTTACCTGATCTTTGGTAGTAGATCCCAAATCGTCATCTTTGACTTGATCTAAATTACTCCATAGAGGAGTCCACAGCGCCAGAGTTGATACTAGTAAGCCAGATAAGATAATGCCGACGACAAAGGTTAATATCCACAATAGCCAGCGCGGCATTGTCAACCCTAAGCGATCATAGAGTTCATCGGGGATAGCACCCACGGAATCGATGACGTTAAGCGGTTGGGCTGGCTGTTTTCGTTTGATTTTTTCTGCCTTACCGCTGGTGACTGAGGTAGGTATTGCCTGGGCTTCATGCCGTTGAAGTTGTTGTGGTCTTACCTCTTGATCTGAGGCTGGTACTTGCTGAGGTATGACCTGATTATCTGACCATTGAACTTGTTTTATCACAATTCTCTCCCCACTCAACCACTCCCTAAAGGTATGTTAATGCCAGCTACAAATCTTGCCAGAGTTAAGAACTAGTAATGTTTTTCTCGGAAATACTGCGCGATCGCTATAGTTCGTCATTACTATTTCGTTTGAGATTTTTTGGGCGTTGTAGCTCTCGCAGTTTTAACTAAGTTACAAATCAAACATTTTTAAGGATGCTGATTTATCAGTAGAAATAATCCAAAATCATGCCAGTTAATCTAAAATCCAAAATTGAATAACTGTACACTTGTATTGTTCTGGAATAGGTGTATATGACCACATGAATAATGTAATGATTCCTGTAATTCTTGCTGGTGGTAAAGGTGAGCGTTTTTGGCCTCTCAGCCGCCAAGATAGACCTAAGCAATTTTTAAGTCTGGATGGCAGTTCTAGAAGTCTACTACAAGCAACCGCTGATCGATTGATAACACTCGCAGACGGTTGGGATAACTTGTGGGTGATCACTTCTAGTCCAATAGCTGAAGGAGTACGACAACAGTTACCCGATCTGCCTGAGCAAAATTTGCTGATCGAATTAGAAGGAAGAGACACCGCCGCCGCAGTTGCTTGGACAAGTTTGGAAATTAAAAAGCGTTACGGTGAAGACGCTGTCATCGGCTTTTTCCCGGCAGACCATTGGATTGCTGATCAAGAAGTGTTTGCACACACCTTAAATGCTGCGACCCAACTGGCGACTAGCACAGCAGCGATTGTCACTTTGGGGATCAAGCCTACTTTCCCGTCAACTGGTTACGGCTACATTGAGCAAGGTGAGAAGATTGGTTGCTTTAATAATTTGCCAGCTTATCACGTCAACCGCTTTACTGAAAAGCCCGACCGGGAAACGGCGGAAACTTTTTTATCTACGGGAAGGTTTAGCTGGAATAGCGGTATGTTCGTGTTTCGGGCGGGGGTGGTTCTGGAAGAACTGCGTACTCATGCTCCAGAAATTCTTGAACCCTTAGAACAACACGGTTCTGATGTTTACCCCCAGTTGCCTAAAAAAAGTATAGATTATGCACTGATGGAAAAAACAAGTCTAGCATATGTTTTACCGGTGGATTTTGGTTGGGATGATTTAGGGGACTGGAATGCGATCGCTCGCTTACACCAAAAAGCAGATAATCCTAATGTTGAGTTAGCTACCCATATTGGGCTAGATACCCAAGGGGCAGTTGTTTATGCCTCCAATCCAGATGATGTAGTTGTGACTATTGGGTTAGAGAATGTGGTAATCGTGCGCGATCGCAATGTTACGCTAATAGTTAACAAGGAACGCACCCAAGATATCAAGCAGATTCTCAAAACCCTACAAAGCGATCCTCGATTTACTGATCTACTCTAATGTAAAAGATAAAACCCTTGGTAGAGGCTCAAAAGTTTTGTTTTCAATTATAACTAAACTGTCAATTCTATTCTGTGGCATTTAAGTTAATCAACAATTTTGAGCCTTTATTTAAGGGAATCATAATTAAATTTATGTTTTGCTTAACAAAAAAATATATATAGCAGAATTAAGGAGTTCAGGAGTTCAGGAGTTCAGGAGTTCAGGAGTCAGGAGTCAGGACGTTACGCCCCAATCCCCAATTCCTCAATCCCCAGTCCCCAGTCCCCAATTCCCCAATCCCCAATCCCCAATCCCCAGTCCCCAATCCC
>NZ_JAYGGY010000024.1:0-53454 GCF_034931625.1 Anabaena cylindrica UHCC 0172 | reverse complement strand
CAGGAGTTCAGGAGTCAGGAGTTCAGGAGTTCAGGAGTTCAGGAGTTCAGGAGTTTAGGAGTCAGGAGTTCAGGAGTCAGGAGTTCAGGAGTTCAGGAGTTTAGGAGTCAGGAGTTCAGGAGTTCAGGAGTCAGGAGTTCAGGAGTCAGGAGTTAGGAATTTTTTTTTAGAGATGAGAAAATTATCTGCTATCATATCCAGCCTTGAGCTATGAAACTGATGAATTATTCTCCTAAAGTGTGATTTAAGAGTATGTGAAGAAATAGTTTAAAAACCGGGCTAAATGTAAAGTTAAACTTTTAACTTTGATCCCCAATACGTTTTAGCCAAAAACAAGTATGTAAGCACTCCGGTAATTATTTACATATATAACAAGATTCTAAAGACATCCTAAAGTTTATTTTTTAATAAAAATAGCTAGAACCCAGATAAAATAATACGTTTTTGGCTCTTATACCTATTTTGTCATAGAAGGAAAATATTTAAGTGTGATAACCAGCCCTAAATGGCACTAAAGATGAACCCAAATGAAACCTAATAACCATTTAACATCTGCCTGTCGATATTGCCGTCATTACCAACCAGAGGGTCGTCGAGGTGGAATGTGTCAGAAATTGGGCGCACCAGTGCAAAGTACTTGGAAAGCCTGTCATTTAGCACTACCAGCCTTTGCACCTCCTTGGGAAACTTTAGAAGATTCTTGGAGTTTACCAGTAGCAAAACCAGTTTTACCTGTTGCTCAAACCTTAAATTCAGATTTAGAAGTTCTAGCACTTGCTCCTGTGGAAGAAACATCAGTTTCCTCACCACAAGAGGTCAAGACGACAGCAATCCTAATTTAGTTGCCCTTTATTACTGTAATTACTGTAATCAATTTTTTCTTTGTTCAAAATAAAATTTGACTTTAAAATTTTAAGTTTTGCCAATTTTTACTTCTCAAAAATCGCACTTTGCTGTCAGCAAGGTGCGATTTTGCCTTTATTTGATTTAAGGCAACCAAGGAAATTCACGAAAATTCGGGGGACGTTTTTCGAGAAAAGCTTGTTTTCCCTCAGATCCTTCCTCTGTCATGTAATAGAGTAGGGTCGCATTCCCAGCAAGTTCTTGTAAACCAGCTTGTCCGTCACAGTCGGCATTAAAGGCAGCTTTGAGACAACGAATGGCAATGGGGCTTTTTTCTAAGATTTCTTGCGCCCATTGCACACCTTCAGCTTCTAGTTGTTCTATGGGGACAACAGTATTAACTAAACCCATTTCTAAAGCTTGTTCGGCATTATATTGACGACAAAGAAACCAGATTTCTCGTGCTTTTTTTTGTCCTACTATCCGCGCTAGATAACTCGCACCAAAACCACCATCAAAACTGCCAACTTTTGGGCCTGTTTGTCCAAAAATGGCATTATCAGCTGCAATTGTGAGGTCACAAATTAAATGTAAAACGTGACCACCACCAATGGCATATCCAGCAACTAACGCGATTACTACTTTTGGCATGGAACGAATGAGACGTTGCAAGTCCAAAACGTTTAAACGGGGGATACCTGCATCATCAACATAACCTGCTTGTCCACGTACACTTTGATCACCACCAGAACAGAAAGCATATTTACCATCAGTGTGGGGGCCTGCACCCATAAATAGAACTACGCCAATGTTAGTATCCTCACGGGCATCACAAAAAGCTTCGTATAGTTCAAAAACTGTCTTAGGGCGGAAAGCATTACGTTTATGGGGACGGTTGATGGTGATTTTAGCAATGCCGTCGGTTTTTTGATACAGGATATCTTCGTAGATTTTAACGGTTTTCCAGTCTATTTGCATGGGTATTAAGTGCGTTATTGTGCTAGAGAATTTTATCGCGGAGTTAAGAAAAAAGATAATTTAAGTTGGTATCTCTAGCTTGATAATAAACGTCTTTTAAGGTGCGTCAAACTCTATAATTCGGTAACAATCAAGCAGTTTTCCGCATTTGACACATCCTAATAACTTTTCTCAGACAATATTCCGTAAGTAAGAACGAAAAATAATGTATTTAAGATAGAATGATCTGCGATCGCCCCTAATGCGGTGTAACTTATCTCTGTTCATAACACTTTTCTTAAAAGTAAAAAAGCAATGACAATTATTTTCAACCAGTTTTAACATGATTAAGCTCGACCAGTTTTTAAAGTTGATAGGTATAGCCCCAACGGGAGGACAAGCCAAATTGATGATTATTGATGGTGATATTAAAGTCAATGGCACAATTGAAACCCGACGTGGGCGGAAATTAGAGCCTAACGACCAAGTAACAGTAGCAGGGAAAACTTTCAATGTTGGGGATGTAATTTAAGGCAGGAGGTAGGATAGGAAAGGGTTTGAGCTTTTTTATTAAAAAATCTTGAGTAGACCACTCGTATTTTCTGTAAATTTGTTGTATCCTAGTTCTCCGCAGGTAGTTTTTTACAACTCTATTTCATAAGAGCTTTTTGCTGATCTTTCTGACTGTTATTGAAAGACTATATTGGTCTGGCTTAAAATCAGTCTGGAAATTTTTTTTCCCTTAATGTCCACTTGTCAAAATTTTAAATACAGAAACTATGAAACTGATTAAAAAATCCGAAAAACTCCTTCTCGATAAAATCAAGAATATGGAGGAAGAAGAGCAAAATCTGCAAAAGGAATCTCTGTATTCTCCAGAAGAATTAATTGATGAAAGAGCATTCACAAGTGAGGCAAATCAAGAACCTCAATATATACCTTTGCGAGATAATCCTGTGGTTTACTCTATTGGTAACACAGGGTGGCAGGTTTCTGAAATTTGGAAAGATGTGAGATTAGATGATTTTTGTGGTGGTTGATCGGATGTTTTAAGCATCTCCAAACTGAAGGTACGGAGAGTGGCAGACAATCTTGGATTTTAGATTTTAGCCCACAGATAAATTTGGGAGCTTGGGAATTTTCGATTTTCGAGTGATTCCACAAATAAATCTGGGGGCTTTTACCATCAAGGAATCATTGGTCACAACCATTCAATTATTTTGGCATTTTCTGGCAATTTCGCCGCTCTTTGCCCCTCAGAACGCGCTCTAGCGGTAAATAAACCAATGGGAGTCTCTAATAAATCTACAAGATTTGCTTTACCAATGATGTTGTTGAAACTTGCTTTTGGTACTTCTTTGAGTAACCAACGCAATAGACGATAGCTGTAGTTTTGGGGTGTCATTTCACGCATCAAATCTACGCCATGTAGTTCATGTAAATAGCGATTAGAACGTCCATAACGTCGCCATTGACTAGCTAATTCTTTAATTGTCAATCGGTGACGGTGTTGGACAATGGCATCTGGAGCAAATTCTAAACTGCCAAGATTAGCTTTGAGAATACGCCAACAAATATCAGCATCTCCTCCAGTGGTGAGATAGGGACGAAATAAACCTGCTGTGGTGAAGATGTGACGACGAATTGCTAAATTTGCAGTTTGACCATAAGGACAAAATTTATGGGCTAGGGTATGTTTTTGGGATAGGGTTTCTTGCTTGTCTGCGTGTTGTTCAAGTAGGCTTTTGCCTGGTAGTGCCAAAATCTCACCAGCGACAATTGCGACTTTTGGGTTAATGAAAGGCTGAATTAATGAATTTAGCCATTGGGGTTGGGGACGACAATCTGCATCGGTAAAAGCGATGATTTCACCTACTGCGGTTCTAATACCTGTGTTGCGGGCGGCATAAGAACTTTGAATTTTGTTTTCACTTAAGGGCAGGATAGTGATGGGGGAATGTTCAGCAGTTGCTTTGATAATGGAGAGAGTGCGATCGCTACTATTATTATCCACTAGCAGATACTCTACTTGGTCTTGAGGATAATTTTGCGACAACAGACAATTAAGCAAGTCTGGTAAATCTGCCTCACCATTATAAATAGGTATTACCACCGAAACCTTTGGGAGTAAGCTTTGGCTGGTATTTGCCTCAACTGGCTGATGATTCATAAATCTGAATTTTTCTGGCTGATATCAATAAATATACAGCAGAATCTAGGAGTCAGGAGTCAGGAGTTCAGGATTCAGGAGTCAAGAGTTCAGGAGTCAAGAGTTCAGGAGTCAGAATTCAGAACTCAGGACTCAGAATTCAGGACTCAGAACTCAGAACTCAGGACTCAGAACTCAGAACTCAGGACTCATAATAAGCTTAACGTTTCAAGTCTTCGGCACGAACGCTCAGTGGCTGTGAGTTAGGAATTACCAGGGGTTGAGCAAATTTGCTATTAGAGAGAGCTGCGATCGCACGGGCATATTGTGGATCACTCAAAGTCCCGATTAAATCTGGATTAGAAGCCAATTGGCGCTCTTGTGCTTCTGTCAAATCTAGTTGAATATCAGGAGTAATACCCTTATGGTTAATATCTGTACCTTTAGGGGTGTAGTAGTGAGCAATGGTAACTGCTAATCCAGAACCATTTGTCAGTTCATGGACTGATTGCACCAAAGCTTTACCGAAGGTTTGACTACCAACAACAACTGCCCGTTTATTATCCTTAAGTGCGCCGGTGAGAATCTCGCTGGCACTAGCAGAATTCCCGTCTACTAACACCGCTAAGGGTCGATTTGTCAAGGCTGTACGATTAGCTTTAGTTTCTTCACTACCTCCCACACGGTCTACAGTCTTGACAATTGCACCATTGTCATACCACATCCGCGCAATTTCTATGCTTGCTTGCAACAAACCACCAGGATTTCCTCGCAAATCCAAAACATAGGAATCCACTTTTTGACTGTTCAAGTCACGAATAGCCCGACGCATTTGATCAGCTGCATGGGAGCTAAACTCTCTTAAACGAATATAGCCGACCCGACGACCACCTTCTTGCTTGAGGGTATAACGCACTGTGGGGACTTCTATAGTTGCCCTTGTCAGCTTCAAATCAAATTCATTTTTCCCCGTTCTTCCCAATCGCAAGGTGATAGCAGTACCAGCTTTCCCTCGAATCAGGTTAGATGCATCATCTACCTTCATCTTCAGAGTTGGTTTGCCGTCAATTGCCAAAATCTCATCGCCTGATTTTATACCTGCTCTGAGTGCGGGGGAATTTTCTATAGCTTCAACAACGGTCAATCGCTTGGTTTTTTCGTTAACTTCCATGCGAATACCAATACCTGAAACTTCCCCTGATGTTTGACTGGTCAGGGTTTCAAATTGCTTGGGGTCCATAAACCGCGTGTAGGGATCTCCCAGTTTTTGCAGGGCTTCGCGGATGGCTACATAAGCTTGTTCATTGGAAGTATAGTCTTTATTTAACAGGCTCTGCCTAGTTGCAAGCCAATCTTGTTGATTAAATTTGCCATCAACATATTCACGATTCACTAGTTGCCATACTTGGTCAACTAACGCCTTGGGACTATCTTGTAGAGCCGCGTGAACGCATCTCGTCCAAGCTTGACCAAATACGGATAGAGTAGCAGTCGTAGCGATCGCTCCACCAATCAAGGCTACTTGGAGCGGTGAGTGATGTTTCGCAGATTGGTTCATGTATATTCAGATGGAATAGTTGGGTTATTGACAGTTTAGCAATCAGGCTTTCCTGATATTTTTAAGTTTTTATATCCTCATCTTCAGCTATGCTTAATTCATCATTTTTTTCCTTGTAAATGATGTGGAAATTACTGTCTTTTTATTAAGAAAAATCGCTTAGTTTTTTCGTTTTTTCCGTAAAAACAACTACAGTACTAGTAACAGCACGATCTTTACACCCTAAATTCTTTTTCTAAGATAGCACTTTGTTGACTTGATGGCAGGATTTATCAATATTAGACAACAAAGCTTTTTTTTTCTATGTTATGAAGCACAAATTTATCATCAATTCATCAATTTACTTGAAGAACAGATTGAGAAAATTCAGGCGGTTGTTACAAAATATTGCTATTGCTTTGTGCTTTATCTTGGGTATTTGGTTGACTTTCACTACTATAACCTTAGTTTCTGCCTCCTCACAGCCGATAGATGCCTTTTTGGTGCTGGGGGGCAGCATTCGCAGAGAGATTTATGTAGCCAAACTAGCAAAACAGTATCCCCAGATCCCGATTTTAATTTCTCATGGTTCGCTAGATCCCTGTATTTTGCTAATTTTTCAGCGGGAAGCAGCAGATTTAGAACAAGTCTGGTTAGAGAATTGCGCTAATTCCACCTTTGAGAATTTTTATTATGGGATACCAATTTTGAGAAGTTGGGGAGTAAAAAAAGTCAAATTAATTACTTCTGGTACGCATATTTTCCGAGCCAAGTTGATGGCACAGATTATCTTAGGCGCTCATGGCATTTGGGTGGAACCAGAGATAGCTAAGGAAATGGGTATTCCTGGTAATCGAGAATCTGGGATAAAAACCATATTAGATATTCTACGTAGTTTATTTTGGGCGCTGTTCAGTCAAGTAATTCAGCCCCAATGCTTACAGGTAACAAAACTAGTAGATGTAGATTTACAAGCTTGGCAGCAGCGTGGTTTTCAGTGTGAACATCAGGGGGGTGTGGGGAAAAAGGGTCAGCCCCAGAGGGCAGTTAAAAATTCAAAATAGAGCCAGCTGACAGCACTCAGCACTGAGTTTGCTCAAAACCCTAAAGCGATTCCTACGGAATGCCTTGCGAGCTGCTTACAGCAGCGCTTCGCTATCGCACTTTTGCAATAAAAAACCCACTTTATTACCTATAATAAAGACATAGGATGCAGCAGACATGATTTAAACATGACATCCCGTTACCTTAAAGGTCGAGGAATTCCGGTAAAGACGTTCTGAATACCAAAAATAAATTTTTGGCGGAGACTCCTTTAGGAGTCTTTGTTATTGATGGACTCGGTAATTGTTAGCAACTAAAATAAATCTCAATTGCTAAAATTTCAAATCTGCAACTTATCCATCAATCTTTGTGGCTTATGGAACTGCATAGAATAAGATTTCAAGAATAATTGACCGCAGATGAACACAGATAAACGCAGATAAATACGGATGATTATTATTCTATGTAGGCTCGCATAAAATTGGCATAACCAAATAATGAAGACAGACACGATATTTTAGACTCTCCTGCAAAATCTCCCAGGCGTTTTATTTGAACTGCTGGAAAAACCACCCCAACTAGCTGCACACTACGAATTTTCATCAGTAGAAATCAAAGAACTAGCACGTCGCATAGATGGTGTATTTCTACCCAAAGCCGAGTACCCAGATGATCCGATTTATTTTGTTGAAGTCCAATTTCAAGATGATGATAACTTATACTGGCGATTAATTACCGAAGTATTTTTGTATTTAAACCAGTATAAACCTGATAAAAAATGGCAAGCTGTAGTATTGTGGGCTAAACGGAGTATTGATCCTGGTATACCCTTTGCATATCAAACTTCACTAGCTGCTGGACAAATTCATGTAGTTTATTTAGATGAATTAACTGATACATCATCTTCAATTGGTTTAGGAATTATTCAATTAGTAGTTGCACCAGAAGATGAGGCTGTACAAACAGCAAGAAGTTTAATTAATTTAGTACAACAAGCAGATGCGGCCAACGGTCGTTATCTTTTAGAATTAGTAGAAAGAATGCTGATTTACAAGTTTTCCACCTATAGCCGACAGGAGTTAGAAACGATGTTTGGATTAACAGAATGGCGACAAACTCGATTTTATCAAGAAGTGCAGCAAGAAACTGAGCTAAAAACTAAGCTAGAAACAATACCTCGTCTTTTGAAAATGGGGTTGAGTGTAGAACAAATTGCGGAAGCACTAGAATTAAAAATCGAAGTAGTACAACAAGCTATGGAAAAGTAAAGTCCAGAAGAATATCAATACCGCTATTCAAGCGATTGCCACTTTCCAAATCGGAATGTATACTGCAAACGGGTGAAATCTGGACTTATGTCATACTGAGCGTAACGTAGTGCAGCGTTCGCGTAGCGTGCCGTAGGCTCTAGTATCTCGGAGATTCTTCACTGCGTTCAGAATGACACTTTTAACCCGTTTTTAGTATAGTTAGGGTAATTACTAGCGATTTTCAAAGAAATGTTAACCATAATTGTAAATAGTACAGGCAGGTGAATTTATTGTATCTTGCTATTCTCAAAGGAGACTATCAAAGGTGATCATCCCTTGAATAATAGATAGAGGTACGTTGGCAAAATATTCTTGTTGAAATTGTTCTTCGCGGACGGCTGCTAGAAATTGGTTAATCACAGTATCAGCATTGGTTTCGTTACTCGTTTCTGCATTCCAGGTAATTTGCAAAGAACGATCTTGTCGTTGAACTGTAAATCCTAAATATTTTAAAGCTTGAAATCCTAAATGTAAACTCTTATCGCTGATACCCAGTTTCTCTAAAAGTTGGATGCGAGTAACAGGTTGATTTGTACGACTGAGGTATTTAGCAACTCCTACCAGAATGAGCCAAATGTCTATGGGTGGAATGTTTTGAGGTTTTGACCAAGCTAAGGCTAGTTGTTGTTGATTATAAAGCGATTTTCTAAACCATGCGCGTAAATCATCCCAACTCGTTGGAATATTGGGAATCATCAGGACTGAATTTTTCTCTGAATAGTCCTGATTTCGCCAGTCTAGAATCATCGCTAAGTTTTGAGTTTTTACTTCTGCTTCAACACTGGGACGGACAGCAACTAATCTAATTTCATAGCGTTTTTTATAGCTGTTGTAATCTATTTCAGCAATACAATCACATCTACCTAGAGGTAATTCATCTTTATAGTGTCCCCACCAAATACCAGGAAAAGGGTTGTGAGTAGAATCATCCCGAATATCAAACTCTGTTTTAATATACTGTATTTTATTGCCTTGTAAATCTTGTTGATTGCGATGCCAAGAGTTTTCAAACCAACAATCTTTAATTAATAGTTTGGGAATTGGATTTCCCATTCCGCATGGTTCTAAAACTTTGAGTTCTAAAAATAATTCTTTTCCCAAATCTGCAACTTTAACTTCTAAATCTGCTGTGACTGTAGGTGCGAGATTCATTCCTCCTAAAGATTGCCGCAATTTTTGGTTAATTGCATCTGTAAATAAGGGAATATTCTCAACTAATAAACTCAAACCAGCCGCAAAAGGATGTCCCCCAAAACGATGCAATAAATGTGCTTGTTCTTTAACTAATTGATATAAATCAACTGAATTAATAGAACGAGCCGAACCTCGTGCAAAAATTGGCTGGGATTCTCCACTTTCTGTACTTAATAAAATCGTGGGACGACCAGTTTCTTGGGCAACTTGACCTGCGACTAAACCTAAAACCCCACTAGGCCATTGAGGGTCTTCTAAAACAATTACACTAGTAGTTGATAAATCTAATTGGGAGAGTTTTTTAAATACTTGATTCTGAACATCTTTTTGTAATGATTTGCGTCGGCTGTTAGCTAATTCTGTTTCTTCTGCCAGTTGCTGACAACGTTTAATGTCTCGACTTGTTAGTAATTCTACGCAGAAACTAGCATCACCGTGAATGCGACTAACGGCGTTAATACGGGGACCAAGACCGAAAGAAATATCTGTGGGGCGATCGCCATTTTTCTGGCATAATTCCAATAATCGCCCTACTCCTGGTCGTCTTCGTTCTGTAACTGGTTTTTTATAATCTGCTTGTAGTTGTTGAATACCTAACTGGGCTAAATAACGACAATCTCCACTTAACTGTACTAAATCGGCAATTAATCCCACTGCAACTAAATCTAATAAATCAGTTAATGGATTTTGTGGGATATCAGGTAAAGTTTCATACAGTGCTTCTATCAATTTATAAGCCACTGCAACCCCAGAAAGATGAAATAATGGATGTTCTTTTGGTAAATAACGTGGGTTGATAATTGCACTGACTGGAGGACGTTCGGGGGGTAAAGTATGATGGTCTGTAACGATAACATCTATACCTAATTGTTGAGCATAAATAATTTCATCAATGTTTGTGCTGCCAGTATCGCAAGTTACGATTAATTTGCAACCTTGTTTAGCTAAATTATCAATTCCTGGTTGATTAAGTCCGTGAGATTCTTTTAAGCGATTAGGAATGTAATAAATTAATTGCTGATTGTGAATAAAAAATTGTCCTAAACCATCCCACAATACAGAAGTTGAGGTAATACCGTCTGCGTCAAAGTCTCCCCAAATAGCAACTTTTTCACTTTTTTCTCCTGCATCTTTAAGGCGTTTTACTGCCAAATGCATTTCTGTTCCAAATTCAAAGGGACTAGCTGGTTGATATTTTTGAAAATTAACAAATGCGGCTAATTGTAATTCATTTTTTATATCTCTTTGCCAAAGTAATTGGGCGGCAAAAGTTCCATTTGATAGAGGTGTGTAGTTTTTTACTATTTGAATAAACCACTCAGGAGGTTGTTCAGTTGCTGCTAAAATCCACTGCATTTAATTAATAAAAAAGGTAAGGTATGGTTCATTTTCAAAAACTTTAATTTTTCAATTTTTTCAAAGTGATACTTCTTGGATATTATCAATATTTGGTAAGTTTTGAGATGTTGTTACTAATGGATTATTTATTTGATTGTAACAAAGGAAAGCATATTGACAATATTCACAAGATTTTTTGGATGTTGGTTTTTGGGGAAATGGTTGATTTTGGTGATATTGTTCTAACCAATTAGTTAAGTTATTCAATAGTTGATTTAATTCTTTTTGTGTTTGTTGGTGTTGTTGAGTATCGTATTTAAAATGAATATTTTTAGGTTTATCTTGAGCTTGAACAAACCAATAAGTCATGGATATATTTTCGGGCAAATATTCGCTGGTTTCTGCCAGGATATACATATAAAGAAGTGTTTGCCAATTTTTAGCTAAATATTTTTTATTTGGTGGTTGGGGATAGGTTTTCCAGTCGAGAATTTGTGCTTTTTGATGATCTGCAATTAATAAATCATAGATAACTGTAAGTAGGTAATCTTGAATTTGCAAAGTTCGATAGTGTTCACTGTCGTGGAAAGTTTGTTTATCAGTATCAGGTGTTAATATTTCTGGTGCAACCTTGGCAAAAGATGTCATCCATTGTTGCAGTTGAGCATCTGTTTGGAGAAAGCTATTAATTGGTAAACCCATTTCTTGCTGCTGCATGAGCAAGTGAAAACGACTCCCTAAGGTTTGATATTCTTCCTGTTGGGGGTCAGTGGGTGCGGTAAGCTGTTCTAAATAGGTATGCTGGAATTTACGAGGACAAGTTGCGAGTAGGTTTAGATGTCCTTGAGAGAGTCTGAGTAGGTGAGTAGAAGTCGGTAGCATCATGTATCTGTTATAACAATTTCCATTCAAGTGAGGTACAGGCAGTGATAATTAAACGTAGATGGACGCAGATATAGGTTGCTTCCCGCAGGGTACGCAGATGATTTTGTACTTCATTAGACTAGGAAATGATATATCTGTTGTGAATTAATTAATACAAAGGCAAAAAATAAAAGGCAAAAGGGTGAAGTTTACATTTTTCTTTCATCCTCTTACCTTTTTTATGTACCTGATGCTTATTTAATGTTAGCCGTTCTACAGCAATTGCACAAAACCAAACAAAGTGTGACATTGCTAGGATTTCTTTCTGCTTCATTCTAGTATTCTAGATAACTAATAGTTATCGTAATTATACTGTTGAAATTATGAGCAACTTCGCTATTCTATTCCATTATTTTCAGCACTATTAAGGTTTTTGGATTTCTCAACCGCCTGGAAATAGGTGGGCTAATCTGAAAAGTTTTGTACTGGATTTCAAGCCTTGAATTTATTTGCTTGGTTTTCGCACTTATCACAAGTTTGACAATTTTTGTGTTGGCCTAACTATTTAGTTGGAGTTGTTAGCCCGCGCATCCCTGACTGCGGCAACAAAAAATAATACGGTGAGAGGAATGCTCAAAGCTAGGATAATGGCTGTGGTTGGGACACCTAAATCTGGTTGTCCAGAACTGAGTTCAAACACAGAACCGACAGCTGCGATCGCTGTAAAACAAGAACCGCCTAAAAATAAACCGCTTTTTGGAGTTAAATACACAACTAGACCACCCTATGCTACTGGTTTCACCGTTTGATACGAGAAGCCATTTTTAGATAGCTCCTGTGCTAAAGTCAAGGAATTTTCTACCCTGTCTACAAATACCACACCGTTGAGGTGATCCATCTCGTGTAAAATACATCTTCCGAGTAAGTCACCGACTTTTAATGTTTTGGGACGACCATATTCGTCTTTATAGGCGATTTCTACCACTTGGGGGCGTTTGACATCTAAATACACTTTAGGGATGCTCAAACAACCTTCTTGAGCTACGCAGAGTTCACTACTAACCTGCTTAATAACGGGATTAATCAATACCAGTGGAGGTGCTTCTGGTTTGTCTGGTTCACAGTCAATTACAATGAGTTGTTTATTAATTCCCACTTGGGGGGCTGCCAAACCGATGCCATCTTCGCTGTACATAGTTTGCAGCATTTCCCGCACCAGTTGACGAAGTTCATCATCTATTTTTGTCACACGCTTTGCGGGTTGACGCAGGACGCGATCGCCTAAATAATGAAGCTTCAAAGGTGGATTTTTTAATTTTTTCTTCTCTACAGCTATATCAGAGGGCATGATTCTCGTGGCTTAATGGTGAATGTCTTACTATTCAATTCTATCGTTAGGTGACAGGAAATAGGTGACAGTTAAGAGGGAATAGAGAACAGGTAATAGGAAATAATGATTTCATTACCAATCACCAATCACCAATCACCAATCACCAATTACCCATTACCCATTACCAATCGCCAATAATGTTTAAATTCTTCACCAAACTAGACTATCTGCTCAAAGAAACTTTCCTAGGGCTGCTGCGGGGGGGATGGATGAATTGGGCAGCGGTGAGTACTGTAACAGTGTTACTATTTTTATTCGGCTTAAGTCTGCAAACTTCTTGGCAAGTAGAAAGACTTCTCAATCAGTTCGGTAGTCAGTTGGAATTATCGGTTTATCTAGAATCGGGTATTCAAGCGGTTAATATTGAACCATTGGTGGTGCAAATGCCGGAAGTAGCGACGGTGCAGGTAATTAGCAAAGAACAAGCTTGGACGAAGTTAGTTAAAGACTTGGGAATTGCTGATATTGATGGTGCTACCCAGCAATTAGGAGATAATCCGCTGGTTGATGAAATGAAGGTAAAAGCTTTGAATCCCCAAGTTGTGCCGAGTTTAGCAACACAGTTAGCTAAGTTGCGGGGAGTTGATGTGGTGCAGTATGTAGACGAAGCTGTGAAACGCATTGCCCAGTTGCATCGGGGGCTAAATTGGATTACTTTAACAATTACCATAATTTTGACTTCGACTGCGATCGCTGTGACAACAACCACAATTGGTTTAATTGTCATGGCACGACGACGAGAAATTGAGATTATGCAACTAGTAGGTGCAACTTCAGCATGGATTTACCTACCATTTATTTTACAGGGAATTTCCTTTGGTTTAGTTGGTGGTGCGATCGCTTGGAGTTTTATCTCTCTCACTCAACAATTCATTAACCGCCTACTAGCTAACCAACCTGAATTTATCCAATTTATCAGCAACGGGTTACAGCTAACTGTTTCTCAAACCTTACTATTACCTTTGATTCTCTTAGGATTCGGTGCAACTGTCGGCTTAATGGGTAGCTTATTCGCTGTCCGACGGTTTGCGAAGAGTTAAAATAATGTAAGAATTCAGGAGTCAGGAGGAAGAATATTTTTCTCTTCTGTTCCCTGCTATATCAAATATTCTGTATCTTGAATCCTTACAAAATAATAAATCACATTTTTTGTTTCATGTAGAGGAGGACGCTTGCTTGGGCAGGTTTCCCTACTGGTGCAAAGTGTCCGTCGCGCAGAGAGGAATTAATGACATCACAATGGCAATGCTTGCTGCAAAATCTCGGTGAATGGCAGGGTTCATTCGCTCGTTACTCACCGCAAGGGGAACTATTGGCAGATATCCCCAGTGTAGTTTCCTTGGCAGGGTTAAACAATAACCAGACTATTCGCCAGGTTGTCAGTCGTCAAGGACAAGAAAATTTAATTTTAGAATACAGTTCCCTGGCACGGAGTACTTTGTTTTTTGAAAATGGCGCTTTTTCCCAAGGTTCAATTCAACTAGCACCATTTACAGAATTTGGGGCTGAACTCGGTTTAATTTATAAAAATCGCCGTTTACGTCTGGTGCAATTATTTGATAAAAATGGCCAGTTAGATAAAATAACCTTGATTCGTGAATATCTAAGGGGAACTCAACCACCAGTAGAAAACCCCACCTCACAAATAGATGACTTGTTGGGAGAATGGCAAGGTGAAGCCGTAACTATTTATCCAGATTTGCAAAAGCCCAATATCTACTCTACAACCCTGCAACTACAATTGGATGCCGCAGGAAAATTAGTTCAAAATATCAGTTTTAATGGTCGCACAATCACCTCCACCGCTACTATCAAAGATGCAATGATCATCTTTGATCAAAATCCCCAAAAGCAAGTACAAGTCTTACTTTTACCTGATGGTGCTTCTGCAACTTCCCCCCTACAAGTGCAGTTACGTCAACCTTTATTTTTAGAGGTAGGGTGGCTAATCAAACCAAATTTGCGCCAACGTCTAATTCGTAGCTATGACGATAAAGGCGCATGGGTTAGCCTTACCCTAGTCACAGAAAATCGCTCAAAGTTATGAGTTCACAGAATTCTCCCCACCTCACTCCAGAGAACAAGGAAGTTGTAAAGCCTGCTGAAGCAAAGTCTCATATTCTTTATTATTGATAGGATAAGCGCCAAATCTGGCTAAATGGGGATTCATCATTTGCGCGTCAAACAGCATAAATTTCTGTTGACGCAACCTTTCTACTAATTTCACCATTGCTACTTTAGAACCTTCAGGAATGCGGTAGAACATTGATTCACCAATGAAAGCACCACCAATCACAATTCCTAAAATTCCCCCTGCAAGTCGATCACCTTGCCAAGTTTCAAAACTATAAGCATAACCTGTCTGGTAAAGTAGCCAGTAAATCTTTTGTAATTCTGGAGAAATCCAAGTTGTTTCGCGTTTAGCACAACCAGCAACCACGCCGAGAAAGTCGCGGTTAATAGCTACTGTAAACTTGTTTTGGTTGAGAACACGCTGTAATGACTTGGGGTAGCGAAATTTCTCATCCAAAGGGATTAAAGTTCTTTCCTTGCTTCCATACCATCCCAGTCCATTGCTCTCATCAGCCATGAGAAAATAACCTTGAGCATAACCTCGAATAATAGCGGCGACATCATATTGCATAATTCAGCAAACTATCAAAAAAAGCCCCAGACGGCAGCAATTTGCTGTTATCAGCAAAATTTGGCGTTCCTCTGAGATTACCTTGGTAAACAAAATCTATTTAAAATATACAAAGATGACTGAGCCAATTTCGTCCATTACTTTACCACCGTCTGAAAATCCTCAGCTAGAAGGCGAATGGTTGCAAAAGCGGCTGCTGCGGTGGCTCGATGCAGAATTTCTTCCTGAATTAATCAATCAAAAAATTTCTCAACGCGCTGCACAAATCTTTGTGCGACAACGTATGGAAGGAGAAAACGACTTAGGATCTCTGGTAATTGCTATTGTCACAGAGATGCAGGCATTCGATTTTTCCAAAAGCTTTTATGGAGAGTTTGCGATCGCCAACGCCGTTAGCGATCTACTCTTAGAAAGCCTGGGAATTGATCGTTGTTGTGGTCAATGATTATCTTGGTCATTGGTCATTGGTCATTGGTCATTGGTTTAGAGTAAATGACTAATGACTACTGACCATTGATTACCAGCTAGACTTAACAACGCCAGGTAAAAGTCCTTGGTGCGCCCATTCCCGCAGTACGTTCCGAGACAGTCCAAAATCACGGTATACAGCTCTAGGACGACCTGTAACCCAGCAACGATTACGGCGACGGCTAGGCGCACTGTTCCGAGGTAATTGTTGAATTTTGCGGTGGATTTCCAGCTTATCTAGGGGAGATTCCGCACTTTTGAACTCGTCTAATAGTGCTTCCCGTTTGTCAGCATACTTTTCCACCATCTTGGCGCGTTTTTTCTCGCGCTCAATCATGCTCTTTTTTGCCATGAATTCCCTAATCTAGTTAAAGACACCATTCCCCATCATACAATGTCTATCACAATTATAGGGAAAATGAGTTTAGCAAAGACAGATAGAAACCGCATTCACATAAATGCTACACTTATCTGCCGACTTCAACCCTTCATTTTGCACTACTTTAATAAAGTACATTCATTAGTACGCTTGACGAAATAGTCTACATTTGGTTATATTCGCAAAAAGTAAGAAATTTAACTATACTGCCAACGGGTGAAATTTGGACTTATGTCATACTGAGCGTAACGTAGTGCAGCGAAGTATCTCGGAGATTCTAGAGCCTACGGCACGCTACGCGAACACTTCGTTCAGAATGACACTTTTAACCCGTTTTTAGTATAATGAAAATACGATTATTAGAAAATACTTGCCTATCTTTATTTAGCAGTATAACAATTGTCATGATATTGAGCCAAGGTTTTTTACCAATTCAAGCTCAAGAAATTACAAACAAGAAACCCAGTCCTGATTTAGTAAAACAAATAATTGCCAAAATTTCAAAGGATTATTCTGACATCAACTCAGATGATAAATTTCCCTTCTCTTTTGCAGAAATAGATCTAAATAGTGATAAACAAAAGGAAACAATTGTTCTTTTTAAACGAGGAAGACTCTGTAATAATCGTCATTGTCCTGTATCTATTTTTAATAATGACAAAAATAAACAATCCTCTAATTTAATTTCAGAAATATTTACATCGCGTCATGGGCTAGAAATTGCAGTGCTTCCTACTAAAAGTTATGGATGGTATGACATCGCTGCTTATGTATTTACTTATGAACCAAGGGACGAAACTTGGCGAGTATTTAGATTTAATGGTCAAGAATATGAACTAACAGAAAAAAAATTGAATTCAAAACCAAAAAATATTCTTTTGAATGAATATAGTCGTGAATTTAATTTAAGTGATTTCCAGAACAAGTAAGAAACCTATTTAAAAAAAACATCATGAAATCATTCAAGACTATCCTATTTATTAGTACAATACTAGTAACCCAGATAATTGCCACGAAAACATTAGCACAAAAAGTGGAAAAAGATAGCATAGTTCCCTCTCAAAAAGATGCTATCGCGCTGGCAAAAAATATTTGTGGTGAGGGCAATATTACTCAACAGAAAGGGCAAGTATCTTGTAAAACCTGCCCATCATTTACTGAATCCAGTGATGAAACTGGTGCTAGTATAACATCAGTAATCTATGGCAGTTTTACCAAAGCTGGCACTCGTGAAGCATTAGTTGACTTAAATGGTTGTCAACCCCATGCAGGTAATTGGGGAGGTAGCGTATTACTCCGTCGAACTAATCAAGGTTGGTCTAGAATCAGATATGAAATTGCATTTCGTTCAACTAGTTGTCTAAAAATCCTTAACTCGACAGATCGTCATTCCCTTATTTGTGAAAGTTCTTACGTTGGCATGGGTCATTTAATAACATCGCTTAACCAATTAGAAGTAGGTTTAACTAAAACTAAAACTACTAATCTATTAACAGTTAATGATAACACCGGAACTTGTCAACCACCATACTATGCAATGCTGATTGAAGATTTTACACTGCGAGATACTAACAAAGATAGCCGTGCTGACCTAGTTGTGAAAGTTAGTGAAACAAGAGAAACTAAAAATAATAGCACCTCAAATAACAGACAATGTGAAGACCGTTCTTCCCTACCAAAACCTATATTTCACCAGCTAATATTTTTGTCTAATGGTCAATCTTTCAGTGCTACTCCTGCAACTACTAAGTTGATAGAAAAGTTAAAACCATAGTAATATAGCATTTCCTAGTCTAATGAAGTACAAAATTACCTGCGTCCATCTGCGTTTAATTATTACTGCCTGTACCTTACTTGAATGGAAATACTGCTCGGTTAAGGCTCAAAATTCATTATATGGTAGGTTGGGTTGAGGCACGTATCCCTGACGGGAGGCGAAGCCATAACCCAACATTATCAAGGATTTTGTTGGGTTTCGCTGTCGCTCAACCCAACCTACATTTCCTTAACCGACAAGTATTGACTTGAATGGGAATTGCTATAAATACTTGTTTATGCTTTTAGTATTTTTTTTTGCTATTCTTAGATTCTGCCTGAGGCAAATTCATTGCACATAAATCAGCTAACTCACAAACATTGCAACCAGGAGAACGCGCTTTACACACAGCCCGACCATGATAAATTAAACGAATTGACCAATTTTCCCAATCTGGTTGGGGTAATAACTTCATTAAATCTTTTTCAATACCCACAGGTTCAGTATTTGTAGTTACTCCCAAACGCTGACTTAATCGCTTAACGTGAGTATCTACTGTCACACCAGCATTGATTCCATAAGCATGAGCTAAAACTACATTTGCGGTTTTCCGTGCTACTCCTGGAAGCTTTAAAAGTTGTTCCATTTGATTAGGAACAATAGAGTTAAAATCATTCACAATCATTCGACAAGCGCCTTGAATATTCTTGGCTTTATTGTGATAAAATCCTGTCGAACGCACTAATTCTTCTAATTCTAATAAATCAGCTTTGGCTAAATTTTCCGCATCAGGAAATCTCTCAAATAATGCTGGAGTAACTTTATTTACGCGTTCATCTGTACATTGAGCGGAGAGAATAGTTGCTACTAATAATTGTACAGGAGTTGAATAGTCTAAAGAGCAAGTGGCATCTGGATAAAGATGCTGGAGACGAGAGAGAATTTCTAAAGCGCGTTGCTTTTTTGATAATGATTTACGAGTCAAGTAATTTTAGATTTTAAATTGATAATTTTGGATTTATTTTCTAGTTTTTCTCGTTCTCTTATTCTAGAATCTGCATGGTAGGCAGAGCCTCAGTTATGGCATTCCCAGCCGGAGACTGAGAAGGAGATATACGAGAGGTTGAGAATTGCTGAAATCACTGTTACTGGAACAATTTAGGATAGTTGAGGCAGAGCCTCAGTTATGGCATTCCCAGCCGGAGACTGGGAACGAGATATACGAGAGGTTGAGAATTGCTGGAATCACTGTTACTGGAACAATTTTTGTACCCAATCTAACTGGGATGTTAACTGAGTTGTTTCTTTAACAATTAAGAAAATACCTAATCCTAAGAGTAACACCAAACCAGTTTGCATTACACTTTCTTGAATCTTCATGGGTAAGGGCTTACCGCGTAAACCTTCAATGAGCAGAAAAGCTAGTTGTCCACCGTCTAAGGCTGGTAGGGGTAAGATATTGATAACTGCTAGGTTAATGCTGATAATTGCTGCAAAAGAAAACAAATTAGCAAGATTGTCAGCAGCTAATTTTGCGCCTATTTTGACAATATTCACTGGGCCGGAAACTTGTCCAACGGTTTGTTGAAAGTTGGTAACTAATTGTCCAAAGCCTTTGAGTGTACCCACAAATAACTGTTGAAACCGATTAGCCGCAACGGTGAAAATCTCCCCAGGATTTTGAGGACGACGATAAACTGCTTTGCCATTGGGGCCTAGTTCAATACCAACTAAGCCTTTACCGTCAGCACTTTCTTGAGGAGTTAATTTCAGGGGGATTTGTTGGTTTTGTTGCTGAACTTTCAGATCGATTTGCTGATTTGGATGGGTTTGAATCTCTTTGGTGAGCAACAAAGTTGAACTGCTATCAGCGGGGAGTTCCTGACCATTAACTGCCAGTATAATGTCTCCTTCTCTCAGACCAGCTTGATAAGCAACTGATTGTTCATTGACTGGTTTGACAATTACACCTGGTTGATATTTAAATTCTTGTGGTATGCCAACGATACCCAATTGCAGAGCCAACATTAAATAGGCAAATATGAGATTTGCTATTACTCCAGCACTAATGACGATTGCTCGGTCTAAAACTGGACGGTTCCGCAGCAGATTTGGGTCGTTGGGTGGAATTTGGCTATCAGGATCGTCATCAGGGAAGCCGACAAAGCCACCTAGAGGGAAAGCGCGGATAGTATATTCCGTTTGTGATCCTTGGTACTTTAAAAGAATCGGACCAAAACCCAAGGAAAAGCGGTTAACGTAAATGCCTTGAGAACGGGCAGCTATAAAGTGTCCAAACTCATGTACCAAAATCAAAATAGCCAAAACTGCGATCGCTGCTAAAACTGACATAGAGCAAATTAATCAAAATACTGACATATATCTTCTTATTGTAGTTTGGGAATGGGCGTAGGGGTATGAATTATCGGACAATATCAGCGATGTCTGGGTTGCTTTGGAGTCTGCGACAACCTCTGGAAGTGAAATAAATAATTTCTAGATTAGGCTTTTAGTGTACTTGCATGGGATGATCTCTATTTTGAGATTATTCAAACCAGACTTATGACTGACAATACAGATTTTCGCATTGAACGGGACTCGATGGGCGATCGCACAATCCCAAACAATGTTTACTACGGTATCCAAACCCAACGCGCGATCGAAAACTTCCCTATTAGCGGTTTAAAGCCTTTACCTAGTTACGTTGATGCTTGTTTATATATTAAAAAAGCTACTGCAATTGTCAATGGTGAACTGGGTTGTATTCCCGCAGATATAAGTGAAGTTATTATCAAAGCTGTTGATGAAATCCTTGCTGGTAAATTACGAAATCAGTTTGTTGTGGATGTTTACCAAGCCGGTGCGGGAACTTCTCACCACATGAACGTTAACGAAGTTCTCGCAAATCGGGCTTTAGAAATTCTTGGTGATGAAAAAGGCAACTACAAACGGGTTAGTCCTAATGATCATGTCAACTATGGCCAGTCTACCAATGATGTTATCCCTACAGCTATTCGCATTGGTGCTTTATTGGCGCTTACCCAGACTCTACAGCCAGCCTTAGAACAGGCAATTTCGATTTTGGAAGCAAAAGCAGAAGAATTTCAAGATATCGTCAAATCTGGCAGAACACACCTGCAAGACGCTGTACCTGTGCGGTTGGGTGAAAATTTCCGCGCTTGGGCTTATATTCTCGCAGAACATCAAAACCGTCTTTATATCGCTTCTGGTGATTTGATGGTTTTGGGTTTAGGTGGTAGTGCTGCGGGAACAGGTATGAATACTCACTCAGAATATCGCCGACGGGTGGTAGATGTCCTTTCGCAATTATTAGAATTTCCCCTAGAACCTGCACCCCATTTAATGGCTGCTATGCAAAGTATGGGTGCGTTTGTGAATGTTTCCGGGGCATTACGGAATTTAGCCCAGGACTTGGTGAAAATCTCCCATGACTTGCGGTTAATGGATTCAGGCCCCAAAACAGGGTTTAAGGAAATTCAACTACCTCCAGTCCAACCTGGTTCTTCGATTATGCCAGGGAAATATAATCCGGTGATGGCAGAGATGACTTCGATGGTCTGTTTTCAGGTAATGGGATATGATAATGCGATCGCACTCGCTGCCCAAGCTGGACAATTAGAATTAAATGTGATGATGCCCCTCATTGCTTATAATTTGATCCACAGCATCGAAATTTTAGGTAATACTATTTCTTCTCTCACCTCAAGCTGTATTCAAGGTATTACGGCTAATAAAGAACGTTGTTTAGCTTACGCCGAAGGTAGTTTAGCATTAGTTACCGCCTTAAATCCTCACATCGGTTATTTAAATGCTGCTGCTGTGGCTAAAGAGTCTTTGGAAACAGGTAAATCTCTACGTCAGATAGTTATAGAAAAAGGCTTAATGACAGAAGCGGAATTAGCCACTGTCTTAGATTTAGAGCAAATGAGTGCGATAGTACCTTTATAAAGATGTAGGGGTTTAGCAATAAACATCTCTGAAAAAGAATGTAGAGACGTTCCATGGAACGTCTCTACAATGGTTCTAGGATACGCATATTTAATTTCTGGAGAGGTCTAATGCTAAACCCTCAAAAAATGTTTAATTCTTATAATTTATAGCAATCATCTCCACAAAAATTAATTCATATTACTATATAATTAAAATACTCTCACTAGTTCAGAGTTATGAAAAGTATTACCGATTTGAAACAACTCTACGAAATTGATGATTCTCAATGGCTAGAAGAAACAATCAAATTGCTTAAAAATCACCAATTTCAAGAATTAGACTTAGATAATTTGATTGAGGAGTTAGAGGATTTGGGAAAAAGAGATAAAAGTGCTGTAGCCAGTCTTCTATACTAAAAACGGGTTAAAAGTGTCATTCTGAACGAAGTGTTCGCGTAGCGTGCCGTAGGCTCTAGAATCTCCGAGATACTTCCCTGCACTACGTTACGGTCAGTATGACATAAGTCCAAGTTTGACCCGTTTGCAGTATAGAACAGATTATCCGTCATTTATTACTACTTCAATATTGGACAAGTGAATATGAAAATAATTCAGTTCACTGGCAAGGAGAAATTTATACTTTTAGAACTCAATTAAAACGCAAAATTACTAATAATCTTCGTAATTATTTAGAGGCAGAATTAAATTCTATTTATAAGGATGCGTTAGGTTTTGTGAAAATTAAAACTCAAAATTCCGTTAAATTTCCACCAGAATGCCCTTACTCCCTTGATCAATTACTTGATATCAACAATACCTGTGCCAATTGTTAGAATACCCACTGAATGAGGGTCTTTGACTAGTTATTTAAACTGATCATCATTTATCCTTCAATCCAATCACTCAAAAACTCAACTTGATTTTCCATATCCTCGGCTGACTTAGCTGCAATCAATCTTAAAATACCCCGTGCAATTTCCCCAATTGAGTAACGTTGCTGCTGTACCAATATCATCCCCGCATGAGGCTCTTCTTGGTTTAAAAAAGCTGTATGTAAGCGATAGAAATCCCGAATATTAGAACTGTACAAAACACGATTTTGGGACTTTGCCCATACAAGTTGTTCTTCATCCGAATATTGGAGCCGATTTACTTCCAAAGTCGTGATTATATCTACACCCCGATTTCGCAAAGACAGCATTAGAGAACGTCCAGTGGAATCTTCATCCATATACAAGCAAATCTGGCTCATTGCAACTTTCTAGCTTTATGTAATGCTTCTATACGGTTAGCTTCTGCCTCTTCTGCTGCAATATCAGCATCAATTTCTTCTCGGTTTGTATGATAATAAGTTAAGGCTGCATAAACCTGTGATAGAGTTAAATGACTTATTTGGTCAGAAATTTCTTCCGCACTGTAACCTTGTTTGTACCAGATAGCAATTCTTCTCACTGTTACGCCAGTACCAGCAATAATAGGGCAACCTCCGTGAATTTTGGGATTGCTATCAATTAGAGCGCCAATGTCAGTAATTGTAGTTGACATAGTTCTATATATTATTTATCTCTTACCCTGCTTACTTAATAAATTTGTTTATATTGTTATAGTATAACGCAATTATTAACCATGCAAACACAAAAACCATCTGTCAGCTTGATTCGTGCTAAATCTTACGAACAAGACGCTTTAAAAGAATCCTTGGAAACCCTGCTAGAACCCTACGGGGGAATGGCTGCTTTTGTGAAAAAGGGCGATCGCGTTTTACTCAAACCCAACCTACTCACAGGTTCTCGTCCTACTAAAGAGTGTACCACGCGCCCGGAATTAGTTCGCGCCGTTGCTGAAATGGTAATTGCTGTTGGTGGTAAGCCATTTTTAGGAGATAGTCCCGCTTTTGGTAGTGCTAAAGGTGTCGCTATTGCTAATGGTTTATTACCAATTTTAGAAGCATTAAATTTACCAATTGTGGAGTTTCATGGGAAACGTTATCAAACAGTAAACGAAGATTTTAACCACTTGCTACTATCAAAAGAAGCAATGGAAGCAGATGTGATTATTAACTTACCCAAAGTTAAATCTCATATGCAATTGACATTAACTTTAGGAGTCAAAAATCTTTTTGGTTGTGTTCCTGGTAAAATGAAAGCCTGGTGGCACATGGAAGCAGGAAAAGATGCGGAAAGATTTGGAGAAATGTTGGTAGAAACTGCCAGGGCTATTAATCCTACTTTAACTATTTTAGATGGTATTATCGGTCATGAAGGCAATGGACCGAGTGGCGGAGAACCTCGTCAATTAGAAGTTTTAGCAGCTTCGACAAATGTGTTTGCTTTAGATAGAGCAATGTTAGAAGTTCTCCAAGTTTTACCTGCACAAGTTCCCACTGTTGCAGCTTCCCAAAGATTAGGAGTTTGTCCTGAATTAGATGATATTGAGTTTCCTCATTTATCACCAGATTTACTCCAAATTGCAGATTGGCAATTACCAGAAAAATTAATGCCCATTGATTTTGCCATGCCTCGTGTGATTAAGTCCACATTTAGACATCTTTATATCCGATTTATCAAAGAACCCATGAGTGCTTATGGTAAAGGTTAATCTACTTATAATGTGTTGGAAAAGTCTGCGTTTGTATCGAGGTAATTGATTTTTTGGTGTTCCCTTAACCTTTAAAAGCATTAACTACAAACGGGTTAAAAGTGTCATTCTGTAGCTTGCTTCCCGTAGGGTACGAAGTGTGCCACGTCGTGGAGCTTTGCTAACGCGTAGCGTGCCGTAGGCTCTAGAATCTCCGAGATACTTCCCTGCACTACGTTACGGTCAGTATGACATAAGTCCAAGTTTGACCCGTTTGCAGTATAACTAAACCTAAGCACCTTAGCCTCCTTCTTTGCTAGGAAAGGGGGCTAATTTGTTTAATATACCGATATACAGATTGACAGAAAATTAGTCATAAGTACTAAGATATACAATTTTCAGTTGTTCATAGTTTTAGTGAATATTGCTGAATATTAGTAGCAAATTTTTATCACAGTAACTTTATTTTCAGCGCAGAAATATTTTGTCAAAAAATAATGGCAGTGATTTTCCGGAATGCTGGTAGCTGTTAGTGTATCTACATCTGAGCGATCGAAAATACCAAATATGCTTTAAGTGGGTTTAGCTAACTTTTTGGTGTATCAAACCCCAAAAAATCGGCTCAATTAACCTAAATACAAGTATTTTAAGGTGTTGGACTGATAGAGTATTCGGGTAATCTCCCTAGATTCTCAAATCTCGATTTAAATACACAGGGTAATTAATCATGCTGTGATCATAATCACTAAGTCAAGTAATCCTGATATGAAGTAAGGGATTTTATGAAAGAATTAGTCAACAAATAAAGCATTAAATCTTTGACGTTTAATTTGTAACAAAACAGCCATGTATAAAAACAGAGTGTGCCACTTTTGAAACTGGATGAAATTCTTTAAAGATACAGATTTTACCGAAGAAAAATAGCTAAAATAGTATTGAGACTCTCTTTTTTGGAGAGCAAAACTACAGTGATATGAAGAACCACAATTTTGTATGAATTCAAATAGCCCGTCTGCCAATTCTCCCGACACATATTCCCAACGTTTGGCAGACATTGTGGGAACTGCGATCGCTCTCATTACCCTTATCCTACCTGTGTTTATAATTTCACACTATTCTTCACCTGATGTTCAGAATAATCAGCAACAGCTAACCTATCATCTGGCCAGAGGTAAAGAATAAACATAAACTCCAGAAAATATCACCAGCGAGAAATTAGCTGGTATTGACTAAAATTACCCCCAAAGGTGAATAAGTCCCAGCGAAATCTCAAATAATGACTGAAAAAAGCGTTGCTAGAAATTGGCAGCGCTTTTTTATGGAAATGATTAAATTTAACGTGAGTTAGACAAAATTGATGGAAACCCTCATTTTTCAAGGCTATTCCCTGTTCCCTATTCCCTACTTAAATAGTATTAAAGTACTATAAACTGCGGTTTATGATGAATAGCTTGGGAAGAGATCCACTATTGCCCTAAAATTTGATACGGGGAGCCGAACTGCGTGCTACCTTGATTCACTGTTAGCGAAGGAGTTTTGTTGTGGATTTATCTCTTATTCCTGCCCAACCGAAACCGGGTGTGATCAATGTTCTGATTGAAATTGCTGGCGGGAGTAAAAATAAATACGAATTTGATAAGGATTTGCAAGCTTTTGCCCTAGACCGGGTACTTTATTCTTCCGTACAATATCCTTACGACTATGGTTTTATACCCAACACCTTAGCTGATGATGGCGATCCGCTAGATGGTATGGTCATAATGGATGAACCAACCTTTCCTGGTTGCGTCATTCCGGCAAGACCGATTGGTTATTTAGAAATGATTGATGGTGGCGATCGCGACGAAAAAATTCTTTGTGTTCCCGACAAAGATCCACGCTACGCCCATGTAAAATCTTTGAAAGATATAGCTCCCCACCGTCTGGACGAAATTGCCGAATTTTTCCGTAGTTATAAAAATTTGGAAAAAAAGGTGACAGAAATTCTCGGTTGGCAAGATGTAGACAAGGTTGCACCCTTAGTAGAGAAATTCATCAAAGCTGCTAAAAAATAGATAGTGGGTAATGGGTAATGGGTAACTGTAAAAGGGAAACGAGGAATAGGTGCTATTCTGTGTTACCTATAACCTACTGTTTACTTAATTACCAATTACCTTTCAAATTTCTCAGTTGCACCCCGGTGGGGAAGCCAGCTACATGGGGAAACCGATCCTTAGGGGTTTGGCAGTAGCTTGAAGCGGAAGAACCCACCCAATCGCGCTGACTAACAGATTACTGATGTTACAATTTCAACAACCACCCATAAATCAACTCAAGAGACTTAAACTACTCGCGGTTGTTACGGAAAAACCCAAAACGAAATGCAGCGCACTCTCCTTTTGGCTAAGATTCATAACTGTACCCTCACGGGGGCAAATCTTCACTATGTAGGTAGTATCAGCATAGATGAAATTCTTTTAGATAAAGCTGGTATTTTACCTTACGAACAAGTACAAGTAGTAAATAATGCTAATGGTAAGCGTTTTATTACTTATGCTATTCCTGCCCCTGCTAACTCAGGAACAATTGAGTTAAATGGAGCGGCCTCACGTCTAGGCATTATTGGTGATCGTTTGATTATAATGACTTACGGGCAGTTTACTTTAGAAGAGTTAAAAAATTACTCTCCTACGGTCGTCATTGTGGATGAAATAAACAGGATGCTAGAAGTAAGAAACTACGATGATCTGCTCAGTAAGCTCTAATTTCAAGAAAAATGCCAAATTTTGAGCTATCTGATTCTCAAACCTATGTCGATCAAGAAATAACTCCCATGCTAAATAACCTTGCTGGGGAGTTTTGGGTTAAATTCTGGGGGGTACGCGGTTTAATTCCTACCCCAAATAGTCATACCTGCGGCTATGGTAGTAATACTGCTTGTGTAGAGATATATGTAGCAGGAAAACGCTTGGTTTTTGATGGAGGTACTGGTTTACGCGTACTAGGTAAAACTTGGCAACAACAGCAAAAACCACTGGAAGCGCATTTATTTTTTACCAACTGCCAGTCAAATCGTATCCAAGGATTTCCTTTTTTTGCTCCTGCATTTATTACTGAAAATAGCTTTCATATTTACGGTACTGCTGCCTCTAATGGTGCATCAATTAAACAATGTTTATGTGATCAGATGCTCCAACCTCACTTTCCTTATCCTTTGCAGGTGATGCAGTCGGAGTTACTTTTTTATAATTTGACTCCTGGTAATCCGGTAGAGTTAGGTGAGGTAACAATTACAACGGCATTAATCAATAGAAATCAGAGGTCTATTGGTTATCGTATAAGTTGGGGGGACTATAGTGTTGCCTACGCGACAGATTTACATCAAAGTCTGGATTTAGAAGAACAAAAACAAATTTTACAAATTATTGACGGTGTTGATTTACTAGTTACTAATGCTACCTACACTCCACCAACGGATAAAAACCATGAATATGCTGAATTACTCTGGAAAACTCCGGTGGATTTAGCACAAAATGCTGGTGTCAAACGCTTGGTGATTTCACACCATCACCCAGATGATGATGATGTTTTTCTTGACCAAATTCAAAACCAACTTAAAGCTGCTTTTCCCAATGTGTTATTAGCTTCTGAAGGTATGGTGTTGCCTGTAAATCAGTAATTTTAAATTACCTAAAATGGTAGAATCAGCTTAAATAGTGACATTTAAGTACTTTTATTTGTGTGTTTCTAAATGGAGTTGGATGAAATTTAGAAATAAATTCAGGAGTTAAGTTGACGTTTTATTCTGTAGCTTGCTTTGACGCTGCGACAGATGATAACTCCTGAATCGTTTTTTGATGGATTTTAGGAATGAAGGTTCAAGTCATAATGTTGAGATAGGGTGATGAGTTTGGCTTTGATGAGCGATCGCACATTTTCCGGTGAGACTATCACACACTCGTCCCCATAACGCAATACTTCCCGAATTAGCCAGAAGGTATTTGATACTTTTCTAACGACTTGACGCACCTCTCCAATAACTTCGTTGCTGATGTCGTTAGTTTTTGGTTCATAAGCTTTAATCAGACCCCCGTATAAGTGTAAGTACACTTTTAGAGAATCTAGCCCTTGATGCCGCCATTGTCCGTTGATTGGGACAACACCTTTGATTCGATCCAGACGCAAACAGCGATTGTGGATGAGTTCTGGAAAGCCAGTATTGGCGATATCTTCAGTTTCGTCGCACCAAATATTTAAGTAAAAACGCTTCTCTTCAAAAGCAATTTCAGAGTAACGCACTGTAAACGATAAGTCTCCCACTTGAGGATTGGCATAGAGTAAGTGAAATGGTTGTTGATTTTGGCGGAATTGGTCTGTAAGAATGCGCCATGCTTCTGTAGGTTGGCTAACTTGCTGGAGTAGCGATTGACGTATGGGAGGCTCAAGTTTGCCTCGTTCTAGTAACAAACTAGAGGTAGTTTGCGCCTGTTCAATAAAACCAGAGTCCTTCAATAGTCCTATGGCTTGCTGGAGTGCTGCTACTTGGGCTGAATTGAGGGTGAAAGGTTCACCGACTTCAAACTCTTGTTGTGCGATCGCTACCAGCAATCCAGACACACTGGGGGACTTACCCCAGAAGATACTCAATTTTCGGGCTATTTCTTCCAGTTGTTCTTTTGTCCCAGAGGGAATTGAAAGTGTAATTGTCTCTTTTTTCCTAGACATTTAAAAAATGTAATTACAGTCTTGACATATAGTGGTATTTACAGTTATTGTATCTGTATTAAGGATTTCGGAAAGAAAAAATCAGCCAAAAGCCTTTGTAATTGCCAATCTAGAATTTACAAGCCAGATTAAAAATAGATGCTAAATGAGGGTCTACAACTATGGAAAGAGATAATTTGCTGTCCAGAATTTCCATTGATCCAAATATTTGTTTTGGTAAACCTTGTATTAAAGGTCATCGTATATGGGTATCACTAGTTTTAGACCTGCTTGCAGGTGGAGAAACAATTGAGGAGATTTTAGAAGCATATCCTAGTTTAGAAAGAGATGATATTTTAGCTTGTATTGCTTATGGTGAAGATAAACAGGATGAAACACCGCTAGAAAAAGTGATTTTAGCAAGGCTTTTTCCATTTTTACAAGAAATGGGAGGTTTCTTTGCCTTTGTTGATAGTCAGTATCACTTGAAAGTCAATGATGAGGATTTTTTTATTGATTTATTATTGTATCACCGTCAATTAAAGTGTTTAGTTGCTATTGAGTTAAAAACCGGAGAGTTTTTACTTGAGTATGTGGAAAAAATGCAGTTTTATTTAGCAGCTTTAGATGATGTATCTCGGCTGCCAGACGAAAATTCATCAATTGGAATTATTCTTTGTAAATCTCAACATAACACAATTGTTAAGTATGTACTGAGAGAGTCTAATAAACCTGCTGATATAGCAACCTATAAAATTGTTTCCACATTACCACAAGAATTTAAAAATCATCTTCCTGAACCAGAGCAAGTTGCTAAGTTATTAGATGGAATTGAGTAAACATCTAGATTTTTAAAGAAAATGAAATTCATTGATAGTTCCTACCTTTTTAAGCACTAAAATTAGTACTATCTACTCCAAATAACTTTTTTTACTAGATAGGTAAACCATGAACGAACAAACATTATTAGACAGAATCATATTTAATCCCCAAATATTTGGTGGTAAACCAATAATTCGTGGTCGTCGTCTAGCTGTTGAACATATTTTAGGAATGTTAGCAGCAGGAGATACTATTGAAACTTTGCTAGAAGCATATCCCTGGTTAGAACGGGAAGATGTGCAAGCTTGTTTAGTTTATGCACGGAGATTAGTTGGACATGAACATTACTATAGAGGAAGTTGTTAGGTGATTAGATGGAATTGAGTAAATATTTAAGCGAATATAAACCTTGCAAAATAGAAGTAAAAAATGATTACTAATCAAACCAATATATTGAAAATTTATTTAAGTGCCTTAGCTGCCAAAGTTATTGACTATCAGATAAATGCTGACTTATTAGCAGCCTTAGCAAACTACAGTAATACTCAGGAAATAGCCCGATCATTTGGTGACTCTAGATTAGTCAGACAATTGAATCTAAAGCGCAATAGAACTACTCAATTACCAGACCTTAAGTTCATAAATAACAATGTTGTTATTTATGAAAATCAAGAGATTGGTCAAATAAAAACATTGTATAAAAAACCATTGCCAGGAGAATTGCAAGCAAAATTAGCTATTGAGAGTGCAATTGATAGATTTTTAGAATATTTGCAGAAAATACATCATATAGTAGTATTGCATGAAAGCGACTCTCATGTAATTGTTTTCCAACCGCCTAAAAAAGAAACCATAGATTTTAGTACATTATGGAATAAATTTTTAGAGGATATAGCTTTTTCAAAAAATGGTTTCAGTGAATCTCATCTAAGAGATTTAACACAGACATTTATTCTTTTGCTGAATAGTGTTACTTTATCTGGTCGTGGTTTTAGTACCTTAGAAGTTCCAATTATATGTAAGGAACAAGCTGATATTTTAGCTGCTTGTTATTTAGCAATTATTTATAAAGTCCAAGACCGTCAAATTGAGCGTCAAAGAAAAATAGATGATTTGAAAAATAAACCAGCTACGGAGAAGAAACTACAAGAATTACAAGATATGCAGGATAAGGAAGCTAAAAAGTATAGTGAATATTTTCAAAAATCCTTTGATTCTGTTTTAAAGGAACAAGAATCTATCTGGATAGAATTAGAAGATATCGAATATCAATTGAAATCCGCAGGTTTAACCAAGTCACAAATTAATAAGTTAAATAAGCAAAAAGAAAAACTATCATCGCAGGTGATATTTAGTCAGGAATCTGTAGCACAAAAAATATCATTACTGGATACTTCTTGTGGTATTCCATTTGAATTTATTAAACTAGACAGTCAACAAAATCCTGAAAAATTCAAAGATATTATTGATATTTATAAAAGGTTTAATAAAACAGCCACAGACCAAATAAATTCTACTCGTGGCGACATTTTTACTCAATGTATTTTAGAGATGTATCGCTTATTGGAAAAGCAGCAACCCTATGATCCTAAACCGGAGGCTTTATTAAGTGAAAAACCAATACAAATGGAGGTAAGATCGCCTGGAGATGATGGTAAAGAATTTTGCTATTCTTGTGGAGTTAAACTTGATCCAAAAACTGCTAAATGGAAAGTTGCTAGATTCATGTTTGAGCGACCTTCCCAACGTCGTCAATCTTCATCAAGCGAAGACCGTCCATATATTTGCGCTTCCTGTTCTACTCTTGCTTTTGCCTCCCCCCTAAAAGTAACAGACGAAAGCATTATTTTGAAACTGAAAGATGTGAATAAAAATAATGAATCTGTTAATTTCAAGTTAAAAGAGTATATCCGAATGCTGACTACTAAAGAATTGAATTTAAGTTCTGGTCAGTATCTACTCTTAACCTCTGAAAAAACTACTAGTGGTGATATAGCATCTGACAAGTTAGGACAAGTGCAATATGCACTAGCTAAAGTCGCTTCTATTTTTCCTACAGAAGTATTAACAGATTTTGGATTTTATCTTGTTCCCCAAGGAAGTAAAGAGATAAAGTTAGCTAATAGACACTTAGTATTTATCAAAGGATTAATGGAATGTTATGGACAGTCAATAATAGTTTCTGGCAAAGATATAAATAATGATTTAGGAGAAGCTGTTCGTTATGTAGAACAAGATTTACCTTTATTAGCTGACTATTCTCTAGTTAAATCAGCAAATGTTAGTAATAAATTGCAACTAGAACAAATTCGGGAACTTTATTATAAGATACTTGAGGGGGATATGAATTCATCAAAACAGCTTTCTAAAAGAGCGCAATTATACCGAGATGTCGCAGCGTTGACTGGCTTAACCTATGCCTTTGTTCAATCTCTGGAAAGCACAGCTAGAAAATCCATGAAAATAGAGGATGCTGAAAGAGAAATGAGCAAAATCATAGAACAAGTAAATGATGCTGTCGCTTTCTGCTATTACGCTACTCTTGGCGACCAAGACAAGAAAACTGTGCAAGCAAGACTTTATCACAACAGTGATAATTACTTTATTTATGACCAAGCAAAAGATTTTTTAGAAACCAAATTACAAATTTTGGAACGAGAAGAAAAAGACGAAGCTAAACAACAATTGTGGCTAACTTTTTATGCAGATGATGTGATTAAAGCATATACCTATTTTGCGGAAAATGGCTATGGACAAGACCGAGAATGGAATGAATTAACCTATAACCTTAAACTTTCACTTTATACCCGCTTTCCTGAATTAGTACGCAAACTTAAAACTACAAGTGAGAAATAATTATGACAACTGGATTAAATGCAACTGACTCCAAAAATCCCCGCTTTCATTTTGATATCTATGCCATTTTAGAAGGTTCACAAGAACTCTACTTTGGGGATGAAGTACAAGTAAACGTCAACGTCGTAGAAACTGTAAAATTAAGCACAAAAGATGGTCAATCTCTAGAAAAATGCTATCTTTCACCTACTAAACGTAGAGGTGTAGAAAGACGTTGTTTATTATGGTCGCCGGTAAAAACTGGTGAACTTTTAGGAGATAAATATAAATGTGGCATTCCTCAAACTTGTGCTAAACAAGACTGTCCTATTTGCGCTCCCTATGGCGCACTTATCCCAGGTAAAAGCACTTTAATTGGTCGTGTGACTCATGGTGGTGGCGTTGCAGTTCAAGACTTGTACCCAGTCGATAAACAACGTGCAATGCACCCTTCACGTTTGGTAAACCAAAAAGATGAAACACCAATACCATTCAAACGCCAATATAATCAACCTGGTATTCTCTACCCAGTTTCTAACCATGCCTTGAGTGTAACCGATCAGGAATTTTCATCTGTTGCCTATGCCTTTCTAGATGCTTTGCCTCGCATTGGTTCTGGTAATCCCAAAGGTATTTTTATTGCTGAGACAGAAGACAAAATTGTTTTGATTGAAAGTAAAGTGATAGAGCTATCTGAGATTGATCAACAAATGCCATTGTTAGTAATAGATCGTTATCTTTCTCCTAGAGGTAAACGTCCAATTATATCGCCGTCAGAAACAGATCCAGGAAAAGCTATCCAAAAATTTATGCAATTAGCCAGAACTCCAGAAGCTAATTCTAACTACATTAGCACAGATAATTTTGAACGATGGATAGGAGATAAAGCTTTAGAAAAGTTGCAAGAATACGCTGGTAATTTCGTTAAGACAGTTTTACAAGCATAAATCTACAGGCACAATCAGGCATAATTTATGTATTGCCTCAAATTGAAAATTATACCTACGGCAGCAATGACTTTTCGCATTCTGCCTGGTTCTATCTTGAACATTGCTACCTATCCGTTTGTTCCACCCACAACTTTATCAGGATTTTTGCGAAGATTAGGAATGCTAAGTGCTGGTTTAGATATTCCTGAAACTTCCATTAATAAAGATAATCCCCCTGTTTACGTCTTACCACCTCTTTATATTGCTTTGGGCGCTTATCCTTCTTCAAATTCATTACGTATAGTACATAAAACCTATCGTAAAGGGATGCGAGAATTTAACCACTATAGCTTTTCTAAGTTGTACGCTGAAAAGGACAAAGCAAATTTTCAACTACATACCTGGGAATATTTCATAGCAGAAGAACTTATAGGCTATGTTGTCAGTGAATCTTTGGAAGGTTTAGCACAATTTAAGCAATTAGAAGGTTATGGATGCAAGCTAGGGAAAGAAGGCTTTGCTGTATTACAAGAAGTTTCTGAAGCAATTAAGTTAACACTAGATACACTAGCTGCTTTTCCCTCAACTCTTGTACCAATGGAAGCAATTTTACAAAGTAATCAATTTGTCGGCAGTTGCGATATTTACAATCTTTATCGCTACAACTGGAAAATAAACTCTAACAACTCTTCTATCACAGCAGGATTTTTAGATAATCAACCAACTCAAGTAGAAGGTTTTATTCCTTTTGTTACTGGTTACTATCCCAATGAAGGAAATTTACCTCCAACTCTTAATTACTACACTAATGAGGAAATTTATATTCCCTTATCTCTTGTAAATTTGTTAAAAGGTGAAGTAAATGTCTAAAGCAAAACGTCAACGTCCTTATATATTTGGTAGAGTCTTCTTTCCTGAAATAGTTAATGATGAATCTCTACCTATTCCTAATAAAGTTTATTTTCAACCTCTTGGTAATCATGTTGGTAATGTAGTTAAATTAGTAGAATTTTGGTCTGAAAAAGACCTTCCTTGTGAATCATCGTTGGATAGAGTTAAAGAAGCTGCAAAAATTCACGATACAGGAAAACCACAAAAATTTGAACTACGAGTAGAAACTAACAAAAAAAATGTGTTCAAAAAATATATCTACTCTTTTAGTGGACATAGATATTTAGCAGAAAGTAAAAATGCGTGGGTGCAAAGTTTAGCTAGAGGTCATCATGACTTTTCGGTAGGTGATATTAGTCGAGATACTTATCAGTTAAAAAAGAATCCAGAATATACAGAAATTCTTTTAAAAGATTCCTTAGCCTATGCCAAAGAACTGTACATTTTAGAAATGTGTGACCAAATTGAAGCAGAATTAGCTTGTAGAGTTATTGGTGATGATAAACAAGCTGAATCTCGTACTTTTATGGAATACACAATCTATCAGGATGAAAAAGAATCTAATGTATATCGAATAGAGCCTTGGATTTTCAAACAAGAAGAGATTAAATTAGATTTAAAATACTGGGCTTATATCTTATCAGAACAAGACAAGAAAATTTTAGAAGATTGTCGAGAAAACAATAGAGATTTTGACTTAGGAAAAAAGCTAGATAAATTAGCTAAAGATTGGTGGAATAAACAGCCTGAGAAGCCGGAAATAGAGGACACTATACAAATAAAGCTCAAACCTTTTGCATTAGAGAATAATCATGATGATAAAGATTGTGATTTTTGGTATAAACAATTAGCTAATTTTTTACCTAATCCCCTACAAAGGGAGATGTATCAAAAAATAACCATTTCAGAAGCACCAGATTATTTAATTAAAGCGCCCACAGGTTCAGGTAAATTTGAAACTGTTTTATTTCCTGCTTTAGCAAAACGTCATCGTCTGATTTTACCATTACCTGCTCGTAGCTTAATTGAAGACCAAAAGCAACGTTTAGAACAATACCTGAAAAAGTTTTCACAAATATATCCTCAACGCGAATTTTCCTTGGTTATAGATACAGGTTCACAAATGCAACGTTGGGTATATGTTGATGGAAAAGTAGAAGAGAGAACGATTAACCCCAGACGACATCTTTATAAAGGAGATGTAATTTTAACGACTCTGGATAAATTCATGTATCGTTATTTTGCTTTTGGAGATAAGCAGAAATCATTTATATTTCCTTTAAGGATTCATAAAGAAAAAACAATTATCTGTTTTGATGAAGCACACACTTATGATGAAATCTCCTTTACTAATTTTCACGGTTTGGTCACTTCACTCTATGAAGCTGGTCGCTCTATAGTCTTAATGACTGCGACAATGCCAAAAGAATATGTTCAGAGGTTTGATTATTTAGAAGTTATTGACTATGTTGATGATAAAGAAAACCTCTTAAAATTAGAAAAGCATCAAAATAGAACTCAGTATAGAGCTTTTGAATGGATAAATGATATCCAACGTAATTTCCAACAACCAGAAGTTTTTCAAAACCGCATTGTTGAACTAATAAAAACAGAACTGGAAATAAAACCTGAACGCAGAATTATTTCTGTTGTAGAAACTGTCAAAGATGCAGTAGGGATATACCAGAAATTAGAATTATCTTTGGACAAAAAACAATTACTACTTTATCATGGGCGGCTAAATAGTAAACAACGTGAAAAAGTTTATCAAAATCTCAAAAATCGTGATGATAATAATCAGCCTTATATTTTAATTACAACAAGTGCTATTGAGGTTGGTTGTGATTTAAACAGTGAGGTATTGATTTCTCAAATTTGTTTACCAGAAAACTTAATTCAAAGAGCCGGACGTTGTAACCGTAAGGGTAATATACCAGATGCTAAAGTAATTGTTGTAGGAAAATTAGAAGGTGAGCGAATTCCATTTTATGCCCAAAGCTTAGATGAATATGGCTGGAAAAAATATCAAGACACTTTATCATCTCTATCAATATTTAATGCTCAGAAAATAGGTGAGTGCATATCACGTCCTAATCATATTGATGATTATCGTGTAGTCGAACTTTTTTCAATGCTGCATGAATATGTTTATAACGCGGATTTAACTTGTCAGCCAACTCATGAAAAAGGTTTAGTAGTAACTCGTAGTTGGACACCATCTGCAACTTTAATATATGACGACGGTAAACATGGAGACAATTGGATAAATAAATTATCTGAAATTCCTCATATTACTGTACCACTTGACCGTTTAATTATAAAGAAAGATGAAGAAGGTAATTCAATTAATCAATATACTAATACTTATGTGTATGAGCGATATTATGACCAGGAAGAAACTAGATATAGAGAAAGAAATTTACGCTGGGGCTGTGCATATCAAAAAGATATTTTTGTCAAAATCAGCCCCGAAGTTGATGGTGCATCTATGTTTGATGGAAAACTTGGATATCATTACGACGAAGAACTAGGATTTGTAGAATTACCAGGTATTTTTCAAAAGTGGAGAACACAAGGGTTTGAGGAGAAATTACAGTATAAGTCTAATGAAACAGATAAAAAAATATCAGCAGTTCTAACCTACATAAAATCAATAGAAAATTCCTGATCACTCATTATGCCTCACAGTCTCATTCTCAATCTTACCCCCCAATCTCCCATTTACCCCAATTTTCTCACGGGCAGACATTATCATGCGTTATTCCTTAACCTGGTGAGTTCTGTTGATAGAAAATTAGGTGACTATCTACACGAATCAAATGCTGATAAAGCTTTTACTCTGTCACCATTGCAGGTACAAAGCAGACATAAAATTCAATCTCATACTTTGCAATATGCCCATCAAAATCCTATTTCCGCAGGTACTTCTTGTTGGTGGCGTGTTTCTTTATTAGATGACAATTTATTTAGCCAACTCACTCCTTTATGGTTGAATCTTAATCCTGAACAACCTTGGCATTTGGGTTCAGCTAATTTATATATTACTAGCATTCAAGGGACACCTCAATCTACTCAACCTTGGGCTAATGCTTGTAGTTACAAGCAACTTTATGAACAAGCCAGTGAGCAGGAACGTACATTTAATTTCATTTTTTCTACACCTGTAGCTTTTCGTCAAGGTGGATTTGATAATCTTTTACCAACTAGGGAATCTGTTTTTAATAGTCTTCTCAATCGGTGGAATAAATATAGTGGAATTGAGTTAAATAATATTCCTCTAGAAGCCATTTATCCTAGTGTTTTTAATATCAATACTGAAGTTATTAGCAATTATGAGAATAAGTTTATTGGTTGTTTGGGTGAAATTAGCTATCGCATTCTTGGCAATGTGGAAGCAATAGGAATTAAGCAAGTTAACGCTTTGGCTAATTTTGCTTTGTATGCAGGAATAGGACGCAAAACAACAATGGGAATGGGAATGGTAAGAAGAAAATTGTAGGTTGGGTTGACGCAAGGAAACCCAACATTATTTTGTCACATTATCAATGCTTTTGTTGGGTTGCGCTGTCGCTTAACCCAACCTACAGATGAATTGTTTTTTATTGTTTGGAAAATCTAACCGTGAATACTCTATGCTGCCTCAAAATATAAACTCTGACGACTATGTAAATATTGCATCTTTAAATCAATATTCCTACTGTCCTCATCGTTGTTGGCGGATTCATTGTGCTGGCGAGTTTATTGATAATCAATACACTATTGAAGGTACAAGTTTACATGAAAGAGTTCATACTGTTGGGGAAGTAAATCGTGATGATACTTGGCAGATACGGGCTATTTATCTGAAGTCTGACAAATATCAACTTGTTGGTAAATCTGATTTAATTGAGTTTGAGAATGGTGAATTTTACCCAATTGAATATAAACGCGGACGTAAGGGAGAATGGGATAATGATGAGTTACAAGTTTGCGCTCAAGCTTTGTGTTTGGAGGAAATGACGGGAAAAAATATCAATTCTGGTTATATCTATTATGCTCAAACTCATCAACGTAAGTTAGTAGAAATTACGCCGGAATTACGAATAAATACGATCGCAACTATTGAAGCTGTGCAAATGTTGTTATTTACGGGTGCTATGCCAAAACCTGTGAAAACAAAACGCTGTAATGGTTGTAGTCTTTATTCTCAGTGTTTGCCTCAGGCTGCTGATAAGGTGGGGCGGTATAAAGAGGGAAATTGATTATTTAGGGAGGCGGAGCCTCTTGATTGCATTCCCAGCCGGAGTCTGGGAACGAGAAATACATACAAGTTAAGGATTTAATTATGGGGACTCTTTACGTTACACAAAATGATTCTTTTGTTGGTAAGGTTGATGAGCGGATTCATGTGAAGTTTGAGAGGAAAGTTCTTCAAGATATTCCGTTTATTCACCTTAAAGATGTGGTTGTGTTGGGACGTGCGACTGTTTCGCCTGCTGTTGTTTTTGAATTGATGAATCGTCATATTCCGCTTTCTTTTATTGATGAAAGGGGTCATTATTTGGGACGTTTAGAACCGGAAATGACTGGGAATATTTTCGTTCGCAAGGCTCAATGGCAAGCTGCGGGTGAGTCTCTTCAAGCTGTTCATGTTGTGCAAGGTTTTATTCGGGGGAAGTTAAAAAATTACCGTCAAGTTTTGATGCGTTGTCAACGGGAATCTGATGTTGATTTGTCTAAATATATTACTCGGATTGAACAAACGATCGCACCAATTGACACAACTCACAACGTCAACTCCTTGCGAGGCTTGGAAGGTGCGGGGAGTGCTGCTTATTTTGGTTGTTTTAATCAGTTGATTCGTAACCCGGATTTTACTTTTACTAAGCGTGTGCGTCGTCCAGCTACTGATCCGGTGAACTCTTTATTGAGTTTTGGTTATTCTTTGTTGCGTCATGATGTGCAAGGTGCTGTGAATATTGTGGGCTTTGATCCATATTTAGGATATTTGCATTGCGATCGCTATAATAAACCTTCTTTGCCCCTAGATTTAATGGAGGAGTTTCGTCCTTTGGTGGTTGATGCTGTGGTGTTATCTATTTTGAATAAGCAATTATTAACACCAGTCGATTTTATCTCTGAACCTCTCAGCGGTGCTGTTACTCTGACTCCTGAAGGACGCAAAATCTTTTTAACACAGTACGAAAAGAAAAAGCAATCGGAGTTTAAGCATCCGGTGATGGGGCGTAAATGTACTTACAGACAAGCTTTTGAATGGCAAGCTAGATTACTCGCTAAATACTTAATGGGTGAAACTGATAAATATCCACCTTTGGTTTTGAAATAGAGAAGAAGGTGATAGTAAAGAGGGAATTAGGTGATGAATGTTGTTGTTTCTTACGATATTTCTGAGGATAAACGGCGGACTAAAATCCATAATATTCTCAAGTCTTATGGACAATGGGTGCAGTATAGTATTTTTGAATGTCAGTTGACTGATACTCAGTATGCTAAACTGCGATCGCGCCTCAATAAGCTAATTAAGCCGAATACTGATAGCATTCGCTTTTATTTTCTTTGTGCTTGTTGCTTTGGTAAGGTGGAACGAATCGGTGGTGAACAACCCCTTGATACGACGATTTTCTTCGCTTAATGCGCGAGGAGGTGGGTGTAAAAAATCTGGTTTCTCAAAAAATGGCTGAATTCATATCTATACAAGGCTTTGATTGATTTTTTTGATTCATCCGCCCGCGCACCTTACACAGCAAGGGTTTCAGCCATTTTCTCTCTTGACACATTTTCTGAAATGGACTATGATGAGAGCGATCGCGCAATCGAACCTTGAAAACTACATATATATAGGCTTTCAGCCTCCCGCTATTGCAATTTCTATTACTCCCTATTAGGGATTGAAACTACTATTCAAATTTTTGGTAGACCCGGCAGTAATAAATTGCAATTTCTATTACTCCCTATTAGGGATTGAAACTTATATTGTTTCCAATCACGAGCTTATTGGTCCTCATATTGCAATTTCTATTACTCCCTATTAGGGATTGAAACGAATATATCGAAGCTGAAATTGTCCCCGTGATTGATTGGGCATTGCAATTTCTATTACTCCCTATTAGGGATTGAAACGAAATCCTATTAAGACTATGATTATGCGTAATAAAATTGCAATTTCTATTACTCCCTATTAGGGATTGAAACCCTGCACAATTATTCCTTCTGGTACGCCTATCGAGATTGCAATTTCTATTACTCCCTATTAGGGATTGAAACTACACAAGAGTTCGTGAAGGGGAATGGACTTGTCATTGCAATTTCTATTACTCCCTATTAGGGATTGAAACAGTGACATCTCTGATGTAGGATAAAAGCTCAATGAATTGCAATTTCTATTACTCCCTATTAGGGATTGAAACCAAATAAATTTCGTAGCCGCAAGAATTGTTTTCTTGATTGCAATTTCTATTACTCCCTATTAGGGATTGAAACTTCTGCATTTACCAATAGTACCAATATACTAACAGAATTGCAATTTCTATTACTCCCTATTAGGGATTGAAACCTTCTCTCCAACTAGTTTAGCTAGTATTCCGACCAAATTGCAATTTCTATTACTCCCTATTAGGGATTGAAACACTGCCAACCTTGCGATCGGGACTGATGCCTATGATGGTAATTGCAATTTCTATTACTCCCTATTAGGGATTGAAACCGAGCGCAAGCGAGCAGTGCTATGGTGTATTTGTATTGCAATTTCTATTACTCCCTATTAGGGATTGAAACGATGGATTCAATTGAAGCTTACGAGATTTGATAATTGCAATTTCTATTACTCCCTATTAGGGATTGAAACAGTTGAGGTACGATCGCCAAAAAAGCTTGCAACTACTCTAAATGCATTTTAAGTTGTTGTCACAAAAATAGAACCGCTTTCAATCTTAGTTAAATAGGTTCTTAGCGGTTTTTCGGCTGGACTTTTCTGAACTTTACCATCAAGGGCAAATTCAGCATCATGACAAGGACAAACAAATTTATTTTTATCAGTTTTCCATTCAACTGTACAACCTTTGTGAGTGCAGGTAGGGTTAACAGCAATCAAATTTTGGGCAGCTTTAGATGTACCGACTACCAATACTGCACCCACTGGGGAATCTGGTACTAATAATTGTCCAGTCTTGTCTAATTCTGCCACAGTACCGACTTTTTGCCAGTTCTGAGTAGCTCCACCAGATGTGGAAGATGCTGTTGTGGTGGTTTCAGCAGAACAGGCTGCAAGTGCTACAGGTAAAGAACTGGCTAAAAAACCTAAACCCACCCAATTGATAAACTCACGACGTTTCATAGTTGTTGTAATTAATCTCTGATTTTCCACTAATATATATTATTACTTCTGGATCTTGTGTCTCTTTTATGATGATTGAGGATTAATTATCACAAAACCCTTACAAAGCAAGGGTTATAAACAATTAGATGCTGCTGCTTGGGGTATTATTGATCATCAGTGGCTAGAAGTGCGATCGCGTCGTGGTAAAACTAATAGGACTTATGCAAAGCAAAAAACCTTGTGCTGTGCAGCTAGTCCCAATTACTGTAGAAATTTCTGTTTAAAATTATCAGCTTCAGTCTTCAAAATGGTAAGCTTCTAAGTGAATTCCTCAACAAGGAATTGGTAATAGAGTCAATAATCTATAGTTACGATTATTTTTTTTGATTCTTGATTTGGAGAAATAAACACCTGAATGCTTGTTTTTTCTTGACTTTTGGCACTTAAATCGGCTTAAGTCCTATTACCAAACAGGCAATTGCCTTCATGAGGATTTCTAACTGTTGATTGAAGCATGGGACACTACCTAATGAAAAAAATATTTAAGCAAATTAAAGCTTTGACTTGCGATGATAACTTCATGTACCTCATTGAAAACATCGTAGTCGTGGTTTCTAAAATTCTCTCTATCTTGATGATAGTGGTAATTTTTGTAGCTATTGGAGATTTGAGTTTCTTTCTGTTTAACGAGTTATTCAGTGTATCTTATGGTAAATTTAATACCATTTTATTTAAGGTATTTGGGTTATTTTTAAATATTCTCATTGCTTTGGAAATTTTAGAAAATATCACAGCTTATATACAAAAACACGTCTTGCACGTAGAATTAGTAATTGTGACTTCTTTGATTGCTGTCGCCCGAAAAATTATTATTTTAGATTTAGGGAAAGTCTCAGGAATTGATATTATTGGCTTAGGAACTGCTGTACTTGCCCTTTCAATTAGTTATTTCATAATTCGTGTTAGCAGACCTTATAATAGAAATTAAGTTCATTCTTAAATGATATCTGCAATTTTAAAGTTTATATGAAAACCGATTTGTTTGAATTTGAAGCAGATTTTGTTGAAGCTCTCCGTTGTATACCGATGCTGGTACGTTACAAGTTAGATACTACAGGTATCTAACTCAAACTGTCTGATGGGAATCAGATGACTTGATCAAAATGTGCTACTTTAGTTGAATTACCCTGCACCACAGAAACAGAAATTCAGCCTGATCAAGAGTATCCACAAAAATTTGTTTTAGACCATACAGGTATACCCGCTACCCGATTACCAATTGTCCCTCTTCCCCCTTGGATGGATGCTACAAATGTACCACTTAGTATTCAGGACAAAGCAAAGGAAATAGGCATTACCATCACGTTACAACAGTGCTTGGGTTTAACACCCTGACAACATTTTGTTCTGATTAAACTTAGCCGTTCAGGAAATTAAAACAGAAACTTTTCCAGGGCAATAACAGAATTTAATCTGATTTAGTCAGTGCTTAGTGGTCAGTTTTTAGTAATAAAATAACTGTGAATCGACATTTGTTGGTTTCTGGAGTTTAAATTTGGTATTTTGTATTTTAAATTGGAGCAAAGCAACGGTTGGTGAGGCTATAGTGTATTTATCAATGGTGCTGCTGTTAATATGGCTAAAGTTAAGTCTACTACCAATACATTTGATAGCTCGGCGTAAGCCATAGAATTTGTTTAGACACACTCACTAACTCGATGACAGGCAAAAACGCAAGACATAATGCATTTCTGCGGCTAGTGTCTAGTAAGGTCGTAGCTTCTGGTTTAGAATCTCGCTACTCGCTGCTTCCTAGTCAAGAGATGGTCATTGGACGCGACCCCAGCTGCCAAGTTGTCTTGGATGCCATGATGTACCGGATGGTATCTCGTCGTCATGCAGTGGTTCGTCCTCTATCTTTATCTCCAGATAGTAGATTCAGTTGGGTAATTTGCGATTTAAATAGCGCCAATGGCACTTTTTTAAATGGACAACAGTTGCAAGGTTCTCAGGAATTGCACCAAGGCGATCGCATTTCCTTGGGTGCTGATGGGCCGCAATTTATTTTTGAATATGAATTCATCCCCCAACCAACAGTAATGACCGCTAACCAAGGTACAGTAATTGCATCGGGAAATAATCGGCAACGGCAATCACAGCACGATTCGGTCAGCTTCACACAACTGTTTCCCATTATTTCCACTGGTAAAGATCTAACTCGCAAAGCTTACCTTGTACCGGGAATATTAACAGTTATCTTTGTCGTGTTGATGTTTGGGACTGTCGGTAATCCCCAAGCCAATCAAGTGATTGTTGGGTCTTATATCGCCTCTGCGGCTTACTACTTTGTTTATCAACTATGTGGTAAACCTAAGCCTTGGTGGGTACTTATCGCTATGGCGTTGAGTACAGCGCTGATTTTGCTCAGTCCTTTATTAGATTTTTTTATCTTTGTCTTTCGCGTTATTCTTCCTGGTAGTTTACCCTCGTCTCAAGATTCGATCACCTTTACAGAATTACTGGTGCGGATGTTTTTTGGCGCTGGTTTGATGGAAGAATTGCTTAAGGCTCTACCAGTATTGGGTGCATATTTTATCGGTAACTCTTTACCATCACCTTGGCGAGAACGGATAGGAGTCTGGGAACCTCTAGATGGTATTTTGCTGGGAACTGCTTCGGCTGTGGGTTTCACTTTGCTAGAAACTCTTGGTCAATATGTACCTGTAATTACGCAAAATGTTACTCAACAAGCAGGGGTGGGGGCTGGTCAACTGGTGGGTTTGCAGTTACTGATTCCGCGCATTTTAGGCTCTGTAGCTGGACACATGGCTTACAGCGGTTATTTGGGGTATTTTATCGGGTTAGCTGTCCTCAAGCCGATGATGGGTTGGCAGATTCTCTCAGTTGGTTATTTGAGTGCCTCTGCACTTCATGCTTTGTGGAATGCTACGGGTTCTATTAATGCTTTGTTGTTGGTGGTCGTAGGTGTTTTATCTTACGCTTTTTTGATGGCGGCAATTCTGAAAGCACGGGTTTTATCACCAACGCGATCGCAAAATTTCGCAACTCGCTTTCTTGAACCCAAATAATTCTTAGGGACTGGGGAGAGGGGGAGATGGGGATTAATATCTATCTTCTGCCTCCTATCACCTAATTCCCTAGATTTTTTATGTCTAAGGATAGATGGTTTAATTTTTCTAATTAGTCTATACGTAGTTTATGCTGAGGCAATTATGACTAAAAAATGAAAATTCAGCAAGTAATTTTGAGACACAGAAGAACAGATCCACAAAAAATTAAAAAGTAATTACCACCCTAATTCAATATCAGCCCGTGAATGAGGGTATAAAATTAAAATTAGGTTTGTCAGCTAGAAAGTTGTTTAAGAGCATAGTCTGCGATCGCTAAACTAACTTTGGCCTGTTCTATTTCTGATAAACTAGTCCATTCTCGATTTTCAATATTGCTGATGACAGATGTCAAATGTTGTTGTTCGCTACTTCGCATAGAGTATGCAAAAGGACGGGCTAAAACTAATAGATCATCTGTTCCCCAAGTTGGGAGTAAAGCTTGAACGCATTCTACTAGTTTCTCACTAGCTGATTGTTCTAAACTAATAATCTCTGCTGCTTTTTGAGCGATCGCATTTAGCCAACTGGAAGGAACAGAGGCAGCAAAAGCACTATGCAAGGATGCTTGTAGACCTTTAGCTGGCTGTTCATCATGATCAGTTTTAGAATGGTAAACTTGAGACCAAATGGTATCGAGATTGTGATAAAAATCTTGCGTTTGTGTACCCAGGTCTTCTTCTAATAAATCCTGCCACCCAAGCTGCTGCTCTAGTTTGTTGAAATACGCTTCTGATTCCTGATCATCGGGATTCCAGGGATAAGCAGCATCTTCAGGTTGTAGCAGTATTTCTAATAACTCTAGATCTACCGAAGATTTTAAATCGTGACAAGTATGTAAATCGTTAATTTTATTAATCATGTTTCACCTCATAATTAATTAGCCTTGTTGACAGCTACAACTGGAAGGATCAGATTTCCGCAAAAAATAATTAGACTTGTCTTGTGTTCAGAGTAAATTGTTAAAGTCCAAAAATTTGACTGTGGTCATTTCTCCGCTAGGGTTCTTCAATCAGAAACTCCCATGTTTCAGCTTTAGCGCTACCAAATTTTAAATGCATTCCCGATGTTAGAGGTACTTCCTCGCGGAGAATTTGTTGCCAACCATTTGGGCCTAGACACCAAGTTGTACCATAGGTAGAGAAATCTTGTAGGTAGTATGTTTGAACTGATTTAGTCCCAGTGAGCATACTTCGGCATAAGATTTCGGCATGGCGTTTAGAAACATAGAGTTCGGGGATGATAATATCATTGTCCTTTGTGCGACCAATACGAGTGACACCAGAACGCAGTAACCAAGTTTTACCTTCTGGGGAGAGCGATCGCAAGGAAGCCGTAGATAGTGGAGAACCTAGTTCAGAAATAGCCGTATCTGGTAATTCTGTAACTCCTTCATCAATACCTTTAATCAGATCACCATGAAAATCTGGATGCAGGTAGAGAACCGGTAATGTCCAAGCAGGTTGATTGAACTTATAGATTGTTAACAGTTCTTGTCTAGCTGCTGCTACTGCCTCATCAATTGGTTTACGCGATCGCAGCGCTTCTGCAAAAGCTTGAATAAAACTGTGACTTTCTTGGTCTGCAATTTCATCTCGCATTGCCAAGACCGCAGGTACACCATGACGAATGAGTACTTCTGCTAAACTACTAGCTGGTATCGCTTGTTGATTAATTGTCGCTGGTTGCGCTCCCCAGCAAGCATTAAACACCCCAAGTTTTACACCTGTGCGGGTTAGTACTTGGGCTAATTCTATACCATTTAGGGTCATATCTGTCCCCAAAAATAATAACCCACCATCTGGAGCAGGCAGACCGTGGCCAGCGAAAAAAAACACATTATAAACTTTGGTTTCCAACTCTTGAATTAACTGTTGTGGAGTGGGTTGCAAGAGTGTCTTCACCATACAGGCTGATACAGAATTTTTACCAGATGAACTACATTCTGATAAAATTTTCTCCAGAATAGCAGCTTCTTTTTCCAATTCTAGATTGTCATCATGTCCTAAAACCAATAAGACATTTAAAGCTGGATCTGCTCGCAAATTTGGTAGAGGTTCAACTTCACTGGTAGTGCGACTAAATAAAATATCTTGGGAAAGAGATATTGCTGACTGTCCGGGTTCGCGCTGCATAATTTCCCAAGGTAGAGCAATTAGATCAGGGTCACGAATTTCTAAGCGAAAGCGCAAACGTTTATTTTGACCCATAGCCATGCCGCGACTACGTTCTAAACTACCTAGAATTTGCCCATCAAACACCCAACTCCATAAGCTTATGCCCAAATATTGCATTAAACGACTACTGTAAGGACTTGTTGTTTGACCAACCAAGGGTGAACTCAAATCAATTGGTAATGTATTTACTCCGGGAGATGTCGATAATGAACCAATATCTATGGGGCTATGACCAGCAAACATCTGTTGCCATTCTTGCCAAATTTGACTAAGTTCAGTAGCAAAAACACAGTCACGCAAAACATAACCACTGGGATAGGGAGCCTTAACCACCCAAATAGCGAAGTTATCAGTGCCAGTATTTACCAGACGGGCGATCGCCAGATTCAGGCAGGACATGGATTTGTGGAAACTCAACTCTAAGAACAAATAATTGACAATAAACTTTTTTGTCCAGCAGGAAGAAATTTGTACCTAGTGAATTTTTGATTTTGTTTATTACCTGCATTATCATATCCCATGACGGTGATGATAATCACTAATGCAGTGTGGCGGAAATAACTATCCAGTTAAAAAGCTTTATTTCCTAATACCTCCAATCACTAAGGCGCGGGTGGTTGAGTAACTGGTGCGGGTGAAAAATCTGCCGGTTTCTCCAAGGTTTCTGGTGTAGGTGTTTCAGTTATTGTTGGTTGTGGACTGGAAAATGGAATTAGGGGGTCTGTAATTCTAGAAGGTAGCTGCCGTTGGATTTTGAGCCAATATCCCAATGAACCTGCTGCTAAAAGTACTCCGAAAAGAATTAGTAATTGGAGTGGTAGTTGAGAAGCACGCACCGACTTAGTTTCGGGAATTACCTGAGTTTGCTGGTGGGAATTGCCTAAAATTGTGCTGTTTGTTGTTCTTGGTGTCAAATCTACCGTTTTGCTGAATGAAATAGTACTACCAATGTCTGCTTTGAGTACCACTTCTGGTTCAGAGTATTTGACTTGAGAATGTACTAAAGCGATCGTGACATTATCATGTCCATTTTTTGTATTAGCGATTTCTATCAGTCGCTGGGCAGCATTTTCTATATTTGTGTCACCAGAAATAATTGGTAAAATTTCTGTTTCCCAATACTCTTCCACTCGGTCAAAATCACTTAAACCATCGGATGTGAGGAGAAAAACTGCATCTTCGTCAATGATAAACCGTTGGGATGTAGGATGCAATGAGGCGCTTTTGCTCATCCCTAAAGCTTGAACTAAAGAACCTGAACCACTATGTTGTAATGCTTCACGATAAATAGCATAGCCTAAACGTACCTCGCGGGAAGCCACATCATCATCCAGGGTAACTTGATAACAACCGTGGCGTGTAATCCAGTAGGCACGACTATCACCAATATGGGTGATGTACATTTCATAGGCAATGGGTAATGCCATTACCAAGGTCGTTCCCATCCGTTGTCTTCCTTGGCGATGTTCAGTGTCATTGCGTTGACTGATTTTATCATTCACAAGTGCTACAGACTGTTCCAAATCATTTAACAGCAGTAAGGGGTCTATGTTTTCATAAGGAACAGAAGTTAGTTCTTTGACCTGCTGCTGAATGGTTTCAATGGCTAAACTTGATGCTATATTGCCTCCTTCATGCCCACCAATACCATCGCAGACGATAGCTAAGGCAGTTTGTTGGGGCGGCTTACTCACAACTACACCACTAGAAGGGTAACAAGCATCTTCGTTCCGTTGACGACTAGGTCCTGTGTCTGTTTGCGTGACAATTTTAATGGTGGTTTGGATAGGTGAATTCCGTCCCGATGAGGTTTGCCCTAATCCTGCTAGTCCTTGATCTAAAACTTTAATTAATAACTCAGATGTGTTAATTTCGCCGTGAATGAGAGAATTGCTAATTTGCTTGACAAATTCAGCTATGGCTGGCTTGGCTTCTTTGAGCAGTTGTTGCCAAAATTCTCCTAATTGCGATAATGTTGGTGCTGTTTGTGAATCAAAATGTAATTCTAGTAACCTCACTAAAGACCCTTCAACTCGTAATAAATTGGGATCTAATAAGCTAGAGGCTACTCCTTCGGTCAAAAGGGGTTGCCACAAATGAGCTAACTGCCATAGCCAATTCATTTGCCGCATTGATGAGGCATCACCCCAAGCCGTTGTTAGCTTGTTGCACAGATGGATTTGAGAGTCTGTACTATCAACTACCAGGGGTGGTTGTTCTAGGAGTAATAGAGATTGCCCCTCGTTAATAGAGAGCATCCCATATATTTGCGGGATGTGTAAGCGGTAAGGAATTAGCTTAAGATAAGCTTTAATCTGCTGTAGGTTATCTAATTCAGGTATTTGGGGTAATAAACCAGGCTTGAGATCAAAGATGATTGATTGATTAATGACTAAATAGCGATCGGCTAAAATTTCTCCAGGAATACCCAAGTTCAAACTATCTCCCACTGCCCAGAGGTAACGCTTGGGTAAGGGTGTGGAACATCTCTGACAAAACTTGTAGTTCAGAGGGTTAGCAGCTTGACAATATTCATTTGGGCAGTAGAGCGTTGCCGCGTCATTTTCCATATTTGTCGAACCGATCAGCGATTGGCAATTTATTTAACATTATTTATTGGTGAGTTATAAATTTTGTAACTCACCAATAATTCATAACCTTATTGATTTGCGTTGGCTACAACTTGAGGTAATCCCATGCTGTAGTTAGTCACACGGCTAGAGAGATTGTAGCTAATTTCGCCTTTTTGTAGGAGCGATCGCAGATAATGCTCTAGATCTGACCCGATTCGGCGTAAGTTATAATCTGTGAGATCTACACCACTAGAAGCCTCTACCAGTTCATCAAACTTGCGATAAACTTTTTGCAGAGTATCTTCATTCCAGTTAAATTCGTTGTCTGGGTCAATATCTAACGTCAATACATGATTACTAGGAACTAGTTCATCCTTGTCCATTTCCGCCGCAAAAATGCGAATATGACGGGTTGTGGACTTGAGCAGCATCGGGTTATCCATAAAAATGTGTAAGATTTTGGTTAATTACACTGCAATTATTTTAACTGCTGTGCCTGAGCTTCATTCTCTCAACTTACAAGCTTTTAGCTTCCTGTGGAATATATTTTGTGAGCTTTAACCAGCATACTGTCTCGTTAGGTTACTGCTACTACTAAAATTTTAGGGTTTGAAGCGGATTCGGCGGCTATAGCCGAGCGAGCAGATGCGGTTTGATTTTGTCACACCACACATAATTAAAATAATTATACTCTAACATTTTCCTAACCTTGCAGAAAATTTGTCAGCAGGACAGTGAGCAGACAAGAAAAGAGGTGCAACCTCAAAAAGCAGGATGTTTTTGTATTAACTTTAGCTTTTTGGTACTGAGAATCGTTAATTTTTACTTGTACTAACTCCGGTTTTTCACATCAGTTATTTCTTAGTCATTAAGGGTTAAAATCAGTTTCTTTATCTTATATCCATACTTTAAAATACCCCAAGTAGCGGTATTATATTGTAGCAAGACCTAAAAAACTTATCACTTATCGCGTCACTGAAGCAGAAAAAGAATTGCTCAAGCAATATTATGAGCAAGAGTCAAAAAATCAACCTAATGTTGTGTGGGAGTTGATGGGATGATTGAGACAGATGCTCAAACCTGTAATTTCAATATCTTTTTCAGTATGGCTAGTAATATTTAAAACTCGCTATACTTTTTTGTAAAATTCTGGGCTAAAATATTCTGGTTTAGTCTGTGTAATACTCCAGAACAAAATTTTTACAGTTCATAATTTTACTGATTAACTCCTTCTAACCTCACTGATAAAAAAGCGCACATTTAGTAATGTCACTTAAATTGTTCACTATGTTACCTAGCTTTAATCAAAGACAAAAGGCGGCATTACTGCAATCTAAGTAAAAATACTTAGATTGCAGTAAAAAGAAAACAGGTTATTGACGTTTAGATAAAGTTGATGTAAAAACTTTTAACAAGGTTTAGAAAGTTTTTACAGAAACTTTATTGTATGGAATCTTAAAAACTGAATAATAGTTTATGACTCACATATGCCATAACTAACACAGGATCATTAAAAACTAGACAGTAAAAATCTAGATAGCACACAATAGGAGAGTGAAAAATGGAATGTAAATTTGATGGATGAGGAAAAAGTCTTAATTCAAACACATCTTTATATTCACAAGAAATATAAAGAATTTTTTTCTGAATCTTTAGCACCTCAACTGCATGAACACCAAGTAAAGGAATCTTCAAGACTATGAACTCTAAAGCATTACCTCGCCAAATAAATAATCTCGAAGTGGGTGTTTATGAGTGCGAAATTCATCTCAAATTCCGTTTGATTGAGGAAAAAAGTCTATTGGGCGATCGCGAACAACTTTTACAGGTGCTACTAGACGCACTAACTGAGGGTTCTGATGACTTTTTGGAGACACTACAAGCATCTGTGAAGGCGCAAGAGGTTTCTGAATTTAAAGCCTCACCTCAAATGAGGCGTCAACTAATGCGCTTACGGAATTTTGCTGAAAATAGCTAATAATCACAAGGTGTAATTTTGATTTGATAGAATTTGGCTTGTGTAATGTGAATCTACAATTCCAAGCAAGAATATCAACTAAGAAAACTTCGAGCAAGCATCTACATTAGCCCTTACCCCTTGCACTACCAAGAGACCTGGATGTTTAATCAATACAGTCATCCATTGCTTCAAATTTAGGTTTGGGTAGTCAAAAATTTATACTCAGGGAAATTCAAAAAAACAGGGGTCAATTTCAATTAGAAAAACTAATTTAATATAGTTTGGTCGCAAACTATATCAGGTGCATTTTACCAATTTTTTGCTCGCAGTTAAAGATGAAACCCATTTTAATTACACCTTCATGAATCTAGTGACTATGAATATGAACAGAAATTAACCTTCAAATGTGTATACCAACTTATTCCGTTCAAGCGCACTGTAAAGATATAGCAGTTGCCAAATCTACACTATATCTTTGACAGGAAATGCAGGTTATGAGTGACACCACATGACGCAAATATAAAACTCAGACATGGATAAATTTTCAACCCTGTTTCCTGTTATATCAAGGGTTAAATAGCAAGACCATTGCTCATCTGTTAGTAGAAGTCAAACAGAATTTATACAAATTAAAAAATAATTGCGACAAATTGAAAGCTGGAAAGCTTCTGTAATAAGTACTTTGTGAGCCGATACTAAAAAAGTAGCTTATTCGTGCAGTTTTTTATTCATACTATTGAGCTAGTCCATGTTCTAAAGCAAAACGAACCAATTCTGTACGGCTATTAGTACCAGTTTTACTAAATAAACGACTGACGTATTTTTCAACATTGCGGACGCTGGTTTCCAAGCGTCGGGCGATTTCTTTGTTCATCAGTCCTTCCGCTACCAAGTTTAAAACACTTTGCTCTCTAGGAGTCAAATCGATTTTAAATGGAGGTGGGGAGTGAGAGATTGCATTTCGTGGGCTTAATAAATCCTTTATTTTAGAAATTTCGTGGGCTAGTTTGGCAATATCCATGTTTTCGCCATCTTCACTCATCTGTGGTGCTTGAGCAGTCCGACGGATGAGCAAGTTTTCAATAATTGCCACTAATTCATCAGGATCAAAAGGTTTAGGTAGATAGGCATCAACACCAGCTTGGTAGCCTTGAATGCGATCGCCTGTCATGCCTTTAGCCGTTAAAAATACCACTGGCAATGCTTGAAACCGAGGATCTTCGCGCAGTTGCTTTAAGAACTGATAGCCATCCACCTGGGGCATCATAATATCAGAAATCACTAAATCAGGTGTACTTTGCTGCATCAAGTCCCAACCTTCACGGGCGTTACTGGCAGTTTGAACGCTAAAACCGCTTTCTTGTAAGTATTCTTTAACGGCTTCCCGCAATCCAGGCTCATCATCTACCAGTAACAGTTGTGCTGACATTGAACATTCCTAATAAGTGTACATTTTTCTAATTTAGCGAAACTTGGTTAGTATTGGCTACTAGAGAAGGAGGAGATTAGATACAAATTTAGTAAATAAACCCCGTCTAAGTTAAAACCTATAGTTTTTTATGGCGAAAACTCAACTTTTCAAGATGGATAGGGTATAAGTTTATTGATATAATTAATATTATTTCATAAAATGTACAAATATTTTTGTATGCATACTTAAGTAAATTAAATAGAAAAAGCAGAAAGCCCCCTCAAATGTATTGAAGGAGGCTTTAGTAAATGATAGACCTGGCACCGAGCT
>NZ_JAYGGY010000023.1:36106-53455 GCF_034931625.1 Anabaena cylindrica UHCC 0172 | reverse complement strand
TATTGATGCACTAATATATTATTTTGTCAAGATAATTTAGATGCGTTTCCCCTGGATAGTTGGATGAGTAAAAATGTGATGACTACCGTTGATACGTGATAACGAAAAACCAAAGGCTTCAACTAAAGTCACCAAATCATCGAATTGAATATTTCTAGAGCCAGAAAGGACTTTCTCTAGTAACTTACGCTTTTTTGACATTACCTTATTTTATCATTGTTTCACATCAAATTTTATCCTACCATCATTATTCTTTACTTAGTAATAATTAGTAGGTTGGGTTAAGCAAAGCGCAACCCAACGCAATATCATTATAAAGATGTTGGGTTTCGTTCCTCAACCCAACCTACATAACTAAGTTTTCTTTCATAAGTTAGATGATTTTATATTACACAGCCAATCAAATAATGTTAGATAATTATGTTTGCCCTCTAACGTAACAATTTGATGCTTAGGTTCTATCTTTAATGCTGTATTTGGTATTGAGGAAGTATTATATTTATCTATTCCTAATTCTTCACGACAGCATTCATCTGGAAACTGTACTGCTGTATATCCACCAATATTTTGAATTGCTTGCAATCCATTTGCACCATCTCCAAATAGTCCACAAAGAAGTAAAGCAGCTATTGTTGGTTTGCTCTTACTAGCAGCAACTTCACTCATGAATTTATCTATGCAAGGCATATCTCTATACATTACTGTTGCTGGTGATAATTTCTGTGCTATTGCTTTTAATTGAGATATGTTTGATCCAGTAGGAAGTGGCAAATTATGCAAAGATTTATCATCAATATCACACAGATCACGAGCGGTCATTTGCCGCTTTGTACCATAAGCATCAAATGGGTTATTAATAAACCATGTTTCAACTGATTTTTTTGAGCTTTCTGCATGGATTTTTAATTGATATGTATCACCAATAAAACTTGTGGAAAGATATTCTTTATTTATAGGCTGTTCAGGCATATCTAGTCCAGGATCAGGTAGTACATAAATACATCCTGTTTCAACTGTAAATTGTCCAGGACTAGAGATAAAGGAAATCTGTGGCTCAAATTCAGGTAAAGAAAAATCTAAATTGATTTTAGATTTAAACTGAATCTGGGGGAATCGGTGTTCTGTCTTTTTTGTTAAAATCTCTAAGTTTAAAATATTGATGAATAGCGATAATTACTGCCCACTCATCTAAAAAATTACTATCCATCAATGCTTTGGTAATTTTTTCAGGTGTGTTTTGGTTAAAAGTAGAACCACCAATAATAAGGATTTTTCTAGCTGGCTTCATTTTGATTTTTCTAAGTTTTTTCATTATGTCCCCTGTTCATAAATCATTTAGAATTTCTATATTTTAAACAAAAAAAGGGATAAGCAAAACGCTTATCCCCAAAAAATCAACTAATTAATGATTTACGTTCCAGACTGCCAAGAATTGGTATAGTCAATTTGATCTGCTGTCAAACTATCAATGAAAATGCCCATAGCTTGCAACTTCAAACGAGCAATTTCTTCATCCACTTCTCTAGGAATAGAATGCAAACCAGCAGCTAAACTACCCTTATTCTTCACCAGGTATTCAACAGCTAATGCTTGGTTAGCAAAACTCATATCCATAACTGCGCTGGGGTGTCCTTCAGCCGCAGCCAAATTAATCAAACGTCCTTGTCCGAGAACAACAACGGATTTACCATTTGTCAACTTATACTCTTCTGTGAAAGGACGGACATCCTTGATTTCCTTAGCATTAGCAGCTAAGTATTTCAAATCAAGTTCCAAATCAAAGTGACCAGAGTTACAAACGATCGCACCATCTTTCATCACATCGAAGTGTTCACCGCGAACGACGTGCTTGTTACCTGTCACTGTAATGAAGATATCACCATGAGGTGCTGCTTCTGCCATTGGGAGGACGCGGAAACCATCCATAACGGCTTCAATTGCCTTGATGTGGTCAATTTCAGTAACGATGACGTTTGCACCCATGCCACGGGCGCGGAGGGCTGTACCCTTACCACACCAGCCATAACCGACAACTACAATAGTTTTACCAGCTAACAAAATATTTGTAGCGCGGATAATTCCGTCTAAGGTAGATTGACCAGTACCATAGCGGTTATCAAAGAAGTGCTTGGTGTCTGCGTCGTTGACGTTCATGGCGGGGAAAGTGAGAACCCCATCGTTGAACATGGCACGTAAACGCACAATACCAGTTGTGGTTTCTTCGGTGCTACCAATTAAATCTGCAATTTGGTTTTGACGGTTTTGTACCAATTCTGCAACCACGTCGCTACCATCATCAACAATGATATTGGGGCGATGATCTAAAGCGATTTGCACGTGGCGGTTATAGGTGGCGCTATCTTCACCTTTTTGAGCAAATACGGAAATTTCATGATCAGCTACAAGACTTGCAGCTACGTCATCTTGAGTCGATAAAGGGTTACTAGCAATTAATACAGCATCAGCACCACCGGCTTTGAGAGCGATCGCTAGATGTGCTGTTTCTGTGGTAACGTGGGCGCAAGCAACCAGGCGCAATCCTGCAAATGGCTTTTCTTTCTCAAAGCGATCGCGGATTTGCTTCAATACGGGCATTTCCCGTCCAGCCCAATCAATCCGTTGTCTTCCCAAGGGAGCGAGGGCGAGGTCTTTAACCTCGTGCTTTAATCTGGGAGTAGTTGCGGTCATGAAAAATCTTCCTCTAAAAAATGAAAAAGGTCTAAAAACCTTTACGTACTTTAACAATATTTTCTCACAAGTGGCAATTTTTAGCTGTAGTTACCAAATCCGACTGAATTTTACACAGAAAAAGCGAGAATTTACCAATCACTATTTCTATGCAAGTTGCCATTTTTTTATAATATCTGCTATGAGTATTATGAATAACTGGATTAGCCATGACTATCAGCATAATATGAATCTATCTCCAGATAGAAATAGTCAGAATTTCCCACAAATTTGACAAAAGTATAGATAATATAGACTGTGTGTTGAGAGTAACTCGATGAGTACTCGACAATGTATTGTATTTAAGGAGATTTTTGAGTGCATTTTAAAATTTTGGCGATTGCAGGTTCAATGGTAGTTGCTATTGTATCTGTACCAAAAGCTACAGCCCAAATTCCTCTTTTACCTTACTTGCCAAGTCCTAGCAGTGTAAATAATGTTTCCGAGAATACAATAGTTTCAGAATCAATTTATTTAGATGGCCGCTCATTATTTCAGATTTCAGGATCTAAGAAAAATGTTTCCGAACGTTCACAAAATATCCAACGCAATTTGCAGGTAATTAGCCAAGACTACTTACAGTCATCAGAGCAAAAATTTAAGGTACAAATCCGCACAGTTAATGATTTACCAGTAATTTATATCAATGGCAAATACCTGATGACGGTTAATTATGAGGATGCTAAATTACGTCAGGTAGATCCGTCAACACTAGCTAATCAAATTGCCGGCGATTTGCAGCAAGCTTTAGAACAAGCACAGCGAGAACGTCAAACTTCATCTTTAATAAGTCAAGGTAAAATTGCAGGTGGTATTGGACTAGCAATGACGCTGTTGAGCCTAGGAATATATGGTTGGCAGCGCCATTCTAAAAAGGATAACTTAGAACCAGTTGTAGAACCAGTCGCTGCAAATTCAGAAACAGAACAACAGATTACAACCCAATTAAATAAACAGCAAAACAAGCATCTTCAAGAAGTAAAAACCCGACTATTTCAACTAACTCAAGTAGGGATTTGGGGAGGTGGTAGTTTTATCATTTTGGGACTGTTTCCCTATACACGGATATTTCAATTAGGTATTATTGCCGCTGCCCAAATTCCTTTGAAATTAGGTGTTGTCATCTTAGGGATTTATGTCGCCATCCGATTTAGTTATGCTCTCATTGACAGATTTACCACAACTCTAATTAGTGGTGGGATGTTATTGAACTCAGACACTGCTGAAAGAATGCAACTGAGAGTTTCTACATTTTCAGGTGTGACAAAAAGTATTACTACTTTCATCTGGATTGGAATTGGTATTTTACTTGCGCTTGTTGCTTTGGGTATAGATATAGTTCCCCTATTAGCAGGTGCTAGTTTAATTGGTGTCGCCGTATCTCTTGCTTCTCAGAACTTAATTAAAGATGCTATTAATGGCTTTTTGATTATTCTGGAAGATCAATATGCCCTTGGTGATGTAATTGTTGTTGGAGATGTAGGCGGTTTAGTAGAAAATCTCAATCTGCGGATGACTCAAGTCCGGGATGCGGAAGGACGTTTAATTACAATCCCCAACAGCGAAGTTAAAGTAGTAGCCAATCTTTCTAGTCGTTGGTCACGCGCCGATTTAACCATTCCAGTTTCCTACCAAGCCAATATTGATGATGCTTTGCAATTAATTGAAGATGTGGCGACAAAGATGAATCAAGAAGCATTCTGGCAGCGGCAAATCTTGGAAAAACCGAGTATTTTAGGAATTGATAATTTTGGCGATCGGGGGATGATGATTCGTGTATGGATTAGAACTCAGCCTCTCAAGCAATGGGATGTAGCACGGGAATATCGTCGTCGTCTGAAAATTGCCTTCGATAAAATTGGTATTTCTATTCCCGTACCTCAACAATCAATTTGGGTGAATAATTCTCATCTGCTGAATTATCAAGAAAATGGCTCATCTCATTCTGAAGTAGGTCAACATCATTAAATCTAAATTAGTAGGGGCGGGGAAACCCTGCCCTTATTGTATTGCACCTAACTCCAAATTCGATTTCCTTCTTCATCTACTCGTGCTTCACGAATTACATCAGAAATCTCTTCTGCATCTTTGATATGGTGGAGTGCTTTTTGCTCACCGTCAGGAGTTTCAACGACAAAGTAAGTAGGAACTGTAACGTGATCGCCTGTAATATCATTTACGTCTACAGCAACTTGTTGAGATTTTTCTGTGATTGATTGTGGTTCTTCAGAAATTCTATCCCCAGGATTAACAGTTAAATTCCTTTCTTTGACATTTGCTTCTTTTTTAGAAAAGCTATCTTTATCTACTGGCTGATTAATTTGATTATTTTGACGATTATCAGTCATAACTACTTCAAAAATAAACTATCACTAATATCAATCTACACAATCAACACTACAAGTAGCTCTTTCTTGGGAGAGAGTTTAAAAATGAAATTAAATTTTAGCATCAGACTAAAGTTATACTATTTCGAGGTTTAAATTTTAGATTGACAATTATTTTCTCCTAACTCCTAAATTCTTAATATTTTGCATCTATATTTTGATTTTTCTTGAGTTCAAACGGCGTATATTTACCTCCCAATGCTGTGACAATAGCGCGGGTATTAGCTGCCATCATTTTAATGTATGTATCCCCATCGCTTCCCTTTGTGCCAACAGAATCAGAATAAAGTTGCTGGGGTGCGAGTTTGATTCCTGCTTCTTCAGCAACGGTTTTAATTAAAGCTGGGTTAATAGTAGTTTCAGCAAAAATCGCCGGCACACCTATTTTTTTCACTGAGTCTACTAGGTTTTTTACAGTTTGGGCGCTGGGTTGTTCTTCAGTGCTAATACCAATTAGAGTTCCAGCAATTTCCATACCATAGGCATTTCCATAATATTGAAATGCATCGTGAGTAGTAATCAATTTACGTTTTTCTGGAGGAATAGTTTGGATTTGTTGCTTAATCCAGATATTTAATTGCTGTAATTCATCAGTCAGTTGGGCTGCTTTTTGAGTAAATTTATCTTTGTCTTCTGGTGATAGCTCAATTAATCCATCTCTAATTGCTGCTACCATCAATATGGCATTTTCTCCACTTCCCCAAACGTGTGGATCTGGGACAATTTGACCTTTCTGTTTTTCTAACTTTAAAGGTTGAACAACTTCCCCCACAGCTAACTTTTTTGCTTTTCCTCCACTAGCATTCATTAACTTAATAATTCCCGGTTCTAAGTTGTAACCGTTATATAAAATTAAGTCTGCTGCTTCTAAAACTCGGCTATCTGCTGGTACTGGTTCGTAAACATGAGGATCTGCACCTGGTTGGAGAATTCCCTGTAGATGAATTTCATCTCCACCAACCTCCGCTGCTAAATCTGCAATGATAGTGCTAGTTGCTACGACTTGTGGTTTACCATTTCTACGTGGTTGAGAATCTGACGGAGTACAGCTAAGTAACGTCAAAGATAGCAAAAGTCCCGTACATAGGCGAAAAATCTTAGTTTTCTTCATCTCAACTACTACTATAGATTTTGAGTATTAATGTAATTTATCTTAAAAATTACTCCTAATTATAGATTTTTTCATATTTTTCTCATATTTATAGTAAACTCAAAGAATAAATATTGTAAGTACGGTTATGCAAAACGTCTCTTTTTACGAAAAAATCAACTTATTACAGAGACAAGTACGGACGATTCCTAGACAAACTACCAAACCCATTGAGATGAACTCCACCGCAGCCATTAACATCTCCCATTTAGGAGTACATTACCGGACACAGGAAGCTTTACGGGATGTTAACTGCATTATTAAACCAGGAAGACTGACGGGAATTTTTGGACCCAATGGTGCTGGTAAAAGTACATTAATGAAAGCAATTTTGGGATTAGTGCCTTTATCTAGTGGTCAAGTTTTATACGAAAATAAAGCATTGATGCAGCAGCTAGAGAAAGTTGCCTATGTACCTCAACGTAGCCAAATTGATTGGAATTACCCTGCTACAGTCTGGGATGTAGTGATGATGGGACGTGTCAAAAAAACAGGCTGGTTACGTAGTTTCTCTACTGTGAGTCGCCAAGTAGCCAAAGATGCTTTAGAAAGAGTGGGAATGGAGACATTCAAAAATCGTCCAATTGGAGAACTTTCTGGAGGACAACAACAAAGGGTATTTTTAGCCCGTGCTTTAACTCAGCAAGCAGAAATTTTCTGTTTTGATGAACCTTTTGTAGGTATTGATCAAAAAACCCAAACTATAATTTTTGAGGTCTTCCAAGAACTAGCCGCAGCTAACAAAATCGTCCTTGTAGTTAATCACGATTTAGGTGAATCTATCACTCATTTTGATGATTTAATTTTACTAAATTGTGACCTAATTGCCACAGGTTCCCGCCCACAAGTCCTCACCGAAGAAAATCTCTATCACGCTTATGGTGGTAAAGTCATGTACTTTTCTGATGCAGCATAAATAACTATTCCTCTTGCTAAATTCCTTTAATTCCTTTCTTCGCGTACTTTGCGCCTTTGCGGTTCATTTCTATCTATGCTAAACACACTAATAGAACCGTTGCAATATAGCTTTATGCAACGCTCCTTAATCGTAGCCATACTAGTAGGCTTATTATGTGCCATTGTTGGTAGCTACCTAATGGTACAGAGACTAGCCTTACTGGGTGATGCTATCAGCCATTCAGTTTTACCAGGATTAGCGATCGCATTTATGATCGGTGCTAATATCTTTGTCGGTGCATTTATTGCTGGCATCATAAGTACAATGGTTATAGCCTTGATTAAAACACGCTCACCCATTAAAGAAGATGCCGCAATGGGGATAGTGTTTTCAGCATTTTTTGCTCTTGGTGTGACTCTAATTACAGTTATTCAAAAAGATAATAAAATCGACCTGAATCACTTCCTGTTTGGGAATATTCTGAGTGTAACTGTAGATGAAGTGCGAGACACAACTATCATTGCAGCGATTGTCTTGATCGTTATTGTCTTATTATACAAAGAACTTCTATTTTACACCTTTGATCCATTGGGCGCACAAGCCGCAGGTTTACCAGTTAATCGCCTCAACTTTGGTTTAATGTTGTTAATTGCTTTAACCATTGTTGCCAGCATGAAAGCTGTAGGCGTGATTTTAGTATTATCACTTTTAATTACCCCTGGTGCAACTGCTTATCTATTAGTAAAACGCTTGCATGAAGTGATGATTGTCGGAGCCGTAATTGGTGTAATTTCTAGTATTAGCGGAATGTATATCAGCTACTTTTATAATTTACCTTCAGGGCCAGCTATTGTTTTAGTAGTTTCGGGTTTATTTACCTTGGCTTTATTATTCAGTCCCAGGCACGGAATAATTTTTTCATCTCGTCAACCAAGGAAACAAGTCCTGGCAAAATAGCCACTAGCATATATATATACGTTTAAATGTAAACAATTGGACTAAAAGGCGCTTATCCGTCGATGGGTAGATGCAAAAAAAGGGATACCTGATCTAAAAAATGCGATCGCACTATTCTTTTGTTATTTTTTCCTGATTCACCAGACACACAGACGGAAGTATATATACCTTAATTGATTAATCGCCCTCAGGTGGAACTGGGGGTTTTACTAAAATACTCTTCGATTATATACAAAAAAATATCTAATCAGTCTAGACCTTCCGGATATAGTCAAAAATCAGACGGATAAGAAAATAGTAGATGCACCTTAATTAGATTGCAGCCCTCAGCTTTTAGCTGGGGGTTTTATTTTAGCAATAATTTGATTGCTTTATTGTGTATTTTTGTGAATAAAAAAGTCTTCCTCATCAGGGAACTTTTCCCATTTGAGTCAGAATTCAGAGGAATCATCAGATAAACCGCTGATCTTAGATAATTCATCTGCCTTAGTTTTCTATTCTTCGGTATCTCATTATATCAACTCCCACATTTCGGTGTGTATATTTTTTTGTAAAGATTTTAAATTTTTCCTATTTGTGCGATCGCAAATTCAACAGCCTCAGAAGGATCAGTTCTTTAGAGTGGCAAACCACAGCGCATAACCAACAAACCCAAAAAATAAGGTAATTAAGACTGTAATCACGTAACTGATGCATATCAGCAAGCCGTCAGATTCAATCATGGCAACAGCCAAAAGTAAAATACCTACAGTGGGAATGGGATTGGTAAAGGGAATTGGTAAGATTAGTAATATTGTCAACCAAAATATACACAGTCCATTTAAGCGCCAAATCAAAGGATGAGAAGCTATTGGCGCTAATCGGGGACGAGTGATTTTTTCCAACACCCTAGTTACTCGATGCAGATTTTGTAGAATTATCTGAGCAATGGCGTGAGGAAATGGGTAATTAGCGATTTTTTTGGGTAGCCAAGGTGATCGTCGGCCTAAAATCATCTGCACCGACAACAGCAAGCAAGTACCCCCAAAAGGGCCTGTTAAGCCTGGTGGCAGAGGAAATAAAAAAGGTAACACTAATAATGAAATTATTAAGCTAAAACCCCGTTCTGAAGTTTCTGCCAGAATATTACCGATAGTCAGTGGCTGTTCAGCTACACGTTGTAACAAAAATTTAATCTGTTGAGAAAATCGCGAATGCATTTTGCTCAAAGCTTATAGGAAAGTAGCTGGAAAACCCCGATAGCACATTGTGGTGTTAGCCGTAGTTAAAATATAAAGACCAAAACGAAGTTTTTATGTTTCAACGTCTTAAATTAATTATAACGGTGGTACCAAAACACTGATAGCCCTGGGTATCACACGAAACACAGCCGGAGTATACGTAGTGATTTCTCCATCCGTATTGATAGGAATTGGTTTACGAGTATAAACCTCAAATTCCTTCCCTTGCATGGCACGGACATTTGGCAAATGTATATGTCTACCTTGGCGCATTGCTGGAAGTAAAGGTATTATTTCCCACCAATGCTTAACTTCTAAACTATAAAGATCCAGCCTCTGATCATCTATTGTAGCGTCATGAAATACAGCCATGCCACCACCATAATAGCGACCATTGCCCACAGCAATTTGCACAGTTTTGGCGTGAATTGATTGACCATTTATACGAATTTCTGCCCCAAAAGGGCGAGATTTCCTAATTACTTGGAATGCCGCCGCCGCATAAGCAAATATTCCCCAACGGCGTTTAACTTCTTTAGTTAATCGCTGAGTAATGTTTACACTTAATCCCAAACTGGCAACGTTAAAAAAATACTTACCATTTACCCAACCCAAATCAATGTGTTGTAACTGTCCAGCGGCAATAATTTGACAAGCTTCGGGTAAAAAATTGGGAATCCCCAAAGTTCTAGCCAAGTCGTTAGCAGTTCCCAAAGGCAAAATTCCTAAAGGTAATTGAGTTTCAACTACAGCATCGACTGCGGCATTAAGAGTACCATCACCACCGCCAACTATTACCAAATCAATTTCATGGTGGTATTGTCTAATAACATCACCCAAATGTGTTGGGTTCTCTGTAGATTCTGAAATCACATTAAAACCAAGTGTCTCTAGACAATGAATAGCTGCCAAGAGGTTTTCTTCCCCTTTACGGGCATGACGATTTACTAATAACAGGGCGCGGGGGCTGATGGGTAGTACCCTTTGCAGTTTATATATCGAATTTTCCACGTTTTTTACTTTGCTTGAATTTCACTGTCAAAGCTTGGTGAGGCTGTCATTTAATAATGAATTATAACTTATACTATAATCAGGTTTTTTATCACAAAACAAACCCCTATTTTGGGCGACAAAATAGGGGGATATTTTTTTGATTGATGTGATTTGGTTTTAAGAGGATGTTTTTACAGTGGTTTGTAATGTATCAAAAAACCTCATATTCTCCCTTATGGCAACTTGATCAGGAAAATTGAGTGCGATCGCAAAACCAAGTTAGACTTAACCAACATCCTCTAAGAAACAGGTGCATTTATTTCGGTTGCTAAACTGCGAACTAAAGCAACTGCTTGTTTTAGTGCTTCCTTGCGGTCTACCATAATATGATGAGGGGGTAATAGACTTAATACTCCCAAATTGTCCAACCGTTTCTTAATCTTGCCTGTTGCACCAACAATGATCACTTGACGACCTTTTTCACAAGCTTCTCTGATTGCACTTTCAATAGTCAAGGAAGCTGTAACACCCATCATAGGTACATCACTCAAATCGAGAACAATCACATCACAATCTTTAATGGCGTTATGTTCACGAGAAATAGCCTTAGAAACACCAAAAATCATCGCCCCACTTAAGTAGAACAACAACACGCGTCCATTAGTTTCATCTAATAAACTCTTTTCTTCTGGAGTCAAATCAATAGCATCATCTGCATCACTAATGGCTTTGACTGTTTCAGACTGCATACTAGAAAGACGTTCAATAGTTAAGATGTTGGCAATAAATACACCCACACCCACAGCTACGATTAAATCTACAAACACTGTTAGGAACATGACACCATACATGATGATAGTTCCCTTGAGAGATACTTTGTAAGATCGTTTTAAGAAACTCCAGTCCAGAATATCAACCCCTACTTTTAGGGCAATACCAGCTAAAACAGCCATAGGAATGCTCTGTGTTACACCAGCAGCACCTAAAACTACAACCAACAATATCAAAGCACGGGTAATACCAGATACCGCAGTTTGCGCCCCAGTTTGGATATTAACAACAGTTCCCATTGTTGCCCCAGCACCGGGCAAACCACCACATAAACCGGATACTACATTAGCGATGCCTTGGCCAATTAATTCTTTATCAGATTTATGTTCAGTGCGGGTTAAGCTATCAGCAACTACCGCAGTTAATAGAGTGTCAATACATCCCAACATCCCCAACATTACCCCATCAACTAACATGACGGTCATTTGGGATAATGTGAAAGTTGGCATTTGGATCTTTGGTAAACCAGTTTGGATCACACCAATGCGTTTTATATCTGCATCTCCAAAAAATATCAAAGAAGCCACTGTCACTGCTACTAATGCAATTAACTGGGGAGGTACAATGCGCTTAACTTTTGATGGCGTTAAATAAATAATTGCCACCGTCATCACACCCAAAATTAAAGCAATCGGGTTGATATTGTCTAATAATTGAGGCAAGTTTTTGACTATTCCCAATACTCCACCTTTAGGAGTTGCTTGTCCCAAGAAAGGCGCAATTTGCAAAATAATCAAAATCACCCCAATTCCTGACATAAAGCCAGAAATTACACTGTAGGGCATGAGGGTGATATATTTCCCTAGCTTAAAGATGCCAAAGACAATTTGAAATACCCCTGCTAACATCACCACAGTAAAGGCCATAGCCAAGCCATTTTCTGGGTCGCTGGCTGTGAAGGAACTGATAATACCAGTGATTACTACTGTCATTGGACCAGTAGGTTCAGAAATCAGAGTTGGTGTACCACCAAATAATGCTGCGAAAAAGCCCACACAAACAGCACCATAAAGACCAGCTACGGGGCCGGCACCGGAAGCAACACCGAAGGCTAAAGCTAATGGTAGAGAAACAATAGCAGCTGTAACACCACCAAAAATATCTCCGCGTAAATTACGAAAATGAATAGTATTGGTTATTTCCATTAGTGGATGCTCAATGACAACAAAATTGTACGGTTTAGACAAGTGTTCTTCTGTCTAACTAAATTCACAATTCTAGCCATATAAAAACATCTAAACTCATCTGTTAGAAACTCAAATCGTGAGGAAAAATGTAATCATGTTATATTTATTTACAGTGATAATTGTTGGGTGGCTTTTATAGTTCCAATTTTTTGAAATATTGGGAATATCTAAGCTACCTTTTCTCTCACGTTAAAGGGCTGAGTTCTATCTGATTGCTAGTGTGTATTGTATGGTTGCTAAAATTGGCATAAAACTTGCAATGGCTAGATATATTTTAGATATCTATGAGATTTAGCAAAATGATTTTTTAAAAAAATATCATCATTGTTGGGAATATGCATTTTAGTCAGTTGAAAATTAAGTGTTATGTCGGCTGAAACTAGGTAAACAGATTTTTAGATTACTGGGAGATACTGTTACTTAGTTGCGCTTAATACTTGTTTATTCACGTAATTACGCAACAATAAACGTAACAGAGTTGAACCTAGTAACAAAAAACCAGAACCTACTTTAGAAGGAATTTGAATAAACATAGCATACAGCTTTTAGCCCTCAAAATCTTAATTTGTGAAGCAATATTTGAATAATACTATCCCTTTCTCTGTTTTACCGATGTCTTTGATATGATGTCCTTCACATCTGCGGTAAATTTACCACTTTTCATATATTTCCGGGTATTTTAAACCCACATTCCGCCCCCTTAGCTGTCACACAGGGAAATTACGGAAATAAGAAAGAAAACTGAGGCTAAAAAATCACATATTAACGAAAAAGAAAAACAACAAAAATGGCATCAAAAAGCCGGGGTCATGCCCCGGCTTTTTAGGTCTGCGTCGTTTCGACTCAACAGCCTTCTGGTCCACAGAAATGTCTTCCGTACAGTACCTCTGCTTCACAGATATAGATAATACCCGCATAATCTGTAAAAAACTTGATTGCGACCTGATCCGCAATATTCTCGGCCATCTCCCGATTTTCGGTGAGTACCTCGAACTTTACATTCGAGTCGGTGTCGGCAGTGCTGGGTTTACCCGTAGAGCGCACGTTACGACTGCCTTTACCGCCAGTATCCACCACCGTATAACCGGTCGCCCCGCATTCATCAATGATCTTGGCGACCTTTTTCATCAGAACCTTTTCCGTGACGATGACGAGCTTGTTGGCACGCTTAGACATATTAGTTACCTCCTTACTTACGTAAATTGATATTATATACTGAGTTGGTTAGTCTGCCGGTTCAAGGGAGTGCCAACAGACCGCGACCTGTTTGAGATTAGCCGCCTATCGCCTGGGCAAGACCGATAAAGAACGGTATACACACACCAATCGCAATTGGCGTACCGACGGCTGTGGACGCGCCTATATAAGCGGAGGGATTGGCCGAAGGGATACCGGCTCGCAACGTGGGAGGACCTGAGATGTCTGAACTAGAGGAAGCGATGACAGCCAGTACCACGACACCGCCCATGCTAAAGTTCATTGTATAGTGGGCAATCAGACCTAGACCGAAGGCAAGTAAACCATGTATAAACGGTGCTACCACACTATACACAACATACCATTGGGCTACCTTACGCAATTCGCCAATTCTTGACCAAGCTTCCATACCCATGACCAGCATCAAGATCGAAAGCAAGCCGCGAAAGGCCGGAGAGTAGAAGCTTTCATAGACACTTTCTGGTTTGGTGAACAGTCCAAGAGCAAGTCCGAGCAACATTGCCGATAAGGCAGGACCCCGGAGACTTTCCTCGATGATCGGCCATATCTTGACCCGATTATCCGCAGGATCTTTCTTCTGGCTGAGATACTCCTGCCTGGTGCTAGGATAATCACCAGCTGCAACGGGCTGCTTGCTGAAAGACTCCTGCATGGCAGATTCGCCTGCTTCTTTAAGCTTCTTCTTGTTGAGATAAATGTTGGCTATCACAATCGCAGTTACGAGTGCTGGGATATCCATGAAGGGATAGAGTGCGCCAGTCCATGCTTCAAATGGAATTTTTTGTTCTTCCAGTACGGTCAGACCGGCGGCCATGGTAGAACCACTCACGGCTCCAAACAACCCTCCAGTAGCGATCGCATCCACGGTTCTGACTTTAGGCAGCTTGGCCAATGTATAGCGGGCGATGAATACAACCGCAATACCTGTGACTACAGCAAACAATGCGGGTAAAACCATGTCCGCTAGGTTGGAATTACGGATCGCAATTCCACCGGTTAGACCGATTTTGGTGAGCAGCATGAAGACGATGATCGTACAAATTGACTCTGGAATTACCAATTCACTACCAAGGGCAGCAATGATCATCCCACCAATCAAAAAGGCCAGTGTTGGGGACTGCAACTGCTTAACAAAGTCCTGCAAGAAAACGGACAAAAAATCCATGAATACCTCCTTGTGTCTCCTCTAATGAGGAGTATTACAATAAATGAACTTTAAAAAAGAGTGATGCGCTTGACTCCTACACCACAGGTGCTTCACAATAACCTGTAGACAGGGCTTACGGTCATTAGCCCGGTCAGTTCAGAGATCAACGTTAGCGTACAGCCAAACAAGGCGGTAAAAAAGCCAACATAAACTGCCCCATAAAGTAAGTCTATAGAGGAGACCCTAGGTCGCAGGCCAAAGCTAGTGGTAGAGAAACAATGGCAGATGTAACACCACAAAAGATATATCCACGTAAATTGCGGAAATGAATAGTATTAGTTATTTGCATGAGCGGGAAATGAATGATGAGGGTTGAAACAAGATTTTTGCTACTGAATGCTTTTCAGTCAGCTAAACTGCAACACCTGTCTTCAACTTTAAGCACTTGGTCAGCAAGTAGCAACCATGCTCTATTGGCAATAATAATCTTTGGTAACAATGAGAAATTTAGCTACCCTGTTTATTATTAGTTGAAACTATTAGTGTTGGTTAATTTTGGCAAATGCAAGCGATAAAGTTTGGGCTGTCGAAATTATAACTAAAGAGTTTTTATAAACAGCCTTTGCACTTTGATGTTTGGCTAGATATATTAATCTAGGTCTAAAGATATATTCTCAACATTTAAGTTTTATGAAAAAATGGGTTGTACAATTCATTTGTAAATGCTCACTCCTCAAGTAGTAATAAATTGACTTGGAATTGCCAAACACAGCAAGCATAATAATATCTTGCTGGCGGTGTAGTTATGGATAAAGAATTACATGATCAATGAATCAAGCTTTTACAGAAGGATAAAACCTAGTGATTCTTGAACACAATCATGCAAACTATCTAATTTCAGGGTTTTGACCGGAAATTTAGCTGAACTGTTTGATTAAAAATAGCATACAGCCTTTGCAGGCTAAAAAATTAATCCAAAGGTACGATTTATTAAATAAATATTGAATACCTTATATAAGCAAATGCTTATATATCATCCAAAATTTGCCTGTTTTTTTCGATGTATAATGTCTTGTCTATGGAAATCATTATTTATTCCTTTTATATTTATGCAAATTTTTTTTGCGGCGGATATTTTTCCCATTTAGTGCTATTGCTTACGCACGAAGTAATCAAAAACCTGATTCTTTCGTAGGGGTAATTCATGAATTACCCCTACTTTCTTGATGTTTTGCGTTTTCCCTGGTTTTACCCGCTCTCATATACCCAACGAAAAAGCTCAAAAAAACGACTATTTCAACAACCGTTAGTTTATATTTTTGCAGTTATTCCCATTTTAGGAATCTGGTTAATTTGGCAGCTTTTACAAAACTTAAATCGCCAGGAAGAACACGCACCTTTTGTTTGGACAATTTTGTTATTTGTAGGACTTACGCATAGTCTTCCGGGGTAAGGTGACTGGTGGAGAGTATGGAGAATAGTTGACAACCAGCCTTTTAGCGCGGCTGGGTAGGTGTAAAAAATCAAGAAACTCAAAAAATGTCTGTATCTCTTGATAGGCTTGGTTTTGCGGCTGTTCATGTTAGTCACCCATCCGCGCACCTTACCCAGACCGGGTTTCAGCGATTTTTACGCTTGACACAATTTCTGAAATGGACTATGATGAAAGCGATCGCGCAACCCTACCTTGAAAACCAAATACAGACAGGCTTCCAGGATGCCGCTATTGCAATTTTCATTAATCCCTATTAGGGATTGAAACACAATGTATTGAATCTTTGCACTTAAGGCGATTCCAAGATTGCAATTTTCATTAATCCCTATTAGGGATTGAAACTTTTTGATGGCATTTCTAATCCTTGTGAAAATGTTCTTTTAATTGCAATTTTCATTAATCCCTATTAGGGATTGAAACCATGGTCCCGAACGACATAAGAACGAAGCTCTTTATTTTCAATTGCAATTTTCATTAATCCCTATTAGGGATTGAAACCCCTGTAGGTAACACGGGGACGAATAACCAAAATAATCATCTAATTGCAATTTTCATTAATCCCTATTAGGGATTGAAACGGCAACACCCCCAAAACCTTTTAAAATTTCACCTTATTGCAATTTTCATTAATCCCTATTAGGGATTGAAACGCTGATAGTCTAGGTTTCACTCCTGAAGATGTGGAATTGCAATTTTCATTAATCCCTATTAGGGATTGAAACACGCTAATTAAAATTGCTACTGATGAATGGTACATATTCGGATTGCAATTTTCATTAATCCCTATTAGGGATTGAAACTTTAGTTTATGAAGATGAGAGCGTAATATTAGTTAAATTGCAATTTTCATTAATCCCTATTAGGGATTGAAACAATCTTTTTTAGATTAATTTCTCATTTTGAATTTCCTGCAAATTGCAATTTTCATTAATCCCTATTAGGGATTGAAACGAATTTATTGATTCCTCAGAAGAATCCCGCAAATTGCAATTTTCATTAATCCCTATTAGGGATTGAAACCTTACTAAATATTCCCGCCAACGAGCGACCAAACATTGCAATTTTCATTAATCCCTATTAGGGATTGAAACCCCTTTACTATGATTCAGAAGGTAATCAAATTAATTGCAATTTTCATT
>NZ_JAYGGY010000023.1:0-36006 GCF_034931625.1 Anabaena cylindrica UHCC 0172 | reverse complement strand
AATCCCTATTAGGGATTGAAACAGGAGAGGGTTAAAGATGATGATTCGTACATTAGATAAGAATTGCAATTTTCATTAATCCCTATTAGGGATTGAAACAGGAGAGGGTTAAAGATGATGATTCGTACATTAATTGCAATTTTCATTAATCCCTATTAGGGATTGAAACCTATCCGGCTTGCTGCAAGGCTTTTAATTTGCTTATTGCAATTTTCATTAATCCCTATTAGGGATTGAAACCTGGAGTAGATGAAGGCGAAACCCCAGATGGAGACTATTATGATTGCAATTTTCATTAATCCCTATTAGGGATTGAAACTCCAATGAAGTTCCTGGGATGGTAATAGTTTCGCCGGGCTGAAAATTGCAATTTTCATTAATCCCTATTAGGGATTGAAACTGTGTATAGTTCTCGTGTTGAGTGGGGGATTTTAAATAAATTGCAATTTTCATTAATCCCTATTAGGGATTGAAACAATTATGAGTTCAGGAAATGTAATAGGGAATCTTATTGCAATTTTCATTAATCCCTATTAGGGATTGAAACAACCTGTAGTGCAAATATATCAGGAGTTTCATTTTCCTTATTGCAATTTTCATTAATCCCTATTAGGGATTGAAACGGGTATTGACCCTGTGCATCAAAATACAGGGAACATGAATATTGCAATTTTCATTAATCCCTATTAGGGATTGAAACTCTGTGTTGTCGCACTTGGGGCATTTCATTACAAAATTGCAATTTTCATTAATCCCTATTAGGGATTGAAACTTCTGAAATCCAATAAAGCTACCATCAAGAGCGGCTTGATTGCAATTTTCATTAATCCCTATTAGGGATTGAAACCTTGTCGCTAACTGGAGAGGACAATCTAAGGGGAGAGCATTGCAATTTTCATTAATCCCTATTAGGGATTGAAACTTTAAATTTTCCGAGGAAAAATTGGCTTTTGATTCTTTGCATTGCAATTTTCATTAATCCCTATTAGGGATTGAAACATGAGAAATGGGTCAAGATGTGGCGGGAATCTCTCATTGCAATTTTCATTAATCCCTATTAGGGATTGAAACCTTATATTGTTTCCGACCACGAACTTATTGGCCCCCAAATTGCAATTTTCATTAATCCCTATTAGGGATTGAAACTAGGTATGCTTCCCTGAAAGTCACCTTACCTTCTTTGTATTGCAATTTTCATTAATCCCTATTAGGGATTGAAACATGAAACCGGAGTATTTCAATCCGTTATTAATATCAAAAGATTGCAATTTTCATTAATCCCTATTAGGGATTGAAACTAGAGGTTTTTGCTACATCTGCATTGCAAGCTGAATTGCAATTTTCATTAATCCCTATTAGGGATTGAAACGGTAGAGTTACGAAAACTGTAAAAAACAACAATATATTGCAATTTTCATTAATCCCTATTAGGGATTGAAACATGAGAAATCATGGCTTGAGCATGGCATTGAAGATTATTGCAATTTTCATTAATCCCTATTAGGGATTGAAACACACCACCCTGAATATTAGTGATGTCATTTTGAATATTGCAATTTTCATTAATCCCTATTAGGGATTGAAACTCTCACACTTACTAATGATTTAGAAAATAAAATAATTCTGATCCCAAATTGATATGAAGTCGCATGGAATAAAATATCAAGAATAATTGACCGCAGATAAACGCAGATAAACACAGATAAAGACGGATAATTCAATTGATATCATCATTCTGTGCAGCCTTACATATACTGCAAAAGGGTAAAACCTGAACTTATGTCATACTGATAAGATTTTTTTATCTTTCTATCCTACTTAAAAAATTGTGAAAATCAGTTTACAAGTGCAGATATTAAAAGATAATAGAATTGACAGTAATTAGAGGAGGCTAATTTCACCCATGAATAAATTATTAGATGAATCACTATCTCTGCAAGTTGCTGAAAGCATCAAAAGTAAAGCTAAAAAACCTTTTGAAAATGCTTATAAAGCTGCTTTGGCAACTGAAGGATCAAGATATGTTCAAGGTTTTTTAGTGTTTACTGGTCAGCCATATAAACCTGTTGAACATGGTTGGATTGAATTAGATGAAGTTATTATCGATCCCACTCTTCCTTATTTACAAAAAAACCATAAAACCCTTTGGTATTTTCCTGCACAGAGTCTAACTCTCAAAAAACTAAAAGCCATAATTGATGAATCAAAAGAAGATTATCCAGAGGATGATCCTCTACCAGTTTATGGTCAATCACCTTATGAATATTATGGTGATTTAATGTTAGGTGATCAAGAATATTTAACAGCTTATCAAGCGGCTGAAGCTAAGTGTAGAGAAATTAATAGTTTAAATACCGAGGTAAATTAATTTTAAATAAATTACTCTAAATATAGAATTTATATAATGATTCAGGATACATAATATTTTATATAGCAGGGAACAGAAGAGAAAAATATTCTTCTTCCTTCTTTCTTCTGACTCCTGAATTCTTACGAATTTATCGTATTTTCATCCCCCATCTAAACCCTTTTCATTGTTTTGTGGAGGGTAAAAATATTTTTTTAAAATAGCTATAAATTTACTTTTGTATTAAAAACTAATAGGATTTTCCATCACTACCCAAGTATTCTCTATAAACACAAATTTTATTGTCTCTGACATCAAAAGCAACTGCAATGCGATTTTCATAAGGTTCTCCTAGCAATTTATCTTCATCTTGGAACTCAAAAATAACAGTTTTTTGTTGCTAGTAATGTTATCTAAAGAGGTAAGCTTTAATCCAGGTTTGAAAGCTTCAGAAACATATTCAAAAAAATTGTTTGCTCGTTCTTTACCTACATTTAATCCATGAAATTTTCCCATTGGAAACCAAAAGGTAAAATCATCTGTAAGCATATCTAGAAAATTCTGCCAATTACCTGTTTCTAGACCTTGTGTAAAATGCCCAAATGCTTGTTGAGTAACTTTCAAAGTGTTTTCTGATTTAGTTGTCATCTATTAATTATCTCTATTAATTTCAAGTTTAAATTTTGCTGCTATTTGGATTTACAATAGCTTATAGCAATTAAGTCACTAACAAATAATTCAAAATCTAAAATTACATGAGTTCTATTGAAATTATTGCAGCTATCTTCGGTCTTGTCAGTGTTTCGTTGACTGTTAAAGAAAATATCTGGTGCTGGCCAACTGGTTTGGTGATGGTGTTTTTATATATCTTCGTTTTCTATGAAGCACGTCTTTATTCAGATGCTATTCTCCAGGTAATTTACATTTTTTTACAAATCTATGGTTGGTATGCTTGGTTACATGGAGGTAAGGATAACTCTCCACTTGGGGTTACTCGCATTTCTAACCAGGGACAATTGATTTGGTCTGGGGTTGCTATTGTCGGGATTTTCGGTTTAGGTTATATTATGCACAATTACACTGATGCAGCTTTACCTTACCCTGATGCAACTATTACTATTTTAAGTTTAATTGCCCAATGGTTGATGGCTAAGAAAATATTAGAGTGTTGGATTATTTGGATAACAGTTGATTTAATAGCAGTGGGAGTTTATGCTGTTAAACATCTTTACCCCACAACGGGACTCTATACGGTATTTTTGGTTTTAGCTGTATTGGGGTATAAGGAATGGCAAAAGGCTTACAAAAAGCTACGACTGGGATGATTTTGGGCAAGTTTATGCCCCCACATTTAGGACATAAGTATCTTGTCGATTTTGCGCGAAATTATGTTGACAATTTGACTGTTTTAGTTTGTTCTATTCAGTCAGAACCTATTCCCGGAGATTTGCGTTACTGCTGGATGAAGGAGATGTTTCCTGATGTGAATGTGGTTCATGTCACTGATGAAAATCCCCAGGAACCAAAAGATGATCCTAATTTTTGGCAAATTTGGTATGACAGTATTCGTCGGGTATTACCTACGGGTCCAGATTATGTTTTTGCTTCGGAAGATTATGGTTGGAAGTTGGCAGAAATCTTGGGAGCAAGTTATATTCCTGTAGATCATGGACGGAATTTAGTCACTGTTTCTGGTACACAAATAAGGCAAAATCCTCTTACTAACTGGCGTTATCTACCTGACTCTGTGCGTCCCTATTTTGTGCGTCGTGTGTGTATTTTTGGCGCAGAATCAACGGGTAAATCGACGTTGACGCAAAATTTAGCCAACCATTATTATACTGTTTATGTGAGCGAATATGCGCGGGGATTATTAGATTTTAAAGCTGGACATTGTGATTATACAGATATTCCCTTGATTGCTAGGGGACAAATGGCTTCTGAGGATGCTTTGGTGCGTCAGGCAAATAAGGTGATATTTTGTGATACTGATTTAATTACAACTACGATTTGGAGTGATGTGCTGTTTGGGAAATGTCCGCAGTGGATTGAGGAGGAAGCTAATCGTAGAGAGTATGATTTATATTTGCTGCTGGATGTGGATGTACCTTGGGTGAATGATTCCCAGCGGTTTTTGGCTAATTATCGAGAGGAATTCCGCGATCGCTGTATTCAAGCTTTAGAATCACGCGATAGACCCTATATTATCATTAATGGCGACTGGGAACAACGCTGGCAAAAGGCTTGTATGGCAGTAGATCAGGTGTTGGAGAGGTAAAAGAAGCGATCGCAGTTCCGTTGCAGTTGTGCGATCGCCCTAATTAATTGATACCTAGCCAAAGGAATCAATTCACTAACGATTATAGTTCTCATATTGCTAATATTGAGTGCAGTGTTATCCCCCTCAGGTGTCTCACCCCGCATGAGATAATTTCACAACTACTTTGCAGTTCTTGATTAGTAAGGATTCAGGATACAGAATATTTGATATGGCAGGAACTAGAAGAGAAAAATATTCTTCTTCTTTCTTCCTCCTGACTCCTGAATTCTTACCTTGATTACACAAGCCTCCGTTTAACTTCTTCAGCTAAATCTGCCAAAGCCACCTCTATTTGTTCACCTGATTTCAAATCTTTCAGTGATGATTTTTCGGCTGCGGCTTCATCAGCACCAATAATAACGCAAAGTTGAATTCCTTGTTTATCTGCTGCTTGAAATTGTTTACCTAAAGGGCGTTTTTCAAAATTAGTCACAACATTAATTCCCGCTTGTCTTAATTGCTGTGATACCTTTAAATAAATAGGCATTAAATCCTCTTGCATATTTACTACCACAACCTGGGTAGGTGTTGCAGATAAGGTATTGAGAATACCCGCTTTTAACAACCGACTAATTAACCGAGTTAAACCAATGGAAATTCCCACTCCAGGCATTTTTTCGCCTAAAAACATTCCCACTAATTCCTCATATCTGCCTCCAGAACAAATACTACCTAAAGCTTCATGTCCTATTAAAGTAGTTTCGTAAACTGTTCCAGTATAATAATTTAAGCCACGAGCGATAGATAAATCAATACAAAAACGTTTATCAGCAACTCCTAAATTTCTAACTCCATTAATTACAGTTTCTAATTCACTAACTCCTAAATTAAATTCCTCGGCTTCAGGAAAACTTTGCGCTAGGTGATTAAGTTTATCTAAAACATCATCAATACTACCATCTATTTTAATAAATTCAATAATTTTCTCAGTTTGTTCAAGAGAAATACCTTCTTTTTCTAACTCTAATTTAACTTTTGTTTCTCCAATCTTTTCCAAATTATCAATAATGCCAATACAAGCTTTAATTTGGTTTTCGGCAACTCCTACAGATTGAAAAAACCCTGTAAGAATTTTCCGGTTATTAATGCGAATTACAAAATCACCAATATTAATTGCCTCAAATATTTCGGTGATAATTGCTGGCATTTGGGCATCATATAATAAACTCAGTTTACCACGAGCAACAACATCAATATCACATTGCCGAAACTGCCGAAAACGTCCATCTTTTGCCCTTTCTCCCCGAAAAACCATATCCATTTGATAACGTGCAAAGGGAAAGGTTAATTCATTTAAGTGACGGGCAATATAAGCAGCAAAAGGAACAGTTTGATCAAATTTTAAAGCTCTTGCTTCCGAACCAGTTTCCCCAGATTTATCCTTTTCAGCTTGGCGATTTGGTGGTAAAATAGGCTCAATACCATATATTATATTATCTCCTTGATTTCCCTTAGCTTGCAGCACTTCTAACCTTTCAACTGCTGGGGTTTCAATCGGTGTAAAGCCATAGCTTTCAAATACACGACGGATTACATCTAATAAATATACTTCTAAACGCTTTTCGCTGGGTAGAAATTCGGGAAAACCGCTAGGGGTAGAAAAGTTGATTTTGTCGCTTTTTGCCATATCTATACCTATACCTTGTCAAGTGAGAATTTAATCACAGAATTATTATTTTAACCTTTCTTCTTGAATAAGAGTGCGTTGGTAGATTTGATTATTTTTAAACCATTGCCAAGTGCGAGCGCGATAGTTATTATCAGGACTAATTTGAATCATTTCATATAGGTACATATCTGGAAACTGTTTATAACCAAACCACAAAATCACGGTGGAATCATCAACTTCCCAGGCTTTACCTTGAATACGTTCGGTATCGAAGCAGAGTTTTTTATCTTGATATGTCCCTGGAAATTTATGCTCTTCTTGTTTACCATTTTCCCAGGTATAACGATTAATTTGATAGTAAGAATAATCACTATTTTCAGGAAATTGGCAACTTAAATGAGATTGATGACTGTCAATAATTTTTCCTGTTGTATCAACCAAGGTATAAGTTCCCACCCATTCACCTTCATGACGGGCTAAAACAGGCATTTCTAAACGAATATTAGACATAATTGGTAATTGGGCAGTTGGTAATTAAGTCCTTATTTTAAATCCTGTTCATCCTTAAATCCTGGAAATCCTGATTCAGACAATTTCTGCTTGGTAATTGGTCGAACACTGTCTAATCTCTCTTATACACCTGTCACCTTCCCTATTCTCCTTCATTAAACCACCAAGGGTCTTTATTAGTGTTAGTTTTAATTAGAAAGGCTTTTTTTCTCATGAAGCGTTTTAATGCTGCTGCACCCATACGAGAACCTCCTAAACCAGAAAATTTAAAGGCGTTTTTTTCTCCTTCGTGCATCATAGATGTTAAACCTGCATCATTAATACTAATAGCACCTACATCTATTTGTTGGGCAACTTCAATTGCTAATTCTTCTGATTGAGCAAATACAGCCGCACTCAGTCCATAAATAGAGTCATTAGCTAAATTCACTGCTTCTTCTACTGTGGAAAAAGGCATGACTGGCATGATGGGACCAAAGGTTTCTTCAGTCATCACTTTCATATCATGATCAACTTCTGTGATAACTGTAGGACGACACCACCAACCACCACCTAACTCTTCTATTTTACCACCACAGTGAATTACTGCTCCTTGTAATAGGGCATCTTGTAGATGTTCATTAATAATTGCAGCTTGGTTTTCGGAAATGATGGGACCGATTTCACCGCTTTCGACTGTAGGATAGGCTAGTTGTAGACGTGAGGCTTTAGTTACTAATTGATGATAAAATTTTTCAAAGATAGATTCAGCAACATAAATTCTTTCAATTGATAGACATGACTGCCCCGAATTGATCACAGAACCCCATAAAATCGCTGAGGTTGCTAAGTCTAGATTGGCTGATTCTAAAACTATAGCTGGATCTTTTCCTCCTAATTCTAAGAAAGCTGGAATAAAGTTTCTGGCTGCGGCTTCTGCGATTAAGCGTCCTGTTTCCACACTACCTGTAAAGCAGACTAAATCTACATCTTCTATTAAAGCTGCTCCTGTTTGTCCTGCACCTTCAACAAAGTTTAAAACATCGCGTAATTTAGGAACTGTATTTAGTGCAGTCATCAATGGTGCAACGAAACGGGGAGTAATTTCGCTGGGTTTAACTATGACAGCACAACCTGCTAATAAGGCTGGAATTGTATCAATTGTAGATAACAATAAGGGAAAATTCCAGGGACTAATTACAGCTACTAGAGGATAAGGAACGGCTGTTTGTTGTAAAGCAATAAAGGGAATAGCTGTATTTTTAGAGGTTTCTTGTAGTAACTGGGGAGCTAAATGACACCACCTATCAATGCTTGAGAGAAAAGAGTCTATTTCTAAGACTGATGTTGATAATCTACCTGTATCATTTACCAAGGCATCTGTTAGCTGTTTGCGTTCAGATAATATGGCTTGTTTCCATTGCTTGAGTGCATCAATTCTACCTTCAATACCGAGTTCATGCCAATGAATTTGTCCTCGTCGGAGACGGTGACATTGCTGGGATAACAGTTTGGGTGGTGGTGGGATTATGACGTAATCAAATTTCCCTGTGCGGGGGTTGCGGACTTCTATTGGTTTTGTCATTGTAAATAGGGAATAGCTGACGTGAGAGGAGATTATTTAAACCTGGTCTAGTGCGATCGCTCCTCAATCCTGTTATATTAATTTCAGGAATCATGGAACAGGCTTCAGTGCGATCGCTTGACTGCATGACAGGTAACTGGTAATTCTAATGTTGTTATATCAAGTTCGTATAATTACTTGTAATAAACATATTCTATTTGATCATTGCTCTTCCCAATTACCCATTACCAGCCCAAATAGATATAATAGGTAACTAAACAAACATGATATTACTTGTATGTCTGCTGCCGAAAAACTGCGGGAATTACTAGCACAACCTGAAATTATCATTATTCCTGGTGTTTATGACTGTTTGAGTGCAAAACTTGTAGAAAAAGCAGGTTTTGAAGTCGCTGCTACAAGTGGTTTTGGTATTGCTGCTTCTACATTGGGTTTACCTGACTATGGTTTTCTCACCGCTACGGAAATGCTTTACAGTGTAGGACGGATTTGTCAGTCAATTAATATACCTTTAATTGCCGATTGTGATACGGGTTATGGTAACGCCTTAAATGTAATGCGAATTGTAAAAGATGCCGTACAGTTGGGTTTATCCGGGGTGATTTTAGAAGATCAAGAATGGCCGAAAAAGTGCGGACATTTTGAAGGAAAGCGAGTTATACCTATGACTGAACACGCGGATAAAATCCGTGCTGCTGTGGAATCGCGTGGTAATAGCGGTTTGGTAATTATAGCTAGAACTGATGCCCGCGCACCTTTAGGTTTAGAGGAAGCTATTAAACGAGGACGATCATACATCAATGCCGGTGCAGATGTCTTGTTTGTGGAAGCACCTCAATCTGTAGCAGAATTACAAACCATAGCCGCAGCTTTCCCTGATGTGCCGTTAGTTGCTAATATTGTAGAAGGTGGAAAAACACCGGAAATTTCCCCAGCAGAATTACAAAAATTAGGTTTTAAGATTGTCTTTTTCCCTCTCACCGCACTTATGGCTGCAACTGAAGTCATGAGTACTTGTTTTCGTCATCTCAAAGCACAAGAAACGACTGTTAATTTTCCCGGTTTGATGAATTTTCAAGATTTTCAAGAACTCATGGGTGTTCCTAAATATCTGCAAATTGAAAAACAGTATAAAGAATAAGTTGATAATTGGTGATTGGGAAAAAATTAACTTTTAACCATCACCACATTTATGAATTTTTGCCAACAATGAGTTAGGCTAAATAACAACAACACTCTGTCCAAAACTATGGTTAACTCTCCTTTAGTTTTAACAACTGTCCCCACTGATACTTGGGTAGAAACAACTTGGGAAGATTTTCTCACTTTTGCAGATGATCCAACTTTAGCAAATGGACGGTTTTATTATGATCAAGGTTACATGAGGATTGAAATGCTACCAGTAGGTTCTGCACACAGTCAAGATAATACTGTCGTCTCCACCCTTATTATTTTGTATGCTGCTATTAAAAATATTCCCATCAAAGGATTAACAAATGCGAGTTTTAGAAAAGTTATGGTACGGGAATCTCAGCCGGATATAGCTTTTTACATTGGCAAAAATTTGAGATTTCCACCTCACAATAATACACCAGTTAATTTAAATGAACTAGATCCACCAACTTTAGTAGTAGAAATTGCTGCTTCTTCTTTAGAAGATGATACTACTCGAAAACAAAAGCTTTATCAACGGTTGGGTGTAAAGGAATATTGGGTTGTTGATGTTAATAATAGTCAAGTGATTGCATCTTGTTTATCACTTGTTGAAAGTATCCCTATTCGTGAATCTCAAGTTTTACCAGGATTGGAAATTGACTTAGTTGAAGAAGCTTTGAAAAAATCGCAAACTGAAGATGATGGTGCAATTAGCCGTTGGTTATTAGCAACTTTTAACAGATAAATTCATGATTATTGCTGAAACTGACTCAATAACCATGCCCCTACCTGAGATTGATTTATTTCTCGACTACGACGTAAGGCTTCTTCTAAAATAGATATCGCCAGTCCCGGTAATACCTGTGATTCTCGAATCTGCTTACTGCCATGATCTGCCATAGCATAAGCTATAATTTGGGCATTTTGGACATCCACTACCCAATATTCTGCCACATTTAAGTCTTCGTAAAGCGATCGCTTTGTTCCCAAGTCATCCAGCAGCGATGTTTTCGCAATCTCAATCACCAAGTCCGGTGCAGGATAGCGATTTAGGTTAACAATACCTGTACCACTGGGGATACTTTGGGCGTTTTTTCTCAGATAATAGGCTACATCAGGTTGACAGTCTTGAATACCAGTTTTACGAAAAGTAGTTGTGTCTAAACCTGTGGCGGGAATGCCTTTAAGGGCTGTAAATAAGGCTACTGCAAATATAATTATCACATGGTCTTGACCATGATCAAAGCTAACTGGTGCCATTTCCAGCCTCATGTGTCCTTTGTAATAGTAGCTTTTTGCTTTCTCGTTGAGTAAGTTCGTCAGTTTTTGTTCATACTCTTGCCAAGAAGCATAAATCCATGTATATGTTGGTAACTGGATTTGAGTTTCACTCATGACCTAATTTCGCTTTCCAATTAAGACTGATTTTTTCAAGCTCATAGACTAGTCTTATTAGCTCACGTATTTGCAATGTAGTATTTAGGAGTAGTTAAGTCTTTAGTTACTTGTCTTTGTGTAACTTTGAGTCCTACAGCATATACACCAATGTCCCCCTGTTGATCTGAATCTGATACGTTCATTATAAATTTCCCTCAAACAATATGTATTATTTACTATTATTTTTATACTTAATTCTTAATGATTATCAATTATTAACTGTGTTTATACCCTGTAAAACATCCACCAATTTCTCAATATGCTCTTTTTCATGTGTCGCCATCATGGTTATTCTAACTCGACTGGTGGGGACTGTGGGGGGACGAATTGCCGGAGCAAAAATACCTGCTTCTCTCAGATGTTTTCCCGCTTTTAATGCTGTGGCTGCATCAGGTAATTGAAAACATAATATTGGTGATTCGGAAGGTAAAATATTTAAATTAGGTAAATTCTCATAAATTAGTTGTTTCAAATAATTTATATTTTGCCATAATTGCTCACGGCGTTGGGGTTCTTGTTGGACTATTTTAAATGCTGCTAATGCTGCGGCTGTGTCTGGGGGTGACAGGGCTGTGGTATAAATCCAACTGGGGGCGCGATTTCGCAAAAAGTCTATGAGGGCGTTACTTCCCGCTACATATCCGCCTAAACTACCCAAGGCTTTACTTAATGTGCCAATTTGAATTAATTCTCTACCTGTACAACCGAAATGTTCCACACAACCAGCCCCGGTTTTACCCATGACTCCGGTAGCGTGGGCTTCATCTAATAACAACATACAATTAAATTTTTCAGCTATGTCGAGCAATTCTGGTAAAGGGCATAAATCACCATCCATGCTGAAGACGCTATCGGTAATAAGTAAGCAGCGACGATGGTTTTGACGTTGTTGCTGTAATTTCTCTATTAGTACTGCATTACTATTGTGCGGATATTCAAGAATAGTTGCACCGCTGAGAATTGCTCCATTTTTTAAACTGGAGTGATTATATTCATCTGATAAGATTAAATCTCGTTTACCGACTAATGCAGTAATTGCACCTATATTAGCTAAATATCCAGAACTAAATACTACTGCATCTTGTGTTTGTTTGGTAGATGCTATTTCTTGTTCTAAATCTCTATGTAATTCTCGATGTCCACTGAGTAAGCGAGAACCTGTGCTGCCAGTTCCAAATTGTTGAATAGCAGTAATTGCGGCTGTTTGTAAGCGTTCATCTCCTGCTAGTCCCAAATAGTCGTTACTGGCGAAATTAATTACCTTTTGCCCAGATAATAGCACTTCTGCACCGGGAAGACTGTTAATGGTTTGTACTGAACGATACCAGTCAGCCCGATGAATTGTTACTAGAGATTCCTCTATCCAAGCATAAGGATTTTGATTCATCACTCAGAACTTGATGTGTATTACACCATGACAGCAGATTAAAAATAAATGAAGTCTAGAATCTAAATTCAAAGCTAAAACCACTCAGCACTCAGCACTCGGTACTCGATACTCAGCACTCTCCTAAACTCCAGCTTCAGTACTGCTAAGATGGGTGATCGCTTGTTTGATCCAATCTTCCACATAGGCATCTTTGGGTAAACCAATATTTTCGCTGACTACGTGCAGGGCATGACTGACTTCATGGGCAGTATATCCCAAAGCGAAGAGAGTCATTTGCACTTCTTCAAGGATTCCCGGTGCAGGACCACCTGTAGCCACGAAGAAGCCTGCTGATTTGCGCCATTCAATCAACTTGCTTTTGAGTTCCAAACATAACCTTTCAGCGGTTTTCTTACCCACTCCAGGAGTTTGAATGAGAATTTGAGTGTTAGCAGTAATAATCGCTTGGACTAAGTCTGGTAATTCCAAAGTATCCAAAAGTGCGATCGCTAAAGATGCACCAATACCGCTCACAGATAGCAAGTGTCGAAATAAATCCCGTTCCGATGGCGAAGAAAAACCATAGAGTAAAGGTACTTCTTCTCGAATCTGGTAATGGGTAAATATTTGTACCACATCTCCAGTACTTGTTAACTGGTTGGCTAGACGCTGCGGAATTTGCAAATCGTAACCCAACCCATTGACCTCTAACGTCAAAATGACGCGATTAGCGCTAATTGTTTGGACACCAGCGACGATACCTTTAAGATAGCTAATCATTCTAGGAACCCAAAATATTTAAAGCCTTCCATAATCCCCCCAGCACAATAGCTTTGTGCAAAGTAACGGTGTTGATTGTGTGATGGGAGTAACCCTTTGTGAGCATTCCTGACAATGACTCCCCGTTCGTTACCTACAGCGAATCAAGCAATATGATTGCCTAAATCGCTACAAACAACAGTTTGCTCGGCTGCAAATTTCCACCTTGGTCGTAGAAATTGCATTGCTTGACCTTTATCGCTGGTCAGGGGTAAAATGTCAAGGTCTATATCGCCACTATAAATTAAATTTATATTTAATTCATTTTTCTGCAAATCTGTCTGAAGTTACACCGGTTCCAATACTGCTCGGTTAAGAATTTTTGTAGGTTGGGTTGAACGATAGTGAAACCCAACAAATGCCTGTAAATGTTGGGTTTCGTTCCTCAACCCAACCTACCTAATTTCATTTTTTGAGCTTAACCGACAAGTATTGACACCGGTTCTCTGTTGAATGCAATACACTTGAGGGCAGGGAAACCCCTACATGGCGATGAAAAACCTTACCTCATAAGAACAAGAGCATCTGCTTGGATCAAAATTACTGCATTCTATCAATTGTCCGATATTGAATTGCTTCTGCTACGTGTTGCGGCTTGAGATCATCATCTCCTGCCAAATCTGCAATCGTGCGTGCTACCTTGAGAATGCGATCGCTCGCCCTAGCTGATAAACCCAATTTTCTAATAGCTGCTTCCAGTAAATTGCGACTAGCATCATCTAACTTGCACCATGTTTGCAGATGACGACTTTGCATTTGGGCATTACAACGCAGATTTGCTTCAGATTGAAACCGTATGATCGCCTGTTCTCGCGCCTTCTGCACTCTCAATGCTACAGATTTTGACATTTCTCCCGTGGGTTGTTGGGTAATTTCCTCCGGTTTCAAGCGATTTACAGCCACTTGCAAGTCTATTCTATCCATCAAAGGCCCAGATAACTTTGCCCAATATTGCTCCCGTTGTCTAGGTGAACAGGTACATTGTTGAATCGTATCGCCATAGTAACCGCAAGGACAGGGATTGGTACTCGCCACCAAAGTAAATTGTGCCGGAAATGTTACCGATTGTTTAGCCCTGGAAATCGTCACAAAACCATCTTCCAAAGGTTGACGCAGAAACTCTAATACATCTCTTTTAAATTCTGTTAATTCATCCAAAAACAATATCCCTCGATGGGATAAAGATATCTCTCCAGGACGGGGAAAAGTCCCACCACCAACTAGAGATGGACCTGATGCCGAATGGTGAGGACTACGAAAAGGGCGATCGCGCACCAAAGAACCACGATTTTTCAACAACCCAGCCACAGAATGAATCCGAGTCACTTCTAAAGATTCAGAAAACTCCAACGGTGGTAAAATACCAGGTAAGCGACGTGCTAACATCGTCTTCCCACTCCCAGGCGGCCCCACAAAAATGAGATTATGCCCCCCAGCAGCTGCAATTTCCAAAGCCCGACGCGCATGAGCCTGACCCTTCACATCATGCAAATCTGCCCCAGTATAAACTACTTCTAACTCATTTCTAGTTTCATCCAATTTTACAGGTTTGTAACGTTCTGGATTATTTAACAAATCCACAACATCAGCAATATGTTGGCAACTATAAACAGCTAATCCTGCCACCACAGCCGCTTCTTGAGCATTATCAACCGGCACTACCAAAGCCGTAATTCCCATCTTCTCCGCAGTTGCAGCAATGGGGAGAACACCAGCTACAGGGCGCAAACTACCATCTAAAGAAACTTCCCCCAAAAATAAGAAATCTCCCAACAAATCAGCGTTAACTTGCTCAGAAGCTGCTAAAATACCTACACTAATCGGCAAATCAAAAGCAGGTCCTTCTTTACGTAAATCTGCTGGAGTCAGATTAATAACAATCTTTCGCATTGGAAAGGCAAAACCCGCATTTTTGAGAGTTGCTTTCACCCGTTCCCTAGACTCCTGAATTGCAGAATCTGGTAAACCCAAAACCACAATTCCCGGTAAACCCCCCGAAACATCTACTTCCACACCAACTTTAACAGCATCTATACCAACAATTGATGCACTCCAAACTCTAGCCAGCATTTTTTATATATAAATAAACTTTGACAATATCAAAGCAGATTCGTAGGTGGATTAACAATGGGTAAAATCACGCAAGAACACTGTTAGTAATTCAGAAAATCAGGAAAACCTCAAGCTAAAATAATAGCAGCTAAAGATGTAGGTGACTTATGGTTCAAGCATTAACAAAACCATTAACCTTAGCAGAATTTCTCAGCCAATATGGTAAAAACCCTCGCTATGAACTTGCAGACGGAGAATTGATTGACATGGAACCAACTGGCCCCCATGAAACCGTTGGTGGTAAACTGGCAACTCAATTGGGTATTGCCATCACTACAGCCCAACTGCCTTGGTTTATTCCTCGCACCTGTCTAATCCGTCCTTTCGCAGAAACAGCCACAGCCCGCCGTCCTGATATTGTAGTATTAGATGAAACGGTGCTTCAACATGAACCTTTTTGGGAACATGAACCAGTCATCGCTTTAGGTCAATCAATTAAATTAGTAGTTGAAGTTGTCAGTAGCAACTGGGAAACTGATTATGCCCGTAAAGTTGAAGAATACGCCTTGTTAGGAATTCCTGAATATTGGATTGTCGATTATCGAGGACTGGGTGGCATTGTTTTTATTGGTAAACCGAAGCAACCCACATTTACAGTTTGTCAACTAATTGGAGAAGATTACCGCCAGCAACAATATCGTTTGCGCGAATTTATTCAATCTCCTCTTTTACCTCTTTTGCAAATGCGTCTTGAAGATATTCAACCACGCTAATTGAGAGCGAATATTATTATTCCTGATTACTGTTCACTTGAATTGAAATATCTAATCGTGTATTCTGGGCATTCAAGAACATTTATCAAAGAAAAAAATGCACAAATTTATACTAACCTTGTTTTCTTCTCCTGTTTTGATTAGCTCTTTGTTGACTATAGGAGTTATGCTAAATCAAGCACAAGCTGCGGAAACAGGAGCCAAAAATACAGATAATTTGTCATGTATTCGCAATAAACATAAAGTTGGTTTAGTCTGTGCAAGAGCTTCCGTATTAGCTCAAGTTCCAGAATATCAAACTCAACCAGAAGATGCTTCTACTCCAAATGATGTTCTCTTGCTAGAGTTTAATGTTGAAGAAAGCAATAAAGCGATCGATTTATTTGGCTGTGATTGCCCTGCTTGTATAAATTCTTTACGTCAGATGCGTGGTGTCACACCTCTGGTTTATTAAGTGATAGGGAAAAGGAGGCGGATTTCATTTAAATGAGGTACAAACTTGCATAATAAAACTCTTGTGGTGCGGGTATCTTGCCGGCTAGAGGTGTACCTCCTAACAGCGAAATCCGCTGTATTAGATATCTCCAAGAATTAAATGTAGTCCTGAATCTGTCAAAATGGTGAGTGAAGCAGATAAAACTCTAAATCCCCAATGTTCCCATGACGACTGATTTGACATCTAGTATTACATCTGATTTTACCAGCATTCTCCTCCAGACTGCGATCGCATATCGAGAAGGAAACAAACCCCCTACGGCTGAGGTAGTAGTGAATGCGTTGCTAGAAGCTGAAAAGGCTGCTAAACAACAAAGATTAAATTACACTTTTGATTCTCTGATTGGTAAATGGCGGTTATGCTTTGCTACTGGTACTAAAAAGGTGAGAAAGCGTGGGGGAATTATATTAAGTAAGGGTTTTTATGTACCTAAATTGGTAAAAATTCATCTTGCTTTTAGTAATACCGAGGAACAGGTTTTAGGTAGAGGTGAAATTTGTAATCAAGTGCAATTAGGCTCAATTTTATTAAAGCTGACAGGTCCATCACAATATTTAGGTAAAAAAAATTTATTAGCATTTGACTTTAACCAGATGCAAATTAGTTTATTTAATCGTCTTCTTTACAATCAACCAATTCGTTCTGGTAAAGCCCAAATAGACGATTTTTACAACCAATCTATAGCTAAATTACCATTTTTTGCCTTCTTTTTAGTTACAGCAGATTTTATTGCAGCCCGTGGACGTGGTGGAGGTTTAGCTATCTGGATTCGGGAAGATTAAAAATGATTAACTAAATTCTAGGTTTTCGGTTTCCAGTGTTTAAAGGCGGTAAATTTTGCACTATTAAATCTTAATTGAAAATTACATATCCCTTACGAAACCGTAGAAAATATGACAAATTATTTAGGTTTGGTTGGCTGGTATTTGTGGGGAGACAAGGGAATTGTTACCAGTTCATCATGAGGAAAGATTGCTCCCTGCTTTTCTAGTATATATCTGACATTATCAGTCAACCCTAGATTATTGCTAAATAGAGTATTTTTAACTTTTAAATTGCTGATATTCGTGGCTGTTAAATTAGCACCACTGAGATCAGCATTACTAACATTAGCGTTAATTAAGTTAGCATTGCTCAAATCAGCATTTCTCAGGTCAGCGTAACTCAGGTCAGCATTTATTAGTAGGGCATGACTTAAGTTAGTATTCATTAAATAGGCACGACTCAGTTTAGCAGAGCATAAATTTGTTTTCATTAAGTTAGCTTCACTCAAATCAGTACGACTTAAATCAGCCGCACTCAAATCAGCATAGCTCAAGTTATAGCCATTCAGATTGCACCCAATGCCTTTAACAGCAAATAAATTAGCCCCAACAAAATCTGTAAGTGGATTAAATCCGGCAGTTTTGATGAGTTCAGATAAGTTTTCTGTATCGGCTTCTAATATCTGTTTAACTAACTTTTGAATTTCTTCTTTTTCTCTAGCTAATTGTTGTTTGGTTAGTCGCTTTTTTTCTTTCCATGCAACAAATCCAATGCCTATAATTATACTTAATTTAATAGTAAATGTTGGAGGATTTCCACCAGTTATGAGTAACATAACTAGGAAACATACTCCAAGTTGAGTAGTTTGTTGTAATAAAGAATTTAAGCTAGTTTTAGCTTCTTGATAAAGGCTAATTTGCTGCTGAGTAGTTGGATTCATATATTTCTGTTCCTATGTTTTTTTTGGAGATTTTTTCAAATATGTCCAAAATCGAGCCATTATCCGTCCTGTTAGCACAATCCATAGTAAAAAATTGGCTGTGACGATGATAAAGCAAGCATACCTGGATAAACCCCAGGCATTTTCTGCTAAACAGACTTGAAAATTAGCAAAATTTTGATGCAGAATTTTTTCACCAATAAAACTTGGTACTTTGAGGAGGATAATTAAAGCGATCGCATCTTGAATGGAAGCATACACTGTTCTTCCCAATTCTCCCATCCATCTATACAGTAGCTGATCGATAAATTCAGAAACATTCATTACCAGTGTTTTATTAGCCAAAAGAGATGTTTTGACGGGAGTTGGTGGTGGCTTGAGTTTCTGCGACTGATTCATATTAATTTTTGATGAGGTTCTGAACACTGCTAATAAACTATTGACTTAAAAGTCATTTTGTGTATTAACTGTCTCTAACATAGACAAAAGTGATGTTTCTATAACTTCACTCACCAGTCTATTCCCTTTAAGATTCATGTGGATGTGATCTTGATATAAGGTTTGTGGGTTAGCAGTTGAGTTAAATTTTAGTAAAAAATCTATATAAGTAATTTGCTGTGCTTTAGCGAAATCACTGAGGCGCTGACGTGCTTTAATTTCATAATCACGGGGTCCTGGTTCGCCAATTTCCCTCAGTAAGGGAGTCATAACTAGGAGTAATTGACTGTTGTTTGCTTGAGTGAAATTGTGAATTTTGCCAATTGCTTCTAAATTAATTCCCACGAGGTCTCCTGCTTCGTTATGAATTGCTAGGAGTTCAGGAATCGGCTTTTGCTTTAATAGGTAACGCTGCAACACTTCTGCGATTGCTGAAGGTGGTTTACGATCTGGGTAGTTGCGATCGCGTCCCACTGGTAAAGACGTAGGCGCAGTAGCAAATAAGTCGTCAGTGTTAATTAATAATATCACCACCTTAGCTCCAAAATTGCCAAAACGTTGCAAATAAGCTAATTCGTTTCTAGGACCCCAGGAGTTAGCTGAAGCATTGAATACTTCTACTTGCTGATCATGACTCGTAGATGTCAAGGAAGTCATCAGCAAACTGGAAATAGTATTGTGCTGATCTGTCCACCAACCACCATTAGCAATAGAATCGCCTAAAAGCAAAATTCTTAGAGTTCCATCTGTTGTGGCTTTGATGGGGTCGCTCCGCATAGAATATTCATTAATTTCAATGCGATTTCCAAAGCGCCTGGTACGTTGATTAGGCGCTAATAAATAACCAATTTGTTGATCCTGAATGTAAATTAGGGGATTACCAAATCCAAAGAGCGATCGCAATCCTAACTCTATCACCACACCTAATCCCACCAGCACTGCCAAAATAACAATTAGCACCTCTTTCACCTGCAACCACATCTAATTTTTTAAACTGTTACAGTATTAAATTACACTATTTTAACTGTTAATTGGCAGAAGAAGCAGGGGGGCAGGGTACAGAGCAGAAATTTTTCCCTCTCCTTTTCAGAGTCCTCATCTCTCCTATTGCCTAACCACTTCAGAGAAAGCTGCAAAGATTAAAGAAAATAATAATGTGAATTTAATATCATCGGCAAACAGAAAGACTACAATCAAAACGGAAAGATTAGCACTGTAACAAAGGAGGCTTACAAAGCTATGTCTGACTTAAATCGTGGAATTATGAAATTTGAAGGTGCAGATTCACCGAAAGTAGTCACTATCTCTACTGTGTTACTTTTGGGGTCAATAGCAGTACTCATCCTATGGGCTTTACAATCTGCTTATGCACTAAATTAGAATCATTCGTAAACTGGAAGGACACTGGCAACAATGAAAATCCTTGTTGCCTGGTGTCAACCAACCAAGGGATTTGCAAATAAAAAAATATTCAACCACCTAACGCAAAACTCTCTCAAACCCTTATTCCTCTGCGGTATGCCCTACGGCACGCTATGCGTTCATGAAATGTCTCGAAGGGATACGTTTCTTTATGATTTTGCGTAAATCCTGAGAATTACTGTATCCAAAACCCAGACTCAAGAAAAAAAGGTATTGAAATTTATTTATTATACTTAAGTACGGGTATCATTACTATGATTGTAGTGTAAATAACTATTAATTAATCTGTCACTTACCAGCGCTCAAAGAACGCCAAAATCATTATAATCAAAACTTACAATTACCAAATAATATCCAAGAAGATTCGGTTTTAATCAAACATTCAAAATCAACCATAAATGTTTCAGCTTTGGGGTTTATTAGTTATTTTAATTGCTTGCCCACTCATAGGGGCAGTGCCTTTAATCGCTTGGATTACCTATGCTCTCAAGGGTAAGCGATTAGCACAAATTGGTACAGGAAATATTAGCGTCTCAGCCGCTTTCTATCATGGTGGCAAATTGGTGGGTATTCTGGCAGTGTTGTCAGAGGCTTTGAAAGGAATTGGTGCAGTATTGATTGCGCGTGCATTCTTTCCCTCTAGTTCGTTTTGGGAGTTAATTGCGCTGATTGCCTTAGTTACAGGTAGATATGCCCTGGGTAGAGGTGCAGGGACAACAAATGTCTTCTGGGGATTTTTGATCCATGATCCTCTCGTTTTCGGATTTGTCAGTTTATTTGCAGCTATTAGCTTTATCATTTTTAATTCTCGGCAAATAGTCAAATTTGGGGTTTTGATTTTATTTCCCGTATTTGTGGCTATTTTGTATTTTAATGATTTCGCCAGAATAGTAGCAGCGTTTACATTAGCGGGATTACTCGGTTGGATTTATACACAAATTCCCGATGATATGAACCTGCCAGAGGCAGAGACAGCGGCGCAATCGCAACCGATGATGGAATATGTCAGCAGTGGTGAGCAAACGATTGTCACTTTGGATGATGAATTAAATCCAGAGGTATTTGGCAGCAAGGCAGCTACATTAGCTCAGATTAAACGTTGGGGTTATGCAGTACCCAAGGGATGGATACTAGCTCCCTTTGATGATCCCATGTTGTTGATTGATTTTCTCCAACCATCGGCGCTATCACCATTAGTAGTACGTTCTTCGGCGATTGGGGAAGATTCGGAACAAGCTTCTGCGGCTGGACAGTATACAACTGTTTTGAATGTGACTACTCAACAAGAGTTAGAGGAAGCGATCGCACAAGTCGAAGCTTCATACAATCATCCATCCGCTGTGCAGTATCGACGCGATCGCCATGCTAAAGATGCGGCCATGGCCATCCTCATTCAACCACAAGTCCAAAGTGTGTTTTCTGGTGTCGCTTTCAGTCGTGATCCCATCGGTCAACAAGGTGATGCGGTAATTATTGAGGCTTTATCTGGTAGTCCAGAACAGGTGGTTTCGGGTAAAGTCACCCCAGAACAATATCGAGTTTTGGTAGTGGGTGAAGAAAAATTATCTTGTCTGCAATTTGAGGGAACAGGCAAAATTCCCCAACCATTAATCAAGCAAGTAGCATATTTAGCCCGCCGACTAGAAAATCGTTATCATGGCATTCCCCAAGATGTAGAGTGGAGTTACGACGGACAAACCCTGTGGGTATTGCAAGCGCGACCAATCACCACCTTACTACCCATCTGGACGAGAAAAATTGCCGCCGAAGTCATTCCTGGAGTCATTCACCCCCTAACTTGGTCGATTAATTTACCTTTAACCTGCGGGATGTGGGGAGAAATTTTCACCATAGTCTTAGGCGATCGCACCAAAGAATTAGATTTTAGTACAATGGCGACACTGCATTACTCTAGAGCCTATTTCAATGCTTCCTTCCTAGGAGAAGTTTTTCTAGAAATGGGTTTACCGCCAGAAAGTCTGGATTTTTTAACTAGAGGCGCAAAAATGAGTAAACCGCCTCTAGCTTCCACCTGGGAAAACCTACCGGGACTAACTAAGTTATTTCAACGGGAAATCAGTTTAGAAAAGGAATTTAAACAAGATTATCGACGGCGGTTCATTCCTGGGTTGACAAGATTAGCGAATGAATTGATTGATAAGTTACCACCGCACCAGTTAATCAGTAGAGTTGACTTAATTCTGGATTTGCTCAACCAAGGTACTTACTACAGCATTTTATCCCCTTTGAGTGCTGCCATTCGTCAAGCAATTTCAGGGGTTAAGGACGAGCAAATCGACCATAGTATCACTCCAGAAGTGGCATCATTGCGATCGCTCCACATTTTAGCCGCAGATGCCAGGGAAATCTTACCGGAGTTTGAGCCGGAGAGCGTTTTTGAACTGTTGGCGCAAACCCCAGGAGGAGAAAAGATATTATACGACTTTGAAGAAATCTTAGAAGATTACGGCTATTTAAGTGAAGTCGGGACTGATATTTCCGTTTCCACCTGGCGAGAACAACCCCAGTTAGTCAGAAAAATATTTGTACAGTTGCTGCAAAGTGAATTAACAAATCAAAATGAATCGCAAAAACGCCAAGAAAGCTTTGTCCAAAGACGTGTGGATCTCAAAGGACGAGTTACAGAGGTTTATTCTCGCTTGTTAGCCGAACTGCGCTGGACTTTTTTGGCGTTAGAAAAAATTTGGTTAGAGACTGGTTTATTGACGCAAACAGGGGATATCTTCTTTTTGAAATTGGGTGAAATCCGGCGTTTAGAAGCCAATGCAGATGTAGAACTGAGAAATCAACTTGTACAGTTGCTAGAAAATAGGCGATCGCAATTTCTCCAAGATAGCCAAATTACCGAAATCCCTCCCCTCGTTTATGGCTATAATCCCCCCCATCCTATTGCCTCCCCCATTGACACCTCCGACAATATCTTACTGGGCATTCCCGCCAGTCAAGGGCAAGCCGAAGGACGAGTCATGGTATTGCGAAATCTCCAAGAAGTCGGTGAAATTAACAAAAGCACAATTCTTGTTGTCCCTTACACAGATTCTGGCTGGGCCCCTTTCTTAGTCAGGGCTGGAGGAGTCATTGCTGAAGCAGGTGGTAAACTTTCTCATGGTGCGATCGTCGCCCGTGAATACGGTATACCCGCAGTCATGGATGTCCGGGGTGCAACCTATCTACTCCAAGATGGTCAACAAGTCAAAATTGATGGTTCTAAAGGTATTGTCGAACTACAGGAATCTTTAGCTTAAAATAGCTTAAAACCTTTGTTGGGTGCTGCATTGCCTTCACCCAACCTAAAAGACATACCTGAAGCATCTGTTTCCATAATCCCGAAATCAATAAAAAGCCATAAAAGTCTTTTGGTTAGGGTTAGGAGTCAGGAGTCAGGAGTCAGGAGTCAGGAGGAAGAAGGAAAAAGAATAGTCTTGTATCTCACTCAAACGAGAACTGCTATATGCCAGTTGCGTAAGTCCTGGTTTAGAAAAATATACTCAATCCTAATTCAAAAAAAAATCGTCATCATAGGATTCAACTATGGATGCAGATTTGCATCTATAGTTGCCATCATTAATTATCCATCCTTGGACTTTTTTACGTGATTAATTAAACCCAGAACTACTTACTTCATAGACTAGAGATAATGATCATCATTAGTTTCATAATATATATTATAAACTTTACTAAAAGTTAAGTCCCAACTATAAATTTTTACTTATATATTCAATCTAATATTTATTTAATAATTGGTTTGCCAAGTTGATCAATTTTCTACAAAAACCTGTAAACTAAGTTTCACTAGGTCAGAGATGTTTTCCATTTCACCAAGTGACCCAAAGTAATTAAACTTTGATTTAATAGCTTAGTCGCGCATTTTTTATCAAAAAATGTAGACTTTTCACAACTACATATATTTTAGTGCATTAGCAAGAAGTCTGAGCAATCAATTTCATCTTGCCTTCATTTTCATGCCTAAAAAATATGATTAAAAAATAAATTTGCAAATTCAGGAGTTGTATTTATGTCAGATTTTTTAAATCGAGTTTCTCGCCGTAAATTTATCATTACCACAGGAGTTTCCGCCAGTGCAGTATTACTTAAAGGATGTCTAGGAAACCCGCCAGAAGAGGGTAACACTGGTAGTACATCTACCCAAAATCCCTCTCAATCAGTAGCTAATATTAGTGCTGGACAACAACCAGAAACTACAGAAGTCAAAATCGGATATGTACCCATTGTTGAAGCTGCACCATTAATTATTGCCAAAGAAAAAGGCTTCTTTGCTAAATATGGCATGACCAATGTAGACCTTTCTAAACAAGCTTCTTGGGGTTCAGCCAGAGATAACGTAGAAATTGGTTCTGCTGGTGGTGGTATTGATGGTGGCCAATGGCAAATGCCCATGCCACATTTAATTACCGAAGGTAAAATCACCAAAGGTAATAAACCAATCCCCATGTATATATTATGCCAATTAATTACACATGGTAATGGTATTGCCGTTGCTAATAAACATTTAGGGAAAGGTGTAAGTTTAAAACTTGCAGGAGCTAAATCTCTATTTGCTCAGATGAAATCTTCACCCACACCTTTTACCGCAGCCCAAACATTTCCCGCAGTAAATCAAGATTTTTGGATTCGTTATTGGTTAGCAGCAGGCGGTATTAACCCAGATACAGATGTGAAATTACTGACAGTTCCATCAGCACAAACTGTAGCCAATATGAAAACAGGAACAATGGATGCTTTCAGTACAGGAGATCCTTGGCCATTCCGCATTGTGAAAGACAAAGTTGGTTTCATGTCCGCACTAACTGCGGAAATTTGGAAAAATCACCCCGAAGAATATTTAGCAATGCGTGCAGATTGGGTTGATCAGAATCCTAAAGCTACAAAAGCTTTGCTAAAAGGCATTATGGAAGCCCAGCAATGGTGTGACAATTTTGAAAACCGCAAAGAAATGTCAGAAATTTTGTCACAGCGAGCATATTTTAATGTGCCAGTCGATGTTTTAATCGACCCATTTATGGGTAAATATGACATGGGAGATGGACGAAAAATTGATGATAGATCAATGGCAGCTTTGTATTGGAAAGATGAAAAAGGTAATGTTTCTTATCCCTACAAGAGTCATGATTTATGGTTTATCACTGAAAGTGTCAGATGGGGCTTTTTACCACCAGATTATATTGCTAATAAAGGGGCAAAAGCCAAAGCTTTAATTGATAAAGTCAACCGTGAAGATATTTGGAAAGAAGCAGCCCAAGAAGTAGGTTTTACTGCTGATATTCCAACTAGTACCTCTCGTGGTGTAGAAACATTTTTTGATGGCATAAAATTTGATCCTGAAGATCCAGAAGCATACCTCAAGAGTTTAGCAATCAAAAAAGTCAGCATTTAGTCATTAATCATTAGTCGTTAGGAAATTTGAAGAGAAAACATCCCATGACATTAGCTCAAAAACGCTCTACTAGTCCTAAGTTTGATAATAGCTTTATCTCCTGGATACAAAAGCAAATTCCTGAAATTGTGCCACCAGCCATTGCTTTAGGTATATTTCTCGGACTTTGGCAACTATTTGCATTTACTCCTGGTGCAACTTTACCCGGACCAATCAAGGTAATTCAAGATACTTGGAGCTTAATTTTGTATCCTTTCTATGACAAAGGTGGTATTGACAAAGGATTATTTTGGCAGATTTTTGCTAGTTTACAAAGAGTGGCAATTGGTTACTCTTTTGCTGCCGTAATCGGTATCGGCTTAGGAGTGGCAATTGGCGTTAATAAAACACTATCTAAAGCTTTAGATCCTTTATTTCAGTTATTAAGAACTGTACCGCCTCTAGCATGGGTTCCCATTTCTTTAGCAGCTTTACGACAAAACGAACCAGCAGCATTATTCGTAATTTTCATCACTGCTATTTGGCCAATTCTCATTAATACTGCTGTGGGAGTCAAAGAAATCCCCCAAGACTACACTAATGTTGCCAAAGTTCTGCAACTTTCCAAAAAGGATTATTTTATAAATATCCTTATTCCTGCTGCTTTACCCTACATTTTCACAGGTTTAAGAATTGCCATTGGTTTAGCTTGGTTAGCAATTATTGCAGCAGAAATAGTCATGTCCGGTATTGTTGGGATTGGCTTTTTTATCTGGGATGCCTACCAAAATAATTACATCAGTGAGATTATCTTGGCGCTAGTTTATATCGGTGTAGTGGGTTTATTACTAGATAAAGGTATGGCTTGGTTACAAAACAAGATTTTGCCAGAACAAAAATAAATAATTTGTAATACCGCCATGTAATTTGCAATTAATAAATTGCAATTACCCATTACCAATCACCAATTAAAAAAAGTCATGTCTGTATTTGTTGCTGTTGATCAAATTGATAAAATCTTTGAATTAAGCGGTGGCGGTCAATATATCGCCCTCAAAGGGATTGACCTCCAAATTAAAAAAGGTGAATTTGTTTCTTTAATTGGTCACTCCGGTTGCGGTAAATCCACCCTTTTAAATATGATTGCCGGGTTAGATTTACCCACAGAAGGTTTAGTGACTTTAGAAGGTCAAAGAATTAAAAAACCTGGGCCAGATAGAATGGTGGTTTTCCAAAATTATTCTCTCTTACCTTGGCGGACAGTCAGAGAAAATATTGCCTTAGCGGTAGATTCCGTACTAAATGGAATGCCCGCAGCCGAACGTCAAGAAATCATCGAACGCCATATAGATATGGTAGGTTTGCGTCCCCATGCAGACAAACAACCGGGAATGTTATCGGGTGGACAAAAACAACGGGTTGCGATCGCACGCGCATTGGCAATTCGTCCTAAACTATTACTACTAGATGAACCCTTCGGTGCCTTAGACGCACTGACTCGCGGTAACTTGCAAGAACAATTAATGCAAATCTGCGAAGAAAACAAAGTCACCGCTGTAATGGTGACACACGACGTAGACGAAGCCGTATTGTTATCTGACAGAATCGTCATGTTAACCAACGGGCCAGAATCGAAAATTGGCGACATTTTAGAAGTAGATATTCCTCGTCCTCGCAAACGCATGGAAGTAGTAAAACATCCTAGTTACTACACCTTGCGGAGTGAAATTATTTACTTCCTCAACCAACAAAAACGAGTCAAAAAAATTCGGGCGAGAAAAACCGCTGCTATTGTCCGTCATGGTTTAGAAAAAGTTAATTTAGAAATTGGCTTCTTACCCATCACAGCTTGCGCCCCCCTCGCTATCGCCAAAGAAAAAGGCTTTTTCATCAAACATGGTCTGGATGAAGTTAATTTAGTCCGGGAAAGCAGTTGGCGAGGAATTGTAGATGGCATGACAGGTGCATATTTAGATGCCGCGCAAATGCCATCAGGAATGCCAATGTGGTTAAGTTTAGGAGGGAATAAAAACGAACCCTTACCTGTTGTCACCGCCCTGACGATGACTCGCAACGGTAACGCCATTACCTTAGCAAAACGCTTTTATGATCAAGGTGTACACAGCTTATCAGACTTCAAAAATTACCTTCTCAAAACCCGCGAACAACAACACAGAATGGGCGTAGTTCATCCTGCATCCATGCACAACTTATTGCTACGTTATTGGTTAGCAGCAGGTGGAATTGACCCCGACAATGATGTGGTTATGAAAAATATTCCCCCTGCCCAGATGGTAGTAGATTTAAAAGGTGCAACTATTGACGGTTATTCTGTAGGTGAACCTTGGAATTATCGGGCTGCGGTAGAAGGTTCCGGCTTTACCATTGCCACAGATTTAGAAGTTTGGTTAGGACACCCCGGTAAAGTTTTAGGTGTGCGAGAAGATTGGGCAGAAGCTTATCCTAATACGCATATTGCTTTAACAAAAGCCTTATTAGAAGCTTGCCAATATTGTGCAGATCCTGCCAACGCCCAAGAAATTCGCCAAATTTTAGCAAGCCGGGATTATGTCAGCACAGATATTGAATATATCCAACTTGAAAACCCCAATAATGCTACTTGTGACTTAGATCATCCCATGCGGGAATATGCCCATCACCAATTTTATTCCGAGTCTGCCATTAACCGCCCCAGTCGGACAGAACAAATTTGGATTATGACTCAATTAGCACGTTGGGGTGACACTCCCTTCCCCAGAAATTGGGTAGAGATTGTCGAAAGAGTTTGTCAAGTCCGTGTTTTTAGTACAGCAGCCAGAGAACTAGGCTTGGATATTAGTTACACCCGTCAACCCATTCAATTATTTGATGGTAAACCCTTCAATGTCGATGACCCCATTAGCTATCTGAATGACTTAGAAATTAAACGCGATTTTTCTATTGCTGAAGTTATTCTAGATTCCCCCAGAAGAACAGCAGCTTAATCAATTCAAGATTTTAAATATCCTTATTCCCATACAGAGTATGGGAATGAATTATGAAAGGATCTGCCTTGGATAATAACAGAGGCAGAGCCTCTTGATGGCATTCCCAGCCTGAGACTGGGAACGAGATATTAAAAAACTCAAAACTCAAAATTAAAAATGCAAAATCGTAACTTGAAATCCACCTCAACCGCTACCAGAACAATCAGCCGTCAACCCTTCCTAGAAATTAAAGACGTTTGCAAAGTTTATCCCACCAAAAATGGACCATTTACCGTCCTTGATGGTGTTAACCTCAATGTTGAACAAGGTGAATTTCTTTGCGTTATCGGCCACTCTGGTTGTGGTAAATCAACTTTGTTAAACATGGTTTCTGGTTTTAACTTTCCTACAACTGGACAAGTGTTATTAGAAGGGGAAGCAATTACCAAACCTGGTCCAGACAGAATGGTGGTTTTCCAAAACTATGCTTTATTACCTTGGCGGACAGCTTTTGAAAATATCTATTTGGCTGTAAATGCTGTTTATCCAACTAAGCCAGAAGCCGAAAAACGAGCTATTGTCCGAGATCATTTGGCAATGGTGGGTTTAGGTGACGCAATGGAAAAGAAACCCATGCAAATGTCTGGGGGTATGAGACAGCGGGTTTCTATCGCCCGTGCTTTAGCTATTCGTCCCAAAGTATTGATTTTAGATGAACCTTTTGGGGCATTGGATGCAATTACTAAGGAAGAATTACAAGAAGAATTGTTGAAAATTTGGAATGATAACCGTTGTACTGTGTTAATGATTACCCATGATATTGATGAAGCATTGTTTTTAGCAGATAAGTTGGTAATGATGACCAATGGACCTCATGCGAAAATTGGAGAAGTAATGGAAATTCCTTTTTCTCGTCCCAGAGATAGAGCAAGAATTATGGAAGATCCTCAATATTATCAATTGCGGAATTATGCGTTAGACTTCTTGTTTAACCGTTTTGCCCATGATGATGTCGGTTAGTCAAGTTTAGCAATATCCCCTACTTTTTCGAGAACTAGGGGATTTCAACTATCTAACTCAAGAGGAAATACAGACCGGAATCTGTATTTTACATGGAGTTGCACCAAAATATCTTTGTTAGTACATCACAACAGCAATTCCAAATTCAAATTTTGACAATAGGTACAGTCTACCTTGGCCATGAAAATCCGTACTAGTACACTGCGGCGTAAATAAGATGACCATTAAATAGCCAGAACTTTACCTGCGTATGTCCACTTAAAAGGTTTAGCCATTGTTTGATTAAAATAGTTAATAAAGTCAAAAATACGATTTTTTAAATCATCCTTACTTAGAAAACTGGCACGTTTGAATTCTCTTTCTCGCCTAGATTTACCAAGAGAACCTGACATGATGGTGGTACTAAAGAATCTGGTGGCTAGGGGTTTGCTGGAAAGACACATACAAACAGGATCACCACGCGATCGCTGGAATTTGACACCAGCAAGTACTAAAATCCTTATGGAACATCAATATCATCAAGATATGGTATCCCCAAGCTAAATTCACAAATCCTATGCTTTCCCTGTCCCCTATTCTCCAAGCTAGACTTGCCCAACCTCTGAAAATTGGCTCATTTGAGGTTAAAAGCCGTGTTTTGCAGTCCCCATTATCAGGAGTGACAGATTTGGTATTTCGGCGCTTAGTGCGTCGTTATGCACCAGAATCAATGATGTATACCGAAATGGTGAATGCAACGGGACTGCACTACGTTAATGAATTACCCAAAATCATGGAGGTAGATCCTAACGAACGCCCAATTAGCATTCAATTATTTGATTGTCGTCCAGATTTCCTCGCCGAAGCTGCGATAAAAGCCGTTGCTGAAGGTGCGGATACTGTTGATATTAATATGGGTTGTCCAGTTAATAAAATCACCAAAAATGGTGGTGGTTCTTCCTTATTGCGACAACCGGAAATAGCAGAGGCAATTGTGCGAGAAGTTGTCAAAGCTGTTGAGGTTCCCGTGACAGTAAAAACCCGAATTGGTTGGAATGATCAGGAAATTACTATTCTTGATTTTGCCAAACGCATGGAAGATGCCGGGGCAAAAATGATTACAGTGCATGGACGTACCCGCGCTCAAGGTTACAATGGTAACGCCCGTTGGGAATGGATTGCACGGGTGAAGGAAATATTATCAATTCCAGTCATTGGGAATGGGGATATTTTTTCTGTAGAAGCAGCAGTGAAATGTTTAGAAGAAACTGGTGCAGATGGGGTAATGTGTTCTCGTGGGACTTTGGGTTATCCGTTTTTGGTGGGTGAAGTTGATCACTTCCTGAAAACTGGGGAATTATTACCAGCACCAAATGCGATTCAACGCTTGGAATGTGCCAGAGAACATTTATATGCCTTATGGGAATATAAGGGTGATAGAGGTGTGCGTCAAGCTCGTAAACACATGACTTGGTATGCTAAAGGCTTTATGGGTGCTGCGGAATTGCGTGGACAGTTAAGTTTAGTAGAAACTGTGCAACAAGGTTTGGATTTAATTGACAAAGCAATGGAAAAACTCGCTGTTGGTTATGAACCAGAAGTAGATGAACCAACACATTTGGCAATGGTGTGAAGGATTGTCAACTTTGGGGGTTGTTAAAAAACCGGGATAGTTCCCGGTTTAATTGCGCTCAAGTTCAGATTAGGATTGAATAAGGATTGTTAAAATGACGGAAGAGGTGATAATTTGGGAAGGTCGCCAAGTGAGGAGCGATCGCTTCATTAATTCAATCACCGCCTGATCTTTTACCGAAGAACCTTGCTCATCCAGCACTAACTGTCTGATTCTGCCTTGATTTATTTCAAACTCAAACACTAACTCACCTTTTAAGCCTGTAGGTAATTGAATTGATTGCAAGTGTTGAAAAAGCAGAGAAACCATCTGTTGATCTAATCCCGTCACCTTGATTTGCAGAGGAGGGACAGCAGCATTTCCTTCCCAATAATAGGTTTCTAATTCTGTATCTATAGAAGCAGCAGCAGGTAAAGCAGACATCATTGAGCGATCGATCAAACCCAAATCATAGGATTCGTCGTCACTAGATAAAAAGCCCTCAAGATTAGTAAACTCTTCATCAATAGACTCTTCTAAAAAATCTACAGATTCATACCTAGCTCTACCCGGAACAGGTGTAGAAGGAGGTAAAGGTGGAGCAGATTCCCTTTCAGGTGCAGGTATAGAAGGCATTTGTGGACTCATTTTTACATTTTCTGTCCTCACAGACCTCTTTCTCAACTCAGGTGCATCAGATTGAACTACTTGTTGAGCAACTTTTTTGGCAACAGCATTACCAAATATACCTTGATGGCTAACACCTTCTGGCATTTCTACAGGTACTTGCAGAGATAAAGAATCTTGGACAGGATTAACTCTGACCTCATCACTGACAGCAACAAAGGCAGTATATTGAGACAGCAATTGATAGGTTAATGCCGTATTTGTCACCGCTTCCACACCTACCTTTGTATCACCACTCACCATCTGATTCATCAAATCCTTAATGCGAGAACGTCCCCAAAGTTGGGCAATGGCAGGATTATCCATTACCTGAAAATTGATATTAAAGACGTGTTCAGAACGTCTACCATCCCCAGTCATACCTGTAACGTGCAGTTTGCCAGCATGACCATCAACTTTACGTCCAAATAATACTAGCGGCTGTTCTGCAAATAAATCCGGTGGTGTAGAAGGATACATGATCGGAAATTCACCATCACCTTCCCAATGCAATTGAATATTAGCAAAAACGGGATGATTGATTTGATGGAAGAATTTTTCTACCACCTCATTCACAGGCTCATCATGGCGGATAATGCGAGCAATACCCCTACCTATTTCCGCAACCCGATTTAGCAAAAACCGATTCACAGAACTACCAGCACCAAAGCTATGCAGTCTAGTTCCTGGTTGGAGACGGCTTTGCACTTCGGCAAGAATTTGGTTTTCATTACCGATATAGCCATCAGTGAGTAGGACAATATTTCGTAAACGTCCCGAATCTGTGACTGGGAAATTTAATACATTCTGAATACCCCGTAACATCTGCGTTCCCCCACCAGCATTTAAGCGATTGATATAATTAATTGCTCGTGAGCGATTTTCAGGAGTATTGGGGAGGGGAACCGGTGAGAGTTGCTGTGTGGTATCGCAAAAATCAATAATGCTAAAGGTGTCATGAGGATTGAGTCCAGCGATAAACCGACGCATTAATTCCTGACATTGCATCAACGGTGCGCCACTTTGAGAACCGGATCTGTCAATCAGAAACACCATATCTTTGGGGACAAATTGATCTGGCTGATACTGGAGGGCAGGAATTAGATAAACTGCAAAATGTCCTCCTCGTTCATCCGTTTGGGTGAGTACGCTGGCTTGAGTATTTTCTCCGGCTACCTGGTAGCGAAGAATAAAATCTTTGTTGGGTATGGTGTCTCCACCTCCTAGTTTTATGTGTGCCAAATATCCGTCACGGGTAATTTGGATATAGTGAGAAGGTGAGCTAATATTCTGTATTTCTACCCCAGCATTAATTTCTACAGTGACATTAATATCATGGCGGGAACGTGTACCAGCAGGTAAAATAGGCGCATTCAAACGAGAAGCATCTGGAACTAAATCAGTATCTTGATTGAGAGACATGGGTGTAGGTGCAGAACCACCACCAGAGGTATTTCCCTCAATACTTATCCCTGGAATGTAACGAGGGCCAACAACCATCGGAAATACAAATTCATAATTTCCACCCTCAAATTTGAGACTTTCGGTGTAGCGGATAATCACATCAATTTGTTCACCGGGTTGAATGTTAGCGAGGGATTGGGTGAAAATATTGTCTCGTTCTTGTTCAAGGAGTCCAGCTGTACGTCCTTGTTGTTTAGCTTGTTCGTAAATTTGCTGTGCTTCTTGGCGTTTTTTAATACTACCCTTGATAATTTTGTCGCCAATCCGAATCAGCATATCATCAACAGCAGCTTCATCGGGTAAGGGGAAGATATAGGTAGCTTCTAAGGTAGTGGTAAAGGGATTTTCAAAGCTTTGGGTTACTTCCACCCGTGAGATATTACCGATAACTTGAGCTTTGACTTCGGTGTGTTTGAGGGGAAAAGCTATAGGTTTTTGGTTAGGAGTGTAGATGTATAAACCGCTGGGTTGTTGTTCTAAAGTGCTAATCATATTTTTTACCTGACGCTTGTTTTTCTATGTCTCTAGCGTAGGTGGGTTTTTTAGGGAGATATGCTCAGTTTTCTGCTCAGTTGATGCTCAGTAGTGGGTTTAGTTAGTATGTGGTAATGTCTAGAGTTAATCAATCATATACTATGAAAATTGTTCAAGAAGTTTCTTTAATCAGTGTTGGGAGCTTTGAAGAATCAAGCGATTGGTCTATTATTCGTACTGAAATTCGTGATGCTATCTCTCTTATTGTTCATCCACCGGGTACACCCAACTTTACAATTAATCCCAAAAGACATGGTAACGGTGTCAAGCCAATAAAAGAAGCTTGTATGATTGCGTTGAGAGATAGATTTAGATGGAGGCTGGAAACTCCAATTAACTATGCAACCAAATCACCAGGAAGGGTGGATGCAACAAAGGTAATAGATAATTATCTTTTTGCTCTGGAGTGGGAAACAGGCAATATTTCCTCAAGCCATCGTGCAGTTAATAAGATGGTTCTTGGATTACTACGCGGTGTCTTTTTAGGTACTGCTTTGGTACTTCCCAGCCGAAAAATTTATCCTTACTTAACAGATAGAATTGGTAACTACGAAGAGTTAGAACCATACTTTGATGTTTGGCGATCCGTTCAGATTCAAGAAGGTTTTCTAGCCATCTTCGTAATTGAACATGATCAGCTAGATAGCAGCGTACCAACACTTACTAAAGGAACAGATGGACGTGCATTAATCTGAAAGTTTCTATTATTATGTAGAGTAAGGAATTGGCAGTTGCAGTGCAGTAGTTTTGCGTTGCTTTGATTTCTTACTTCCTCTTGCCGATTCCCATTGTTCCATGATTCCGTTAGCCAAATCAGTTAATCTTTCTACTGCTGGATCTATATCCCCAATTTCTGAACCAATCCAGTAACGTTGTAACTTTTCTGCCGCATAAAATGTCGTACCAGATCCTGCAAACGGATCAACCACAATTTCTCCCGGATTAGATGCCATTGCAATAATTCGCTCTAGCATAATTGGTGCAAGTTCATTTGCAACTCGTTTTTTGTGTTGACAATGCCGAACAGGTGGAATGTCAATCCACATTTCTTCTGCCAATGTCCATAAAACTTCATTAGAATTAGCTACAGAGACATCTTCCCAAACGTCTTCTGGCACATCCCAAACATCCATTAAGTTAATACCCTTCTGGTTAAGTTTTTTGCGATGTCCACCATAATCACGAATTTCTCCACTGCAATGGCGACAAACTTGAATTGGTGTGTAAACTTTATTAAAAACTGATGGTTCTCCTTTAGTGTAATAGAGTAACCCGTAGTGAGCAGGAGACATTTTTTTACCTCTGGGAAAAGCTTTCGGCATTCTACAAGCAATCCAATGACGAAAACACATTCCCTGCTGATTCAGATATGCACCATATTCTATACACCATTTTGGCAAGTTAAACACAAATAAACTGCCACCTGATTTAAGGACTCGAATACTCTCACTAAGCCACTGCTGTGACCATATTAAATATTGATTCGTATCCATTTTATCGTTGATACCTTCACCATATTCTTTACCAAGATTAAAAGGTGGATCAGCAAAAATAATATCTACCGATTCATTAGGTAATGCTGACAAAAATTTCAAACAATCTCCCTGATAGAGAATTCCATACTCACTCTTGTAAACCTGTTTTAATCCTTGTTGAGTTGCAACATCAGTCGCAATAAGTTGAAAAGGCAGCATTAATTTAATCTTTACTAAATTAGTATAGTTTGAGTCTACCAGCTTTTATTGTCAGTTGTCAACAGAGTTGTGTTGAGAAGTTGTACTACGAGGTTGATAAGGTTTTCCAGTAGGCTGGTTCTGATATCTCTCTACTTCAGCGGATTCTATGTAGTAATAACGCCCAAGTTTATGAGCTATGATTTGACCATTTTTAATTAAGTCGTGTATTCGCTGACGGGTTACGCTAAGTAATTTGGCTGTTTGAGCCACAGAGAGTAACTCAGGAGTGTTCTTAGAAGCAGAGTCTGTCATATTACGTATAATCTAGAATAATGCTTTAATTTCGCCAAGGAGTTTTAACAAAATTGCTTCATGTACTAATGTATAAATATTATGCTATAAAAATTGTTAACTAGTGCAAGTTATCAGAGCATCTTCGAGAAGCTGGAAAAATTTGTAAAAAATATTGATTAAAAACATGAATTTTAAAATTATCAAAGAAAAACTGTCACCAGTGATAAAATTAATATCTATAACAGTTATAGTAATTGCAATATGTTTAGAAATATGGGATATCCAAACATTAACAACTAACAATCATTTACCTATTGCCTTAAATCCGATTTTGATACAGCACTTCCCGCTGTTATGAGGTACAGTAACAGCAATTAGTAAACC
>NZ_JAYGGY010000022.1:0-57447 GCF_034931625.1 Anabaena cylindrica UHCC 0172 | reverse complement strand
CAATCATTTTGAAGCTGAGTATTTGTAGTGATTTTTCAGTAAAGAGTGCGATCGCTCTCCGTAGGCATCATGTATACCTCACAACCAACGAAGATGAGCGATCGCCTTTTACAAGGTAACACCAGTATAATCATAAAAACTGGTGAATAATATATGAGAACAGGAGAATTGACACTATGTTACAAAATACCTATCAACTTCCTTTGACATTTGATCAAATTCTTAGCTTAGTTAAACAATCTAATTCCGAAAAATTATTACTTAGTAAAGAGTTAGAAAAAGAAACATTGAATAATAAATTAACAGAGTTATTAGAAATATTTCAAACTGATGAATTGTCATTAGATGAAATTGCCGAAGAAGTTGAAGTTGTCCGTTCTCAAATTTATAACAGAAAGGATCAAATATCTACCTGTGTGCTATAATTTTTCTAGTCTGTGTGAACGGGAGGATATCAATGAGCTTAGTCATTTCCGAAGATATTGTCCAAGCAAGTGGATTATCAGAAAAAGAATTAGTTTTAGAATTGATTATCTTATTATTTGAAAGAAAAAAGATTAGTATCGGTAAAGCATCCCAACTTGCTAAAATGCCTTTACTACAATTTCAAAATGAATTAGCCATCAGAAACATTAATATTCATTATGATGAAACTGATTTAGACGTTGATTTAAAAAACTTGGGAATTATCTAAAATTTATGATCATAGTTAGCAATACTTCACCTATTACTAATCTATCAGCTATAGGAAAAATCCAATTATTAGAACAACTTTATGGAGAAATTATCATATCATCAGCCGTTTTTCAAGAATTAACGCAATGGGGAGGTTCATTATAATCGTATTTTATCAATTGTTGGAGAATGATAATAAGTAACAGGTAAAAACCAATTACCCATTATCAATTACCCATTACCCATTACCTATTCGCTAAATATTGATACATTTCCCATCTTGCATTAACTTCTGCTTGCGCTTGTTCTAGCAACAACTTCGCAACCTCTGGTTTACTCTTCGTCAACATCTTAAATCGGTTCTCTTGATACATTGATTTTTCCACCGATTCAGAAGGCGCTTTCATATCCAATTGTAGGGGATTTTTTCCCTGTGTTTGTAATGCCGGATTATAGCGATACAATAACCATCTTCCTGCCTCTACTAATGCCTTTTGCTGTTGTAAACCGGTGGTCATATCAATACCGTGAGCAATACAATGACTGTAGGCAATAATTAACGAGGGACCATCAAAAGCTTCCGCTTCTAAAAATGCTTTGAGTGTATGTTCATCTCGCGCACCTAACGCCACACTCGCTACATAAACATTACCATAAGTCATGGCCATTAAACCCAAATCTTTCTTTGGTGCAGGTTTTCCACCAGTCGCATATTTAGCAACAGCGGCTTTAGGAGTTGCTTTGGAAGATTGCCCGCCTGTGTTAGAATAAACTTCTGTATCCATGACTAAGATATTGACGTTTTTACCACTGGCTAAAACATGATCAATTCCACCAAAGTCAATGTCATAAGCCCAACCGTCACCACCAACTATCCACACGCTTTTCTTGACTAAATAATCAGCGAGAGATTTGAGATTTTCAAACGCAGATAAACGCTGATTAACGCGGATATTTTTTGATTCTATCTGCGTGTATCTGTGTGCATCTGCGTTCGTAATTTCTTCTATTTTTTGTTTGAGAATTTTAATTCTTTCTCGTTGTTCCCAAATATCAGCTTCGTCTTTTTGTTCAGCATTGAGAATGTCATTAACTAAATTATCCCCTAATTCACTGCTGAGTTGTTGCACTAATTCCACTGCAAATTGTGCTTGTTTATCGAGGGAGAGACGATAACCAAAACCAAATTCGGCGTTATCTTCAAATAAACTATTGGACCATGCTGGACCCCTTCCGTCTGCGTTTTGACTCCAGGGAGTTGTGGGGAGGTTTCCACCGTAAATGGAAGAACAACCGGTGGCGTTGGCAATGAGTGAGCGATCGCCAAATAATTGTGTTAATAATTTAAGGTAGGGCGTTTCTCCGCACCCAGCACAAGCACCGGAAAACTCAAACAATGGTTCTTGTAATTGCTGCTGACGAATTTGGTTTAACTTCAATTTTGTGCGATCGGGATTTGGTAAACTCAAAAAGAAATCCCAATTTTCCCGTTCCTGTTCCCGCAATGGTAACTGCGGACTCATATTAATCGCCTTGCGGGTGGGTTCTGCTTTATTTTTGGCAGGACAGATACTCACGCAAATTTCGCAGCCTGTACAGTCTTCTGGGGCTATCTGAATGGTAAATTTTTGGTTAGCAAAATCCTTATCTTTGGCGTTAGTTGATTTGAAAGTGATAGGTGCGTTGACTAACTCTCCAGGTTCATAAGCTTTCGCACGAATAGCAGCGTGAGGACATACCATCACACATTTACCACATTGAACGCAGACATCTTCATCCCAAACGGGAATTTCTTCCGCAACATTGCGTTTTTCCCATTTTGCAGTTCCACTAGGGAAAGTTCCGTCAACAGGTAAAGCACTGACAGGCAAATCATCACCTTCCCATACCATGATTTTACCAAGAACATCCTGCACAAATTCGGGTTTGGGAATTGATAATTTATTTTCTCCTTCATTACCTATTACTAATGACCTATTACCTACTTCATGCAAATTTTCTAAGGTGTTGTCTACGGCTTGTAGATTCATATTGACAACTTCTACACCTTTTTTACCGTAGGTTTTTTCTATGGCTTGTTTGATTTTAGCAATTGCTTCTTTTTCTGGTAAAACTCCCGCTAAAGCAAAGAAACACACCTGCATGATAGTGTTAATTCTTCTACCCATGCCGCTATTTTTGGCGACTTGACTAGCGTTAATAGCATACAATTTCAGCTTTTTATCAAGAATTTGCTGTTGAACTCTTGAGGGCAAGTTTTCCCAAACATGATCAGCATCATAAGGACTATTTAACAACACAGTTGCCTCTGGTGCAGCAGCCTTTAAAATATCAATGCTTTCAATAAAGCCCCAATGATGACAACCAATAAAATTAGCTTTGTCTATTAGGTAAGTTGACCGAATTTTTCCAGAACCAAACCGCAGGTGAGAAACTGTCATTGAACCAGATTTTTTGGAATCATAAACAAAGTAACCTTGGGCGTTATTGTCTGTTCCTTCACCGATAATTTTGATAGAATTTTTATTTGCACCAACTGTACCATCTGAACCCAAACCGTAGAACATTGCACGAACCACATTATCTGGTTCTGTAGAGAAATTAGCATCAAAATTCAAAGAGGTGAAAGTTACATCATCATTAATGCCAATGGTAAAATGATTCTTGGGTTTAATTTGAGTCAGATTATCAAAAATACCCTGCACCATTGCCGGAGTAAATTCTTTAGAAGAAAGTCCATATCTACCACCAACTATTTTCGGGAATGTGGTTTTTTTCCAGCCTTCATAAATAGCTGTCACCACATCTAAATATAATGGTTCTCCAGCACTTCCTGCTTCTTTAGTTCTATCAAGAACGGCAATTGATTGGACACTATTAGGTAAAGCCTCTACAAATCTGGCTACATCAAAAGGGCGATAAAGTCTTACTTTTAAAACTCCAACTTTTTCTCCTTGATTATTTAAGTAATCTACCGTTTCATGTACAGTTTCACAACCAGAACCCATAATTACAATTACTCTTTCTGCATCTGGTGCGCCATGATATTCATAGAGTTTGTAATATCTACCTGTGCGTTCTCCGAATTTATCCATGATATTTTGGACAATTTCAGCACAAGCATTGTAATAAGGATTTGCACCTTCACGAGATTGAAAGTAAACATCGGGATTTTGGGCTGTTCCTCGTAATACTGGTTTATCTGGTGTTAAACAGCGTTGACGGTGTGCAGATATTAAAGATTGGGGAATGAAAAATTGTAAATCTTCATCTGATAATAATTCAACTTTCTGTACTTCATGGGATGTTCTAAAACCATCAAAAAAGTGCATAAATGGCACACGCGCTTCTAAAGTTGCCGCATGAGAAATCAATGCAAAATCATGACTTTCCTGTACAGAAGCTGAACACAAAAAAGCGAAACCAGTCGCCCTTGCAGCCATGACATCGCTATGATCACCGAAAATAGATAAAGCGTGTGTAGATAAAGCGCGGGCTGCAACATGAACTACTGCACTTGTTAATTCTCCGGCAATTTTGTATAAATTAGGAATCATTAATAACAACCCTTGAGAAGCGGTGAAAGTTGTACTTAGTGAACCTGTTTGTAATGCACCATGTACCGCAGCAACAGCCCCTCCTTCACTTTGCATTTGGGTAACACTAGGAACAGTACCCCAAAGATTCGGTTTATTTTCTGACATCCAAGCATCAGCCCATTCACCCATTGCCGAAGATGGGGTAATAGGATAAATAGCAATTACTTCGTTTAATTTGTAAGCTACACGCGCAACGGCTTCATTACCATCAATTGTGGCAAAAGATTTGTTCATGATTTTTCTTCCTGTCTCTTCTCTGGTTGTTTAAACTGTATGCAGAGAAACCAAAAATATAAGCATTAGAAATAGCTAAAGTCAGGAAGTTAATTTGTGATATTTTCTACATTTTTATGAATTGTGAATTATAAACTACTAATTATTTTGACTTGTAGCCAATCTTTTACATTTTAGCAGGTGCTAAATATCCTATCTATATCAATATTAATGTTGTACTCAATATTTATCATCTTTGATTTATAAAGGTTTGATGATTATCATGGGGTGGAGGTGCGGGAGGTTTTTTAACGCAGAGATTCGCTGAGGTTATTTGAGAGGGTAGTTGGGAATATTTTAAGTGTTTGAGGTATGATTAAGTTAGCTTTTTCTGCATTTACACTCAAATAATATAAATTATGACTTACCGAGATCATGATATTGAAGCTGAACTACAACGCATGAAGAGAGAGTTAAATATCCCTGAAAGTAAGAAGGTGAATAGTACAGGTAATCATAATTCTAAATCTGAAGGACTAGATCATGTTATCAATAAGCTAAATCATCTTGTGGGAATGGAAAATGTCAAAAATGACATCAACACTTTTATCAATTTTCTCAAAGTTCAGAAAATGCGGCAAGAACAAGGTTTACCTAATATTTCTATTTCTCTACATTCAGTATTTTGTGGACCTCCTGGAACTGGTAAAACGACAGTTGCACGTTTAATGGGTGAAATATACAAAGAATTAGGAATACTTTCCCAAGGACATCTTGTGGAAACTGATAGATCAGGTTTGGTTGCGGGATATGTTGGACAAACAGCTTTAAAAGTAGATGAAGTTGTGAAATCAGCATTAGATGGAGTTTTATTTATTGATGAAGCTTACGCACTAGCACCAGCAGGTTCAGGAAAGGATTTTGGACAAGAAGCGGTAGATACTCTATTAAAAAGAATGGAAGACTATCGAGATAGATTAGTTGTAATTGTTGCTGGTTATAGTGATGAAATGTCGCATTTTATTGATGCTAATCCTGGTTTACAGTCTAGATTTAATAGATATTTTTACTTTGAAGACTATAAACCGAAAGAACTATTAAATATTTTCGAGGGAATATGTAAGCAACAGCATTATAGAATAACCCCAAGAGGTAAAGAAAAACTACTGCAACATTTCACCAAGTTGTATAATGAAAAAAATAAGAATTTTGGTAATGGTAGACTTGTCAGAAATATTTTTGAGAAAACAATTGAAAGACAAGCTAACAGATTGGTGAAAATAAATGAAGTCAACAAAGAAATGATGATGACAATTACTTGGGAAGATATAGCGTAAATAATTCAATAAATAATATAGCAGTAAATTTTAAATTGTAGGGTGCGTCAGACTTGATAGCTTGCGTGACGACGTAGGAGTCATTAAATCCTACAAATAAACAGATTTCTAAAATCTGACGCACCGTCATAATGTGCCAGTTGTGTAAGTCTTGAAATTAACGAATATGAAAAGATTGATTTTGTTTAGGTGCAGTAGACGGACGCTGGGGTATTTGATTTCGTATTAAAAGTAAAGGCAGACTGAGTAAGCCAAAAATCATAACTACTCCTGTCATAATCAAAACTGGTAAACGTTTAGGTCTATAATCACCTTTTTCAATTTGCCAAAAAACTTGATTGTATCTCCATGCTGCTAAAGCAATAGTAAGAATACCAAATACTACTAAAAAAATGCCTAAGTTTTCAGAGTTGATTAATGGGTTTACACTAGGTTCTTGTTGTGTAAAAGCTATGTTAATTTGACGTAAAAATATACCAAATCTAGAAATTGCAAAACCAAAGCCAATTAAGGCAATAGAAGTACGTAACCAAGCTAAAAAAGTTCGCTCATTTGCTTGATGTTCTCGGATACGATCAATATTAGGCAATTTACTGCTCATAAAATTCCTTAATTATCTAATATAGAACAGTGATGTAGGCATAACATAACAATTTATAAGTTGCAATTGTGCCAGCAATTTTCAAAAAAATCACCGATCTATCAATCAGTTAAATAACATAGGTGGTCAAGGAGAGAAAGTATTCAGCGGTGGAATAATTTTGCTATGTTATCAATTTCATGAATAAATCCCCACGAAGAAAGTATAACTATACTGAGAATTTACTAATGTTAGTTTACTGGTGAATCTTAAGTATCTGTGTAAAATTAATGTCGTATTTTTAATGCTGTATACTTGATTGGATAAGACACAGAGGCAAATGAGATGTGCAGAATAATTTTGCTTTCCTATTTATAGATGTTAAGCTATCTGCGGGACTTTAAAAGTAGATGAAATTTTTTGAACTTGATATTTTTTCCTATATTTAAAAAATCAATCTACTATCTCTGCATCAATTTACAAATTGTGTACAAGAGTTTAATTGAACAATATGACACAATCTAAAACCATTCAAGAACCGCATATTTTCCAGATTAGTCGTTTGTTTAGTAACCTGCGTGGTGATTTAACAGGAGGACTGACAGCGGCTGTGGTAGCTTTGCCTTTGGCATTAGCCTTTGCAGTAGCAAGCGGTGTGGAACCAAAGGCGGGTGTATATACTGCTATTGTTGCGGGTATTATAGCGGCAATCTTTGGGGGATCACCAGTACAAATTACAGGCCCTACGGGTGCAATGGCCGTCATCTTGGTGGGAATTGTCGCCAAGTACGGTATTGAGAAGGTTTGGATTGCTGGGGTAATGGCTGGAGTTATTCAGGTTGCTTTAGGGGTGACTAAACTCGGACAGCTAGTGAAATTTATACCCTATCCGGTGACAGCAGGGTTCACTAATGGTATCGCGGTCATTATTTTTTGTGGTCAGCTAAATAATTTCTTTGGTTTAAAACTACCCCGCAGTGACCATTTTTTGCCAGGAATTTGGCAAACTGCGAGTCATATAGAAGCGGTAAATTGGGCTGCGGTGGGGTTAGTAGTGGTAGCGATCGCAGGAAATGTACTCTGGCCTAAAATTAATAATACAATACCAGGCTCTTTGGTGGGGTTAGTGTTGGCAACTGGTATCGCCAGTTATTTTCATCTGGATGTGCCGAAAATTGGGGCTATTCCCCAGTCTTTGCCAATGTTACAAACTATTCCCCACTGGAATGATTTGAGTCTGATTCGTGAACTCATTAATCCCGCTTTAGCTTTAGCGGCTTTAGGGAGTATTGAATCATTGTTGTCGGCTGTGGTGGCTGATGGCATGACCGTGAGTGAGAAACATAATAGCGATCGCGAATTAATTGGTCAAGGCTTGGCCAACATCATTGTCCCATTCTTTGGTGGTATTCCCGCTACAGGTGCGATCGCTAGAACAGCTGTCAATGTCCGTTCTGGTGGCAAAACCCGACTCTCTGGGGTAATTCATGGCGTGGCCTTAGCCATCATCATCTTAACTTTAGCACCCCTAGCTGCACAGATTCCCCTAGCTGCACTAGCGGGCATTCTCATGGTAGTTAGCTTGCGAATGATAGAGTGGGAAGCCATCAGCTTACTATTTCGTGCCACCTACTCTGACTTTGCTATCATGATTCTCACCTGGTTGGTAACAATCTTGTTTGACCTAGTTCTCGCAGTAGAAATCGGTTTAATTGCCGCTGGTGCTTTGTTCATCAAACGCATGAGTGATTTAAGCCTAGCCAAAATTCCCGAAACCGAAGTTTTCCCCCCCGGTATTCCCCTCGAATTAGGTAAAGAAATCGCCGTTTATCGCGTAGATGGCCCTGTATTTTTTGGTGCTGCGGAAAGATTTGTTACTTTCCTCCGGGAACAACCAGAAGTAAAATATTTGATTCTACGGTTACGGTTTGTGCCAAATATGGACACCACTGGATTAGTAGCCCTAGAAGATATTTACCAAGACTTAAAACGCCACAATTGCCGTTTGATTCTCACCGGTTTACAACCCCAAGTCCAACAGCTATTACAACGGTCAGGATTATTAGCAAAAATAGGTTTATCAAACTGTTTTGAAACAACTACAGACGCTATTTGTTCCCTTAGCCCTGAAGTTAAAAAATGTCTTCAACCTATAGCGATGAATTCTGATTCTATATAATTTATGTCATTAAACAAAAGCAGGTGAAATGCCTGCTTTACTAGTAGTCTGTCAAAGATATTTTGACGGATAAAGAAGAAACGAACCGCGAAGGACGCAAAGAGCGCGAAGGAAGAAGGAAGATTTTTTTATTCGTCAATTAGTTCTTGACAGACTACTAGTACAGAACAGCGTAAATAAACCAACTATTCTAAATCTCTGAAAAACTTACGCTGTATTCGTTTTGACTTTTGACTTCACGGCGGTACTAGCCCTTTTTCGTCATTTTCGGCAATGCGTAACTCCTAAACCTTTATTTAACAAGGTTTTTTGAGAACCACTTATCCCACCTCACAACCCAAAATAAGCTAAAATGCAAGCAGAGCAAGCATTCCCACACACATAACCATGGTAGAAACTCTGCAAACTCGAATTTACGAACTTGAACAATTTGCCAACACCCTTGTTGCTAACCAACTCACCCACCTCAGCGTCGTAAGTATTGGCATCATCTTTGCTGCTGGCTTGCTTACCAGCCTTACACCTTGTATGCTATCCATGTTACCGATTACCATCGGCTATATCGGTGGTTATGAAGCCAAAAACCGTTTACAAGCCGCCGTACAATCTACTTGGTTTGCTTTGGGATTAGCAACCACATTAGCAGGGATGGGAATCATAGCAGGTTTAGTTGGAAAAGTCTACGGTCAAGTGGGAATTGGTTTACCAATTATTGTCAGCATTATTGCTATTATTATGGGGCTGAATTTATTAGAAGCCCTACCTCTACAATTTCCATCTTTGAAGGAAACAAATTGGATTTCCCAAGATTTACCACCCGGAGTCCGTTCCTACTCCATTGGTTTAACATTTGGGTTAGTCGCTTCACCTTGTAGCACACCTGTTTTAGCTAGTTTATTAGGCTGGGTTGCTAATACCCAAGATTTAATTTTAGGTGCTGTTTTATTACTTTCTTACACAGCCGGATATGTAGCCCCATTAATTTTAGCAGGTACATTTACTGCATCAATTAAAAAACTATTAGAATTGCGTCGCTGGTCTGGTTGGATTAATCCTATCAGCGGTGCATTATTAGTAGGATTTGGTGTGTTTTCTTTACTTTCTCGCATCCCCATTGGTAGTTTATAGGTATGACTTTAGATAATACAACATCCACAGAACTAAGTTGGTGGTTAATACCTGGAAGATTTCTCCGGCGTGAAATTTTGCCTGTATTAACTGACTTACGTTTAGCAATTATCCTGTTATTAGTAATTGCCGTATTTAGCATTAGTGGTACTGTAATTGAACAGGGACAGTTGCCAGCATTTTATCAATCTAATTACCCAGAACATCCAGCTTTATTTGGTTTTTTATCTTGGAAAGTAATTCAAGTTGTAGGGTTAGATCATGTATATCGAACTTGGTGGTTTTTAGCTTTATTAGTTTTATTTGGAACAAGTTTAACCGCTTGCACTTTTACCCGGCAATTACCAGCCTTAAAAGCTGCACAACGCTGGAAATATTACGAAGAACCTAGACAATTTAAAAAATTAGCTTTGAGTGCAGAATTAGATACCAGTTCTTTGCAGTCACTCACGCCAATATTACAGGAAAAACGCTATCGGATATTTCAGGAAAAAGATGATCTTCTCTACGCCCGTAAAGGTATAGTCGGTCGCATAGGGCCAATTATTGTCCATATTGGCATCGTCGCTATCCTCCTAGGGGGAATTTGGGGTGCAATGACAGGTTTTATGGCTCAAGAAATGATTTCTAGTGGTGAAACTTTTCAAGTCAAAAATCTAATTGATGCTGGCCCTTGGTCATCTCAAGATGTGTTAAAAGATTGGTCTGTGCGTGTTAATCGTTTTTGGATTGATTACACTCCTACAGGAGGAATTGACCAATTTTATTCTGATCTATCTGTGTTGAATAATGAAGGTAAAGAAGTTGACCATGAGAAGATTTTTGTTAACCAACCTCTGCGTTATCATGGCGTAGTTTTTTATCAAACTGATTGGGGAATTTCTAGCGTCCATGTGAGATTAAATAAAAGTCCAATCTTTCAATTACCAATGGCGCAATTAGACACCAAAGGTAGAGGTAGACTTTGGGGAACTTGGATTCCCACTAAACCTGATTTAAGTGAAGGTGTATCTCTGCTGGCGAAAGATTTGCAAGGTATGGTATTAATCTATGATGCTCAAGGTAAGTTAATTAATACTGTTCGTGCAGGAATGTCTATTCCTGTGAATGGAATCAATTTGAAAATCCTTGATGTTGTTGGTAGTACAGGGTTACAAATTAAATTTGATCCTGGTATTCCCATTGTTTATGCAGGGTTTGCTTTGCTGATGTTGGGTGTAGTGATGAGTTATTTTTCCCATTCCCAAGTTTGGGCTTTACAAAAAGGCGATATGCTCTATGTAGGTGGTAAGACTAACCGCGCTCAAGTTGCTTTTGAAAGAGAGGTTTTAGGGATTTTAGATCAACTGACTAACCCAGTAAAAAAATAACTTTTTCTTCATCATTGGGGCATAATAGCAATTGAGTGGTGTATTTTATTCCTATGAATAAATCCAATATTCAGTCACTGATTGCAAGTATTCACCAAGAACTGATCCCACAGTTAATTGTGGAAAGTGTCCATCCTCACAACCCAGCACAAGTACGCCATATTCCCCCACCTTGGCAACTACTAGGTACAGGAAACTACGCAGCAGTGGTTTATCATCCCGAATACCCGAACTTGGTGGTTAAAATTTATGCACCCGGTCGTCCTGGGTTTGAGGAGGAACTAGAAGTTTACAGTCGTCTTGGTTCCCACCCGGCTTTTTCTGAGTGTTTTTATGCTCAAGAAGGTTTTTTAGTCTTAAAAAGATTATATGGTGTTACCCTTTATGACTGTCTTCACAAAGGTTTGCGTATTCCTCCCCAGGTAATCAGAGATATTGATAGTGCTTTAGACTATGCGCTGACTCGTGGACTTTACCCACATGATGTTCATGGTAAAAATGTGATGATGTCTGAGGGGAGAGGTTTAGTTGTTGATATTTCTGATTTTCTGCACCAGGAACACTGCTCAAAATGGGATAATTTGAAAAAGGCTTATTATTTTCTATATTTACCTATTTTATATCCTTTGCGGTTACGAGTACCTTATTCACTTTTAAATATGGTTCGCAAAACCTACCGTTTAGTAAATTCTTTTGCAGCTAATGTATTTAAATTTATTGACAAATTACTTCGTCAAAAATCACTCAAAAATTAATGGGGATATTTTTTTAAATGCAATTTTTGTGATTCTTAACTCCTGCCATGTTGGATAGAAAAGAACACATATTCCGAAAAAAATCATTAGAACGGTTATCTTCCCCAGAACAGCTAGACCGGGTTGTGCAGGTCGTCAAACCACAAGACTGGCTACCATTAGGTATGTTAGGGCTTTTGGTGAGTTTGGGTTTGCTCTGGAGTGTGTTGGGAAGGCTACCCATGACGGTAACAGGTCAGGGTGTACTGATTAATCCCCGGCGAATTCTGCAATTTCAATCACCAATTTCTGGGCAGTTAAAATCTCTGAATATTCGAGATGGACAATGTGTAAAAAAAGATGAAGTGTTAGCATCAGTTGATCCATCAGAAGAACGGCAACAACTCCAACAGCGACAGGGCAAATTAACTCAGTTGCGACAACAAAATTTAGAAACTCGTTTGGTGAGAATACAAAGGACGAGTTTGGAAAAAGATGCGATCGCATCTCAACGTGCTAGTTTACAGCAACAATTACAAAATTCTCAATCTCTCACACCTATATTGCAAAAACAAGGGTTGGTTGCAATTCAACAACAGCGGACTAGCTTACAGCAACAATTGCGTGATTCTCAACAATTAGCACCAATTTTCGCCACAAGACTGCAAAATCGACAACAGCTAATCCAAGTTGGAGCTATTTCTCAAGATACCTTGCTGCAAGCAGAACAAGAATATCGTCAATCCTTGCAATCTATCACCAATATTCAATCACAATTGCAACAGTTACAACTCCAAGAAGTAGAAACTCAGCAAAAACATCTCAATAATCTCAATGAAATTACTAAATTTCAAGCGGAATTAGAAGAATTAGCAACTCGCAATAAACGACTAGAACAAGATAATTTAGAAAATACTCAAACTAGAGATAAAGAACTTCAAGATGTGCAACGAGAAATTGCTCAATTAGAACAAAGAGTTGCTGATAATAGTCAAATTAAAAGTCCACAAACAGGCTGTATTGTGGAAATAACTGCTGCTGCTGGGCAGGTGGTTGAACCTGGAACCCGTTTAGGAACGATGCAAATGACAGATCAAAAAAATGAGGGTTTAGAATCTGGTGTGGTTTATTTTGCAGTTGCAGATGGTAAACAAATTCAACCGGGAATGAAGATTTTAGTCACACCAGATACTATTAAACGGGAAAGATTTGGCAGTATTGTTGGTGAAGTGGTTGCTGTTTCTCCATTACCAATTACACGAGAAGGAGCAACTTCTGTAGTTGGTAATTCAGAAGTAGTTAATAAGTTAATTGGATCTGAAGGTAGCAAAATTGAAATCATGGCTAAGTTGAATCTTAACCCCTCAACTGTTAGTGGTTATCAATGGTCATCTTCCAATGGTCCGAATACTAAATTAACATTGGGGACAACAGTTACAGCTAAAGTCACGGTAGAAGAAACAGCACCAATCACCTTTTTACTCCCAATTTTAAGAGAGTGGAGTGGAATTAATTGAAGTCTTTAACTTTCTACAGTAGTAAACTTAATTATTTCGGAAAATTAATGAATTTAGCAGTTTGATTAGCCTCTATCTAAATTTCTATAATCTATATATAGCAAATGTTTTAAAGACTATTTTTTCGGATTATTACTAAAATTTTCAGTCTTTTCCGAAAACAGCATTCTCGTATTTGAATATAAACACAAGAATGAAAGATATTCATTCCGCAACAATTAAGGAACCAAAACTATGAAACTACAAAAAACCAAAAAGACAAGCAAACTAGAGCAAGCATCTGCATTGTTAAATCCAATCGACGATTTACATGAAGTTGTAGGTGGTGTCATCACTTGCACACGCGATACGTCGGTAGCAGGACAAACTACTACTACTTGCACTGACGGAGCTTGGAAAAGTAGTCTAACTGTCTACAAATAGTGTAATTGCTTACTTTTCCGAAGATAACATCTTCGTATTTGAAGACAAGCACAGGAATGAGAGATGTTCATTCTGCAACAACTTAGGAACCAAAACTATGAAGCTACAAAAAACCAAAAAGACAAGCAAACTAGAGCAAGCGTCTACATTGTTAAATCAAATCAATGACAGCAATCTTCAACAAGTTTCTGGTGGCTCCGGTATAAATGAATACCCATTTGGCGTGCCAGCTGGTTCACCTGGTGGTCCTTGGACTTACTCATGGGGTCCTGATGGAATGGAAGCGCCACGTCTACAACGTCATGACAACTTAAATTAGACTAGGGACTATTATCATTTCTTCTTTTCACAGTGATTCCAACTCTAACACATGAGCAATACAGTCTTTTATCAAGATTTATTGCCTGAATAAGTAATTAGCCGCAGAGCATTCCGAAAGGTCAAAATACCTTTTCTACGTCCTGTGGCATTTCCTCTGGTTGTACGTTTACGTAGGACTTTTGCGCGATAATTTCTCTGCCTGAGACAGCAAGATTTTTGATACTATCGAATTGAATTTACCCGTTATACCGCCCAAAAGTGCGTATTAGAACCCCTACTGTTTTACAAATGGAAGCAGTCGAATGCGGTGCAGCTTCCTTAGCAATCATACTTGCTTACTACGATCGCATTGTTCCTTTAGCTGAACTGCGGATTGAATGCGGGGTTTCCCGTGATGGGAGCAAAGCCTCTAATGTGATTCTTGCTGCTAAACGCTACGGAATGGAAGCCGCAGGTTTCAAAGTTGAACAATTAGAACAGCTGCAAGAATTATCTCCCCCCTACATCGTTTTTTGGAACTTCAATCACTTTCTAGTTGTAGAAGGGTTGAGTAAAAATTGGGTGTTCCTCAATGACCCCGCTACAGGCCCCCGCAGAGTTGATTGGGAGGAATTTGATCAGGGGTTTACTGGGGTTGTGTTGGTAATGGAACCGGGAGCAGACTTCCTGAAGGGAGGACGTAAACCTAGTATTATCCTTTCCTTAAGCGATCGCTTGCAGGGTTCCTTTGGCGCAATTTTGTACTGTATTTTGGCAGGATTTTTGCTGGTACTACCCGGTTTAGCAATTCCCGTCTTCAGTCAGATATTTGTAGATCAGGTGCTAGTAGAAAATCGCAGTGAATGGCTACGTCCCTTAATTTTAGGGATGTTCATCACCACCTTGTTTCAAGGACTGTTAACCCTGCTGCGACTGCACTATTTGCGAAAACTGCGAATAAAACTGGCTGTGGGAATGTCCACGCGCTTTATGTGGCATATCCTCAGATTACCTGTAAATTTTTATGCCCAAAGATATGCGGGAGAAGTCAGCAATCGTGCCAGTTTGAATAATAAAGTCGCTCAGATACTTTCTGGCCAATTAGCAACCACAGTCATTGATGCAGTGATGATATTATTCTACGCTGTAGTGATGTTTACCTATGACGGGGTACTGACTTTAATTGGTATCTGTTTTGCCGCCATCAATGGACTAGCCTTGCAGTGGGTAGGCAGATATCGAGCAGATGCAAATATGCGCTTAGTGCAAGATTGGGGAAAAGCCGATGGAGTCAGTATTGCGGCGCTTCAGAGTATGGAAACATTAAAAGCATCGGCATTGGAGTCGGATTTTTTTACCAGATGGTCTGGATATTATGCCAAAGCCGTTAGCGCCCAGCAAGAATTAGAAGTTTCAAATCAGATATTAGGCGTTTTGCCTATTTTACTCACCTCTTTAACCTCCATGTTTATCTTAGTAGTTGGGGGTTGGCGAGTTATGGATGGAAACCTCAGTATCGGGATGTTAGTGGCATTTCAAAGTTTGATGTTGAGTTTTCAGCAACCCGTTAATACCTTGTTAGATTTTGGTACTACCGTTCAGGAATTAGAAGGGGATTTGAATCGTTTAGATGATGTGTTAGGTAATTCCCTAGATCCAGAAGTAGAGACAAGGGAAGAAATCCAAAATCCAAAATCCAAAATTCAAAAATTAACGGGTTATGTGGAATTACGGAATATCACCTTTGGTTATTCCCATGTTGATCCACCGTTAATTGAAGACTTCAGTTTATCGTTGCAACCAGGAACAAGAGTAGCTTTAGTGGGTGCGAGTGGTTCAGGAAAATCTACTCTAGCTAAACTTATCTGCGGACTTTATCAACCCTGGGAGGGTGAGATTTTCCTAGATGGAACTCCCAGAAACGAGATTCCACGAGAAGTTTTAGCAAGTTCCCTATCGCTAGTGGAACAAGATATCTTTTTGTTTGGGGGTACAGTAAGGGATAATTTGACCTTATGGGATGCTACAGTTCCCGATGAGCAACTTATCAAAGCCTGTCGAGATGCGGCTATTCATGAAACTGTGATGGCAATTCCGGGGGGATACGATGGGGAATTGCTGGAAGGTGGGAGAAATTTGAGTGGCGGACAGCGACAACGCTTAGAAATTGCCCGTGCTTTAGTGAAAAATCCGGCAATTTTGGTAATGGATGAAGCTACTTCGGCTTTAGATGCCCAGACAGAACAGATTATTGTCGAAAATCTGCATCAGCGCAACTGTAGTTGTATTCTAGTAGCCCACCGCTTGAGTACCATTCGGGATTGTGAGGAGATTATTGTTTTGGCAGCTGGAAAAGTTGTGCAGCGCGGTACTCACGAAGAATTATGGCAGGAAGGAGGAGTGTATGAGAGGTTGATTCGTTCAGAAGAAAGTTAGCCTATCACTGCTCAATTATTAATGTCAAAAAAAGCCTATTGTTAAGAAAATTAACAATAGGTTAGAGTGGATTAAACATAGTTTCTCTCAGGGAAAGAAAAGTGAACTATTGACTTACGTTATAGTCGTTCTATCACACCTGACAAAGTAGGCTTCTGAAGGTTTTCCACCAGCTACATCCTCAAGTTGTTCCAATTGAAGTTGTTGACACCTTGTGGCTTTCTTGACTTGATCTTTGTTGGATGTGTTGGTTTTTTGTTGTTTATTTGTCATTTTCTTGACCTCAATCTATTGTGGGGTGATATTACCCAATTAGTGTGCTGCGAGTCCAAACTGTTGAAAGTTATTTATTGCTACAGCTTTGTTTTGGACAGCTTGTCTCTCACCCTGAAATATTATTAAGTTGCTCTAGGGTAAGAGTCTATATTTTATAAATACCTTCGTACAGGCACATATCGCCATTCACTATCACTACCAGCACCAGTAATCTGAGTAAGTTCGTCTTCATGGAGTTTCGGAAGGCTAATCTTCTCAATTTTTCGTTGTTGTTTGGGGTTGAAGTTTTTCTTGTTCATTGGTTCGATTTCTCCAAAGGTTACTGATTTTTAAACAAGGCCTCTTTTGAGAGTCACGTTGCTATACTTCACGAATCCAGATAAACTGCCACCAGTAACTTGACTAAGTTCATCTTCATGGAGTTTATAGAGGCTGATATTTCCAGCTTTTTGCTGTTTTTTGAGATTTGGATTAGTCTTGTTCATTGGTTTGATTCTTCCAAGAAATTATTGATCTTTAACTACAACTTTTATATGTAATTCGCGTATTTCAAGTGGACCACCAGCGACTTTGCTAAGTTGTTCTAAGTTGAGTAGCTGCAATTGTGAAAATTTATTAACAATTGGTTGTTGTGGATGTGTTTTTGTTGTTTGGCTATTCATGTTATTAACTGCCACCTATAGATTATTTTCTGCCATTCTCTATAACAAAATGAAAGTCTGCAAGACTAACATCTCCACCCCCTGAAATACCATTGAGTTGCTCTAAAGTAAGAGTCTGCAATTTTACAGATTCTTGAGTGTGTTGTATTTCTTGGTTAAGGGGTTGGATTTTTTTCGTATTCATTGTCTTATTTTCTCTGAGGATAATTTACTAAATGTATATAATCTCTCTTTGTTTTCTTGCATTGGAAGAATGTATTCCAATACTTGGGCTTTGGTTGAGTTGATAGTATTAGTCTAATCTGAGGTGATAGGAAAGCGCATCGGATCAATGTCATCACTTAAGCATGACATTTGTCATTACTAAATTTACTTTCTCCAAACACCTGCATATCTAACGGAATTACCATCTACATAACCAGTGACATTCCGTGTAAGAAGACTGCTATTCTGTGCAGATTCCCACTCATTTTGATACTGCTGACTGCTCAAATCATGACGTGCCTTGAACGTGCCTTGAGTTACCGAGTTCCAAATTGCAGTAAAACGGGTTTGACCATTGTGTTGGTAGGCGTTGAGATATGCAATTTGACGACCCTGTTGTTGGTTTTCATTAAACAATTGTTGATACTGTGCGGAAGTCAAAAAAGATTTAGCCACAAAGCTACCAATATTTGTCTTTTCATAAAGTGCAGCGTAGCTACGATTCCCATTTATAGAAACAACAGAAATATTTTTGGGTCGCCAGCCATTTTTAGTCAAATCATCAATTCGTTTTTGATGTTCATCGGCAGATAGACCATGATAAGCAGTAAATGATGATCCATTCTCTTTAACAAAGATCGCTGCATACAAGACTGTATTACCATTCAGATAACTCTCAATCTGAGTTGGTCTATAACCAGCTTTGGTATATTGATTGAATTTAGCTTGGTATTGAGATGAAGTGAGATTATGAAAAGATGTCCATTCAATTCCATTATTAGGATGAAATAGAGCATTGAAGTAAATCTTACCGTTGACGCTAAAACCATCAATCCACTCTAGGCGATAACCTGATTTGGTGATTTGGTCAAAAACGAACTGATATTCACTGGCAGGAATACCATGTCGAGCAATTTCTTTATTACCTTTAGAAAAATCAGGCAAAATGGCAATTTTACCAGGTGGTAATCCTTGATTAGTCAGACGTTTCCAATCTTTATCTGAGTCTTGATTTGTCTCGATACTTTTTGTCCATACACTCGCAAAAGGTAGAGATAAAGGAGTATTACCTTTGCTTTTATGAATGTGTAAGTGTGGTCCGCTCGATGAACCACCATTTCCAACATTTCCAATAAACTGACCTGCTTTTAATGTTACTTGTTGAGCAGGAGGTAAAGTTCTTTCCGAATCATTGCTTGCATCTGTCACGAACTGCTGGGAAATTGGACATAAAGATTGAGGAATTGAACCCGGTTTTAGATGTGCGTAGAGAATCAATTCTCCATTGCCAACATCAACTGTTAAATGATTTCCACCACCGTAAATTGTCTTTGGATTCGATGTACGACCTGGATGACTTTTTCCTGGTGCAGGATTATCTGGTGCATTACGCCAACATTTAATTACCTTACCACTAGTAACTGCATACACTGGCTGACCGTAAATCAACTTATGTTCGTTTTTGCTACCGTCAGTTCCAGGTTTGTCAGTAGTCCAATTTTTACTACGATTATCAAAGCGAATTGCTGTCAAATCATAACCGAGTTTTTGACTGCCAGTACCATGAATTTCTTTGCGTCTGTACCAGTATTCACCTGATTGTAAATCTTCTGCACGACCGGGGAATAAGTAGGTAGTACTTGCCAATGCAGTTGATGTTAAATTAGTTAATAAAGGTATTGCAGGAGTTAGCAAAATGCTAGAAGTAATACCCACAGTAATAAATCGACGAATTGATTTTTGATGGTTGTTTTTCATATTATTAATCTTTGAGGATTATGTTCTGGGTTTTAATTCCCTCTCTCTCTACATACGTCAGACAAGATAGTTTTATGCACTATCCGCTTTTTACGGTAAAAAAATATTTGCTGGAACAGAATTATTCATCAATCTGGTAAAATTCAGGACATAATAAAACTCCCTGGCACATGACAGAAAAAGCCCTACGGGAACTAGCATCAATCCTCAATCCCACCGCTAACCTTCCCCAAGGAGAAACTCCCCTACTCATTGCTGTGGGTGCGGTAGGGAAAGCATTGGGGATAACTATTCGTCCTGCTGCCAAATCTGAAAATCTCAACGGAGTCCATGAAACCCTAGAGGGAATCGCCCGCGCTTCTGGTTTCCGTACTCGTCAAATCACCCTCACCTCCAACTGGTGGCAAACAGATTGTGGTTCTCTCCTGGCTTTTACTGAAGAAGATCATCTTCCTGTTGCTCTCCTACCTGTTAAAGCTACTAAATATGAGATACTTGACCCAGTAGAATTGACACGCACCCCTGTAAATCGCCACACCGTCGCCAAACTTGCCCCTATTGCCTACACCTTTTATCGCCCTTTACCAGATAAAGAAATTACAGTTCTGGATATGCTGCAATTTGCTCTGAGAGGTAGTACCGCAGACTTGCTGAAAATCCTCTGGGTGGGAATAATTGCTACTTTGTTGGGAATGTTTACGCCACAGATTACAGGTATTCTGATCGACTATGCAATACCCGATGCGAACCACAAGTTATTAATCCAGATGGGTTTGGGGTTGTTAGCAAGTAGTTTTGGGGTGATGATATTCCAATTGGCTCAAAGTTTTGTCATTCTCAGATTGCAAACCCATGTTAGTGTTGATACTCAAGCCGCCGTTTGGGATCGATTGCTGAAGCTCAAACCAGCTTTTTTCAGTCAGTATTCTACAGGAGATTTACACAATCGGGTTTCCGCAATTACTCAAATTCGCAATCGACTGAGTGGGAGTATTTTGCGATCGCTATTTACAAGTATATTCTCTCTCCTCAATTTGGGACTATTGTTCATTTATAGTTTCCCTCTAGCGTTAGTGGCCATTTCAGTGGCGTTAGTTGCAGTCATAATTACTACTGTATCCGGTCTGATTACCCGCCAAAAAATGCGTCCTCTGCAACAGCTTTCGGGAGAAATTTTTGGGCTGACTGTGCAGTTAATCAGTGGGGTTTCAAAATTGCGCGTTGCGGCTGCCGAATCAGCAGCATTTGCTTGTTGGGCAAAAAAATACACTCAGCAGGTAAAACTCATCTTGAGTACTCAGTTACTGGAAGATATCCTCACCGCTTTTAATTTTATGCTGCCAGTAATCAGTGCCATGCTGCTGTTTGGCTTAAGTGCATCTTTAATGAGACAGTCTACGGAGGAAACAGGATTATCTACTGGTACATTTCTGGCGTTTAATACCGCCTTTGCTATATTTATCACCAGCGCCACCCGATTAAGCAACACCTTTATTGATATTTTAGATATCACCATTTTGTGGGAACGCGCCCAACCCATTTTGCAGACAAAGCTAGAAGTTGATACTCACAAATTCCATCCCGGCAAGCTTTCCGGGCAACTAAAATTAGACCAAGTTTGCTTTCGCTACCGCCCGGATAGTGCTTTAGTTTTAGATAATATCACCCTGGAAGCCCAAGCTGGGGAGTTTATTGCCATTGTGGGAGCATCGGGAAGTGGCAAATCCACCATTATCAGATTGCTGTTAGGATTTGAAACTCCAACAGAGGGAATAATCTCTTATGACGGTAGAGATTTGTCAGGATTGGATATTGTGGCGGTGCGGCGACAGTTGGGGGTAGTGCTGCAAAATGGACGAATTATGAGTGGTTCAATTTGGGAAAATATTTCTGGAGGCGCAATTATCACCCAAGATCAAGCTTGGACAGCCTTGCAAATGGCGGGATTAGCGGATGATATTCAAGGGATGCCGATGGGCATACATACTATTATTTCCGAAGGCGGCGGCAATCTTTCTGGGGGACAGCGACAACGGTTGTTTATTGCCCGTGCTTTAGTACATAAACCAGAGATTTTGTTATTTGATGAAGCAACATCTGCGTTAGATAATCGGACTCAAGCGATCGTTACTCATAGTTTAGAACAATTGGGGGTAACTCGTATAGTGATTGCCCATCGCCTAAGTACCATTCGTCATGCAGAGAGGATTTATGTGCTGCAAGCTGGGAAGATAGTCCAGGTGGGGAATTTTGAGGAGTTGGCGGCGGTGAAGGGATTATTTGCTGATTTGATGGCGCGACAGATGACGTAAAAATTGAATGAAAAAGGTAAAAAATTTTGAAATTGAATTGTAGTGAGGGCTTCAGCTTTAAGTTGAGATATTTAGACCTCACTACAAAAAGTTCTGTGTTAACACACAATTTTTCTTTTGTGCTTTACTTCTACAACTGTATGCACATTCCCACGAGGAGTAAAATCAGCTTTTACCGTGAGTTCTAAGGGATCACAAGCAGCGATAAAATCATCTAGGATTTGATTTGCTGTTTCTTCGTGGGAAATATAGCGATCGCGATAACTATTAATATACAGCTTCAAAGCCTTCAATTCTACCACCCGTTCATCAGGGATATAGGTAATATAAATAGTCGCAAAGTCAGGATAACCAGAAAATGGACATTTACAGGTGAATTCCGGCAAGGTAATATTAATATCGTAGCGTCTACCCACACGCGGGTTAGGGAATGTAATTAATTTCCCTTCTGCAATCTCGCGTTCACCATATTTCATTTCTGGGTTTGCTGGGGTAATAGTCTCAGGTAAAGTATTACTCATAAAATTATTCTTGGAAAAACGCGGAAATTCATAACTACTAACTTAACACTCATTACTCGGTACTAGGTACTCAGTACTTTTTTCCCAGTCTGGACAATTTGCATCATCCCAACCGTGAGGATGCATACCACAAACTAGCAAGTTACCGCTATAAACTTGTCCATGATAGTTGCTACAACCCATACAAGCGGCATTTTTTTCTATTGTAGGTTCAACTGCATAAGGAAAGCCGGGATCTACATCTTCTGCCACGTCTTCCAATTCCCAGTGAATTTCCAAAAGCGGTTCAGCTAATTCCTGTAAGTACTGGTCAATGTCAGCAGCAATGCTATTGTGTATCTGTTCGGTAATTTCTTCCGTCAGTTCAAAAAATGAATCTACCATATCATTCATTACTAGGAAGAAGCTCTCTACTTCATCAGCCACAGTTTCGATGATTTCAACTACGTCTTTTTGCCACGGTTCCATAAGCTTAACTGCCTTAATGGCTACAAACAGGATGCTTGATATACCTGCTTGTAAGTGCTAGTGTAAAAAATAGGGAATGCACATAAAACAAGCTGTGCATATAGCGTCATCGCCAACTGACAACTTTTGCTGAGTCCTCAAAGTAAAAAGTAATTTTTTACTGATCGCTTTTGAGTTGCTCTAACTTTTGTTGCAATTCTAGTACTTGTTGACGTAAATGATCAACATTTCCAGTTGGTTCTTGCTTGACAGTTGCTTCTTCATCTACCTCCAAGATTTCGATGCGACGAGGTTCAGAAGGGGCTGTTTTTTCAGGTGTATCACCAGGTGCTTGGGGTTGTTGGGCTTGCTTCATCATATCTTCGACGAAACGACGAGCTTCTTCTGTATTCATTTCGCCCTTAGCCACCATCTCATCAGCCAGTTTTTGGACTTGCGATCGCAGTTCGGCTAATTTCCCCCCTGCTTTCTCACCAGCGTAAGAAGCCAAGCCTACACCGAGGTAAAAAGCTTTTTGAACAATATCTCCAAAACCAGGCATTGCTGCAAAGCGCTCCTAAAAATGGGGCGACCCGGAGACTACGCCTACCACAAGCATCCCTTATTGCTGCTACCTTCCGGTCCTGACAAAATTTGGGCGTTGAAGTTGCATAGATCCAGGTCTATAAGTAATCATAACATGAAAATTCGGTAATTGTGTGTCATTCCATAACAATTCGCCATTCGTGAAGCTGATAAGTGACACAACCGTTATGTACCAAGGGATCACCAGCAACTATAGCTTGTGCTTCATCCATTGACGCTGCCTCAAACAGCATCATTCCCCCTCCTCGTTGCGCCCAATAGCCGGTTTTAGCTTTGTGTCCTTTATCTATCAAGTCTTGTACATAGGCTGTGTGGGCGGGTACATATTGATCAAAGGTGGGTTTATCCACTAGACCTGCTTCAATCTTTACAAACCAAGGCATATCAATTTTACATTTGGAATTGGGAATAACTTATCATATCCTTGATTTTTACCTCTTTGCATGATCATGACAATGGATATCGACAGAATTTAAATATGCGTTTTCCAAAACTCCTATAGCAACGCTACTGCTTCACGACGGTAAACGCTGGAAGACTAAATCAGAGTCTCCTTTTTTGTTGTGTTGCTGTTGAGCAAAATTTAATTAAAAAATGATTACGAATATTTATTTCTATGCAATTATTACAATATGCATTTTCAAGATGTTGGCATGATTTGGAGGCTGTGAACAGTAACCAGAGATAACTGATAACTGTTCCCAATCCTTAATTCCTAATCCTGCACGTATTCCTTTCCTGTCACCAAAGCCAATTCAGCGCGGACAAATTCTCGCCCCAGATAAGCTGCATGGTCTAACATCGTTACCGGACAGGGTTGAGTTTCCTCAAAAATCTTCACACACAATTCTTTTGCCGTCCGCGCACAATATACCGTAGTGTGAATTCTCTCCACTTTTCCCCGTGCTGGAATTACCTGACCTGTTTCAGGATTTACAGCTAAACCACGTTCATCAATCACATTTGTAAAATGCTTGGCATAAATTAACCTCGCATTTTCATCCACATAAATAATGAAATATCCACTGGGATCAAGGTCAATATGACGCTGAGAAAGTTTATTATCAATTGCCGCTAAATCATCAACTATTAAATCCATATCAATTCTAAAAAGAGAAATTATTTGAACAGTTTTTTTACATTACATTTCCAGTGTAATTCTTAAGGTACCTTTTCCTTAAAAATTACCAGATGGAACTATATTTTTATTCTGGACTCCTGCCAACAAAAGGTAACTCTGCATTCATTGCCTTCATTTCCTCTGCTTCCATTTGATTCACCTCCAGGATATAGGGACGCAATATCTGCCCTAAACGATTGTTATAAAAGCGGTGGAGACTATAATTGGGTTTAGCCGGAAACCCTCGCCGTTTCTTGTGTCTACCCCCTGCACCAGGGTCAAAAGATTGGATACCATGAGCGATCGCCCATTCAATTGGTGCATAATAGCAAGCATCAAAATGTAAGCAATCTATGTCTTGAAAACTCCCCCAATATCGCCCATACAGTTTATCATCCTTAAATAAACAAAAGGACATCCCCACAGGTTGACGATCATCTTGTTCACTGTAGGCAGCAAAAAACGCTACCCGATGGCGATAATTAGTATATAACTGCTCAAAAAACCGCTTTGTGAGATACTTGCTACCCCACCAACCAAATTTATCGCAGGTATCAGCATAAAAATCATACATCAACGGAAACAGCGACTTCGGAATTTCCTCACCAGTCAACGCTTGCAGACGTAAACCAGCCTTATTTACAGCTTTCCGTTCCCGCTTAATATTCCGTCTTTGATTAGCATTGAATACTCCCAAATAATCATCAAAAGTTTTAAACTCAGAATTTTCCCAAATATAGCTATGGTGCAACCAAGCCGTAAAACCTTGACGTTCTAACACAAGTCGCCATTGGGGATCAACATAAAGAAAATGACAGCCAGAAATGCCATTTCTCAGGCAAAAAGAGTCAATCTCATGCAACATCATCGCCGTGATTTCCTCTTCATCCTCCCCAGGTGCAATTAAAAAGCGATAGCCTTCCGCAGGAGTAAAGGGTGCCATTCCCAAAAGTTTCGGATAATATTCCACCCCAATGCGAGAAGCTAACTCTGCCCACTGATGATCAAAGACAAATTCTCCTTGACTATGCCCTTTCAGGTAAAGTGGAGCAGCAGCAACTAAGCTTCTATCTCGCCATAATGTCAGGTGATTTGGCAACCAACCTGCATTTGCCGTAGCGCTATGGGAGGTTTCCATATTATTCAGCCACTCCCACTCTAAAAATGGGGTTTGCAGTGGCATAGCCAAATCATCCCAGGCTGCTTGGGGAACTTCGGCAATTTTGTTAGTCCAAACGACAGAATAGTTAGGTTTGAGTTGTTTTACCATCGTGTGGGTTTAAATATCTACTTTGAATATCTAGCAAATGCTTTTTTTAGCGTAATCCATCATACTGATTGTTGCAGCCGATCATGCCAAAATACTTTTTGATCAACTGCTGAACTTCTCGCAGTTTGTGACTAACCAGCATTTAACAAACTAGTTACTGAAAGAATTTAACCGGATTGAGGTTTCCAGAACTTGAAAATACTATATGAACTGGCTGAGGAGATTTATTTTTTTCTCTGTTGCAGCAGTATTGGACGTAATACTGCAAGTGTTGTGCTGTAGGCATGAAGCCTATAAACACTAAAGCTATACTAAAAACGGGTTAAAAGTGTCATTCTGTAGCTTGCTTCCCGTAGGGTACGAAGTGAAGAATCTCCGAGATACTAGAGCCTACGGCACGCTACGCGAACGCTGCACTACGTTACGTATGGCTACGCCACGCTACGCGAACAGTATGACATAAGTCCAGATTTCACCCGTTGGCAGTATATATCAAATATTCTGTATCCTGAATTCTTACGGATAGATATACCACACAAATCATTATTAAATTAAATCTACTTAATTATAGTTTTGGTATATTAAGTTTCTTTTTACCAAATCACAGTTTGATATTTTCTAAAAGTTACAATAAAGTTTTCATAAATTAATACAATGTCTCATTTAGCCGATCTAATTACATATCTTTGTTGTTGTGGTTTGCAGATGCGAAGTGAGACACTCGATGGCTAAATTTCAATCGTCTTTCCGGCGAATTTTAGTAACCAAAATATTGCTGCTATTTGTCCCAGTTTTATTAATCGGGGAAATGGCGGCATTAAATAAAGCACGTTCCAGCCTCTTGAATACTGCTCGGCAAAATTTAACAGAGAGTGCTATCTATAAAGGGGAAAAAATTACTGATGCGATTGCAGCACTAAAAACTAATTTACTGAGTGCTAGTCAAACAAGAGTTATTCAGTCTGGTTTATCAACCCCAGCCCAAAAATTTCTCACTCAGTTAGCGCAACAACTACCAACCCAAATTGATTGTATTCAACTCAAGAATATCCAAAGAGCCAAAATTATTGCTAGTAGTTGTGGCGATAAAATAATTGATAAAGTACCATTATCTTTTACTAATGATGAAGTTGAAATTACAGCTATTTTACCACCCAAGCCAGGAACAACAGGGAAACGAAACAGCCAAAATCAACTGCAATTAGTTTTATCAGCCCCAGTCTATAATCAAAGAGGAAATTTAGCTTACTCCTTAATTCTCCAGACCACATTACACCAACAAATTGAAAATAAGACAGGCTCTCTGATAGGTTCTTTAGTAGTTATTGCTGAAGATGGTACTATTTTGGCACACCCATCTTCAGAAAGGGTGGGAACTAATATTAAAAATTATTCAGATGCTAAAGAACTAAAAAATTTAATAAAAAATGCCATTAAGGGAAATAATGATTCAATCAAGTTGAATTTACCAAAAGATAAAGAATCAATTGCCGGCTATACAGCGATTCCTAATCCCCTAACACAACAGCAGCAACAAAAATGGATTATTTTAGCTGTTGCTAGTGTTCAAGATGCATTGTATGGATTAGAAGAAATCAAACTTATCCTCATTGTCTTAACAGTTGGTTTAATTGGCACAAGTTTATTGGCATCTTTGTATTTAGCTCCCTATTTAGCGAGGCCTGTAGAAGAACTCAGAGACTATGCTTTAAATATTCACAGTCACCACGCTGCACAACCAATTCCCCGTAACTTTAAAATCCGGGAGTTTAATCAACTAGCTCAAGCGTTAGATCAAATGGTTGAACGACTAAAAGCTTGGGCAGAAGAGTTAGAAATAGCCTGGAAAGAAGCCAAATCAGCTAACCAAGTTAAAAGTCAATTTTTAGCGACAACTTCCCATGAATTGAGAAACCCACTGCATATTATTATTAACTGTGTTCGTTTAGTTAGAGATGATTTGTGTGATAGTCGAGAAGAAGAATTAGAATTTCTCAAACGAGCTGATGACACAGCAATTCATTTATTAGGTATTATTAACGATTTACTGGATATTTCTAAAATTGAAGCAGGTAAACTTTCTGTTGTGATAGCACCTCTGGAATTACGTCAATTATTATTAGAGGTGATTAATTTACAATCACTTAATGTGCAGCAAAAGGGATTACAATTAAAATGCGAGCTAGGTAATGAACTGCTACCAGTTAAGGCAGATAAGGGAAAACTCAAACAAGTTCTTATTAATATTATTGGTAATGCTACTAAATTCACAGACCAAGGTAGCATTATAATTAGTACCGATATTCAGCAGATAAATGGCAGCTTTTATGTCATAGTTTCGGTAAAAGATACAGGTATAGGTATTGATCCTGAACAGCAACATAAACTATTCCGTCCCTTTGTGATGGTAGGTGGCACAAGCGCACGCAAGTTTGAAGGTACTGGATTAGGATTGGCGATTTCTCGGAATTTAATCGAATTGATGGGAGGAAAAATTACTCTGGAAAGTTTGGGTTCTTTCCAAGGTACAACGGTGCAAATTATCTTACCTTTAATTGATATATCTCTATTACCGACCTCTGAGAAAAAGGGAGATTTAGGTAATAATGAAATGAAAGGAAGTGGTTATTCTAACTTGCAGCAAGATCAACCTGCAAATATTTATGCTTCTTCAAAGGGAGAGATGAATGCAACGCCAGATATTCAGCACATTGCTGGTAAATAAGGCAGAAAATAAGCCTGAAAAGGTCATGATAGCGGCTATTGGGACTTAATTAGGAATTATTTTGATAATTTTTCCGCCTTGATTTAGAGATTTTGTCAAAGCGGTGAGAATTTCCACTAACTCTCTACCTACCCAACCAGAGGAGATGAGTGAAGGTGTATTGTGGAAAATAGAGGTAATAAAGCGATCGCACACTCGTCCCAATGGTTCACCTTTTTCTAGTTCCAGCACTTCCTGGTATTGATTCACTGGCATAAATTGATGTCCCTGTTGCTCAAACTCGCCATGTATCAAGGTTAAAGGTGATAAAGGAGACATTTCATCAAAAATCAAACTCCCCTTGCTACCGACAATCCCTAAGCGTCTCTGTTTATCAGGATTTAGCCAGCAGAGATGAATATATGCTTGAAAATTATCTGGATAAGTCAGCGTTACCCACACCATATCAGCTAAACCTTGAGTTTCAGATGATGTCGTGTTTCCTGCTATTTCTCCACTTCCTTGTAGCCATACTGTACCCGTTGCTTGCACTTTCACAGGTAACTTACCTAACCAAGTATTAAAGATGGCTATATCATGAATAGCCAAGTCCCACAGTGCATCAACATCTTGCCGAACTGGCCCCAAATGGGTACGAGTAGCATAACCATAGCGTAAATCGCCTAACTGACCAGCTTGAACTACAGTTTGACCTTTTTCTACTGCTGGGTGAAATAAATAAGTGTGGTCAACCATGAGTATCAATTGCTGATGTTTAGCTAATTGACAAAGTTCCCAGCATTCTTCTGGGTCAAGAGTGAGGGGTTTTTCTGCTAAAACATGATATCCATGTTGGAGAGAGTCTTTAATTAAGGCATAGTGAGTGATAGCTGGAGTTGCGATCGCTACTGCTGTTAGTCCAGCTACCTCCTTCACCTGCTGCCAATTGGTTGTTAATAATATATTTTCATCTAAATTAAACTGTTCTTTGATAACCATCAATCGTTCTAAATGCGGGTCTACTACCGCCACTATATTCACTTGGGGATGTGCCAGAAAATTTCTGAGCAAATGCACTCCCCAACGTCCAACACCGATAACTGCAAGTTTAATTTTAGTCATTAGTCATTAGTCATTAGTTATTAGTTATTAGTTATTAGTTATTAGTCATTATTCATTAGTCACTTCTTCAGTAACTGCCGAATAAGCTATTTTAGCAGCAGCCTGTTCAGCGGCTTTAATCGAGCGTCCCTTACCTTTTCCTAACATTTTTTCATGTAACCAAACCTCAGCGACAAAACGCTCATGAGTGCGATGGGGTTGATTAACTTCCACAACTCTATATTCTGGCAAAACTTTAAATTGCGCTTGAGTCCATTCTTGTAGAGCCGCTTTATAATTAAGTCGAGCTGGGTCAAGGCGAATTTCTGTGGTTAGTTCTTGGAAGTGGGGATCTAACCAAGGACGAATTAGTTCTAAATTATGAGTGCTGAGATAAAGCGCCCCCAGAACTGCTTCAAAAGCATCTGCGAGACGTGATTCTTGACCAACATGATCAGCGGTAGCACTACCAGCAACAAGTAAGTATAATTCTAAACCATATCCTCTTGCTAATTGGGCGAGAATGCGATCGCTCACCAATACTGAACGAATAGCCGCAAAATCACCAACTGAGCAATCTGGGTAATGTTCCCATAACATCACCGCCGCCACCAACCGTACCACCGCATCGCCCACAAATTCCAACTGTTCATAATTTGCCGAGTCGGAAACAGTGGCGTGAGTTAGTGCCAAGTCAAGCAATGGCCACTTGATCGGACTATCTGTTGATAAACCTAACTTTTGAACTAAACTTTCAAGTTGCCGTTGACGGCGAGGATAAACGCGGGACATTCAGTAAATGTAGAAAAAAGGGATAATAACTCTTAACTTAGCATTAAAATAAAGTATACATATAAATCAGTTTTTTGTTAACAAAGTTACTGTAATAGTATTTTCATCAATTTGTAGAATTTGGAATAGGCTTGGAACTCTCATAAAATCGCCGGATTCTAATACTATTCACCATTGCCCTGCCCTATACTAACTAGATAGTAAGAATTCAGGAGTCAGGAGTCAGGAGTCAGGAGTCAGGAGTCAGAATGCTCGTGAAATGAAGAATAGAGATCAGCGAGATTTAATTAAAATCATTAAATTTGAATCGAAAAGCCTTTATTCTTATGACTGGGAATATTTTCTATCCTGAATAATTACACTAGATATGCAATTTAATTTTAGTGCAATTGATAAATTTTCCCTTTATTAACCAACACATTACCTGTTAATAAATTCTTCACGGTAGTTCCTAAATTTCGTTGAAAATCTACCTCAAATAACTAGGTGTTCTCATTTAATTTGCTATAATCTGAATTTGATAAATCAAACAAAATAAGCATAGTAAACTGTGTAGAAAACATCCTCTGAGGGTAGGGACTGCTGCAAGTAGTTCAAATAATCTCTTGGCCAATTGTTGGGACTGTTACAAGATATAAGTAAAATGACTAAAAACGCATTTATGGAAATATGACTAATCAATCTACTATCCCGGTTATTGTCAACGGTGCAGCTGGCAAAATGGGACGTGAAGTAATCAAAGCGATCGCTCAAGCACCAGATATGATTTTAATGGGCGCTCTTGATACTTCACCGGAACATCAAGACAAAGACGCAGGAGAACTGGCAGGTTTAAGCGAACCTTTAGAAGTGCCAATTACCAATCAACTAGAGCCGATGTTGGGCTATGTGGCAGGTGAAAGGCAGATGGCTCCTGGGGTGATGGTAGACTTTACCCATCCTGATGCAGTTTATGATAATGTGCGGAGTGCGATCGCTTATGGTATTCGTCCAGTTGTCGGCACCACAGGTTTAAGTCCCGAACAAATTCAACATTTAACAGACTTTGCCGAAAAAGCAAGTACAGGTTGCTTGCTGATTCCTAATTTCTCCATTGGTATGGTATTGCTACAACAAGCCGCAGTCACCGCTTCTCAGTATTTTGATCACGTAGAAATTATCGAACTCCACCACAACCAAAAAGCCGACGCACCAAGCGGTACAGCTATTCAAACAGCGCAATTATTAGCAGAATTAGGTAAAACCTTCAACACGCCTCAAGTCGAAGAAACAGAGAAAATAGCCGGAGCAAGAGGCAGTTTAGTCGATGAAGGGATTAGAATTCATAGTATCCGCTTACCAGGACTAATTGCCCATCAGGAAGTGATCTTTGGCGCAGCAGGGCAAATTTACACCTTACGCCATGATACAAGCGATCGCTCCTGCTATATGCCCGGAGTCCTACTAGCAATTCGCAAAGTAAACCAGTTAAAGTCATTAGTATATGGATTAGAAAAAATACTTTGAAGAAGGAAGAAGTCAGGAGTCAGGAGTCAGGAGTCAGGAGGAATAAAAAAGTTAACTCACAACTCACAACTCGGTACTCACAACTCACAACTCGGTACTCATTACTCACAACTCATCACTCATAACTCATGTTAGTTCCCCTAACTCGGTCAAAATTTGAACAAATTATGCCCCTTATTGCCACCGGGATACAGTACAAGTACTATTGGGGCAAGTCTGCCAGTTTTTTGCAGAGACTATTAATTTCTGTAGTGACCGTAGTTGTGATTCTGCTAGTACAACTCCTGTTTAAGTTGGACTTTAGTGTAATATTCATCTTCGGGGTATTTAGCGCTTTTTTTTGGCTCTGGTATCCCGTATTTCAAGCTAGTACACGCAATGCAAAATGCCGTCGTTATAAGTACAGCGGCTTTTTTCGTGGACGAGTCCTAGATTGGTGGATTACAGACAAATTGACTGGTAAACAAGAAACCGTCAATAACAAAGGCGATTTGGTAATTATCGAAAACCGCGAAAAACGTATTAACCTAGAAATAGGCGATGACACAGGATTTACTGTCGAGTTTGATGCCCCATTACGTCCTGCCCATAAAGCGATCGCACGTGGTCAAATCGCAGAAATGATCGTCATGTCAAATCGCCCAGATTTAAGCAGCATCGAAGAATTTAGCAACATCTACATTCCCAGTCGTAACCTATGGGTCAGTGACTATCCCTACGTGCGAGAAGATTTATTTAATGAAGTCAGTCTTCGCTTACGTGAAGGACAACAGCAAAAACCACGTCGTCGTCGTCCAGAAAGGTGATTGGGGATTGGGGATTGGGGATTGGGGACTGGGGACTGGAGACTGGAGACTGGGGAGTTGGGGAGAGTATGTAAAACTTTGCTGAATCTATAGACAAATATCTATCTGTCTTCTGCTCCCCTACCCCCTGCCCCCTGCTCCCTGCCCCTGCCCCCTGCCTTCAATTCCCCCCATTCCTATCTTGTCCGTAGGCTTGCCAAGCTAAATCAACCAAACCATTGACAATTGCAGCTGCCACAACTGCATTACCCTTGCGACTGTCAATAGTAATATAAGGTACTAAAGATTCTTGCAAACGTTCTTTATCAGTATCAACATTGATAAATCCCGCTGGAGTGGCAATTATCAAAGCAGGTCGAATTTCTTCAGCTTCAATTAAATCTACCAATGCGGTCAGTGCAGTTTGGGCTTGACCGACCACAAAGATTCCCTCTGGATAACGCTTGGCAAGAGTTTCAATTCCCCAAGCAGAACGAGTTTTTTCTTTTTGTGGACGTGTCAGCGCTTCCATACTGCAATACACCGGGTTGGCAAAGGTGTTTTGAATTTCATAGGCAATACCTACTTGTACCATAGGCGCATCTACCACAATTGTGGTACGTGCCGCTAGTGCTGCGGCTCCTGCTTGTAAAGCGTGTTCCGAAAAACGAATCAAAGACTTGTACTCAAAATCAGACGTGGCGTATATTACTCGCCGGACTATCTCATACTCTGCTGGTGAAAAGACATGATCGCCAATTTCACTATCAATGATTGCCAAGCTTTGAGCATCAGTTACGTGCCATTCCATCGCTGTTAAGCTTCTCACATATTAGCTTTCAGCTTATCATCAGAAGGCAGGAAGAAGTAAGAAGCCAGGAAGCAGGGAGCAGGGAGCAGGGAGCAGGGGAAGAACTCCCTAACTCATTACTCATTACTCATTACTCGGTACTCGGTACTCATTACTCATTACTCATTACTCGGTACTCAGTACTCAGGACTCAGTACTCGGTACTCGGTACTCAGGACTCAGTACTGGAAGAAGGACGACTGAAACCTGGAGATAGGTAAGCAACCAAAACACCAATCAAAAAAGCCGAAATATTACGAACCAAAGGAACCCAATCACTTGTGCGGGTAACAACTGGGCCAATACCGAAGGCAATAAACAAAATTCCCCACAAAGGTGAGAAAATTAAAGCCCATTGCCAAGCAAACACTTGTTTATTATTACGGGGTTGAGCAGCAAAGCCACAAATCACCCCACCAATAGCGGAGGTAATCAGGGTCAGTATCCATTGCTCTCTTGGTAGTCCGGGAACGACGTTGCAACCACCTTTGAGTAAACAGCCTTTGACTGAATCTAAGGCTTGTAGGATGGCTTGGTCTTCCCCTTGTTCGCGCACGAAGTACAGGTTGCCAAAACGGGTTTGCAGTTCAATCCAGAACGTCCTGGGTAAAAATTCATAAACCGCATCACCAACACTAAAGCTGAGAATGTTGCCACCACGAGAATCAGCAACTAAGAGAATGCTTTTCTCATCTAAACCCCAATATTTGATGACTGCTCTACCTGGAGTGCGATCGTACTGGGTTAATACTCGTAATTTCCAGCCAGTATCTGTTTCAAATTGTTCTAATTCTCGGACTAGCTTTTCTTCTTGAGGGTCAGGAAGCGTTTTAGCTAAATCAACAACTGGGGTAAATATGTTGGGTAGTAAGTCAGGATTTTCATAAGCTAGGGCTGATGGAGATTGCAGCGCCCAAATTGACGCGGTGAAGCAAAATACTGCAATGGATACTAAAAATCGTCGCCAAAAACAAAGCTGCATGGAATTTTTTATACGAATATTAACGGCAGAAGTGAAACAAGTTGTTTTAAAAGAGTACGGGAAAAATGATACTTCTTTACACTTCTTTACTTTACTCTAATCTAAGGTATCTACGCAAAGGGTAATTGGTAACAGGCTTCCGGGATGCTACTCTTAGCTTGCTTCTCCGCAGGAGTAGAACGTCCGAAGGCTGACAGAGAAGAGGTAGGGAGCCGAAGGCAAGGGCAGATCAATAATAAATATCCTCTCCCCAATACCCCATACCCAATCCCTGTCAATCAGACCAATCTTCTGAAGGTGCAGATTTTGAAATTAAATCTTCATCATTAAAATCACTTTCCCAATTAATAGCTTCACTATAACTATGATTGGGGCGGTATAATTCCGTTTGTGTGCGCCTATTTTCTGGCCTCAACGCTTCTCGCTCTCGCAGGGTTAGCTCTGATTTTTCATTCATGGGTAAGCGTTCTGGGCTACGTCTAGCAGGTTTTTGGCGCGTGAAGGTTTTCCACGCAGCTTTAACACCTATTACGAGGCTGCGTGTGCTGATTTGAATATTCTGAGCTTGTTTTTTGGCACTATCTAGGCTTTGATCTACTTGTTTAACCACTTGACTAGCACTTTTGACACCTTCACTAACATCATCAGTTAAGTCTGTCAGTTCTAAACTAGTGTTGCGGATGGCGTTGAGAGTGGGTGGTAACTCCCGTGAGAGAGTATCAAAGAACTTTTCGGCACTGCGAGCAGCGCGTGCTAACTCTTGCAAGGCGGGTATGAAAGCCACCAGGACAGCAGTTAGACTAGCAGCGACTAGGAGGGTGGACATTCCCAGCCAAAACAGAGGGTCAATCACGGTTATGCTGTTTATCTTAAAGTAAGCTGAAAACCCTTGAGGTTATGGTTGACTTAGGAAGCCACAGCCATCCTTTTCGTAGGGGGAGTGTCAAGAGTGTTCTAGTTGCTGAGTTAGAGAATCCGTGTTTTCAGGATCGGCGGGATTTTGCCGTTGTAGGGCTTCGCTTTCGCGTTGTGTAGCATCTACACCAGCAGCGATCGCTATCCGCAATCTCTCTAAAGTGTCATCCCAGTTTCGCAGTGCGCTGGCAGAAAGACGATCTGCCTGAATTTGTACGCTGGTTGATAGATCCTCTGCTAATTCTGGCAAAGCATCGGCAGATTTTTTTAAAAGTTTACGTGTTTCGCGCCCTGTGCGTGGAGCAGCAAGCAAACCGGTTAAAGCACCGATAGTAGCTCCCAGCATCAAACCGCCAATAAATAATCCAGAACGGTTATTAGACATCTTTATTGTTTCTCTCCTTACACCCATTTTAGGTGGGTTTTATCCCCTGGCAATAGTGAGGGATTTGATCTAGTCATTCTCTGCTGACAATATATCAGTCTGTGAAGTTGCTTTGATTGATTAGCTGATGAGTGGAGCTATTTTTATTTCTGGAGGTAGAATCTGGCTGCCAAAAAGAGCGCTGCCAGATTTTTCTGCCTAGAACGACAAGGTTGAGAATTTGCTGGATTTGTTGAATTTGCAGTTTAACCTTTTGGTGTTTTTGGCGGAGGTTATAAATTTCCTGATAACCTGTATAAATACTTTCTGGTGCTGTAAACAGAACTGAATGGCTAACACGTTCATAGCTGTTCAACCTATCTGCAATGATTCCCAGTTTTTGTTTGATTCGCCACACTTGCCGAGCTACATAGAGGAGTATCAGGGAGATGAGGATGTTAATCAGGACAACTACAGTTACCATTTTTACCTTTACTCTAATAAGCGTGACTTGGCACTGATTTCATCATACTGGCATATTTTTATGGTAAAAAGAAATACAAGAGTGGTAATTTATAATTTCTTGATAATTAGATTTAATTTTTATATTCCAAGTACAAATGCTGCTGATTACAAGTAAGAATATTTTTTATCCTTGATCTGATTATCTTATCTCTGTAGCTTCAACTTCAGTTGTTTGACCTCCAGTTAAACTACACTTAAAAAATAATTCTATTAGAAAATATTCAATTCCAACACATATGACAGAAAAAAGCTTGGAATCATTAATATTCAAAATTGTCAAAAAGGTGATCAAAAAAGAAATCAAAAACCTCAACTATGACAACTTGCCAATTATTTCTAGCCAGGAAAATCAACAGATAGAAGGCTTTATAGAAACTTTTGGCACACCAGAAGTGATTGATGATATATATGCTAATGGAATTGTCAATTTATCTACACAAGAAGATGTGGAACTTGAGCGCAAGTTGCGAGAACTAAAATTTAAACAGGAACTTAGAAAAGATTGGATATTATTTATCTTAAGGGATGTAATAGTATATTCTACTACTATTTTATTTATGTTTATTGTTGCTGGATTCTATTTATTCACCCTCATCAAAAAGTGACTTAAATTACAATTATCCATGTTTTTTGTCATCTGTCCTAGGTATTATTGACAAATTGGACTAAAAATTTTACTTTTAGCTAATTTTCTCTAAATTAGATAAATTTTTAACAAAATGCTATTCCAATTACCATTCCCAAAATTTGATTGCTATATTAGATTAAATTACTATAATGGGAAGGATTGGCAAGCTGTGCGGGATGATTTAGAGGGATTGGAAATTACTAATCATGAATTGCAAAAATTGACTAATTTACCTGTTAATAATGAATTGATCATTGTTACGAATAATATCCAGAAGTTAGGGAAATACTTACTGGATAAAATCAAAGGTTCTGAGGGTGCTACTGTAATTTTTATTAGCTGTTCTATTTTTGCATTTACATATCTTTTATTTGATCTGCTTGTAAAATTATTTGCCGCTTGGATCACAATACCATCTTGGCTATTATTATTTTGGTTTGGTGTTTGGGTTGGAGGTATCATCCAAACTATATTATATTTGCTTTGGATAAATAAACGTGAATTTGTTAAAACTAATATAACGAATTCTCTACGAATTTTACTGAATGATGTAGAAAGATATAATGATGTTATTAAAGCTATAAATATTAATGACCAAATAGAAGCAGCAGGCAATCCAGAAGTAGCTATAAAGCAAAGAGAGAAAGTTATTGAAGCTTTAAAGCTTACTAAATCAGATTTAATTCGGGCTTTGAAAACAGAGAAAATTTTACGGGAAAATAAAAACTTTATTCTCAATAATTCAGATTTATTTGCTAATAATTTAGCAACTTTAACATCCATGCAGGTTACTGAACAAGCTAGTGAGCATGGTAGATTATTAAATGAGGCATTACAAATTGCTTTAGATGTGCAGTATGAAATGAGAAAGTTGCATAGTCATGGTTAAAACTAAATATACATAGACAATTTTTATAGATCCGGAAATTCTTCAAGTCAATTTCCCATATCTCTAATCCATTACTGACTAAGTTACTTTTTCCTTTATTCCTTTATATAGGGATATAAGCAGTAACTGTATTTGTAGAATAAATTATTTTGCTGTTTTTAGCGAAATTTTTGCCGTTTTTGTTTGTCTAGTATGCACCGGCACAGTTGTTTGGTGAAGCTAACCATATATTTATATTTTTAGAAGATTACACCCTCTCCATCATTATTAGGTAATCTTCTGGCGGGAACAGAGTAACATTAAAGAATATGAAGTAAGCGTTTGCACATTGGCATGGACTGGAAAGAAATCAGAGGTAATTGGGTAATTATTCCCCGCAATCCCATCGGTATCATCCATTTCTTGGGGGGTGCATTTGTCGCTACTGCACCTCACCTCACTTACCGTTGGTTACTAGAGGAGTTGGCCGTTAAAGGGTATGTTGTTATAGCTACGCCTTTTGTCAATACCTTAGATCATAGAGCGATCGCTCAATCTGTACTACTTAAATTTGAACGAACCCTAGAACGCTTGCAAGATTCTGGTGAAATACGCAAGCTATATCTCCCTACCTATGGTGTTGGACACAGTATGGGTTGCAAACTCCATTTGCTCATTGGTAGCCTTTTTAGAGTGGAACGTGCTGGGAATATTCTCATTTCCTTTAACAACTACACCGCTAAGGAAGCTATTCCTCTAGTAGAACAATTAAATTCTACCTTGGCGATTGAGTTTACACCAACACCTTTAGAAACCAACCAACTTGTACAAGAACTTTATCATATCCGGCGTAATTTAATTATAAAATTTAGCAATGATAATCTTGATCAATCAGTAACAATAACCAAAATCTTACAAAATCGCTTTCCAGAAATGGTGACTTTACAAACTTTATCTGGAAATCACACCACTCCATTAGGTCAAGAAATTAAATGGCAAACAGGAACTTCTTTTACTCCTTTTGATGCTTTAGGACAATGGTTTAAACAAGAAGTATATCGAGATTTAAATCATCTTAAAAAAGCCCTAGTTTTCTGGCTAAACCCTCTATCACAGTCATAATTTTAATTATCTCCAAAACGGGAGCAAATTACGCCTTATTCCAGGTACATAAGTTTTAAAATTTTATCCCAACTCAAATTTATGCTCAATAAAGCTTTGGCTCCTAATTCCTGAATTCTACTATCATAGATCATTAAAAATGAAAAGTTTTTCAATCAGGTTAGTAGTCACAATCATAAAACACTACTAACAAATTGTTCATCACTGTATTTTTATTTTTGTATAAAATATTGATTGTGTACGCCATTTATTATGTTTCAAATTCTAGTAATTGATGATGACTACTCAATACAGATATTCCTGAAAAGAATGTTGGAAAAACAGGGTTATCAAGTAATCACTGCCAGTAATGGACAGGAGGGAATTTTGCAAGCGCTTGCTTGTCCTCCAGCCTTAATTATTTGCGATTGGATGATGCCCGGTTTAAATGGACTAGAAGTCTGCAATCGTATTAAGAAAGATCCTAATTTATCTACCACATTCTTTATTTTATTAACATCCTTAGATTCAGTCGCAGATCGGGTTAAGGGACTAGATGCTGGTGCTGATGATTTTATCTCTAAACCAATTGAGCAAAATGAACTCCAAGCTAGGGTAAGAGCAGGATTACGCTTACATCAGTTGAACCGAGATATACAAACCCAAAAGTTATTGTTAGAAACAGAATTAGCAGAAGCGGCAGAATATGTAACCTCCCTTTTGCCTTTGCCTATATCTACACCTGTGGCTATTAATTATCGTTTTATTCCCTCACGACAATTAGGGGGTGATTGCTTTGATTATTACTGGCTTGATTCTGATTCTTTGGCTATTTATCTATTAGATACTGCGGGTCATGGACTCAGAGCGACTCTTCCTTCTATTTCTGTACTGAATTTACTTCGCTCTCGTGCGCTAAAAGATCTGGATTACTATCAACCTAGTCATGTGTTAACAGCTTTAAATGATACGTTCCAAATCAATTATCAAAATGATAAATATTTTACTATTTGGTATGGTGTTTATAACCGAATTAGTCGTCAGTTAGTTTATGCAAGTGCTGGACATCCACCAGCAATATTAGTATCTGGAAAGTCTCCCACGACTACGGAAATAAAAACCTTGAAAACACCAGGTATGCCAGTGGGGATGTTTCCTGAAGCAAAGTATGTTGATGGAACTTGCACTGTTGACGAGTTTAGTCGTCTTTATATTTTTAGCGATGGTGCATATGAGATTACTAAATTAGATGGCACTCTTTGGAGTTTAGATGGATTAATTCAGTTACTAGTTAGTTTACAGCATTCAGTTGATTGCCAACTTGATCATGTACTGAATTATCTAATCAATTTAAACTCCAAAGAAGCCTTTGATGACGATTTATCTATTTTACAAATTAAGTTCGATTAATTTTTGGTGAGTAGAATTTGATTAAAGGCATCTTGGCTGGGAAATATTTCAAATATCTCGTTCATACTAGTCAATTCAAATATCATCCTCACTTGTTCATTAATTGAACAGAGAACCATTTTAGTACCAGCATCTCGTAGTGTTTTAAAAGCCAAGACTAGAGAGCCTAGCCCAGAACTATCTAGAAATGTGATATTTTGACAATCAACTAATACAGTTTTTACGCCACTTTCGAGAATTTTGGCAATATCTTGCTGAAATTCTGATGAAGTTTCAGCATTTAAATTTTTTTTGAGTGTAAGAACTTTCACCTGCTGACTCATAATTAGGTTACTCTGATTGATGTCAATGATGTTCTGTTGTAGCTAGTATATACCAAAATAGGAAATTAAAAAAATACTCTTTATCTAAATTACATAAATTTTTCGTGATGAAAATAATAGGTTATCAATTATAAATTTGCAAATAAATAAGTTAGTTTTTTTGGTTGAAAATTCATACAAAATTGTTAATTATAAACTTATAAATACTCAATTATTGCTATTAATTGATTGAGCATAAATTAGTAGTTAATATTGAATTGTTGTTGAATCAATTTGACTTAATGAATATCAACATCAGAGAGAATCGTAAGAATTCAGGAGTTCAGGAGTTCAGGAGTTCAGGAGTTCAGGAGTTCAGGAGTTCAGGAGGAAGAATATTTTTCTCTTCTGTTCCCTGCTATATCAAATATTCTGTATCCTGAATCCTTACAGAGAATCGCTAAACTATAGACGAATTACCTTAGCTCGATGAAGTAGTTTGCCAGCATGACGGTATCCAATATAACACACTTTCACTATTTTGCCCGGTTCTGCTGTTCCCTCCAATAATTGGTGTAGTTGGGGATTATAGGGTATTTCTGCACCTACGGTAGCGATCGCTTCCACCCCCCAATCTTGCAATAATCGATCAAGAGGCTTCTGCACCAAAGGTACCATTTTGATAGCTTCTAGCTGGGGGTTATCCTTTGCTTTCTGTGCTGCCGCAGGCCAGAACAATAATAAAGACTCCAATATTTGCAAACTTGATTCCTGAAATTCTTGCTGTAATAACTCGCGCTGTTGTTCCAGTTTCAGTACAATTCGCTGATACTCACTTTTTAAATCCGCAATTTCTTGTAATAATTTTGTATCAGTATCTGCGTACTGATTGTTAACCGTGGAACTCACATCAGAAAAAGTTGCTGCTAATTCACTTAATGATATCTGTAAGATTTTTGATAGCTTGATCAGCACCCCAACTCGCATCTGCTCCAGCTTTCCCTGTCGTAAATGCAAAATTTGCCGCTCGGAAACACCAGCAGCACGACTGAGAGATTTAAAACTAGGAATACCTACCCGTTGCATTAAACTTTGCAACTTTTGGGTAAAGTCATCATTTGGCATAAGGCATGGGGTATAAGGCATTGTTACCTATTATACCCCATTATCAGATATTTATTCTTCGAGTAAACTTCTCAACATCCAAGCAGTTTTTTCATGCACCTGCATTCTTTGAGTTAACAAATCTGCACTAGGTTCGTCATTTACGTCATCTACCAATGGGAGGATAGATCGTGCAGTTCTGACTATGGCTTCTTGTCCTTCTACTAATAGGTGAATCATTGCCTGCGCTTTAGGAACTCCTGGAGTTTCAGGAATAGAACTCAGTTTGGCATATTCGCTATAAGTTCCTGGTGCGGGATAGCCTAATGCGCGAATTCTTTCGGCAATTAAATCAACGGCTAAAGCTAGTTCTGTATACTGTGTCTCAAACATGAGATGCAAGGTTTGGAACATCGGCCCTGTGACGTTCCAATGAAAATTATGAGTTTTCAGGTACAGTGAATAGGTGTCAGCCAATAAGCGAGATAAACCTTCGGCAATTTTGGCTCTACTAACGTCATCAATACCGATATTGATATTTTTTGTTGCTGAAGATGACATAATTTTTGGCTCCAAATAATTAATCAAATCAAACTATGTACAGATGTATTGCAATATCTACTTTTCTGACTCAACACGTTTAATTATGAGATATATGCGGGCAACTTTTTAAGCTAAGTGCATTTTGAGAACACTGGGAGTAGCTTTTCTGACTCTAGCTAGAATGGTTTCTTTTCCTAGACTTTGGCAAGCTTCATAACGATGGCAACCAGAAAAGCCATAATAACGTCCTTCTACTTCTAGGACATCTATTGGTTCTTGTTGCCCAATTTCAGCAATTGATGCCATTAAGAATTTTACTTTCTGGGGATCGTTCTGATGTGGTAGTGGCCGTTGAATTTGATTTAAGAGAATTTCTTGAATTCTCACCATAAGCAATTTCGCTCTTTTGTTTTATGTCCGTAATTAAATCATAGTCGTTATGACTTTAACTTGCAAGTGTTTGACGTAAAACAGGTAAATGATATTATGGTATTGAGTGTGCAATACAATAAAAGCGTTATAAAGCAAAGTTCGACCTGCCCCGAAGCTTCACTATGGGAGCAAAATAGAGTTTTCATGAAAATCTTTTTTTGGCGTTCTTCCTACAAGATACTGACAACCTTTTGTTTATTGGGACTGACTGCGGCATCAAGTCCTGTGAACAATAATCAAGATGTGGAGCTAAAAATTGGGATTGTTCAACGATTTGGAGCGACACCCACGGCTAAACTAAAGTTGACACCGACAAAAGGCGATCGCATCAAGCTCAAATGGAAAGTGGGTAATCAGCAACGAACACTAGTCACTGCTAACCCCATCCAACTAGAAACAGTCATAGAAACCTTACCTCAACCAAAAATCGACGAAGTAGTCGTTTTGGGCAACTTCCGTACCTTTGAAACAGCAGAAGACAACGCTAACAACTGGCGTTCTCAGGGAATAGAAGTAGAAATAGCTCAACCAGAACGCTGGCAAGTATGGGCTAAAAGAGATGTTTATAGCACTCCTTTAGTACGGCGTTTGTTATTGCAAAGTATACAAACTTCTGGACAAAAACTACCCTACCTAGATACCCAAATTCGCAAACAAGTACCGCGAGTGAGTTGGGTAGTAAATGACAAACGATATAGCCAGAATGATCTGGAAATTAGCACCGACAAAAACTTGATTCGGGTAAATCAAGGGGAAAAAGCCGGGAATGCTCGTCTTTATGCTGGAAGGATGAAATTACAACCCAATGCCTATGGTACTTACTCCTTAGTCAATCAAGTGCCACTAGAAACTTATTTGCGTGGGGTTTTGCCTTATGAAATTGGCACAAGTGCGCCCAAAACATCTTTAGAATCACAGGCAATTATTGCTCGTACCTATGCGCTTAGGAATTTACGTCGGTTCGCTATTGATGATTACCAATTGTGTGCTGATACTCATTGCCAGGTTTATGATGGGCTGAATGGAGTGGCGAAGACAACCGATCAAGCGATCGCGGCAACAAGAGGAATGGTACTCACTTATAATAACGAGTTAGTAGACGCACTCTATTCTTCTACCACAGGTGGCGTGACTGCTTCATTTAGCGATGTCTGGAATGGAGAAGATCGTCCTTACCTGCGGCCTGTAGTAGATGCAGCTACAAATATTTGGTCTTTGTCTGAAAAGAGTTTAGCCGACGAGAACAATTTCCGGCAGTTTATTAACCTGGAAGAAGGATTTAATGAAAGTACTTGGGATGTGTTCCGCTGGAACAAGCAAACCAGCCTAGAAGATATTACTAAGGATTTACAGAAATTTTTGCTAGTGAAAAAGAGTCCCTATGCCAAATTCAAAACGATTGAGGCCATAGCAATAACCAAGCGGAGCGAAAGCGGACGGATTCTGGATCTGGCTATAAAAACAGATATTGGCGTTTTTACACTGCACAAAGATGAAGTTCGCAGTGCCTTTGCTGCTCCCCGCAGTACACTTTTTTATTTGCAACCCCTAAATAAAGGTACACCAAATGTGTGGGGATATGCTTTTATCGGTGGTGGACTAGGACATGGTGTTGGCTTGAGTCAAACAGGCGCTCAAAGTTTAGCAAAACTAGGTTGGTCAAGTACCAAAATTCTCCAGTTTTATTATCCTGGCACACAAGTAAAAATGCTCAGTAATGAGATTAAACCCTTCTTGACAAAATAATTAGGGATAGGAGTCAGGAGTCAGGAGGAAGAATTAGAAGGAGTCAGGAGTCAGGAGTCAGGAGTCAGGAGTTAGGAGTTAGGAGGAGGTAAGAATAGTCTTGAATCTGGTCAAGTGATAGGTTTTTGATGTCTTGTGGGATGGGCAAATCCCCCACTATGAAAGCACAAGCATAATAGCGGGGGAAGGAGGTCAATACTTTTACTTTTAGTAAAGGTCTTCTTCTTTGTGGGTTTCGATGGTCACGTTAGAAGTTGGGTAAGCAACACAGGTCAATACATATTGAGCTTCAATCTGATCATCATCTAAAAATGATTGGTCAGATTGGTCAACTGTACCAGAAACTATTTTACCTGCACAGGTAGAACAAGCACCAGCACGACAGGAGTAGGGCAAATCAAGACCTGCTTCTTCAGCAGCGTCTAAAATATAGGTATCATCAGCACATTCAATCGTTTGTTCACCGTCGGGAGTTTTCAGTATTACGGTGTAAGTAGCCATTGAGTAATCCTCTCTTGTGAAAACGGCAGTATAAGTTATCTTAAAGCAAAGCCCACAGCTAGTCTTATAGGATTAGCTGGTGATTTCGATTTGCTTTAATTCTGATACTACGGGAAAAATTAAACGTTGTAACCGAAAATTGACCACGATTAGTAATGAAATTTAGTTACTTGTTACTAATAAGTTTTATTTATGTAAAATCCTCGACTAGATAGATGGCAAAAAAAACTTTTTTAGGTATCAAACAGTAACGAGTGCTGAGTAACGAGTTATGAGTAAAAAAGTAAAATTGTCAGCTAAGTGCAGGTTTGGCAGAGAAACTGCTGACTTCATAACTCAGGACTCAGCACGTCTGAGAAAATGCTTTAGACTGGCTTTTTGATAGAATACCTATGGCATTGATGGCACTGTAATTAGTACGTCAGTGTGCTTTACAGTGACCAAGTTAACTTTGTCCAGCCAAAAACCCAACAAATAGAACTACGGAACATCATGTATAACTCCGATGCACACTTGGCTAATAGAACTATGCGGGTGGGTTTAGTCGGTACTGGGTATGCGGCAAAACTCAGGGCTAAAGCATTACAGGAAGATGAGCGATCGCATTTAGTCGCAATTTCTGGACATACTACCGGAAAGACAGCAGCTTTTGCTCAAGAATATCAAACTCAGATGATGAATTCTTGGCAACAGCTAGTAGAACGGGAAGATATAGATTTAGTTGTCATCTCCACGATTAATCGTGATCATGGTAAAATCGTCCATGCAGCCCTTTCTAGCGACAAAAACGTAATTGTCGAGTATCCCCTGTCTGTAGATGTCAAAGAAGCTCAAGAACTAATCTCTTTAGCCAAAGCAAAAAATAAACTGCTGCACGTCGAACATATTGAACTTTTGGGTGGCTGGCATGAAGCTTTAAAACAACATTTAGCCGAACTTGGTGATTTATTTTATATCCGCTACAGCACAGTTAACCCCCAGCATCCAGCACCGCGTAAGTGGACATATAACCATGAGCTTTTCGGTTTTCCTTTAATTGGCGCTCTTTCTCGCTTACATCGGCTGACTGATTTGTTTGGCGAAGTCTTGAGCGTGAATTGTCACCACCGATATTGGGAGACGGAGACAGATTATTATCAAACCTGCTTATGCGTGATGCAATTGTGCTTTACCAATGGGTTGTTAGCCCAAGTGATTTATGGTAAAGGTGAAAGTCTATGGCAGTCAGAACGCAAATTTGAAATTAACGGCGAAAAAGGGGGGTTAATTCTAGATGGTGACACAGGATTTTTAGTACAGGCAGAGGAAACAAAATTGATTGATCTGGGTACTCGTCGGGGATTGTTTGCTAAAGATACGAAGATGGTATTAGATCATCTTTTTGATGGAACTGCTTTGTATGTCACCCCGGAACAAAGTTTATATACGCTAAAAGTAGCAGATGCTGCACGCAGAGCCGCAGAAACAGGTTTAACTATATTTTTAACAAAAGAGTCATGAAAACTGCACCAATAGTCATTTTATCCCAGCGAGAAATAGAAAAAATGCGTCGGGCTGGACATTTAGCAGCGCAACTTTTACAACATTTAGAACCTTTGGTAAAACCGGGTGTGAGTACTCTTCAACTCAATGATGAAGCCGAACGTTGGACACAAGCGCATGGTGCGAAAAGCGCCCCTCTGAACTACAAAGGTTTTCCCAAGTCGATTTGCACTAGTGTGAATGAGGTGATTTGTCACGGTATTCCTAATGCTAAACAAATTTTAAGGGAAGGTGACATTATCAATATTGATGTGACACCGATTGTCGATGGTTATCACGGCGATACTTCCAAGACATTTATTGTCGGTACATCTGCGCCCAAGGTGCAAAAATTGGTAGAAGTAACAGAAGAGTGTCTGCGCTTAGGTATTGCGGAAGTGAATCCAGATGCGAAGATTGGAGATATTGGTGCAGCTATTCAAGAGTATGCTGAGGCTCAAGGCTTTTCTGTGGTGCGGGATTTTGTGGGACATGGTATTAGCAATATTTTCCACACTGCACCGGATATTCCCCATTATGGCATTAGGGGTAGGGGTAAGCGTTTAAGACCGGGAATGGTGTTTACCATTGAGCCGATGATTAATGAAGGAACCTATGAAGTGGAGATGTTAAATGATGGTTGGACTGCGGTAACGCGCGATCGCAAACTATCCGCTCAATTTGAGCATACATTAGCAGTGACAGAAGATGGTGTGGAAATCCTGACTTTACTGGAATAAGCTGCTATTTATTAACGTAAGTTGCTAGTTAGGGAAACTGTCTGATATGGCTAACGCCACGCTTCGCGAACAGGATTTCCAGGATTTAAGGATGAACAGGATTAAAACTGGGATTTTATCAGCAATTACTAGCCTCAACTAGATGACTAGCAACTTGGGTTATTTATTAGGTGTGATGGGTCAGTTATCAGTTATAGACTGTTCCCTGACTCCTAAATTCTTTGATAGCAGATTAACTAGGTGAAATAAATCCATGCATATTCAACGAGTTATTATCAAAGATTTCCGTTGCTTCGAGCATCTGGAAGTGAACCTAGATCCCGATATCAATATATTTGTTGGCAATAATGGATCTGGTAAAAGTGCGTTATTGGATGGTATTGCTGCGGCAATGTTCCCGTATGTAGTTCAAATTCAAAAAATTGTAGGTAAAAAACAAGAAGCATTAACTGTTTTGAAGCAAGATTTGCCAGCCAAGCAAGAGAACAATGAACAAAAAACAGAGGCAGAATTTACTGTATCAGCTACAGGTTTTCCAGATTGGACAATTATCTACAAAAATATACCTGCTATTCATGATAACGAAAGGATAGGTATCAGTGGCTATTCGTTTGTTTCACAAAAAGGAACTCAACAGCTTTATTCTACTCTAAGTAACAACGTAAAATCTAGACTTTCTATAATAGCTTATTATAAATATAATCGCAACTTAACGAATATTGACAATATTCAAAATATTTCAAATCAAGTTTTGGATAGATTTGATGCGATAAATTACGCCTTTAATGCCAATGCAATAGGCAATTTTGTCAGTATGGTAGATTGGTTTTTTATGCGAGAGTATGAAGAATTAAGACAAGGAAAAAATCGCCGAGATATTAACTTTGAACTTCCAGATTTAAAGCAAATACGAAAAGCTATTTCTACCATTATTGCTCCCAATGCTCGCGTTTATTTTTCAGGTGCAACATCTGCAAAGCTCATGGTTGAATGGACAATGGAAACAGGAGAAAAAAGAGAACTTTTACTCAGTCAATTAAGTGCAGGTTATCGCAATATGTTGGCGTTAGTCATGGACTTTGCTCGGCGTTTAGCACAAGCTAATCCAGAAATGGAAAACCCGTTAGCAGCAGAAGCAATTTTAATGATTGATGAGTTAGATTTGCATTTACATCCAACTTGGCAACAGAAGATTATTCCTGATTTAAAGAAGGTATTTCCCAATACTCAAATTATCGCTACAACTCACAGTCCTGAAGTTGTAACAACTGTAAAACAAAATCAGGTGTGGATATTAGAAGATTATCAAATAAAACCATGTCCTGAACCTACCAAAGGGAGGAAAAGTTCAGATATTGTGAGAAATGTTTTAGGGTTAAATGAATTAAGACCAGATACAGAAGAATCAAGAACACTTACACAACTTTTTGAAGCAATTGATAATGGTCAATTAGAGGAAGCAAAACGTCTCAAACAAGAATTACAAGATTGGGAATCATTTGATCCAGATATGACTAGAGCCGATATGCAAATCCGTCGCTTGGAACGGAGGAATGCAGTGTGAAAAATGTTTGTAAATCCCCAGAACCGGAAAAAATTAAAGAGTATAGAAAGCAATATTCTTCTCAGTTCAGACGATGGAGTGATTTAAAAAAGAATAGAGAAACTTTGAATGCAATTCGTGATACTTTAGCATCTGATCAAAAAGGACTTTGTGCTTACTGTGAAATGTCTCTTCATGAAAAAAATCGCTCTGTTGAACACTTTATGCCTCGTAACCAATCAACAAAAGAAAATAATCATGATCTAGATTGGCAAAATATGCTTGGTATCTGTCTTCCTCCAGGTGGAATGAAAGATGATGATTTAGAAAATTTACAACTGCTAAACAATTCACCATGTTGTGGTAAAAAAAAGGATGGTGACATCCCTGATAATAAATTATTAAATCCTCTAACTTTACCAACATTACGTTTATTCAAATTCAGTAGTGAAGATGGTGAAATTAGACCTGATGAAATCGCTTGTTTAAAGGTTGGGATTCCTGTTGAAAATGTTCAGTTTACTATTGATATCCTGGGACTAAATGTTCTACGATTGAAGGATCAACGATTAGTTATAATTGACGAAATTAATAAAGAACTTGATGATGAGACAATTGATATAAATGATTTAGAAGAGAAAGTTGCAGCCGAATATCTTGGTGATGGTACAGATAATTGGCCTCGGTTCTTCACAACTTATCGCTGGGTTTTAGGTGCAGGTGCAGAAAAACACCTTACTAATATTTCTTATTTAGGTTAATCTGTTTTGTCGCAGCATAGAAATTATTTTAATTACGAATTATTTTAACGTCCCAATTTATTAGGAATTCCTTCACAACCACCGGGAATTGTTCCTCTGGATTTTTCACCACACCAAGCGCAGCAGTAGTAACGGGTTGATTCAGACATTCTTTGTGCGTTGGTGAAATCGGCATTTTCGACGACTGCGCCGGTGTGTTCACCTGTTTCATATATTGGTGGGTGGGTGCGACTGCGGGGTGTGGCTTTTTCTACTGAACCGTAAAATAAACGCACTCCGTTTAAATCAGCATGGCTGAGATTGGCATCATATAAAATGGTGCGGGATAGGTTGGCTTTAACTAAGTCGCAACCGCTGAGATTAGCACGAACTAGATTAGCTTCACTTAAATCAGTCCAACGTAGATCATTCTCAGCTAGGTCTGAACCTGCTAACATTACTCCTAAGTCGATGACGCGGACACCTTCTAATCGGTCTTCAGCGTAGCCACCGATACCGTCGAGAATGGCTCTACCTAAACGACGATCGCGTTTTAATGGTGTGAGCAGCTTAGAACGGGAGAGAAACCGGAGAATTTTAGCTTTACCACTACCATCTACACTACTAAATATAGCGGCAGTGCGTCCTTCTGCGATCGCTCTTTCTTGTGGCCAATCTTCTAATAATCCTTCTTCGTCTAGCACTAAGTCGGAAACACCTTGGAAGTAGGAATCTATGGTTTGCTGTTGGGTAATGATATTTTGCTGGGCTGTTAGCAAGTTTTGTTGAATTGTTAAGTCTTTAGAAATCACATATTGTCGCCAAGCTACATAAACGGCGATGATAGCGATGGAAATTTGCCCTAAAGCACCGAACCATTCAGCTAAAGTTCCCGAAGCATCCCAGTTAATTCTCCGTCCCCAACGCAGGAGATTATCACTAAATCCAAAAAATCTAAAGATGCCAGCAATGCCTACTAATACACCCATAAAACCGACTAAAACCGTTCTATCTTGGGGAGAAAACCATTCTTGGATGATATCTTGCAGCCAAGGTAAAAGCATGGCTATAGATAAAACCAAGGTTATGAGAGTTCCCAAGATGCCTAGAAACGAGTTATTAATAGCAATACCAATAAAAGTGAGAGCGATCGCTAATAAAGTGAAAATTAATGCCCTTGGTTTAACTATAATATTTTGACTAGACTGTTCTTTAAAGTTAGATGTAGTGCGTTTCAGGGCATTTGTATTTTGGGAAGATTGCAAATACGAAATTGCGGACAAAACTTGTTTTGCAGCCAACCCTTCTGCTGTTAGTCCATTTTCACCTGCACCACCGTCAAAGTCATCTGGTTGCAAGTCATCGTCCGATTTGGGTTCTGGTTGAGGTGGATGAGAGGAATTAGATTCAATCGTCATACATTCTATTTTCCCATACTTTTGCTAACCAAGATTAACAAATGTACTTTGAGGAGTCAGGAGTCAGGAGTCAGGAAAATACTGAAATGAACCGCAAAGACGCGAAGAGAAGAAAGAGAAGAAAGAAGATAAATCTGACTCTGATAAGAGGGTAGCACCCTGAAATTATCTTAAATCTCAGAGTGCTAGGGGTGTAAGTTTATTTTGAGAAAACAAAAAAGAATTTTTTAAGCCAGTCCAACCAATTTTTCGCTCAGTTCCCACAAACGTTTGGCTTTATCATCATCGCTGGCTTCGTTGGAAACTTCTTGTACAAAAGATTTACGATCTTTTTTCTGTCTATTCCCCCAACTCCAATACATCCCAGATTCATTGTATGCAGGATCAGCAACGACTTCTGCAACTCGTTTACCAGCATCCTCTTCTGACACATACCCTCCAGTAATATACCTCTGAAATAGCGGGAAGAGTTTCTGGAATAATGGATAGTGGTCACGGAATAGGGCTGTTGTCGCTACACATCCAGGATAAAGAGAACTGAAGGTAATACCGGTAGATTCATGATAGCGTCGGTGCAGTTCCTTCATCGTCAGGACATTGCAAACTTTGCTATCTTTGTAAGCCTTGACGGGTTCAAATTTCTTACCATCAATCATGGTATTGGGTGCTTTAAATCCTGCTTCAAAGCCTTGTAAGTTGCCCAAATCTGGACGGGGGGGAATTTTTCCACCTAACTCTTTGGGATTGTGTGTTACAGTTCCCAAAATAACCAGTCGAGGATCTGAAGCTGATGATTTCTTCAAATCCTCTAACATCAAGTTACACAAAAGGAAATGGCCGAGGTGATTTGTAGCTACACTTAACTCGTATCCGTCTGGACTCCATAACGGCTCCTTAATTAAAGGCATATATATTGCCGCATTGCAAACTAAAGCATCTAATGGCTTACCAGTGGCGCGGAAATCTTGCACAAACTTCCTAACACTGTCTAAAGAGGCTAAGTCAATATGAATTATTGTATAGCTGTCTTGTGGTATTCCCACTGTTTGGGCTGCTTGTTCTGTTTTTGAGATATCCCTACAGGCCATTACTACGTGCCATTTACCAGTTTGAGCTAGAGCTTTTGCGGCTTGCAAACCGACACCTGAGGATGCGCCCGTAATTACGACGGTTGACTTCTGATGTTGTTCCATTCTGTTCAGACTGCGTTGACTGTAGTTGAGTTTTTATTTTTATATGTTCTCACAACATGATCACTAGCAGACATAGGAGATATTATGACCTATATCCTGGTGTCAGCAATAGGTAACAGTTATGGAACAGGCCTCTAAGTAAATTAATTGATTAATTCTACCTAAATATGATATGATACATAGGCTTTAAATAGAACTTATCCGAATCTTCATTTTTTCCTCAATAAAACAAAAGATAATAATAACACTTTGGTTGATTTCGATACGATTATTAAATATCAAAAAGTCTTAACATCATCTTATGAGTTGTGTAGGTGCAGCATGGTTATTCGGCGATGCTTTATTGCCTGTGGGTTTATGAGTTTTTTGACAATTGGCTGTGGTGATTTGGCAATATCATCAGCAGAAAATACCAAACAAGTTGTACAAGAAAGTAATGTCACTCAACTATTAACAGAAGTTAAGGATAGCCAAAAAGCTGATAAATTGTTACATCAAGGCAATAGTTTTTTAGATGGCGATCGTTACAAAGAGGCATTATCATTCTATGATCAAGCGATCGCTATTAAAACCGACAGTCCAGAAACCTGGGTTAACCGGGGTAATGCCTTAACAGCTTTACATCGTTATGAAGAAGCTTTGGCATCTTACGAAAAAGCGATCGCTATCCGACCAAATAAAAATGAAGCTTGGTATAATAAGGGAAACGCTCTAACTGCCCTAAACCGTTACCAGGAAGCAGTTAAAGCCTACGACGAAGCGATCGCAATTCACCCAGACAAATCTGAAGCTTGGATAAATCGAGGCATTGCGTTGACAAAATTGCAACGCTACAAAGAAGCCCTAGCATCTTATAATCAAGCAATCAGCCTCAAACCAAATTTACATCAAGCATATTACAACAAAGCCTGTAATTATGCTTTACAAGACAACATTGAATTAACAATTGAAAACCTAGAAAAAGCCATTCAACTCGTTCCTGATAAGTACAAGCAATTAGCCAAAACCGACTCAGATTTTGATAAAGTCAGAAATGAGAAACGCTTTCAGGCATTATTAAAATAAAGATACTTGTTTATCTCTTGCATTTACATAAACAAAACCTGTATTATCAGGTTGAAAAAACGTAATTGATTATATTTAGGAGATATGAAGAAACTCCTAGTCACTGGTGTCAGTGGTTTTCTCGGTTGGCATCTTTGCCAATTAGCACAACAAAAATGGGAAGTGTATGGTGCATATTCAACCCATTTTCTAGAAATTCCTAATATCAAAATCTTGAAAGTTGATTTAACAGACTTTCAGGAATTAAAGAATATATTCAATGATATCAAACCGGATGCAGTAATTCACACAGCAGCCCAATCTCAACCTAACTATTGTCAACTTCATCCCCAAGAATCCTATACAATCAACGTTACAGCATCATGTAATCTTGCTGGACTTTGTGCAGACAATTCTTTACCATTAGTATTTACATCTACCGACTTAGTTTTTGACGGATTAAAACCACCTTATAAAGAAACAGATACAGTATCACCTGTCAACATTTACGGTGAGCAAAAAATACAAGCCGAAACAGGTATATTAAAAGTATATCCCCAAGCAGCAATTTGTAGAATGCCATTAATGTTTGGGAAACAAACACCCACAGCTAAAAGCTTTATTCAGCCATTTATCAAAACATTGAAAAATGGAAAAAAACTTAGTTTATTTATAGATGAATTTCGGACACCAGTTAGCGCAAATACAGCAGCCAAAGGTTTGTTATTAGCATTAGAAAAAGTTAACGGTATAATTCACTTAGGAGGGAAAGAAAGAATTTCCCGTTATGAATTTGGTAAAATATTAGTTGAAGTCTTGCAACTTCCTACTGATAAATTAAAATCATGTTTGCAAACTGATATAAAAATGGCAGCACCCAGACCAAAAGATGTTTCCTTAGATAGTTCAAAAGCTTTTGCTTTAGGTTATCAACCATTATCTGTGAGAGAAGAATTAGAAATATATTGCACCAGGAGAAACGCATCTGATTTTTTTGATAAAATGTAACTTATATAGTCCCAATCTAATAAATAATTTATAAGCTAATATCATAGTTAGAAATAGTACGGCTATCATAAATCTCTTTGACTATTTCTGCTGCTGATTGCTGTTTAAACTAAGATATCTCCGCAAAATGTTTTGCCATTCACTTTCCCAACCTAATTCTAATTCATCAACCAAAGCGCAAGCTGCGACTAGTGCTTCATCTTGTTGTTTTTCTTGCCATTGTTTCAAGAGATTTTCAATCAACGCACTACGGTTTTCAACTTTTTGGTCAATGTAATTTAGTAGTTCATCTGGCAATGAAATTGAGATTTTAGCCATATCCTACCCACAGTCATACTATAAGTAGCATAGCCTAATTTGATATTTTTAGTCTAGTAGTTTGTAAATATAAGATTTGATTTAGTTCGGGTGATAATTCTCAAGTGAGGTGAATATTTACATGATAGCTTTGCTCTCTTCGAGATGCTACGCGAACACCGGAGGCATCGCTCTAGTAATCAATCCCTAGTGATGGTTGAGTGAGATGATGTTAACAGATACAGGTAATTACTTCAAAATAGCAAATTTTCAAAAGGATAAGTTTGCTTCCAACGATAGGTGTTAAAGTCACGCTGATCTACTGAAAAAATTCGCCCATGTCCCAAATCTTCTTCTAAAATTACTAGGGAAGCATCAGCTAAATCCATTGGCAAATTAGCATATCTTTCCATTAATTTAATAATTTGCGGAGTATGGTGAGGCTCTAAATTAAAGCTTGTTTTGCTGTTTCGTGGTATGTATCTTTTTGATCAATAAGAGCTAACCAAAATCCTGTATCAACTATGATCATATTTGTTTGGTAATGTATTATATAAAACTTCTTTATATGTGGTTGATAAATTTTCTTCCACAGCACAACAACCAATTAATCCAATTTCATCAAATTTTTCATAGATACTTTTTTCTTGATGATGATTTTCTGGTTGTGGATAACGTTTTTTAAGTAATTGAATAAAATCTAGTAGTAAAATTTGGGCTTCTTCTGGTAAGGTGTCAATATCTTTAGATACTTCTGCAATTTTTATTACCATGATTAACTCCTCAATTGAGTAAATTTTTTCGGCATGATTTTATTATAAACTACGCCCTGGGTGATAGTTCTCAAGTGCGGTGAATATTTACACGATCGCCCCATTAATCCCTAATAATGGTTGAGTGAGATAACGTAAACAGATACAGGGTAAGGTTTTCAGGTGCGAACTGCTTGCAGCAGCGCTAGTTCCCTCCGGGACGCTCCGCGAACGCTATCGCCCCAGTAATCGCTAGTAATGGTTGGGTGAGATAATGTGAACAGATACAGGGTTTTTAGAGACTAATTCACCATCATTTGATATAATGTAGAACAATGATCGCATCATGATAAGAACCATGTCACAAACTGGATTAAATATATTCATTCCAATGGAGTTGCTGATTAATTCTTTAAATGCGCTAAGTTTATCAGACAAACGGCAGATTTCGCAGCTTCTTAATGAAGCAATCGCTGATGCTGAAGAGGAAAATTGGCAAGAAGATGAAGAAACTAAAAAAGAAATTCAATTAGTCGGTGATGAATATGTAAATAGTAATTATAGTAAATTTAGTAATATCAAAGAACAGTTGAAGCAAGGAGCTATCAAAAGAGCAGAACGTGATTTAGGATTAGTTGAAGAGTGGTTTAATTTGGAAGAGGAAGCGTGTTAAGTAAAGGAAAAATAATCTATCCCCAGCGTGGTGAAATCTACTTGGTTAATTTTGATCCAACTATAGGTTCAGAAATCAAAAAAACACGACCAGCTTTAATTTTACAAAATGACGTTTCTAATCAATATAGTCCTATAACTATTGTAGCTGCTCTTACTTCTCAGTTTACAGAACCTTTGTATCCTACTGAGGTGCTAATTAAAGTACCAGAAGGAGGTTTACAGGTTGATTCTGTTGCACTTCTTAATCAAATTCGTTCTAAAGATTAATTAAACGGTTGGGTGTTCTGGAACCAGTCACAATGGAACAGGTAGATAAAGCAATTCAGATTAGTTTGGGTTTAGTGAATTTAAAATAGGTGAATATTTCCAGGTGTATCTGTGATGGTTGGATGATATGATGTCAACAGATACAGGGTTTTTGGGTTGCAATAAGTGTGTTATTAATGGTGGGTATTGTATTGTTAGGTTTACTTGCGTCAACCCAACCTACTTAACTTATATTTCTAAATCCTCATCTAATATTGTTTCAATGTCTCTTGCACCATGAATAACTCGCAAAATATCAACTTCTGATTCAGTGATACGTAAGTATTCAGCTATAGCACTTGTTGATACCCAGATCCCCGACTTCTGAGATCAATTTATCATTTATGGAGATAATAAATAAAAGAAGTCGGGGATCTTATCACTTCACCTGAATTCTTACAGTGATACGATAAAAAATGAGATATTTTCTAAATCCTTTGATAGATTGTTGTCGAATATCTGCTAAATTGGGATGATAAAATTGACAGATTTTTCCCATAGCTGGAGTTTGAGCTAATTGTTTAAATGTTGTTTCTGCTGCTAGTAAAAAGCTGTCAGAAACGTCTAAACTATCTTCTGCTATATAGGTTGCTAAATCTATCAAATCGCGGATAACTTGAGGTCTTTTTTTAATTGCAAACATCATGGCTAAATTGCACTTTGACGTTTGTTAGTTTTTTCACGAACTGCTTGACGAATATCTTCCCAATCTTGTGCAGTCATTTCTGTTGCATTTCCTGAGTTTAATCCTTCTAAAAGCATGGTTTGTAGACGTTCGTTTGCTCTCTGTTTTTGGTCTTGTCGCACTAATTCCCGAAAATATTCACTAACGCTGCTGTAACCACCTTGCGCTACCTGTTCTTCTATATAATCGCGCATGGTGTCAGGTAAGGAAATATTCATACTTTTCATAATGTGATTTCAGTGAATCTTCTTTTCTATAGTATGGCAGTTTCTGTCATTTTCTGTCATGATAACAGTGATGATTTGTAAAGTATTGTAAATATTAATCAATGAGTTTTCAAAATCACCAAATTTAGTTTCAACCTAACCTACTTGCTAATGATGAGTTAAAATGAAAATATTGTCTACTCAAGTGGGAAGATTTATGGAGAACTTACTACCTCAAAACATTTTACAATTAAGTATTGCTGAAAGAATCCAATTAGTCCAAGATATTTGGGATAGTATCACTGTAGATGTTGATGATGTAACTATTAGTGATGCTCAAAAACAGGAATTGGAGAGACGTTTAGAACTTTATTATCAAAATCCTCATCAAGTTTCTAGCTGGGAGGAAGTGAAACAAAAATTTAATCGTTAGTTAATATACAGCACTTCCCGCTGTTATGAGGTACAGTAACAGCAATTAGTAAACCAGTTT
>NZ_JAYGGY010000021.1:0-57930 GCF_034931625.1 Anabaena cylindrica UHCC 0172 | reverse complement strand
ATTTTCTCAAATTATTGCCACATCTCATCTTCAACCCCCTTGTCACCCGTTAAGGGTTTATCCATATCTTCTCGCACTAACCGCAAGGCAAATTCAATTACCTCCAGTCGTTCCACATTCGGCATTTGCTTGATTGCTTCTAAAACTTGAGTTTTTATCATATTTTTTAGAATCATTAGTTTTTCAGAAGAGGATGGCGAATTTAGTGCAATTTATCATTTATTCTTATTCTTACCAGTAATAGCCTTTCTAAAACTAAAATCAATCTTTTTTCTCGTCCTACTCCTTGAATATCTATATTGAACTTGAAGCCCAACTATAGTTTCATTTATCACTCTATCGTCCTAAACAATGTACCACCAGCCGCATAGACGGCATTAAACCCAATTCTTTCTGTCCAAAGTGCTGCATCTGCTTGTTTGGTTCGTAGCCGCAAACTTGTTGTCAGTAAATCATCACCTATTTCATATTCGCCAGTCTCAACATTGATTGAGATAATTTTGCCGATATTTTCTGGTGTTTCTACTTGAGAACGAATGCTATTTTCATAGAGTTCTTTGCCACGTTGGGTAATTTCGTCATCGCTAAGTTTGGGTTTGGACATACATTAATATCCTCTCTGGTTTACATAACTTAAATATAATTATGAGGGACAGGGGATTGGGTTATGATTTGCAATGTACCATATCAATATAGTACAATAGTACTGAAGTGATTAAAAATTACTATTTTTACTGAGAGGCGTTATGAAAGCAGAGCTTCTCAAGAGATTGTTTAGAGCGATCGCTAGTTCAGACCAAGAAGCGATTGATAAACTCACATACGTAGTTATAGAGGAAGAACGCAGTAGGGGACATACACTCCTAGCTGACCAATTAGAGAATATTACTAAAAAGAGCCAAAAAGAAAGGTCTACCAAGCTTAATAAACAAGTTTCTTCTCTACAAGACGCTACACGAACAGCACCAGGAAACTTACAAGCTTTAACTGAATTACCAACCAGTAAGCGGTTTAATCTTCCTTTGGTGACAATCATACCAAGGGATCAATTGCGGCATCACATGGTACTGCCCGAAAATATCGAGAAACGTTTCTGCCGAATTGAGCGTGAATATGCAGCGAGAGATAGACTGGCTCATCATGGACTACGTTACAGGCAAAAAATTCTTCTATATGGACCTCCAGGCTGTGGAAAGACGCTAGGAGCAGAGCGTTTAGCCTGGAATACTGGTTTACCACTTTTGAAAGTTCGGTTTGATGCAATGGTGTCGTCTTTTTTAGGCGAAACAGCGAGTAATTTGAGACTTGTATTTGAGGATGCTGCAAAAAGTCCATGTTTGTTATTTCTTGATGAATGTGATTCGATTGCTAAAACACGAGAAGATTCTCAAGAAGTGGGAGAAATTAAGCGAGTAGTAAATACATTTTTGCAAATTTTGGATGAGTTTCAACCTTCTTCTGGGCTGATGGTAGCGGCTACGAATTTGAATAAATCGTTGGATACTGCCCTGTGGAGAAGATTTGATGATTTGATTGCAGTACCCAAACCCGGAGAACAAGAGCTAGAATTTATACTAAAGGAAACACTATCTGCTATTGAAGTGGGATCTATCAACTGGCCAAGAATTATTGAGCAGATGAAAGATTTTTCTGCGGCTCAAGCTGTGAGGGTTGCACAAGATGCGGCTAAACGAGCAATCCTGGAGCGAGAGGGGTTAGTGATTCAGGAACACTTAGAAGAAGCGATCGCTCTTATTACTCCCTTCCCAGCGCAAAATTAGACATTAATTGAGCAAAAAATCAGTCTGTTCTGGGGTTAACTCTATGTCTATTCCTTGAGTGGGGAGGGAGTATCCAAGTTATAATCAGTGTTTACTTTTGTCCTAATTGACGCTGCAACTGTTTCAAAGATTGATATAAATCTGGCAAGCGGTGATAAACAGCAGATACTTTGAGATATAGTTTGTGTGGCATTGCTGGACTACCAGAAACAATCTCTCCCGGTGCGATATTATTGTGAATGCCGGCTTGAGCAGATGCGATCGCACCATCTCCCATTCTGACTTTATTGGTAATCCCTACTTGTCCGGCTAAAATTACCCGATTTCCAATCTTCGCTCCTCCAGCCATACCTACTTGACCTGCGATCGCACAACCAGAACCAATTTCACATCCATGTCCTATCTGCACTAAGTTGTCAATTTTGGTATTGCGTCCAACTCTGGTTTCTCCCACTGCGGGACGATCAATCGCAGAGTTACAACCCACTTCTACTCCATCTTCTAAAACTGTATAACCGGATTGTTCCATTTTTAACCAACCTGTGCGGGTGGGAACGAAGCCAAAACCCTCTGCACCGATCACAGCACCGCTATGAATTACGCAGTCTGCACCGATAATGCTACGTTCCTGAATGGTACAGTTAGCGTGTAAGGTAGTGCGATCGCCTATTTTCACATCTGGATAAACCACCACATTGGGATGAATGATTGCACCATTACCAATTTCTACCCCTGATTCAATCACAACATGAGCGCCAATATAGACATTATCACCGACTTTAGCTGTGGAGTGAATGACTGCACTAGGGTGAATATCTGGACTTGGACGATATGGTTGATAAAAAAGAGCGATCGCTTTGGCAAATAAAAATCTTGGTTCGGGAGTTGCTAACCATGCGATACCCTTTTCTGTGGCTTGCTGCTGTAATTGTTCATTTACAGGCAAAATTAAAGCACTAGCACTCGTAGAATTAATTAAAGAGGCAAATTTTCTCCCTTCCACATAACTGATATTACCCTTTTTAGCTTCATCAATAGCTGCTACTCCAGTAATTTCTGGGTTTTGGTTGGGCTGACTAGTAATACTGTGGGAAGTAACTGTGTCTGCTAATTGGCTGAGAATTTCACTAAATTTCATTATTGGATCATATATTTTCATTTGCTTTTTATTTATCACATTTTGCTCAGTTACTGTACATTCGCTCATTTTTAACCTGCAAATCCTAATTAAACTCTACAAGGCTTGTAATCCAGGCGATTAATCAAATGCCATCAAAGTGCTATCATTTAGGTAATGACTCGGTAGTAGACCAGTACTAGCAAAGGAGGCAGTATGGCAACAATTACCATTGGCAATATATCTGATGAGTTGCTTGATCGCATTAAACGCTTGGCGGCACAAAAAGGGGTTTCGATGGAGCAAGAGGTCAGCGATTTGTTGCAAAAATGCTATGGACAACGACGGAATGAAGTGCTTGATCGTATTCGTCAACGGGTGGAGGCATTACCGACGGAAACAGAAAGTCAAGTGCAGTCGTGGAAATTAGCAGGACGACCTTGATGGTAATTGATACAATGGTGTTTGCCTATGCTTTATTGCGCGTAGAAGACAGGTATGAACAGGCGATCGCTGCTTTAGAAAGTGTAGATCAAATTGTGGTGCCTGATTCGTTGTTTGCTGAGTTGGGCAATGTGATTTGGCAATGGATACAATTTCGACAACTACCGTTGCAAATGGGACTAGATGCCATGCAAGATGCCGAGGCATTGGTTGATGTCATGATTTCCAGTTCTCAAATTCGATATCTGGCTCTAAAACTAGCAGTCGAGGCAAGTCATTCGTTCTACGATACGTTATTCGTAGCAGCAGCACTTCAATCTGATACTCAGGTGCTGACTTATGATCGGAAACTGGGTGCTAAGTTTGGTGATCGGGTTCTATTGCTGGAATAGGTGAAAAATTACAAAATGAGGAGAATGCAGAAAAACAAGCGATCGCTCATTTTTAACCTGCAAATCCTAATTAGGGCTTGATGAATAAAGCTGAAATCGTTTATTGATAAGGATTTCGGAAATTTTGATCACAATAAAGTGCAAGGTTTTGGCTGATGGTGTCTCAAAACAGGTGCATTTTTCCTGAGCGAATCTGGGAAACTGAGGAGATGCAAATGGCTGAAACTGTTCCCTGTTCCCTGTTCCCTGCCCTCACAGATAACTTTTTCAGCAAACCCTAATTAAACTCTACAAGGCTTGTAATATAGGCGATTCCAGCCATATTCTTTACTTCTGAACTTCTTCAATCCCCATTCCTCTTCCAGCTAAGTAGCCAGTTGTCCAAGCACTTTGGAAGTTAAAGCCACCAGTGATACCATCAATATCCAAGATTTCCCCAGCAAAGTATAAACCCGGAACTAGCTTACTTTCCATTGTTTTAAAGTTAACTTCTTTGAGGCTAACCCCACCACAGGTAACGAATTCTTCTTTAAAAGCACCTTTACCGCTAATTAAATATTCTCCCTGAGAAATTTCTTGAACTAGCTGATTTAAGGTTTTGTTAGAAATACCTGCCCAACGGTCTTCTGTGGTTATCTCTGCACGGCTGATCAGATATTGCCAGAGACGGTGAGGTAAGTCTACACCTCGATGGAGTGCGATCGCTTTTTTGCCCCATTCCTCTTTGACATCTAACAGCTTTTGTCTAACTTCTTCTTGTTGTAAGTTTGGCAACCAATTAATGAATAATTTACATTGATAGCGGTTTTGATTAAGAACTCTCGCACCCCAAGCGGAAAGTTTCAGGACAGCGGGACCACTTAAACCCCAATGGGTAATTAACAAGGGGCCAGTTTGTTGTAATTGGTTTTTGCCTGCAATTGATAATCGCAGATTTACTGGATTAACGCTAATTCCAGCTAATGCTCGCAATTGAGGATCAGGAATGTTGAAGGTAAATAAGGAGGGAACTGCGGGTTCGATGTGATGACCTAATTCTCTGGCGATTTTATAACCTATAATGCTGCTGCCTGTGGCTAAGAGCAAGCGATGGCAATATTTAGTTTCTCCCGACTTGAAAATAATTTCAAACCCTTCATTTTGTCGGTTTACAGAAATTACAGGTGTACCAATACTCAGTTCTAACTTAGCAGTAAAGGCAGCTTTAATCAGACATTCAGCTATAGTTTCGGCACGATCTGTAATGGGGAACATCCGCCCATCAGCTTCAGTCTTCAAATTTACACCATGAGCCACAAACCAGGCTACGGTGTCTAGAGGTTGAAAACGAGTAAAAGCACCCCGCAAGGCTTTTCCACCCCTGGGATAATTGAGGACTAGCTCTTCTGGGGAAAAACAGGCATGAGTGACATTACAGCGTCCCCCACCAGAAATTAGCACTTTTGCCAAAGGTTGACGGCTGGCTTCGATTAACGTAACTTGGGCGTGGGGATTAGCTTCGGCACAAGCGATCGCACCAAAAAATCCCGCAGCCCCACCACCAATAACGACAATTTTTAACGGTAATACCATTTTAGATTTTAGATTTTAGAAGACTTACTACATCAGCTTTGCAGTTTTACCATCTTTTTATTTCTTCATGTTAAATTAATCAGATTTTTTCTTATTAATCCTTCCTTAAAATTTCAATTCAATTAGTTCGCATATACTATCTTATATGCATTTCAGTGAATTCCAAAAAATAAATTATCCTATTTAACCGAATCAAAATGACTTTTTCGCTCCCTATCCTAAAAACTATGGGATATTGTTTTATTTGGCAGTCTCTTATTATAAACACGTTAAGTTTGTTTGCTAATTTGGTTTGTTCGGAACCAAATTGATCCTCATATCAGTCTTGATTCTCAAGAGGTTATGGAAAATTTTTTCATTTTCTAATTTAGTTTACTAGGAACAAAACACATCCTCATATCAGTCTTAATTCTCAAGAGGTTGTTGAAAATTTTAGTTTTCTAATTTGGTTCCAAACAAGCCAAATTAATCCTCATATCAGTCTTGATTTTCACGAAGTTGTTTATAACAACTTTGGTTAAAAACTGTGGAATTTAAAATTATGAATTACCAAAATTTCAAGAATACATCTCTCAAATTTATCCAAGTTTTTCTGGCTGCATCTACACTAATGACAGCTGCTGTCGGACCTGCCTTTGCTAACGAAACAGTGACAATTTTAGGGGCAGAATATGGTGGTAACGGTTGTCCTGAAGGGTCTGCTAGTGTCAACGTTAGTCCCGATGGACAAGAGTTAAGTATTCTCTTTGATCAGTTTATAGCTCTAGGCAATAAATCATCAGAGAGACGCAAAAGCTGCAACATGAGCATTCCCATTAAAGTACCTCAAGGCTTTCAAATTTCCTTCTACGATGCTGATTATCGGGGTTATGTTGCTCCTTCTACAACTGGGAGACTAAGATCGGAGTACTTTTTTGCTGGTCAGCGTGGCCCTGTCTTTTCTAGAACATTTAGAGGTGAAACTGACTACAATGTTCGAGATAAATTAGCAACTGTGGGTAATATATGGTCACGTTGCGGAGATAGTGTAAATATGCGGGTGAATGCGGCAATGATCGCTAGTGGTCAAGGTATGGCAACGGTTGACTCCTTTGATCTAGCTCATCGTGGTTTGGTTTATCACATTAAATATCGAAGTTGTCGATAAATAATGTTTATTCCCTGCTTTGAAAAGCAGGGAGTATCAATCCTTATTTTGGTATAGCTTTGGGATTAAATTTTTTTACCTCATTTACCTGCAATATGCTGTAAATATATTTTTAGCAAGACGCAGACGCGAACAAACGAAAAGTATTTAATTTAATAAATATCAAACACGCCACCATCTCCTTTGAAGAGAATTTAAAATCCCTAGTGCGATCGCTGTCAAGAACAATAGCAAAATCACACCACCAGGAATAAAAGTCAGGATTCCCAAGCCTCTGAGTACCCAAATGGCTATTCCCATACCCAGAAGGATGCCCAGTATTTGGGTTAATTTGCGATTTATGGAAGATTGATTCACCCTATTTTCCTCTCAATTTCAGTTAAATTTACAGCTACAGCAGAATTCAGGAGTCAGAAGTTCAGGAGTTCAGGAGGTAGGAGTAAAACTGGCTTTGTGTACAGGTTTCAATTTAGACTTTGTACCTCATAACTACGTAAACTGCTGTATACTCAAGACCAAGCATGAAAATGCTTAAATACAAGGATTGCAAGTTGAGACATCAATCATGTTTGTCATTCTAGCTGTTATTTACGCAATTTTTCATCTACGCATCTGCTACGGCTGTAATTAACGCAAATGCTAAGTAATATTAAGATATATTTTTCTAGTCGTTTTTAGTCAAAATAAACTTATATGAAATCATTTCCAGAAAGTCTCCAAATTTAATGTAATTAGAATGGAGTGGGTGAAATCTATTAAACCTGATGATTTCCAGTTTCACAGCTTGGTTCAGTCTGTTCATTGAGGAGTGATGAGAATAACTATGTCTGCGTTTAATATCTCAGACTCAACTACAAAAGGCTCAAATATGTTATGGAGTCAAGACAAGCAAAAATTGCTGTTACAGGGTGAAATTTTGCTGGAAACGCGATCGCATACTACCTGGGGTGGTGCTGTCACCGCGTGGATGTATTTACCCTTAGTCCGCTCCAATGTATGGCAGCAAATTACTGACTACCCACGTTGGGTACAATATTTTCCTGATATCACTAAAAGCGAAATTACATCTAAAGGCGACGGAAAATTTCTGTATCAAGCAGCACAAAAAGCATTTTTATTTTTTACAGCCCAAGTTGAAATTTACCTGAACGTCGTTGAAGTCATAGGTCAACAAATTCAATTTAAGATGGAAAAAGGCAGTTTTGAAGACTTTCATGCCAATTTAGACCTGAAAGATTGGGGTAATGGCACATTGATAGCTTATTCTGTCCAAGCAACACCTCATATTCCCATTCCTTCAATTTTCATTCAACAAGCAATGAGTTTGGAATTACCTATAAATATGCGTAAAATGCGACAAGTGCTTTGTAATAATCAATAAAAGCAATGTCAAAGGCAATAGCTATTTTGGAATTTTGGTTTGGTCATCCTGATGAATCAGATTACGGTAAACCTCAACAATTTTGGTTTCACAAACAACCAGAGATTGATGCAGAAATCCGCACCCTGTTTCTTGAAGATTACCAAAAAGCAGCAACGGGATATTTAGCCGATTGGATAAATACACCCGAAACCTGTCTAGCTTTGATATTATTGCTAGATCAATTTCCCCGAAATATGTTTCGTGATACCCCAGAAGCCTTTGCAACTGACTGGGAAGCACTCTCAGCAGCACAACAAGCAGTTGCACAAGGTTATGACCGGGAATTATTGCCTGTACAACGCTGGTTTATTTACTTACCCTTTGAACACAGTGAAAATTTAGATCATCAGCGTCAATGTGTGAAGCTATTTCAGCAACTTAGTCACGATTCTGATAGTATTATTGCGATTGAGTCTGCTTTTGAGCATATGAAAATAATTTCCCATTTTGGGCGCTTTCCTCATCGTAACCAAATTTTGGGACGTGTCTCTACCCCAGAGGAAGAAGAGTTTTTACAGCAGCCTGGTTCATCTTTTTAGAATGCTTAGTAAATAGGTAAGTGGGTAGGGTGAGTACTGAGTGTAAACCCACTCACTTCCTTAACAAGAACAGAAGTACTATTACGAATTACGAATTAATCTGACCGGCTCACTTGTAAATAATAATTCCTCTAATTCACCTTCAGTAAAACTGTAGCCAAGATTAGCGGCAAAATTGACAATTTTTGCTTTATCCCAATGACAACTGTCAAAAATTCCTCTTTGACAGCAACTGTGATGGTATAATTCATAAAGGGTCATCTCTGAACTCAACATTTCGTAAAAACTTTCAACTTGTTCTAAAGACATATACACGCATAGTTTATATTTTTCTCTTACTCAAAAATACCTTGATTGAGAGTACATTCTAGTTAATTATTTTGATGAGTAAAAAATTTTAATTTGCCAAAAATATAAAAATATTAATAGACATCTACCGAATTTAAATATGCATTATCCAGAATCTTAGATGCAATAGAATTGATAGTGGGGAAACCCCACTTCTACAGGTTATGCGATTTACTGACTGTATCTCACTCAATTGCATACCGCCAGTAAACCGACTATTTTGAAACTAGCTGGTGAATACCTCAACGGGTAAACGACTAAACGAAAGACGTTCGTTCTGCACATCAACAAAGATGGTATCACCATCATTAAATTCACCCCGCAAGATGGCTTTGGCAATTTGGGTTTCTAACTCCCGCTGAATTGCCCGTTTTAATGGTCTTGCTCCAAACACCGGATCATATCCTACTTCAGATAAAAAGTCAAGAGCAGAATCGGATAATCGCAGGGATATTTTTCTGTCGCTTAATCTTTCTCTGAGTCTATCTACTTGTAACTGGACAATTTCTCGTAATTCCGATTTTTGTAAACTGTGGAAGATGATAAATTCATCAACTCGGTTGAGGAACTCAGGACGGAAGCTACTCCGCATTGCTTCCATGACTCGATGACGCATTTCATCATAACGGGAATCATCGCCAGATACATCTAAAATGTACTGCGAACCGATATTACTAGTCATGATGATAATACAATTCTTAAAGTCTATTGTCCGACCTTGGGCATCAGTAACGCGACCATCATCCAGAATTTGCAGGAAAACATTAAATACATCAGGGTGTGCTTTCTCTATTTCGTCGAATAGAATCACCGAATAAGGACGACGACGAATTGCTTCTGTTAATTGTCCTCCTTCTTCGTAACCCACATATCCGGGAGACGCACCAATTAACCGCGAAACGGTGTGTTTCTCCATATATTCTGACATATCAATCCGCACTAAAGATTCTTCGGTGTCGAACATATATGCAGCCAGGACTTTAGCTAATTCGGTTTTACCTACACCGGTGGGACCGAGGAAAATAAAACTAGCTATGGGGCGGTTAGGGTCAGAAAGTCCAGCGCGAGAACGTTGAATTGCATCTGCTACTGCTGTGACTGCTTCCGCTTGGCCGACGATACGGTGATGAAGTTCATCTTCTAATTGCAGAAGTTTTTCTTTTTCCGATTCTACCAATTTGCTGATGGGAATTCCTGTCCACTTAGAAATAATTTCGGCGATATCAGATTCGGTAACTTCTTCTCGTAGTAGAGATTTACCACTTCCTTGAGTATTTGTCAGTTCACCTTCTGCTGCTTCTAACTTACGGTGTAAATCGGTTAATGTACCATATTTCAATTCAGCAGCACGATTTAGATTATAGTCACGTTCTGCTTGCTGAATTTCGAGGTTAACTTTTTCAATCTCTTTTTTAACGGATTGAATTTTGTCGATGATGTCTTTTTCTGATTGCCATTGTGTACTCAAAGTTCTTTGTTCTTCTTTGAAATCGGCAAGTTCTTTTTCGAGTCTTTCGAGGCGTTCTCTAGAAGCAGCATCACTTTCTTTTTTTAGTGATAACCTTTCCATTTCCAACTGTAAAATCTTGCGGTCGATTTCATCCAGTTCTTCGGGTTTGGAGGTAATTTCCATTTTCAGCCTGGCTGCGGCTTCGTCTACTAGGTCGATGGCTTTGTCTGGTAAAAAGCGATCGCTAATATAACGACTCGATAATGTCGCAGCTGCAACCAAGGCAATATCAGAAATCTTGACCCCGTGGTGGTTTTCATACCGTTCTCGCAAACCACGCAAAATCGAAACAGTATCTTCTACACTTGGTTGATCTACATAAACTTGTTGAAAGCGTCTTTCTAAAGCCGCATCTTTTTCGATATGTTTGCGATATTCATCTAAAGTTGTTGCCCCGATGCAACGCAACTCTCCCCGCGCTAACATTGGTTTTAACAAATTACCTGCATCCATTGTACCTTGGTTTGCACCTGTACCGACAACAGTATGAATTTCATCAATAAATAAAACAATATTACCACCAGAATCGGTAACTTCTTTTAATACTGCTTTCAGGCGTTCTTCAAATTCACCCCGTAATTTTGCTCCCGCAATTAAAGCTCCCATGTCTAAGCTAATTAATGTCCGATCTTTCAGAGATTGGGGAACATCTCCAGCAACTATCCGCTGTGCTAAACCTTCAGCTATGGCTGTTTTACCTACACCAGGTTCACCGATTAATACGGGGTTATTTTTAGTCCGACGAGAGAGAATTTGAATGGTGCGGCGAATTTCTTCATCACGACCAATGACTGGATCTAATTGACCTTTCCGGGCAGCATCTGTTAAATCACGCCCATATTTTTCTAGTGCTTGATATTTTCCTTCTGGACTTTGGTCTGTCACTTTTTGACTCCCTCTAATTTGTTTAATAATATTTTTTAGTTTGTTTTCATCTAAATCGAATTCTTGGCATAGAGCTTTACCAAAGCGATCATCCTTGGCATAACTTAATAATATGTGTTCAACTGAAATATATTCGTCTTTAAATTCCTGGCGATATTTTTCTGCCTGGTCTAGTAGTGTATCTAAACTGCGTCCTAAATATACAGAACTACTGCTACCTGACACTTTCGGTTGCCGGACAATAAACTGCTCGGTGCGATCGCGCACTTTTACTAAATTTGCACCTGCTTTAGTAAAAATAGCACTAGCTAATCCATCTTGTTCCAGCAGTGCTTTCATCAAGTGTTCGCTTTCTAGCTGCTGCTGCTGGTATTGCTTGGCGACATCGGGAGTATGAGCGATCGCTTCCCAGGCTTTTTCTGTAAATTGGTTTGGATTAGTTGGTTGCATAGATTTTGATATAAATTACTCCATATACACAGAGCTTTGATTCCTTATAGAACTATTGTAAAAACAGGAAAGCTCTTACCTGGATCGGTCTTCACATCTTGATAAGGTAGTATTATCAGGACAGAAGTTAGGAAAAGCAAAAATTTCTACTCTCAAGTTTCTTAACTTCTATAAGTTTTTTCAATATGGATTTAACCAAAATATGTATTTTCAGGCTTATTGAGAAAAATATCTAATCTATTCTCAATAATCTTGAAAGATATTATCAATAATTTACGAGTTTTCGTCTTTTGGGCGATTGATATTGACCTATTAATTTCTTGTGATATTATTAGTGTATAATTTGCGAGTAGGTATGAAAAATTTTAAAAGCAGCTAAATAAGATAATTACAAGGATACCTATACTATTCTGCACGATCATCCTTGATGCAGAAATTCGTCTAATTAGATACAATTTATTCAAATTAGGAGAGCCTAGGAGAATAAATTGGTCTTAACTAAAGGCTTTGAGATTGAGATGTATACTGGTACACCTCAAGGTGAAATCGTCGGACTCTCCGACCAAATCATCACAGATGTAGATGGGTTTATGCGGGAGCCAGATAGCCGCAACGTAGAATACATAACTAATCCATCTACTAATTATGAAAATCAATTATGTGGTTTGTTGCGTCCTCGGCGGACATTGCGTAAATATTTGCAGGGTTTAGGCGATTACACCTTAATCCCAGGAAGTACCTTATCCTTGGGTGGGAGCGATCGCTTTTACCGTTCTGACCCCACCAACCCATATCATGACTACATTGAGCAAACCTACGGCACAAAAGTAGTCACAGCCAGCGTACACATCAATGTTGGTATCAGTGACCCAGAAATTTTAATGCGTGCCTGTCGAATTATCCGGCTGGAAGCACCTCTATTTTTAGCCCTCAGTGCCTCCTCTCCTTTCCTAAATAGTCAAGCCACAGGCTATCATTCCACCCGTTGGGGACTTTTCCCCCAAACCCCCCCTCATGTCCCTTTATTTGCCAGTCACGCCGATCATATTCAATGGGTAGAAGCACAACTAGCTGCCGGAACAATGCAAAATGTTAGGCATTTGTGGACATCGGTGCGGCCAAATGGCGATCGCCGCCCTTATGATCTAAATCGTTTAGAACTGCGAATTTGCGATTTAGTTACAGACCCTATTTCCTTATTAGCAATAACAGCTTTACTAGAAGCGCGATTGTTACAAATCATTGACAATCCCAGCATCGATCCTTTAACCCAAAGCAGCTTATCTCCTGAAGAACTCATCACATTAACTGCTAAAAACGAAATGGCAGCAGCCACAGCCAGTCTTGATGCCCAATTGCAACATTGGCAAGATGGTAGGACTATTCTCGCCAGAGATTGGATTTCCCAGATATATCAAGACGTTTGGGCAATAGCTAAACAAAAAGGCTTTAGTTGTTTTCTCTCGCCTTTACAGAAAATTCTCCGCGAAGGTAACGAAGCCCAACAGTGGTTACAGTTACACAAAGTTGGTTTTGATGCCCAGCGTGTCATTAACCAAGCAATTGTAGCTACCCAAGAACGGGAACAGGAACTAGAAAACAAACTCTGTTCGTCTTTATTGACTTAGGGAATAGGTGACAGAGAAAAAGCAGGGAGCAGGGAGCAGGGAGCAGGGAGCAGGGGAGAAGAGTTTTTCCTAATGACCAATGACCAATGACCAATGACCAATGACCAATGACCAATGCCCAATTACCAATTACCAATTACCAATTACCCATTAGTAATTACCCAAATTCCCAACTTTTTTCGTTTTAAAATTCTAATCTTTCGTGACAACTTCAGACCTATTAACAAAACCTATAGGTCGCCGATATCTGTCATTAGGTAGATTTTCTAATTACAATACAGTGTTCTATAGAATTCTTAATATTACGTGACCATGCCGCAGGTAGTCTTAGTTAACCCACAAATTCCCCCCAATACAGGCAATATTGCTCGTACTTGCGCCGCTACAGGCACAGAACTGCATTTAGTCGGACCTTTAGGATTTGAAATTAGCGATCGCTACCTCAAAAGAGCAGGTTTAGATTACTGGCCTTATGTCAAGCTGCACAATCACGAATCTCTAGAAGCATTCAAAATCATTCATCAGCAGCGTGGAGGCAGATTGTTAGGCTTTAGCGTCAGAGGTAGCATCAACTATCTAAATTGTCAATTTCAAGCTGATGATTGGCTGTTATTTGGTAGTGAAACTACTGGTCTATCTGCAACCGTTCTCTCCCAGTGTGACTCCATTCTCCACATACCCATGACTGAACCTGGAGTTCGCAGTTTGAACTTATCTGTAAGTGTGGCCATCAGCTTATTTGAGTCCCGCCGTCAGTTAGGTTATTTACAATACTGCTAACCAGTACAGCAAATTTCAGGTAAATGAGGCATAAAATTTGAGAACAAAGTCTTATATCAAGGGACTTTCAACCCTATTCCCTATTTCTTATTCCCTGTCCCTTGTTGTATATAAGAAATTTGTATATAAACTTTGATTTTACGTCAATTGTCAATGATAGATTTTAGTGAACTCAAATTCTATTTGGCAAAGGGACAAAATCATCAAAAACCTTAACAGGAGAGCATCTTGACTATTTGTATTTTCAGACACAATCAAATACCTCAAAAGTTGCTGCGAGTTTGTACGGTTGTTTTTTAGGGAATAAACCGCGTAAAGTCTCGTGTTGATAAGACTGATTGGATAAAAAAACCTAGAAAATATCAACAGCAGGAACATCGTTTTTTCAGAAATCACAGCAGAGCAAATGCTAACAGCGATCGTGGATTCAGCAAAATCATCTCTAAATCCCCGCTTACAGAAGCAAAATCGGCATAGATAACTGTCAACAGCGAGCAGTCCTGGACTTTATGAAGAGTGGTAATAGACAAGTCAACACGAAAATTTTAAGGTTTACTAACAAGTATGAACTTGTCTAAATCAGAGAAGCAGGTTAATCTTGCGTAAGTATCTCTGGTGAATGTGATCTTGATATGTCGTTTAATGTGATCTAAATCATTGATTAGTATCCAACTGAAAAATCAAGGTCTATTGAACGCTAGTGATCATAGGAGGTCGTCTTTGAAACGAGCATTGAAAAAGAGAGTGAAGGCTGTGTTGAACAATACCCCTAACAGCGATGGTGTCCCGGTAGTGCAGTTAAATGAGACTAATCACAAACCAAACCGCCGAGCGGGAACCAAGGCCGCAATGATTGGCTTGGCAATCTCAATGGGCGCAACCAGCCTTTTGGTGACTCGACAAAGCGATCAAGCCCAAGCAGCCGCTCCTGTTGGCAGTCAAAAAGCAGCCTCAACAATTCCAGCTGCTTCTGACAATGAGATCAAATTTACAGCCACAAAGCTGGAGTCCCAAGCCGTCTCATCAGCGAGCGTGCCTGAAAATCCTGTCATCTTGGAACCAACAGCAGTTTCGCAAGTGCCTGGGCTTGAAGCTAAATGGCCAGTTGCAGCCAAGGAAATGGCTGTGCAAATTTCTCCACTAGAAATCGACCAAAATGCAGTCTACTTACAACCCCAAATGGGGCAGGGATTAGATAGCAATTCAGCTCAATCCAGATTACAAGCAGATAAATATCTGCCGGAAACAGGACAACAATTTACTCGAAATCAGGGCGTTGCTGGCAGTCAAACCACAGATATCACTGTGGCAGCAGCAAACACAGTCAGTAATGACGTTAATGCACAACTGAAAGCGCAGCAAGAATTTGCTCTGAATCGTTTACAAGAAAAATCGAACCGTTTAAGAAATAGTCTGGCGGAGTTGCGGTCTGAGGAGACCCAAAACTTATCACAAGCTGGTATTGAGATAGCACAACCAACCACTGTAGCTGATAACACATTGGCAGCGCGGTCGGAAAAATTCAGAGATGCCCAACAAACCAGCCTGATATCAAAATTAAAACAGGAGAAACAAACAAGTGAGGCAGAGCAGAAGGTAACAAAACCTGCACTAGCCGCACCCAAAGTTATCGCCCAATCAGCTCTAAAAACCTACGAAGTTAAACCCGGAGATACATTAGCAGAAATTGCTAATAATTACGGTACTTCAGTCTCAGAACTAGTCAAAGCTAATAATCTAGAAGATCCTAATCAGCTGCAAATCAGCCAACAACTGATTATTCCTGGTGCTAGAGCAGGACGTAGCAGTTTTGACCAGGCAACTGTACCAACTAGTCCTACTTTCATCCAATCTGGAAGTAATACCACAGTTGCTAATTATCCTGTGAACAAACCTAATTTAGAAGCCAATCTACCTCAGGTATCACAGTCATTAGCAGTTGGCAACAAAAGCAGTGTTACTATCCCAGTAGTTCAAGAAAATCAGCTGCGGGTAAATACTCCTGCTATCACCAGTAGAGTCTCTATACCTGTACCAGTAGCTGAGGATAATCAGCTTCAGAACCCAGCTACTGAAATCAAAGCAGCTTCTGATGGTATTGGTGGCGATACTCCACTCAGCTATAGTGTTGCTGAAGCGCGAACGGCTAAAAGACAACCTCAAAAGGTAGTTAAGGCCAAAGGTAACGAGCGTCTCCGTAGCTTACAAGCTGAAATTGAGAGACTACGCGAAAAATACCGCGCTCAAGAGTCTGGAATAGTTATCTCCTCAGTTTCTGAAAATGGTAATGCCGGAATTCCCATTTCTGTTGAAAATGCGAATGAATTGCAGCCTTTTCAGGTGAATTCACGACTGAATGCGATCGCAATACCAGTACCTAAACCAATTCTGCCCAGCTACAGTGGAAAACCTGTTCAGCCCCCATTCCGTGCTGCTCGTATCACTAACGAGCCAATTAACCCAGAATTTCTCCGAAATCAAACAGCTTTTGCTGGCAGTTCTTCTCGGAACTCAAGTGGTATTAAATTGGTAGTTCCTCCCGCAGGTACAATCAATACTGATTCCTTAGGTAAATTGCGAGGAAGTAGAGTATCTCCAGCTTTGCCACCTTTGGCCGCAGTGGATATATACTTACCAAGATCTGTTGACCAAAATTCTAATTCTTCCACAACAGCTTATATCTGGCCAGCCAAAGGCGTACTGACCTCTGGCTATGGCTGGCGTTGGGGGAGAATGCACAGGGGTATTGATATTGCAAACTCCACTGGTACACCAATTTACGCCTCTGCTCCTGGTGTTGTCGAAAAGGCAGGCTGGAATAATGGTGGTTATGGCAATTTAGTCGAGATTCGCCATGCTGATGGCAGCAAGACTCGTTATGCTCACAACAGCCGGATTTTAGTACAAGCAGGTCAATCAGTAGAACAAGGGCAAACAATTGCTGCGATGGGTAGCACTGGTTTTAGTACTGGGCCTCACAGCCATTTTGAAGTTCATCCAGCAGGTAAGGGTGCAGTGAACCCAATTGCTTTCATGCCTCCAAAGGATCGTTTGTAATGCCTAACTGGTTTTAACTCAAGTATTGCCTTGTTTTTTGAGGGGGGATAAACTCCCTCTTTTATTTTTTTATTTTTAGGGATATTTTTTAAATTGGGAATTGCCACAGCTAAATTTGTATGCTATCTTAATAGAAGTTGATAAAACAACACGGCTCAGTAGCTCAGTTGGTTAGAGTACGGGACTCATAAGCCTGGGGTCGTCAGTTCAAATCTGACCTGAGCCATTTGATAAATCTTACTATGTAAGGGTTTTAGCTTCTAGTCATCAATGGTTGTAGGGGTCTGGGTTTGCTATTTAACACCCTTTTAACTATTTTTTGACTATGTTATGCAAACCTAAGGGTAACGGTGTCAGCAAAGGTGTGATTGACATTTTCTCCAATTGCTGTATCGGTGCCATCTCCAAAGTTCCAAGTGTAAGTAATGGGATCATTTCCTGGGTCTGTGGCAGTGGCACTAAAGTTGGCAATTGCACCTTCATCAATATTGGTGTATTGGTGTCACCGGAGATATTGGTGATTATAGGTGCAGCATTGTTGACTTGTATGCTGAGGATTTCGCTGGTTGCACCGCCATTTGTATCGGTGACGGTGAGGGTGACGATATAACTACCATCTTCAGCAACAGCAATTCCAAATTCAAAAATTTAAGAGGAATTCAGTCGGAGAAGAGAGTGGTGAATCGTTGAGCATGAAGTCAATTAAATGTTGCCAACTGTCAAAGAGTAAATACTTGGTGAGGGAGAGAATATCTTGAAAGAAACCTTTACGAGTGCCGCGCTGCAAGCGGATTTGTTGATAAGGTTTATCAAAGAGATGTAAAACAGTGTGGAAGAGAAAGGCTAAGAGATTGAGGGTGAGGAGGAAGCAGGCTAAATGGTGTTGCCCGTGTCCAAAATTGTGTTCCAGATGATAACCCTTGGTCTTAAGGACATTGTGGTTTTCATTTTCGGTCTTCCAGCGACTTCTACCCGCGCTAACTACCGACTGAACAGTCTCATCTGTCAGTTCATGGCAAGTAACAAAGGCATTTTGATAAAGAACTTTACCATCAGACTGACGGGTGAGAGTGAGTTCGTACCAATTGACTTCCAAGGCAGGTTGGGTGTCTCTCAAGGGAATGTGATTGACGTAGCGATAGCGGTAAATTTCTTTTGAGCATTTGTGCCACTGGCTAATTTCTAAAGTCTTGACTTCTCCAATGCCGTTGAGGTAGTCTAGCCAATCATAGAGTGCGGTATGGGATTCAGGTAGGCAAGTGCTGATGAAATTCATCCCATGTTCTAAGCAATGTTCAAACATCGGCTGACGACTATAGAGGTCATCTCCCAAAAAAGTGATGGGTTGATTTTTGAATTCTGAGGCATAGTTATTGATCCATCGCTTGGCTGCTGCCACTTCACAATCTTGTTTTTGGGAACCATTTTGGGGAGTAATGAACTCAGGGGGTAAGGAAATCACCTGGGGCTGACCTGGTGCCACAATTACGGGCAAAATCGCGCTATGAAAGTAGGTGACAGTGCCATTTTTATGGGTGCGACTTGAACAACACTCACAATGAATCGTCCCAGAACTAAAATACTGAGTGCCATCTAAAGTCACCAACAGATGTCCACTCAAACAAGTATAAAATTAATACCTACTTCTTGAAGCATAAAGCGAGCTAAAAGCTTATTTTATGGTGCAAGTCACAATATCGTCCATTTGTGATTGTTTTAACATTTCTAAAGCTTCATTACACCAATCTATCCATTCTGATTCACAGTGAATACCTGCTTTTAAAACAATATGCTTTAGCTTTTCTGGATGAGTTAATGTTTCTAGTTGCGAAAAATGTTTTTGCTCAATTTCTCGATATTTAGATAATTTATCTAGGTGTATTCTACGACGACGTTCCACATCTTCTATCAAGACATTAATTGCTACTAAACTACCAGAAAATATTTTAACTAAAATATCTTCTCTAATCACATCCGGTTCACTGGGTTTTCTCATCCACTCAACTAAATGCTGTTTCCCTAGTTCTGTGATTGAGTAGATTTTTTTATTCAAACGACCTTCACGGGGAATTATCTCGGAAACAATCAAATCTTGTGTTTCGAGTTTGCCTAATTCCCTGTAAATTTGCTGTTGCGAGGCGTGCCAAAAAAAACCCACAGATTCGCTAAAAACCTTAGAAAGATCATATCCGCTATGAGGTGCTTCAATTAAAGAAGACAAGATTGCATATGACAAACTCATAAGAAACTACTTAAAAGTAAACAGGGAACAACGGATGAGTGTAACAGGGGATTTAGACCAAATTTAACGCTTACCACTTATAGGTGGGGGACTCAGATTCAATAAAGGGTGGAAGAAGAAACAAGCAACAAACCTTGTATCTAAACAACAAACCTCACTGTTACCCGTTCCCTATTCACGTCTCCTTTCGGGAGTTGACAGATATTTATTTAAGATTATACTAAGCATTGTATACAAAAAGTTGAATAAAACTATTTTAATCAATAAAACTGTATATAGCAAATTTATCAGATGAAACTTAGATGGTCACATTTATGCAGAATTTTCATCTCCACACAGAAAAAATTTTCAAGTATCCAAATCGATGGATTGTAATTGTGTTAGCTTTAGCTTTAACAAGTGTTTGTGGGTCGTTATACTTGTTGTCAAGTCTGCAAAAAACTGCTAAATCACCTACATTAGCGGCTAATAACGGTCCAGTAATCAAAGCAGTAACAGCTTTAGGACGCATTGAACCCCAAGGAGAAGTAATTCAAGTATCGGTGTCCCAGATGGCTGGTAGTAACCGAGTAGAACAACTTTTAGTTAAAGAAGGCGATCGCATCAAAAAAGCACAAGTAATAGCGATTTTAGATAGTAGAGATAGGCGTTTAGCAGGACTCAACCAAACTAAACAAAAGGTAAAAGTTGCAGAATCTCGTTTAGCACAGGTAAAAGCTGGTGCAAAACAAGGAGAAATTGACGCACAAAAAGCAACAATTTCTGAACTAGAAGCAGAATTACGTCAAGAAAGTGCTGCGAGAATTGCTAGAGTGAAACGTTTAGAAGCAGAAGTAAAAAATGCTGAATTAGAATATCAACGTTATCAATCTCTGCAAACAGAAGGTGCAGTTTCCACTTCTACTCGTGATAGCAAAAAATTAACTTTAGAAACAGCGCAAGCGAGTTTGCGAGAAGCTATTGCTAATCGTAGCCAGACATCAGAAACATTAACAGAAAAACTTAGACAAGCAAAAGCCACATTAAATAGAATAGCCGAAGTACGTCCTACAGATGTGCAAGCAGCAATAACAGAAATTGGTAGTGCAAAAGCATCTGTTCAGGAAGCAGCGGCAGATTTAAATTTAGCTTATGTACGTTCTCCTAAAGATGGACAGATTCTCAAAGTTCATACATGGTCAGGGGAAGTTGTTAGTGATAAAGGTATTGTAGAAATTGGTGACACCAATCAAATGTATGTAGTTGCAGAAGTTTATGAAAATGACATTAATCGCGTTAAATTAGGACAATCAGCAACTATTACTCAACTTAATTTGCCAGGAGAACTAAAAGGAAAAGTTGATCATATTGGCTTATTAATAGCTAAAAAAGATGTATTAAATACTGATCCTGCGGCTGATATTGATGCACGAGTTGTAGAAGTTAAAATTCGTCTAGATGCTGAATCTAGTCAGCGTGTTACTGGGTTGACTAATTCTAAGGTAAGGGTGGAAATTTCTTTAAATAAATAGATAAATATTTGATGATTAAACGCAGATAGATAAAGATAATTAATGATAGGTTGGTGGTGATGTTTAAAAGAAAAATCCCCTTAGCTTGGTTGCAGTTATCTAGAGAAAAAGCAAGGATGGCGGTAGCTATCGCTGGGATTGCTTTTGCTGACGTTCTAATGTTTTTACAACTGGGTATTCGTGAAGCCTTGTTTGATGGTGCAGTACAATTACACAATAGTTTAGAAGGAGAAGTTGTTTTAGTCAGTTCTCGTTATAAATCGTTAATTTCTCTAGATCAATTTTCCCAAAGAAGATTATATCAAGCCTTGGGTTTTACAGGAGTAAAATCAGTCAGTCCTATTTATTTAGATTCTATTCCCTGGAAAAATCCTGATAACGACGAAACGTGGAGAATCTTCGTCATTGGGTTTAATCCAGAGGAAAATGTAGTTAATTTACCAGGAATACAGGAGAATTTAAAATATCTGAGAGAGCCAGATACAGTATTATTTGATCAAATTTCACGTAAAGAATTTGGAAATATTGTTTCTGAATTCACAGTTAACAAGAAAGTTACTACAGAATTAAACAATCGGCAAATTAATGTAGTTGGTTTATTCAGTTTAGGAACTTCTTTTGGAGTGAATGGTAATATTATTACTAGTGATATAAATTTTCTGCGTTTATTTGGTACTAAAAGAAGACAGGAAGGTTTAATAGATTTTGGATTGATAAAGTTAGAACCTGATACAGATGTAAATCAGGTAATTGATAATTTAAGAAATAATTTACCTAAAGATGTAAAAGTTTTATCTAAACAAGATTTCATGAAGCAAGAAAAAAGCTTTTGGAATACTAGTACTCCTGTAGGATTTACTTTTACTTTAGGTGCAATACTTGGCTTTGTAGTTGGTGCGGTGATTGTTTATCAAATTCTCTATAGTGATGTTTCTGATCATTTACCAGAATATGCAACTTTAAAAGCTATAGGGTTTAAAAATAGCTATTTACTAATAGTTGTATTTCAAGAAGCTTTGATTTTAGCAGCTATCGGTTTTATACCTGGATTTGCGATTTCTCAATTTTTATATTTTATGACTCGTCAAGCAACATTGTTACCAATCATGATGACTGTAGATAGAGCCTTATTTATCTTTATCCTCACAACTATCATGTGTTCAATTTCAGCTTTAATTGCCATGCAAAAATTACAATCTGCTGATCCTGCTGATGTTTTCTAAGGACAATTAACTATGGATACATCACCTGCAATTTCTGTTTCTCATCTTAATCACTATTATGGTGAAGGTGTATTAAAAAAACAAATTCTCTTTGATATCAATCTAGAAATTCAACCAGGGGAAATTGTGATTATGACTGGACCTTCTGGTTCAGGAAAAACTACCTTACTAACTTTAATTGGTAGTTTGCGTTCTGTACAATCAGGAAATTTAAAAATATTGGGTAAAGAATTATACGGTGCGACTAAAAATGAAATGGTACAGGTGCGAAGAAATATAGGTTATATTTTTCAAGCACATAATTTGTTAGGTTTTTTGACAGCACAACAAAATGTACAAATGCCTTTTGAAAATGATCATACTATTTCCTTTCGAGAAGCACAAGCTAAAGCAGCAGCAATGTTAACAACTGTGGGGTTAGTAGAAAGACTGAATTATCATCCTGATGGACTTTCAGGAGGACAAAAACAACGGGTAGCTATTGCGCGTGCTTTAGTACATCATCCTCAATTAGTTTTAGCAGATGAACCTACAGCAGCCTTAGATAGTAAATCTGGTAGAGATGTGGTTAATTTAATGCAGCAATTAGCTAAGGAACAAGGTTGTACTATTTTGTTAGTTACTCATGATAATCGAATTTTAGATATTGCAGATCGAATTGTGAAAATGGAAGATGGATGTTTAGTAAGTTCTTAAATATCACTGATATTATACAACAATTTAAACCTTTCATACTCCCTTCTATAAAAGCAACGTAATTACTTTTACATTGAGGTTATTTATGGTTAAGGAAAAAACTTTTTCTGGAATCACGGAGGCAATTTTTGAATGTATGAAAGCCAAAAGTGATGCTGAAGATGGAACTATTCACACTCCTGGTAATCAAGGAACTGTGACAATTAATACGATAATCGGGCAAATTGTTTTAGAATTTAACCTTGATACATCTCAGCAAACTCTTGATTACAAGATTATCAAAAAACCTTTTGTCGCTCCAGATAATCGAGTTTGGGATAATGTTGAACGATTAATTAAACGTTGTCAAGGTAATAGTCTGTAAATTTTGTAGAATGGAAAAATTACAGTGCATTATAGACTTTTATCTTAAAACACTCTACATCTTAAATTTTTTAGCTTGACAGGCTTTAATAACCTTGAAAAGGATACAAAAAATAGGGGTTTAGCGATGCTAAACCCTTACTAAAAATCTATTTGTATCAAGTTTATAGTTTTTAGTAAATTGATATCAAACTATGCTTTACTCCAAGGTTGTAACTCTGCACGATATTGATAGGTAGCGTTGAATTCTTGACGCATTTCCTCTACTTTGGTGTTAACTGGGACTTTGCTGATTTGATATTTATAAACCATTTCTGCTATTGCGGCATTTGCTGATCTCATTAAGCGTTCAACAGTGTAGTAGAAATATTTTGGAGCTAATACACCAAGAATACCAAAAGCTTTCCAACGGAACATAGTATACCAAACAGCTTGGAAGAAAAAGGTATTTTTCATTCCCGCAAAAACATTACAACGAGCAGTTTCATACTTAGCATTTTCCAGAAAATCATCAAAATGCTTAGGAGTATGGTATCCAAAAATTAGTTGATCTGCTCTGTAGCAATCCATCAAACCAATGTTGTTACCTTTTTTGATAACTTCTGTAAACAGGTCGTATACGTGTTTATTAAAACCATTACCTGAATTAATTGAGGATTTTGTAAAGGCTACAAATCCTTTAATAAATGTTAAGTCTAAATGCCATTTACCAATGTACATTGGTAATAACACGCCAAACCAAAACATATAATCAAAATAAATGCGCCAACTCATGACACTAGCATTACCTAGTTGTTTCCAGTGATCATATATCAGTTGGTTAATGTTCTTGGCAAATGCGATATTGAAGTCGTTGTAAGCAGTACGTTTTGTTTCTGCATCAGCTTTGTTAGCAAGTTTAGCACGGATGATTTCTGTGACTCCTTCGATCGCTAAGGAGGCCATGGTTGTTCCCGTGGAATAGAACGCATCGAAGATATAAGCTGCATCACCAACTACGTACCAGTTATCTTCAGAAAATAAGGTTTTGCTCATGTGTGCAACTTGTGGACGATAGTGAAAATCTATACCCTCACTACTACTAACAAGTTTGTACAAAAGCTGATGATTTGCTTTCAAAAAAGCGCAGAACTTTTCTTTAGTATTCATTTGGTCATCAGAGATGACAGACCGATGATAGATCACACCAATTGATAACTCTTTAGAATCTATTTCCGTAGGAATCATCCATAACCAATGACCATGACCAAAGAAATGATTTGTACCGTAGTAGTGACTACAAGTACCTGCCGTTGGGTCATAACCATCATGAAAAAGAGTGCGATCTACATTGTTGATACGTACCCATACTGAACCACTATTTACACCAAAAAGGTCTGATGGGTCAAAGGTAACGTTATCTGTTTTTTTACCAATTATGAACTTACGACCTGCGGCATCAATGATATGTTTTGCTTTTAGGTTGATGCTGTCACTGCCAAGTTTAACATGAACAGTTTTAATAGCATCTCCTGGTGTTATATCTACATCAGCAACACGCCCTTTATAGTAAGTAGCACCCATTTTTTTATTCATGGCAATGAGATCGCGTTCAAATTTAGCACGATTCATTTGAGTTGAAGCCATAGGAGGTTGACGATTAGCCCAAATATGATAGTAATCATCAATACCTTCTGTCGTGGTTGTATCTTTAGGCCAGTGAAAATTTAAACCATATTTAGGGGGATGGTTCTCAATTATATATTCATACAAACCTAACTCTTTACATATAAACATAGTGGCAATCTCAATAGTTGATTCCCCTATTTTCAAGTCTTTATCTGTACGATCTTCTGGTCGAGGATCAACCATTGCCACACGAATATTAGGAATTTTTAACATTAAGTGTCTAGCTTGACAAACACCTGCAAAACCTGCACCCATGATGACAACATCATATTCCTGTTGTGGAATCTCTTTTTCTTGAATTTCTGGTTCTTGAACGGTAAGCATTTAGTTAATCCTCCTGATGTGTTTAAGTCTGAACTGTTTGACTAGCATTAAAAATTCAAACTAATCAAATTTTTGTTCATTAATTTATTCCAGTGCAAATTTTCGCAGCTTCAACTATTTATTCACACTAGACATAACTTTAGTTATCGTATTGGTGATGATAATAAACACGAAAACTTTATTAAAATATGCAAATTATTGTTATCTAGATGTAGTTACTAATTCTTGTTCACGTAAAGCTTTTTTGAGGATTTTACCTGTAGGGTTTTTGGGTATGGAATCCACAAATTGAATATTCCGGGGAACTTTATAAGTTGCCATCCTTTCAGAACAGAATTTAATGATATCTTCTTGAGTAACTAATTGACCTGATTGCAGACGAATGTGAGCTTTAACTATTTCTCCTTGCAGTGAATTAGGAATACCATAGACAGCTACTTCTGCAACAGCAGGATGTTGATAAATTATATTTTCCACTTCTGCTGGATAGACCTTCAATCCTGAGACATTAATCATATCTTTTAGACGGTCAACAATATAAAAATAACCCTCATGATCCTTCCGTCCAATATCACCAGTATGCAGCCAACCATTTTGAATAGCTTTAGCTGTTTCTTCAGGACGATTCCAGTAGCCTAGCATGATATTTGTCCCACGAATGATAATTTCACCTAATTCATCAACTTGAGCTTCAGTACCATCAGAATTGATAATTTTAACTTCTACATTCTCAATTGCTTCACCAATAGAACCAGGTTTATACTTTAGAGTATGATTATAAGTTGTACATGGAGAAGCTTCGGTTAAACCGTATCCTTCATGAATAACTAGACCATACTTTTCTTGCCATTTTTGACTAATTTCTAAAGGCATTGGAGCAGCTGCGGCAAAGTAATAGCGCACTGATTTGAGATGATCAATACTGAGGTTTTTATTTAGAAATAGAATAAAGACCGTAGGCACTCCGAAGAACATAGTCACTTGTGCATTAGCAACCGTTTTTAGCAACTGATCAGGTTGAAAAATTCGTTCTAGAACAATTGTGGCACAAGCATTGAGTCCACTGTTGAGAATAGCATTTTGACCAAAGCAATGGAATAAAGGTAAATAAAGAAGTAAGCGATCATTATGAGTTATTCCACAACAATTTTTATGGGCGTAACTATTAGAAATAATGTTACCATGAGACAAAGTAGCACCTTTGGGAAAGCCTGTAGTTCCTGATGTATAAATAATAGCTGCTGGTGATTGAGGTTCTAATTCAATAGCATCAAAATCTGGAGAAACACCAGCTAATAATTGAGTTAAACTAATGCCTTTAGTAACAATACCTTCAGCAATAATAATCTGTTCTAGTGTTGGTAATTCTGTTTCTGGTACTTGTTTACTTAATTCTGCTGTGGTAATCACTATCTTAGCAGTACAGTCATTGAGAATGAACTTCACTTCATCTACTTTGAGCATTGTGTTAAGTGAGACTGCTATTGCTCCTAATTTTAAAATAGCTATGTAAGAAATAATAAATTCAGGAATGTTAGGTAAAAATAAAGCTATGCGATCGCCTTTCTCAATTCCTAGCTTTTTTAAGCCATTAGCAGCTATATTTACCATTTCATTTAAAACTTTATATGTGAAGGACTTACCTTCAAATATAAGAGCTACTTTATGAGGAAATAGCCGATTTCCTCTTTCCAAATGATGTGCTATGTTCATAATCTTTCAACTCTGGGTAAAAACTATACTGTTAGTGACTCTCTTGTAAATTTTGGTAAATCATTCTAACTAAAGACTTAGCAAAAAAATAGTTAGAACGTATCACAGAATTCACAAGAGAGCCAGATTAGCTAATTATGCTAAACTAGATACAAGATTTTTAACAGCTTGTACAGTTAAACCACCAGTGGAAATGTCATTAGCAATTAAACTGATATGTTCATCCAAAAATTGCTCATCATCATTCCAGATATAAGGACGATTGCGTGAAGGTGAGTTATCTACAATCTTTCTGACTGCTAAATACAATTCTTTAGTGCCAGGAGATAAACAAGTACTACCGTCATAATGTCCTGCTACTAGATATGTTCGCAGATCAACAGCTTGGACTCCAAAAATTAGAGCGATCGCTAGATACTGATTAAACATTTCTACAGAACGACGAGCTAAATTAGCTGAGTTAAACCCTTGACTATTAATATTCTGGTTAAATTGTTCAGCATGGGTGGGAAATCTATCCACAATTGAATTGCCATAAAAACTGATCAGGGGCATGATGGAATTACCAGTAATTTGTAGCCCTTTCAAACCCATATTGATGGAGTTTTTAGTGTTACCAACTAAAGAAGCAGAAAGCCCATTACTAAATTCCGGTGCTACCAAAAGCGCAATTTGCACATCAAGATGTTTAGCTAACATACCAATGTGGTAGCGCAATTGATCCATTGCTACTCCTACATATTGTCCGACAAAATTTCCACCGTGATAACTTGCTTGGTTATTCACATCAATTAATGGATTATCTGTAGCAGAATTCATTTCTACTTCAATTTGATTAGCAATCTGCTGGATTCCATCTACAATTGGTCCCATGTATTGAGGCAAACAACGCAATGAGTAACGATCTTGAATTGGTTGATGTCCTCGATAATCATGGGAACCATCTAACTCATTGCGGATTAAACCTGATCCTTCTAGTAATTCCAGCATCTGAGATGCTGCCCAAATCTGGCCGGTATGGGGTTTACATTGATGAATAAACGGATGAAATGACTGATTTGTTCCATTCAAACCCTGAATCATCAATGCGTGAATTGCCATTGATAAAGCTAAACCTATTTGGGCATTATATACGCAATTTGCAGCAGTACCAGTCATCACTGATGTGCCATTCATCATTGCTAACCCCTCTTTTGGACGGAGTTGTAATCGTGGCAAACCAAAATGTTCCAGCACCGTTAGGGCATCTATGACTTCACCATTAATTTCAACTTTATAACTGCTATCAAGTCCAAATAATGCACCTGTGATATAGGAGAGTGGTGTTAAATCACCACTTGCTCCAATACTACCAAACTCAAGTACATGAGGAGTTGCACCAGCATTCAAGAATATTTCTATACGTCGGATCAGTTCTAATCTAATTCCTGATGCACCCTTTAAATGAGAATTAGCACGCAAGAGCATTGCCGCTCTAATATCTTCTAATGGTAATGGCTTTCCTACACCTACTTTGTGATAACGAACCAAATTTTTTTGTAAATCAACTGCTAATTCTGGGGAAATAGTCACATTTGCCATGCCGCCAAAACCACTGGTAATACCATAAATTGGCTGCCCAGCTTTTACAGCATTTTCAATATAGTTATATGATGCTTTAACACCCTCCAAAATTTCTTCATTCTTGGTTATAGCTATTCTTGCATCACGACGAGCAACCTTAACAACTTCTTTTATGGTTAAGGGATGATTACCTATAGTAATAGTCTCTTGAGTAGCAGTATCTAAATTGTATTCTAGTACATTAGACGTATTATTTAATGTTTCAATTATCTCAGGTTTATCATCTTGGAATTGCTTTTCTAATAACTCTCTGCCTGGTTTTTCTATCATGTCAGTCATGGTTATTTTTTCCTATGTTAGGATACTTGAGATCAATGAAATATCGTCTCTTGAGAATTATGAAAAATCTAATTGTCAGCAAATATTTTTGGTTGACTCAACCAATTTAAATTAAGTCTATACAAAAATTACAACCAAAAATTAGGTTAATTTCGGCACAGTAGTGCAGACAGATATATGAAACATAGATAGTATGACTAAATAAGGTTTAGTCATACCTATTTTCTACTACTAAAATGAACTTTGATTGTGTAGAAACGAAGGCATTTAAAAATGGCTATTAGGAGTTATGAAAAAGAAACAACTTCCGATAGTAGAATTTTAGAACGTGATTAATTCTGAAAAAATTCATGAGGAATGATATCACGAGATTTCCAACTCATACTCCCATAATAGCAAAAAATTTATTAGGCTACTTTAGAGTAGCTTTGTAGAAAACTTCTTACAAATGTTACTTCTGCCTAGTGATGATGAAAAGAAGATTCAATTCTTTACTACCATATCTTTTTGAACTTCTTCAGCAAGAAGTTCAAAATCTAGTTGCAGCTAAATTTCCAAGTAATATCAGCTAGGTTTTAATCCCTATTTTTGGAGCTAGGATTTTTATAGACACTTGAGAAATTGGCAGTTTTTTACAAGTACATCCCTATCTATTTAGACATTGAGAGATACTTGATTATTCACTTGTTCTTGTTCTTGCTTTTGTATTTTTTTCATTTCCATACGTTCTAGAATTGAATCACGAGGAACTAAAACTTGAAAAATGAAAAGCAGAACACCTAATCCTACTAAATTATAAGTTCTGAACAACAGGTATACAGACCCCAACAAAGCAACCACGAGAATAAATAAACCCAAAGAAGCAAATATTCTCTTAGGTAATGACATGGTAACAAGTCCATCGAGAATATTATAAATTAATTGCATGGCTTTAATTTTCTCCTTTGATTTAGAAACGTCTGCAAATTTTAGTTCTATGTCAATAACTTTATGCAAAACCTCATTCAAAAGCCATAAAATTATTGCCTTAAAAGGTTATTTTTTTATGAATTTCTAAACCTTATTAAGCAAAATAATTTTGGATAGAATCAGTATGATCTGGTCAGAAGACCTGGTTTTTGAAGTTTGTTATTTTGCTTAGTGTTTGTAGTTTAATTATATATTTATATTTGATAAATGTCAATCTTTTATAGACATATTTTTTAAAATTATCAACTCGGAAACCTTTAGCCCGCTAATAGATATTAGGGACACGATAATATCGCATCCCTAAGAATATAGATTGATTTAAAGCAAGAGAAAATTGCTATCAAGCTATCTTTTAGTAAACCCAAGGAATCAGTCGAGAAGTCCGCTCTTTATATTCTGTGTATTCATTTCCAAAGGCTTCAGTTAATACAGATTCTTCCACTTTAGAACGGTAATCATGTGTGAAGAAATTAGCCATGAACTGTAGTAAAAATCCTAAGCGTGGTACTAGCAGGAAAGAACCCAAGTATAACAATTGAAAAGCGAAATAAAGTGGATGACGTACACGACCATAAGGGCCAGATTGAACTAATTGATGTCCAGGATCAACTTGTGGGTATAAACGCCAAGAGCGAAAAGTCCAGAAAGCCCAAATTTTGACAATTAAGGCAATCATAATTAACACTATTCCAGTAATTTGGAGTGGTAAATAAACAGGTAAAACTAATCCTCCAGCTAAGTTGGGTTTAAACCACCAAAGTGTGAGGAGAAGATAGTACATGATGTAGGTAACTACTGTAGATACAAGTGCAGGGTTAGCTTTAGGCGTAGTTACTCTCTCAGTTGCAACTTTTCCATCACCTTGAGTTTCTCCGGTGCGTCCACCCTTTCTTCTTACAGCAGAAGCATTAGTAATTAAAAACCAATAAAGACTATGGCTAAGAGCAAGGAATGCTTTGACATCAATATCTGGTAGAAAATTTGGTAAAACCATTGTTAACTCCTGTAAATAATGTAGTATTCAGTGAATTTTGAACAGAATTATTTTCCTGCTCCCCCAGCTTTCAAGAGGCTATTTTTTAAATATTTAGCCAGTAAAGATACATGAGGTTCATGGAAAATTGTGTAGTGGTTTCCAGGAATGGTATGTACCTGAAGACCACCAGGAGCAAACTGTCTCCAACCCAAATCACCAATTGATTGATATTGTTCAGTTTGTGCTTCTGCCCTGAGTAAAACAAATGGGTTGGGATATGCTTTTGGTCTGTAGTTATACAGAGCTTGCATATTGGCTTTAAAAACTTGGAAAAGATGCTGAATTTGTGCAAGTCCAGCGTCAATTGGCACAAGATTAAGTTTTCTTGCCTGAGCAAGAATGTAGTCCAATTGTGCATCGGCATTCATGGCTTGCAATTCACTTCTTAACTCTGATAAATCAAGCTCGAAGTTACCTTCTAAATCTTGGATAAACCAGGCAGCTAAAAGTGCTTCATCCAGGACAATATTTGCATCAGGAACTTGACAATCAATAATTGCTAATAAACCTACCTGCTGACCTTGATTATGCAACTGTTGAGCCATTTCAAAAGCAACTGCACCCCCAAAAGACCATCCTCCTAATAGATAAGGACCATCAAGTTGAATAGTGCGAATAGCCTGAATGTAACAACTGGCCATTTGCTCAATGCTAGTTAATATCTCAAAATCTGGATTTAGCCCTGGTGATTGCAGTCCATAAAATGGCTGCTCAGAACCAAGTTCATCTGTCAATTCCATGTAACAGAAAACATTACCACCAACTGGATGAACACAGAAAAATGGAGTGGCATTTCCTTTAGTTTGAATCTCTACCAGTGGAGACCAAGGACGAGCAGGTTGTTGTTGGCGGAGTTGTTGTGCAAGTTCTTGAACAGTTCCTAGTTGAAAGAGTGTTGATAGTGGTAAAGATTGACCAAAGTGCTGTTGAATTCGTGTCATTAAGCGAACAGCAGAAATGGAGTTACCACCAAGATGAAAGAAGTTATCAGTCACACCAATATGATGGATGTGTAATGTTTCTTTCCATATCTGAACCAATTCTAATTCCAGAGTATCTCGTGGAGCGACAAAACGATCGCTGCTATCGCTAATATTATCTTCGGGTTTTGGTAAAGCCTTACGGTCAAGTTTACCATTGGCGGTGATTGGTAAAGCTTCCAGAACAACAAAAGCGGCAGGAATCATATACTCTGGCAGCTTTTCTTGCAGAAATTCTCGCAGTTTTTGATGATTGAGAACTCGTCCAGGTTCAGGAACTACATAAGCGACTAATTGCTGATCTCCCTGTGCATCATTGACTGCTGTCACCACCAGTGCTTGTATGTCTGCGTGTTGAGTCAAAGCCGCTTCTATCTGACCTAACTCGATGCGATAACCCCGGATTTTGACTTGAAAATCTTCCCTTCCTAAGAACTCAATATTACCGTCAGTTAGGTAACGTCCTAAGTCTCCTGTGCGATAAAGACGCTCTTTTGTTTGCGGATGCTCAATAAAGCTGGTAGCAGTTTTGATTTCATCACGCCAGTATCCTAAAGCTAAACCAATACCGCCAATGTATAATTGTCCCGTTACCCAAGTCGGACAGGGTTTGAGTGATTCATCTAATACATGAAAAGTTTGATTACTCAAAGGAAGACCGTAGGGAATGCTATTCCAGTCTGGTTCTACTGTGTCAATCGGGTAAGAAATAGACCAGATTGATGCTTCTGTTGCACCTCCCAAACTGATAACACTAACTTCTGGCAATAGAGACTTGATTTGCTCTGGTAGTTTGAGAGGAATCCAATCACCGCTTAATAAAATTAGTCTGAGAGTTGGTGGTAACTTATCAGATCGTCCAGCAGTATATTCAGCCAGCAACTTCATCAGTGGAGGAGCAGAATTCCAGATGGTGACTTGCTCTCGTGTCATCACTTCTAACCAATGAGCCGGATCTCTGGTAAACTCCTTATCTGGGAGAGCGATCGCACCACCCGCAGCTAAAGTACCGAAGATATCGTACACAGAAAGGTCAAAACTCAAGGATGAGATAGCAAAGACTCTTTCCCCTGGTTTAACAGCAAATCGGCGATTGATATCCAAAATAGTGTTAACAGCACCCCGATGATCAATCATTACTCCTTTGGGTCTGCCTGTTGATCCAGAGGTGTAAATTACATAGGCTAAATCTAAAGAAGTTTGTAAAGTTGATAAAGCTAAATCTGTATTCGGCAAATACTCATTTTGAGTAAATTGATCAACACAGAGAACCTTTAATTTTTCTGGACAAGTCAACTTTTCATCTAGCCAAGATTGAGTCAAAATGATTTCAATATCAGCATTTTCTAAGATGTACCAAAGATTATCTTTTGGTAATGCTGGATCAATGGGTAAATAAGCTGCCCCAGATTTTAAAATTCCTAGCACTGCTACTATTTGTTCCCATCCTTTTTCCATGACTACTGCCACAAGCTTGTTGACCTTTGCTCCTGCTGGCAGTAACCATTGGCCAATTTGATGGGAATATTGATCGAGTTCTTGATAAGTTAATGTCCGGTGAGGAGAAATAACTGCTGGTTGCTGTGGACGTTGAGCAACTTGTTCAATAAATAAACCGTGCAGAGTTTTTTCAGAAATGTCTGTAGCAGTGTCATTAACTAGGGTTTTTTGTTGCAGATGCTCAGGAGGGATTAATTGCAGATCATTCCTTTCCCAAGCAGTTATATCTGCTGCTAATTTTTCCAGGAATTGATAATAGGTATTAAACATATCCTCCATCATTCCTGGGGGAAAAACTTCATCAACTGCATCCCAATTTAAGACTAAAGCCCCTTGATCTTCCAGCACTTGATGATCTAATAAAACGAAGGGTGTTTGAATCCCACTTTGCTTTAAAGTCCAAAATTCACTAGCTGCATTATGATCACTATCTTGACTGCGGGAATCTAATCCTAATGCACTTGCAAAAGTAACTGGCATTGTGGCTTTAGAACTCCCTCCTTGGAGGCGATTAAGTTCGCCTAAGACTTCCACACCACTAATAGCACTGTGTTCTAAATCTTCCCATAATTGTTTTTGCACAGCGCGGGCAAAAGTGGCAAAGTTATGATGTTGAGAACCATCTACTTCTAGTAAAACTGTAGAACTAAAATTCCCCAATACTTTGTAAACTTCTGGGTGTAATGGCAGACGATTGAAGTAGAGGATATTAATAGTAAATTGGGGATTTTTATTCCAAGCTTTGAGGATAGCAGCATAGGCAGCACAAATAGTAGAAGCAGGTTTTAAACCGAAATTACTAGCCATTTGTTTGAAATTTTGCCATTTTTCAGGTGCTAAACGCCAACTCCAACGCCGGAAGCGGGAGAAGTCTAAATTACTAGGTTGTTTAGCTAATGGTAATTCCGGGGCTGGTGGGAGACTATTTAAACGATGCCACCAATATTCGCGGGCTTGTTGGTAATTTTTAGAGTTTTTATTGTGAGCGATCGCTACGTTATAACTGCGGTAAGAAATTTCTAAAGGTAGCAGAATATTTTGTTGATAAAACTGCGCCAGTTCTTGAAATAAAATCCCACTACTGAGAGCATCGCTAATGAGAAGACTAATATTAAAGTGGAGTAAATATTTTTGATCTTCTAGACGATGTACACAGATTTCAAACAACGGCCATGTATCTATAGAAGGACCATGATGAGCAACTTGTTGACGGACTTTTTCTATTTGGGTATTAACAAATTCTGCATCTTGACCACGCAAATCAACAACTTCAATTGTGTAGTCAGGAGTTTCTTTGAGAATTTGTTGTTGTCCATCTGGTCTAATAATTACTCTCAAAGCTTCATGGCGTTGAATTAATGCTTTGAGAGCCTGATTCATTTGCTGCACATCTAATGTAGATAATTCCAGTTCCACAAAATAGTGAGCGCGGACATTTCCTAATTCAAAAAACTGACCACAACCAATAGCATAAGCTTGTTGCAAATCCGTTAAAGGAAAAGGTTCATATTGCTGTTGAAAATCAGTAGTTAACTGGTTTAAAGATATCTCTTCCTTGGCAGAAACTGTAGTTAATAAAGCCAGAATTTCTGCTTTGTTTTCAGCTAATTTTGTGCGTAAATCCTCAGTCATTACTCCTTTAGGAGCGCGATAACGTAAGCGGTCATCCTCAACCCACAATTCCACACCTTTTTGTGAAAGATCCGTTAATAATTGTGTTGTGGTCATAGTTCACCATCCTCCCAATCTTCAGTAGCAATGTTTTCTGATGGCTTTTGGTTAGCCTCTGGATTTATTTCTTGGATAAATGTAATGTTAAATTTGGCTAAAATTTGAGTAGCAAGTTCAGTGATACTAGGTCCTTCCAAAAGTTCTGCCATCCGGAAATTGATTCCTATTTCTGCTTCAATCCAATTCTTGAGTTCAATAGCAATTAATGAATCAAGATTTACATGATTGAGAGATTTATAGATATCTAATTTCTCTGTCGGCAATCTCAAAGCATAGGCAATATATTCCCTTAACCAAGTTGTTAAAAGTGGTTCACGCTCACTCAATTCTGTAGTTAGAAGTTGGGAACGTTTTTTTGTAGAAAGATCAGGTAATTTTTGCTGTTTGAGTGATATCTGAGCAGCTTCAGACATCAAATTTTGTAATAACGGTAATTCAGCTAAAGCAGGAGTAGTTTGCTTTAATATTGGCCAATTCGCTGGCAGGACACCTACTTGTACAGATGATTTATTGTGTAGAAGTCGAGCCAAAGCTGTTAATCCTTGAGAGGGAGAAATACTACCAAAACCGCTATTAGCAAACTTATCATTTTCATTCACCTGACTAGCTGCTAAACCCACCTCAGACCAAGCACCCCAATTGATACTTAAACCAGTTAAACTTTGACTTTGACGATAATCAGCTAAAGCATCTAAAAAGGCATTGGCAGCAGAATAATTACCTTGTCCTGGTGAACCAATTAAAGAAGCCGCAGAGGAGAAAAGAGCGAAGAATTCTAGGGGACGATGTAGGGTGTGAATATGTAAATTCCAAGCGCCTAAAATTTTCGGAGCTATTATTTTTTGAAAGCGTTTTTGATTCAATTGTAATAAAATCCCATCATCAAGCACGGCTGCGGCGTGCATAATTCCTTGAATGGGAGGCATTGATTTCTCAATAGTATCTAAAGCATCAGCAACTTGTTGACTTTGGGAAACATCCGCCGTTACAACCTGCACAACCGCCCCCATTTTTTCCATTTGGGCAATTGTTTTTTGAGCTTTTTCTGAAGGTGTACTTCTACCCATCAGAGCTAAATGACGAGCGCCTTGTGCTACCATCCACTCAGCAATAACTAAACCTAATCCTCCCATTCCTCCAGTGATTAAGTAAGTAGCATCAGTAGTAAATAAAGATGTGGCTATGTTATCTTGATTTGACCTTACTAATCTAGCAACATAGCGTGTTTGTTCTCTCCATGCAATTTGATTTTCATTGCCACTGTATTTTATTTCTTGTACTAGGTTGGGTAACTGTTCAAGAAGATGCTCAGAACTCAAATCAACCAAAGTACAACGAACTTCTGGATGTTCCAAAATAATAACTTTACCTAATCCCCAAAGAGTAGATTGCAACAGAGAAACACTATTATTTTTGTAGTGATTAATTGCTTGAATTCCTTGGGTTACTATCCATAACCTTGGTAAATCTATTGCACCAGTTTTCACCAAAACCTGAGTTAAATACAGTGCGGCACAACTCAATAATTCTGGATTTTCTGGTAGAGTTCTTGTTCCCTGAATTTGGAAACTATTCCATCCCCAACAGTAAATTATACCTTTACATGGTGTTTCTTTCTTTTGAATATATTGATGTAAAATCTCTTGAAAATCAGCAAAATCAGTTGGATTGATTTGAATAGATTCAACAGGGAGAGGTGATTTTATTTCTTCTGGGAATACAAGAGTGGAAGTATCACCATTTTCACCCAATAAACTAGCTAATCTTTGCCCAACTTCAGGACTATCTACAAAAATTAACCAGTGTCCCTGTTGCTCAATTATTGATAGATTTTGATTAATTGGTTGGGGTTGCCATTGAATTTTATAAAACCAATCTTCAATATCAAATTGAGCAGTTTTTTGGATAGTTGAATCTAATCGCTGTCCTCTAAATCCGATAATTTCAACAATTACTTCTCCTTGCTCATTCAGCAAAAAGATATCACCTTCTAAACTTTGTCTGTCTTCAGCTTGAGGTTTAAGTAGTAAATGACTCCAAAGCTTTTGATTTACCTGACCATAAATTGTTAATCTTTCTAAGCCAACAGGTAAATAAGTTATCTTTTCTTCCTGTTGATTATTTGGTAATTTTGCTGCTCCAAAAGTTTGAAATGCTGAATCTAAAATAACAGGATGAATCTGATAATAATCATCGGCTGTTTGGAGATTTTCTGGTAACTGAATTTTTGCTAATACTTCCTGTTCCTGTCTCCAAATTTGTTGTACTCCTTGAAAACAAGTTCCATATTCTAACCCGTAGCTGGCCATAGTCGCATAGTGGGTTGCTGCGGAGAGATTTTCCTGACAACGATTTTGGATAACATCAAGTTCTACTTTTTGGAAATTAACTGCATTAATATCAGTTTGTCCTAAAGAAATATTACCCGTTGCATGGAGAATCCAAGTTGTTTTAGGTAAAGCTTTTGTGCTACGACTGAAGATTTTAAAACTAGCTTCTGTTTCAGAAGTATCTAGCAGAATTTGGACAGTTTGTGAGTTTTCCGAACTTAGAAACAATGGCTTTTGAAAAGAGACATTTTTAACCGTATGATTTTTAGCACCAAATACTTCTTTAGTGGCAGATAAAGCCATTTCTATATAAGCTGCACCGGGTAAAATTATTCTGCCTTGGATTTGATGATCTTTTAGGTAAGGAAGAGATTGAATATTTATTTCAACTTCCCACAGATATTGTCCTGGTAAATGGGCAATGTCTCCTAAAAGATAACCTAAAAATGGATGATTGGTTGGAGAATTACGCTGATTTACTGACAGGCATTTAACTGATTTATGGTCATGTTCTGGAATATCTAACCAGTGCCTTTCTCGCTGCCAAGGATATGTGGGTAATAATATATGGCGAGAATTAAAGTTATAAACTTTGTCCCAGGCAATTTGACAACCAAGGGTGTAGAGTTTTCCTAAATTTTCTAAAAGTTGAGTACGAATATTAGCTTGGTTTGGGTTTGATAAACTGATGATTTTTAACTTTTGAGCAAATTCTTCGGTTAAAACTGGTTCTGAATTAATCTCAATTAAAGTGTTGCAACCGTTAGCAATTAAGCAATTAACTATGTCGGTCAAAGATGAAGAATTAGCACTGATTCCTCCCCAATTTAAAGGTTTTATTCCTTGTCCATTTCCTAAGTTTCCTGTAATGCGAGAATAGATAGGAATTGTTGCTATTTGGGTAGAGAGTGCTGAATCAAAAGTTTTTTCTTTTTGATGTGCAATCTGGATAAAAAGTAACTGGATAGCAGATTCTAAATCTAGAACTTCAGCGATATAAGCCGCAGCTATTTCTCCTAGTCCTTCACCTGCAATCATATCTGGTTTAATTCCCCATGCTATCCACAGTTTTGCAAGAGCGATTTGCAGAGTTACTATGATTGCTTTGGCTATGGGAGACTGATTTAACTGCGATGAAAGTTTATCTGCTTCTAACTCTGTTAATAAAGACCAACCTGCATTTTTGATAAATAAGCGATCGCACTTCTCTAATATCTCTCTAAAAACTGGTTCTTTTGCTAATAATTCTCGTCCTATTGCCCACCAGTTACTATCACTTTCACTAAAAATAAAAGCCTTTTTAACTGGTTCAGGTAATTCTAAATTTCTATTCTCTAAACAACCCTCTAGCTGATTTTGAACATCTACTAGAGAATTACTAATGATTGCTAACCGATAACGATAATGGCTACGTCGTAAACTGGCGTTGTAACAAATTTCTGCTAAGGAAAAGTTTTTTGATAATGTTAAAAATGTTTGATATTTACTTACTAAATCTCTAAGTGCATTTGGTGTTTGAGCAGATAAAGGTAGTAAATAAGTTTGAGGTAAATCAGAATTCTTTTTAGAGTTTACAGGTTCAGGGGCTGATTCAATAATCAAATGGGTATTGATTCCACTCAACCCAAAAGAACTTAATCCGGCAATTCTTCTATTTTCAATTTCTGTCCAGGGTGTTGGTGTTTGGGGAATTTGAATTTTATTTTCGGCTAAAGAAATATGAGGATTTACGGTTTGTAAATGCAAATGAGGAGGAATTTCTTGGTGTTGTAAAGCTAGTACAACTTTGATTAAACCAGCAATGCCGGCGGCTGATTCTAAATGCCCAATATTAGTTTTTACTGAACCAATGTAAAGAGGTTGATTTGCATCTCGATTTTCGCTATAAACTGCTCCTAACGATCTCACTTCAATGGGATCTCCTAGAGATGTTCCTGTCCCGTGAGCTTCAACATAACTAACTTGATGAGATTTAATTTTGGCATTTTCTAATGCTTGCTTCATTAATGTTTGTTGAGCAAGTCCATTAGGTACCGTTAATCCACTACTTGCACCATTATGATTAACTGCTGAACCACGAATTACAGCTAAAATATTGTCACCATCTGCAAGAGCATCAGAAAGGCGTTTTAAGATAATCATCCCACAGCCTTCTCCGCGAGCGTAACCATCAGCAGCAGCATCGAAAGTTTTGCAACGACCATCGGGTGCTAAAGCTCGCAGACGTGAGAGAGCGACGGTAACTTCGGGGGATAAAATCAGATTGACACCACCTGCTAAAGCAATATTACATTCTCGCGATCGCAAACTCTGACAAGCTAAATGAACGGAAACGAGGGAAGATGAGCAAGCTGTATCCATGACCATTGAAGGGCCGTGCAGTCCCAAAAGGTAGGATAACCGTCCCGCATTGAAGCTGACACCAACCCCGGAACTTGTGTAGGTATCAAAGTATGTGGGATTGCCTGTATTAATGAAGCGATAACTGTAATCGCTGTACATCACCCCTACAAACACACCTGCTTGAGTGTTTTTGAGTCGTTCAGGAATTTGACCTGCTGCTTCTAAAGCTTCCCAACTCACTTCCAACAATAGACGTTGTTGGGGGTCCATACTCATTGCTTCTCTGGGAGAAATACCAAAGAAATCTGCGTCAAATTGGTCAACTTGGGAGAGAAAGCAACCATAACGGGTATAGATTTTGCCCAGTTCACCAGGATTAGGATCGTAATAGGCATCCATATCCCAGCGATCTGTGGGTAATTCCCTGGTGGTATCTTGGCCATTGTGAAGCAGTTGCCAAAATTTCTGGGGACTATCTACATCTCCCGGAAAGCGACACCCCAGACCAATAATAGCAATTGGTTCATTCTTTTCTTGTTCCAGTTGACTGATTTTTGCTTGCATTTTATCTATAGCAAGCATGGCTTTTTTTAAAGGAGAAAGCTGTTCTATCCGTTCAGAAATATTACTCATATATATTTGCCTCCAGCATTGCTAATTTTTCAGCTAATAGAGCTTCTGCTGTATCTTCGGAAAGTTCTTCTAATTCAGATAAAACTTTTTCCTCTGCTGCATCTGGTGATGAATTATCTACATTTTCGGTGCTACTTTCTTGCCAACCTAAAATTTGTTGAGCTAAGTAATTTGCTAATGCCTCAATGGTTGGATATTCAAAAGTTAATGTAGACGGTAAAACACAATTAAAGGTTTTTTGTAACCGATTTTTTAAGTCTACAGACATCAGAGAATCCATCCCCATGTCAAACATTCCCTGTTGTAAACTTATTTCTTCTGGGGATGATAAACCTACTACTTGAGCTACTTGGCTACGGATATATTCCGCTAAAAGTTGCCAACGTTGACTCAAGGTAGCTGCTGCTAATTGTTGCACAAATTGTGCAGGTTGTACAGGTAAATTTGACTGAGTTTGTAAACCTGTAGTTTGAGCAATATTCGCTAAGAAAGTCGGCTCACTACCACTAGAAAACTGTTGTAGAAACTGTTGCCATTTAATCGGTAGTACCCCTACTTGCCCAATTTCAGATGTTAGTAAATAGGCTAAGATATCTAAACCTTGTGATGGTTGAATTTCCCCTATTCCCTGTGCTTGCCAACGTTTTTGTAACTGTTCAGATAAGGCTGTAGCCATTCCCGATTCAGCCCAAGGACCCCAATTAATACTTAAACCTGGTAATCCTTGGGATTGACGATACAATGCTAAAGCATCTAAAAAGGCATTACCAGCAGCGTAATTACTTTGAGCATAAGAACCAATCAAAGAAGCAGCAGAAGAAAATAAAACAAAGAAGTCTAATGATAGGTCTAAAGTTTGATTATGTAAGTTCCATGCTCCCAGTAATTTTGGTGCTAAGACTTGAGAAAATTGTTCCCAGTTTTGATTAGGAATAACGCCATCATTTAATACTCCGGCTGAATGTATAATACCTTGTAATGGAGGCAAAGTTTCATAAATTTTCTGTAAAACTTCAGCCACAGATTTTGGTTGAGAAATATCAGATTTGACTACAAATACCTTGACTCCTTTTTGTTCTAACAGTTGTATTTTTTCCGCAGTTTCTTCAGTTGCTCCTCTGCGAGTAGTCAGTACCAAATATTTAGCACCACAGTCTACCAGCCAATTAGCAACTTGTAAACCTAATGCACCAAGTCCACCTGTAATTAAATAAGTTCCTTCACTAGAAATCGGTAATTTTGATGGAGATGAAATTGTTTCTTCTATCGGTGCTAACCTGGCGACATATCGTTTATCTTCGCAGAAGGCAACTAAATTCTCTCTTGAGTTTTGGGTTAATTCTGACCACAATAAATTTAAATCATTAGCTGTTGATGGAGACTCTAAATCTATCAAACCACCCCAAATTTCTGGATGTTCTAAAGCAATGACTCTCCCCATTCCCCATAGAGGAGATTGTTCTAAGGATAGAGAATTAATTTGTCCAATGGCTTGAGTGTTTCTAGTAATAATCCAAAGTTTAGGGGGAGATAAAATTTCAACTTTTGCTAATGCTTGAACTAGATGCAGTACACCCGCACAATTAAGTGTTTGAATTGCTTCTATTTCCTCAGTTGTAATGTTTTTATGGAAAGTCTTTTCTCTGCCCCATAAATACACAATCCCACCCCAAGGAATATCTTCATTACTGTGAGTAATTACCTCTTGAATTAAAGTGTGAAAATCAGCAGGTACATGGGGGTTAATGAGATAATTGCCATTAGCTGTGAGTTGATATTCACTACCAGGATAGACTAATGTACAAATCTGTTGTTGTTGATGCCAGTATTCAGCTAAAGAGGTAGCAAATCCATCTGTATCAGCGAAAATTAGCCATCTCTTAGGTTGAATTAATGCGCTATTTAGTATATTATATTGCTGTTGCCAATGAGTTTTATAAAGCCATTGCTGCCAAGTTTGTACAGCATTTGTTTTTAAAGTTTCTGGGTTAACAACTTTGAGTTTTAACCCTTGAATTGTAGCTAAAGTGTGGTTGGTTTCATCAATTAATTGAATATCACCTACTAACAACTGCGATGAGGATGATTTTCGCAATTGCACATAACTTTGTAATTGATTATGACTTAATGGTAAAACTTGGATATACAGTTTCTCAATACCGATGGGAAGATAGGAAGTAGAGTGGCGATTTTCTTCAGGTAAGGTAACACTCAGCAGTTGAAAACAAGAGTCAATGATTCCTGGATGTAGGGGATATATTTCTGGGTTATTTAGGTTAGTTGGAGATTGCATAATGCTAAATGCTTCTCCCTCTGTACGCCAAATTGCATCTAACCACTGGAAGGAGTTTCCTAAATAAAGTCCCCTAGTTAATGCTCCTTGATAAACTGATTTTGAGTTAGGTTGGTAATCTGAACATCTAGCTTGAATTTCTACAGGTGAAATAGATTCTTCAATAGTGTAAATTGTTGAATTAGCTAACATTAATCTGCTAGAAGCATGAAGAATCCAAGACTTTTTATTAGCTTCATCTCTATCAAGACTAAATAATTGACAGTTAAAAATTCCTGATTCTGCTGGTGTTAAAATAATTTGAATTATCCTTTCTGTGTTTTCCGTGAGAATTAATGCTTGTAAAAATACCACATCTTCTATCACTAGCTGCTGATTGATATTAAATTTCTCAATTGCTGCTGTTAAGAACATGGCTAGATAAAAAGCCCCTGGAACAACAATGGCATTATAAACTTGATGATCTCCTAACTCAGGAAATTTCTCTAAACTCAGAGTGGTTTGAAAATGAATATCTGAAGACAGAGGAGAATAAAATTTTTGCCCAATCAGAGGATGATATGTTCTATCCACCACAGATTTTTGTAATCCCTGATTATGCCAAACTTTTTGAGATTCTTGTGGCCAAAATTTTTGTTGTTGAAAGGGATAAGTTGGTAAAGCTAGAGATTTATTGCCGTTATCAGCAGCAACATTATCCCAATTAACTTCTACACCTTTTAGATATAGTTGACTGACACTATTCAACAGGTGTTGCCAATTTGAACCACCGACATTGAGAGATGATAACCAAAGAACATCACTAGGTAAAAATCTCCGCCCCATGCCAGTTAAAATCGGTTTTGGACCTACTTCTAAAAACACTTCATATCCCTGTTGGTACAACATTTCTAGACTGGGGGCAAATTGCACAGCTTCCCGAATATGATGACACCAATATTCAGCTTGACCAATTTCTGCAAAGGATACAAATTGTCCGGTTAAGTTAGAAACAAGGCTAATTTGCGGAGGATGAAAAGTAATTTTTTGGGCAATTTGTTTAAATTCCGCCAGCATTGGTTCCATGAGTGGAGAATGGAACGCATGGGATACTTGCAATAATTGGTAAGTAATGCCTTGAGTATCTAAGGTTTTTAATATTTTCTCAATAGTTGTTGATTCACCGGAAATAACTGTATTTGTGGGTCCGTTTATAGCAGCTATAGCTACCTGATTTTGATAGTCGGTAATAATTGTTTTAACCTGTTGGGTGCTGGCAAATACAGCTGCCATTTTGCCATTTCTCGGTAGAGCTTGCATTAATTTAGCTCGGTTAAAAATCAGTTTTAAACCATCTTCTAAACTGAAAACTCCAGCTATACAAGCAGCAACATATTCTCCTACACTATGCCCCATAACTACATCTGGTTGAATCCCCCAGGATAGCCATAGTTGTGCTAAGGCATATTCAATGGCAAATAATACAGGTTGGGTGTAAGCTGTTTCATGAATTGGCGATAATTCTTCCTGTTGGTAGAGAATATCTAATAAAGAATGTTCTAAATAGGGATTGAGTAGGCGATCGCAATTTTCTAAAGTTTCTCTAAATAAGGGTTGTGTTTGGTACAATTCCCGACCCATATTCACATATTGCGAGCCTTGTCCAGTAAAGAGAAAAGCTATTTTCGGTGTTTGAGTATTGGTACAGTCCGATGTCTGCACTTGTTCTGAACTACCAGAAATAAAGGATTGCAGGTCAGTCTGCAAATCTGTGGTAGATTCTGTAATTAAGGTCAAACGATGGGAGAAATGACTACGACCACAATTGCTACTGGTACAGATATCTGCAATGGCTAGTTGAGGATGTTCCCGGAGATGCTGAACATAACGTTGAGTAAGTTGTTGTAGGGCTAGTTGAGTTTTCGCAGATATAGTAAATAGTTGCAGCGGACGCTGGTTATTAGTTGGGTTTTCCTCACGACTGGGAGCTTCTGCTAAGATCAAATGAGCATTGATACCACTCAGTCCAAAGGAACTAACACCAGCAAATCTGGTTTTGTCTTCAACATCCCATGATTTACATTCAGTAGGTATTTGAATCGAGTTACTATCCAACGTGATGTGAGGATTTAATGTCTGCAAATGCAAATGAGGAGGGATTTGTTGGTATTGCAGAGATAGCACCACCTTCATTAAAGCCGCAATACCAGCTGCTGATTCTAAATGCCCAATGTTAGTTTTAACGGAAGCTATCTGTAATGGAGCAGTTCTATTTTGAGCGTAAACTGCTTCTAATGCCTGGACTTCAATCGGATCGCCTAAAGATGTTCCCGTTCCATGAGTTTCCACATAGTCAACTTGTTCGGGTTTGATACAGGCATTTTCTAAAGCTTGCTGTAAAAGTTGTTGTTGTGCAGTCCCACTAGGAACAGTTAAACCGCTACTGGGGCCGTCATGATTGATAGCTGAACCCCGAATCAGAGCGAGAATGCGATCGCCATCTGCTAGTGCATCAGAAAGGCGTTTGAGTACCACCACACCGCAACCTTCTCCCCGTGCATAACCATCTGCTTGAGCATCAAAGGTTTTACATCTCCCATCGGGAGCTAAGGCGTGCATTCTTGAAAGTGCTATATTTGCTTCTGGAAACAGAATTAAATTCACTCCCCCTGCTAAAGCTAAATCGCATTCTTGCAAACGCAAACTTTGACAAGCTAAATGAACTGTCACCAAGGAAGAAGAACAGGCCGTATCAACTACCATTGAAGGTCCCTGCAAACCGAGAAAATAAGATAATCTTCCTGATAAAAAACTAGAACCGTTACCCGTACCGTAATAAGCATTTAAATAATCAGCATTTCCCAAAGCAGTCAAACGTCGGGAGTAATCAGTGTGCATGACTCCCATATAGACACCTGTCTGGGTATGACGCAATTTATGGGGTGGTTGACCAGCATTTTCTAATGCTTCCCAACTAACTTCTAGTAATAACCTTTGTTGTGGATCAAGGGTGACAGCTTCCCGTGGTGTAATACTAAAAAATTGAGCATCAAATTTATCTACCTCTGACAAAAAATAACCTTGTCGGGTATACATTTTTCCTTCTGCATTTGGGTCTGCATTGTAATAAGCATCTATATCCCAACGTTCAGCAGGAATATCTGTAGCCGTGTCAATTCCATTGCGAAGAATTTGCCAGAATGCTTCTGAATTGTTTGCTCCTCCAGGAAATCGGCATCCCATCCCGACAATAGCTATTGGTTCGGTTTTAGCATACTTCTGCGCTTCCAACTTGCTACGCATTTCTTTTAATGCCAGAAGTGCCTGTTTTAGCTGAGGAAGTTGATTATTGGTATTGTCGCTCATTACCGTGCCTCCTTCATTAATTCGGAAATTGCTGCCATTTCTGCTGCTAAAAGATCATTGATTTCTTGTTCTGAAAACTGCTCTAAATCTGTGATTTCTTGTTGTGGTTGTTGGTTAATAATTGGCTGTTTTTTATCTTCTATATTGGGAGTAGCAGTCCAACCCATAACTTTTTCAGCTATATATTTTGTTAAAGTCTCTACTGTGGGGTAATCAAAAAGTAATGTCGAAGGTAAATTGGTTTCTAGTTGTTTTTGCAAGCGATTCCTTAATTCAATCGCCATTAATGAATCCATACCCATGTCAAATAATCCCATTTGTAACTTTAAGGTATGAGAGCCAGGTAAACCTAGAACATTTTTAATTTCATTATTTAGGTATTCTGTAAACAAACTCATGCGACGGTCAACAGATGCGGTTTCCAGTTGTTGACGAATTTGATTTTGCTGTTTTGATTCTACATTAATCGGTTGTAAATCTGTGACTAACTCAGTAAAAAATTGTGGAATAAAACTATTACTAAAAGATTTTCCAAACTTTTGCCAATCTATCGGTAAAACCCCAATTTGAGCATCTGAACTTCGTAAAAACTGTTCTAAAATTTCTAATCCTGATTGAACAGGAATTTGCCCTATTCCTTCCTCTTGCCAACGTTGCTCACTCCGTTGATTTCTTGCTGCCATTCCTGTATCTGACCAAGCTCCCCAATTAATACTTAATCCTGGTAATCCTTGAGATTGACGATAGTGAGCCAAAGTATCTAAAAAGGCATTACTAGCAGCATAATTACTTTGACCAGCAGAACCAATTAAAGAAGCAGCAGATGAGAACAAAACAAAGAAGTCTAATGGCATTTTGGCAGTCAAAGTATGCAGATTCCAAGCACCATTAATTTTTGGATTCATAACTTTAGTAAAACGACTCCATTCTTGCTGCATAAAAACTCCATCATCCAGAATTCCTGCGGCATGAATTACACCCCGTAAAGGTGGTAATAACTGATTAATTTCTTGGAAAACTTTAGTGAGTTCTGCTAGTTTTGATACATCTGCTTGAGCAATAACAATTTTAGCATCAGATTCTTTTAATCTAACTAATCTTTCATCTGATAAACATCGACCACTACGACTCATTAATACTAAATGTTTCGCTCCTTTTTTAATCATCCAATCTGCAACTGCTAAACCCAAATCACCTAATCCACCAGTGATTAAATAAGTGGCATTTGCATCTAATTGGAAGTTATTTTCAGAACCTAATAGAGATTCATATTTAGCTAACCGAGCAACATAACGTTCTTGCTTTCGATAGGCTACATATTCATTTTTATTTATATTGGCTAATTCTGCCAAAATTGATGTAGCTTGATTCTCTAAATTCCCTGGTAATAAATCAGTAATTTGCCAATCTATTTCTGGGTGTTCATAGGATAAAGTCCGTACCATTCCCCATAATGGTGATTGAGCAATAGCAATATCATCTTGGGAAGTTACTGCCTGAGCGCCTTGGGTGATAAAATGCAATTTGTAACTTTTGAATTTGTCTTGTTTGATTAAAGTTTGAATCAGGTACAAGCTACTACAACAAACTAATTTTTGATCTGTTGGTTCTGTTGAAGATTTAGTATCTAAACTCCAGAGATGAATTATACCCAACAAAGGCAGATTATCTTCAGATATCTTTTGCCAAAGTTGCTCAAATTCATCTCTATTTTCTGGATTTAACCAGATTTTTTGTTCAGTGTTTTGATGATTTTGTTGCCCTGAATAAATTAATGTATATTGTTGTCCTTGTTGTTGTAAATGATTAGCTAAAACTTCACCTAAACCACCTTGGTCAGCAAAGATAATCCATCTACCTTGTTTTGTCAATTTGGAAGTTGTAAATTGAGTAACTAATCGCCATTTTAGCTGATACAACCAATCAACAAATTCAGGAGAATGTTGAGGTAATAGAGCATTTTGGCTGACTTGTTTAACTTTTAAATTGCCAACTTCTAGAAAAACTTGTCCGTTGTCATCAAAAAGCCAGATATCTCCTGCTAATGTCTTTGTATCTGCAACATTTTCTGACTTCAATAAACCATGAACCCAAAGTGATGTTTGTAAATCAGGAACAGAAACAAAGTTAAGATAATCAATTTTCACTGGAACATAGGCAGTTCCATCCCAAGCTTGTGCAGGTAAGGTAGCATTGAGCATTTGCAAACAAGCATCTATTAATCCCGGATGTAAGGGATATATAGTATTTGTTTCTATCCCTAAAGGAACTTGAATTTCACCAATAGCTTCTCCTGGTTGCTGCCAAATGGAATTAACCCATTGAAAACTCTGTCCTAAATAAAGTCCTCTTTGAGTAGCAGCTTCATAGAGAATTTTTTCACCTGTATTTACATCTGGACATCGGCTTTTAATTTGATTGGCTAAATCTTGATGGCTAATATTTTCACTATTATTAACTCTGAAATTTCCAGTGATATGTAATTGCCAATTCTGTTCTTGATTGTTTAAGCTAAATACCTGAAAAGATGTTTTTTGATTACCTTCAGGTTTAAGAATAAGTTGCAGAGTACAAATTTCTAATTCATCTAAACTTAATGCCTTGAGAAAAGTTAACTCTTCAATGCTACAAGCAGTTTCCCCGAACATTTCTATAGCCGCAGCTAGTACCATAGCTATATATAAAGTGGCAGGAACAACTATTACTCCATAGACTTTGTGATCCGCTAGAAAAGAAAGAGTATTTAAGCTAATTTGAGACTCAAATTGAATGATTTCTGTAAGCGGAGAATTGAGGCGACGCAAAGATGGAGAATGGAAAAATGGAGTAGATTGAGGTTGGGTCGGTAGAGATAACCAATATTGTTTTCTTTGAAAAGAATAGGTGGGTAAAATTACTTTTTGTCGGAAATAACCTTGATCAAATCCCTGCCAGTTGATATTTTGTCCCTGTAGATAAAGTTGAGTCAGACCTTCGCTTATGGTTTGCCAATCTTCAAATCCTGGTTTTAAAGATGGTAGCCAAATTTCTTTCTCTTGTTCAGATTTGCCATAATTAGGCACAATCCATAAGTTAGATTCACCAGATTTTATAACTGTTGGTAGGTCTGACACTTTATTCTGCCAGCATTGATGCCAATATTCTGGATTAAAAATTTCTGCGTCTGTAAGTTTTTGTTTAGTTAACCCTGAGATGATAGGAATACGGGGCGTAGAAATGGAAATGAATCTACTGGTGAATCTTTGCTCTAGGATGCTAAAACTGTCTTCTAAAGTCATAGTACCAGCTACACAAGCAGCTACCAATTCACCCACACCATAACCAACTACAATATCTGGTTGAATATCCCAAGATTGCCACATTTGCGCTAGGGCATATTCTATAGCAAAGGATACAAATGGCTTTCCCACAGTGGGGAGTTGTTCTAAATCTGTATAAATAATTTCTAGGAAAGATTGCCCAAAATAGGGTTCTAAAATCTGACTACATCGCTCCAGTGTTTGACGAAATTCTGGTTGACTGTTGTACAGTTGATAGCCTATTTCTGGGAACAAACTACCTCCAGAAAATACAAAGGCAATTTTGGTGTTAACAGAGTAAGAATCAGATGTGAGTTTTGATTCTAAAATAGTAGTTAATTGAGTTGGTAATTCTAGGGTAGATGTACAAATAACTGCTAATCTTTCTGAAAAGTGCGATCGCCCAGTATTTGCAGTATAACAAACATCAGCAATTGATAAATCCGAATTTTCCGTCAAATATTGCCGATATTGCTCTACAGTTTCCCCTAATGCCTGTTCAGTTTTCGCTGATAATGTGAGGATATGTACAGGACGTTCTATTTCTGGAATATCAGCTTTTGGTAAATTCTCAGGAGCTTCTTCTAACAAAATATGAGCATTTGTCCCACTTAAACCAAAGGAACTAACTCCAGCACGACGAAGTTCTGTACTTCTTACCCAAGGAGTCAGCTTTGTAGGAATTTCGAGATTACTTAACTCTAACGAAATCCTGGGATTTAGATTTTTAAAATGAAGATGAGGAGGAATTTCTTGATGGTGGAGAGCAAGAGCTACTTTAATTAATCCCGCAATCCCAGCAGATGACTCTAAATGTCCAATATTAGTTTTTACAGAACCAATTCTTAATGGTTGTTCTGGAGTCCGTCCTTGACTAAAAACTGAACTAATAGCTCTGACTTCAATCGGATCTCCTAAAGGTGTACCGGTTCCGTGCGCTTCTATATAACTGACTTGATGAGGTTCTATACCTGCATTATCCAAAGCACTCCGCAGCAGATCTTCCTGGGATAATCCATTGGGAACTGTAAAACCGCTAGTATGTCCATCGTGATTGACTGCACTACCACGAATCACTGCCCAAATTTTATCTCCATCAGCTATGGCTTGAGAAAGTCGTTTTAGTACTACAATACCGCAACCTTCTCCGCGACTATATCCATCAGCCGTAACATCAAAGGTCTTGCAGCGTCCGTCAGAGGATATTGCTTTTGCTTGAGAAAGATAAATACTACTATCTGGTGAAAGTATGAGGTTACATCCACCTGCAAGTGCTAGATCAGATTCTCCATTACGTAAGCTTTGACAAGCAAGATGGACAGTAACTAAAGATGAAGAACAAGCAGTATCAACCACCATAGCAGGGCCTTGTAAACCCAAAAAATAGGATAATCGACCTGCGGCTGCACTTAAGGTTGTACCTGTTCCGTAGTAAGCATTAAATCTAGTTGGATCACCTGTTTGTACTTGTAATTTGGCATAATCTGCATTGAGTAATCCAATAAATACCCCTGTCTGACTAGACATCAATTTTTCTGGTGCTTGTCCAGCGTGTTCTAATGCTTCCCAACCAACTTCTAAAAGAATGCGGTGTTGGGGGTCAAGATTAATAGCTTCTCGTGGAGCAATACCAAAAAATTCGGCATCAAATTGATCAATTGCATTTAAAAAGCCGCCACGACGAACATAGGTTTTACCTTCAATTTGGGGACGGCTATCATAATAATAGTCGATATCCCATCGGTTACTAGGAATATCAGATGTGGCATCTATACCATTTTTCAGTAGTTGCCAAAAAATTTCGGGGCTATTAGCTTCACCCGGAAATCTACAACCTATGCCAATGATAGCGACTGCTTCTAATTCTTGAGAATTTTCTGTGTCAGATTGTAGGAATGTCATCTTTTTGGGAGATTCTTTCCCATTATCTAGCTTGGAAATATTTGTCAATAAATAATTAGCTAGTGAGTTGATAGAAGGATAGTCAAATACTATTGAATCGGCAATATATAATAATTCTCCCAATATTTTTTGTAGCCGATTTTGTAGCTCAATCACCATTAGAGAGGTCATACCCATCTCAAAGAAACCTTGATGGATATCGAAGGAATGGTATGAAGATAGCCCTAGAATGGAAGCCACTTCATTACTAATAGTAGTGATCCAAAAATCTACCAGTTCTTTTAGGTCTAGTCCTTTTATGTTTTCTAGAAGATTATTCTGTTTGGAAATCAAAGTTTTACTATTTTGATAGCCATTTTGATCTGCGATTTTAATATTTTTAATTTCGACTAAAATATCTACTAATTCATTAATACTCCTAAGATTTTTCTCAATTAGCAGTTTTGTATATTCCTCATTGATTAACAGTTCTTTTAGTGATGAGGCAACCACTACCTCAATTACAGAACTATCACCTCCTAAGTCTTCTAAAGATTTAGATAAATCAATATTTAAATGATTGTCTATATATAAATTTAATTTGATATATTTCAAAACGATACTTAAAATCTGTTCTCGTTCCACAACTCTTCTCCTCATACATCTATGTTTGTTTATCTCTATTGACAAATAAATTTTTACTGGAATTTATGCAGCTTTGAGGAATATCCGATTTAGGTTTATTTTTATATTCCAATATATATTATGCATGGTTATAAGTAGCTACATCCTGTTTATATGTATGGGTTTTGTCCAGTTAAGCAATTGATATTAGGTTAAGCAAGTTTAAATAATTAGCCTATAGAAAACTTGATTAAGTAACTTGTATGAATTACTTAAAATTGTTACTTATGCTTTTTATTAAATGAATAGTGCAAAAACCTGGTTTTTACGGCTTTTACGGCTTTTACAGATTCACTTAAATCAAGGTTGCGTGTATCTAAAAAAATTGTTTTTAGAGGAAACATTATTTAGAGGAAACATTATTTTCATCTCATGAGAATAATACACATAACAAGGTAGGGTTTGTCAACAAATCTGACAAGAATATAAAAAAATATTAATTTTAGTAGTCCAAAACACAATATATTCTAAGTTTATTAAAAACTAGTAAATAAAAACAGTAGAGAAAGTTAACAAGGTTATCTTTCAGTTATCTTTAACTTATCTCTAAGTTGTATTCTACATCCAAAAATTTGACGTTGAAGAATAGAATCCCCATTCGGATAAGTAAATGAGTGACTCTACCGACACCAGGGGAAACGCATCTAAATTATCTTGACAAAATACAATTTTGATGTATCAACGAAGAAATCTTAATTTATCGTTTGATTGATTTTTTTGGAGTCATGGTGATTGATTAAAGTATTGTCAATAAGGAGGCATTAATGCGAATTTATAGGTCGTTATTGAGATTCAATTGTCCTTATTGATAAGATGCGTTTCCCCTGGCGGCCTCTGCTTTAGCTTTAGTAGGAACAGTTTTAACAGGTCTTTTAGCTCCAGCAATCAGTGGAGCAATTGGAGCCGCAACCTCCACTCTTAATATCATTGGTAGCTCATTAATTGCAGCTAGTGGAGCAATTGGAGCGATTCAGAGTGCAATTCAAGGAGATTGGTTAGGAGCGATTTATCAAACCACAATGACCATTGCTACTTTTGGTATTGCTGTTTTACCTCCGGGTTCAGAGACAATTATTCAAGCTCTCAAAGTTTCTAAACAAGTTATTGGTACAGCCTATAGCTCTTATTTAGCATTTGAATCTGATCAATCTATCTTAGGAGTGCTGAATGTAGTTCAAGGAGTAGCTAATATCATTGCAACGGTGAATCCTGCCTTAATTAGTAGTGCTAATGGTCTTTTTGATCCGGTGAGATTGTTATTGACGGCAGGTCAAATTGCTAATCCTACATATTTTGCTATTCAAACTATTGAAAATGGTGATATTTTAGGAGGTTTAAGTTATTTAGGACAAATTGCCACAGTTATTAGTCATAATTTTGGTAACGAACTATCTAATTTGTCAAGAACCGGATTAGGACAAGTCTTTAATGAAATTCCTCTGGATCAATTCTTAAATATTTTTGAAACTGTTTCTGTAATTTCTAATGCGATCGCATCGGATGATATTGCGACTTGGATTTCTGCTGTAACATCAGGTTTAAATATCTGGGATGATGAACTCAGAGACTTTGTAAATAATCATCTAAATAACTGTGAATGTGAACCTAATACTCATCCAGTAGAAGATAGTGAGACAACAAATATTAATGATAATAGTCCAGATCCTTCAGAAGATTTATTAAATTCCGATGGTTCTAATTTGACCGATAATGAAATTACTGGAAATAATAGTGATGGTCATATTACAGATGATAATAGTGAACAACCACCAGTAAATAGCGATAACAGCAATTCAGATTCATCAGTTACTTCGCCGAGTGATACTACTTCAAGCAATAATTCTTCAGCAGATAACAATCAAAATAGTAATACTGGCAATCAAAATCTTGATTTACAGGAACAACCACTGAACCAATATTACTACGATTCTCAAGGTAATTTGATACCCATTTCAGAAACCAATGGACTAGATGCAAATGGTAATATTATTACCAATCCAGAAACTAACATCTTTTTTATTACCAAAGACCCAGAAGGGAAGGTAATTTCAATAAGTGGTATAATAACGAAACCAAACAATGATAACGGAGTAAATCAAGATTCATCTTCCATCTATCAAGATTGGTTAGAAGAATATATTGATAGTATTGCGGCTGATATTGTTTCTATTGATAATATAGCTGAAAATATAGTCGAGTTTTACGGTTATCCTGATTCATTACAACTTACTGACGTACCGGGTGCTTATTGGTCTGGTAAAACGGCTGCTTTAGAAGAATATTTTAAAAAATTACTGAAAAAAAATGGTGATGAATTAGCAGACTCAATAGGCATTCTCGGAAAAACCAATAAACTGATAGGAGTCGCCATTCAATTAGCCTCGGAAGATTATTATTCCAAAGAAAAAGGATTTAATTGGGGACGTTTTACTTTTGATTTTGGTGCAGGAGAAGGGATTGCATTGGGTGGAACAGCAATTGGAACAGAAATTGTTGAACTTTTGATAGTAGCAGGAGTAACAGTAGAAATTGGTGGTGCCGCATTAATTATAGGAGGAGTAATCTTAGGTGGATCATTACTTTGGTCTTCAGTAGATGATAATATATATCACTGGCTAGAAAGAAATATAGACTATTTGGTAAATAATTCAATCTTGATAAATAATTCAGATGAAATTTTCTGGACAAAAGAAAAGAGAGAAGAATTTTTCCTTAATTCAAATTCAGGACTTTTAGAAAGAATAGATCCCGTAATCCTCGATTTAAACAATGATGGCATTAAATTAATTAGCCTTGATGATTCTAACATTTTCTTTGATATGGATGGAGATGGCTATACTGAAAATACAGGTTGGGTTAGCGCAAAAGATGGTATTTTAACCGTTGATATTAATCTCGATGGCACTATCAACAGTATTGAAGAAATATTCTCCGAAAAATTCGGCGGAAATAAATTTAATTCTGGTCTTCAAGCATTAGCCACATTTGATAGTAATAAAGACAGCATCATTAGTAGCCAAGATACACGATTTAGTGAAATCTTAATCTGGCAAGACCTCAATCAAAATGGCATTTCTGAAAGTAATGAACTTTCTAATCTTGAGAGTGCAGGTATTACTTCTATTAATTTGCAAAATATTACAGTTAATACTGAATATGAAGGAAATAAAATCCTTCGTGTTAGTAGTTATACCAATAGTAACGGCAACTTAGGATTATTAGGGGATGCGGGATTATTAGTAGAAAAACTTGGCATTCTTACCAATAATCTTGATGGTATAATACAAATCCAATTAGAAAATTTAGCTAATTCTTTAGTAACCGTTCAGGGGGTAGAAAAGAGATAGGAAAAAATTCTGCCCAAAATCTGATAAATTAAATAACATGGAACAAAAGCGCGTCAATCACTTAGAGCAGATATCCCAGGAAGATTGGGGAAAGACTCCAACCAGCGTCAAAAAACTGGTGGAGGAAATGGCGCAGCAAATAGAACAACAGGAAAAGAAACTAGCAGAAGTCCTGAGTGTACAAGAACAATTATTAGAAAAAGTTAATCGGACTTCCGTTAACTCATCATCACCACCCTCAAGTGACCCACTGGGATTTGGAAAAAAGCCACAAAAGACAAAAAGTGGTAAAAAACGAGGGGGTCAACCAGGTCATAAAGGAAATAGTCGGGACTTATACCCCATAGAAGAATGCAAGGAAGTAAAAGAACATCATCCAGAAGAATGTACCAATTGTGGAGCAGCCCTGACTGGAGTTGATACAAACCCCTATCGTCACCAGAGAGTAGAAATTCCACCCATCAATCCCATAGTCATAGAACATCGTCTACATCAGTTGACCTGTAATGGATGTGGTACTAAAACTCGTGCAGTATTACCAGAAGATGTGAACCCAAGCGGCTACGGAGTAAGAGTAGTAGCACTAGTGGCATTGCTAAGTGGAGTATATCGCCACAGTCAAAGAATGGTAAAAAGTGCCATGCAAGAAGTATTTGGAATCTCAATATCATTGGCAAGCATTAACAAACTACGAATGGAAGCGAGTAACGCCGTAGGAAGTAGTGTAGATGAAGCCAAACTGTATATCCAAAATGCAAACGTCGTTGGAGCAGATGAAACCAGCTTCAATCAACGAAATATTGATGGTCTCAATCCTGAACAGAGAAAAGCCTGGTTATGGGTTGCAGTCACACCCCTAGTAACATTTTTTGAAATAGCCCTGACCCGTTGTACCCAAAGCGCAAAGAATTTATTGGGTGAAAACTTCAGTGGAATTTTAAACTCCGACCGTCATGGTGCTTACAACTGGGTAGACTTGGAACGTCGGCAACTATGTTGGGCGCATCTGCGACGGGAATTTATTAAAATATCAGAACGGACTGGAGTTTCCGCAGAATTGGGAACTGCACTGGTGAAACAACAAGAGAAGTTGTTTGAACTTTGGCATCGAGTCCGAGATGGGACTTTATCTCGTGCAGATTTTGTGGAGTTGGTTGAGGAGATTCGCTCATCTATCAGAGCAACTTTACAAGAAGCTGACGGTTATGAGATTACCAGTCGGGAAAAAACACCTTTAGCAAAAACTGTCCGCACTTGTCGTCAATTACTCAAAGTTGAGTCGGCGATGTGGTTATTTGTGACAACTGTTGGTGTCGAACCTACTAATAATGCTGCTGAAAGGGCTATTCGCCCTGCTGTTATTTGGCGACGGACTAGCTTTGGTTCTCAAACTCAAGCTGGTAGTATTTTTGTGGCTCGGATGCTCACTGTTGTAACAACGCTCAAATCCCAAAAGCGCAATGTTTTGGAGTTTATGACTCAGGCTGTTGTTGCTGCTCGTGATAGGAAAACTGCACCTTCTTTGCTTCCACAAGTTACTGCTGATGCTGATGATTCTAATTTTTTAAAAGCTGCTTAATTTTATTGCTTGATTTTGGGGGTAATTTTTCTTCTTCTTTACACCCCCCCCTGAACGGTTACATTCTTTACTTGTATTAGAAAAATCTCAAGATTATGTTCTTGATTTGCATCAATATCAAGCCACAATTGTCATCGGAAATGATGGTAGCGATACCTTATACACATCAGGCACAGAAGCTATATTTGTTGATGGAGGAAATGGCAATGACACCTTAATAGGTGGTGATAATAATGACTTTTTAATTGGTGGTTTAGGTGCGGATAAATTACAAGGCGGGAAAGGTAATGATGTCCTATTGATTGATGCAGAAGATCAAGTTATTAATGCAGGAGAAGGACTTGATGCTATTTTTGTTTCTACTTCTGACTCTATAACCCTTGACCTAAATCAAATTAATGCAGAATTTATCTTTAGTCACGATGGCAATGATCATATTACTAATTCAGGTCAACAAGATGTGATTATTTATGGAGGTAACGGTAATGATTATCTAGTAGGAGGGGCAGGTATTGATCTAATTCAAGGGGGAGACGGAGATGATTTTCTATCTGGTCGTTTTACCAATGAATCTTTAAACAATAACATTGCAGAGAATACGACTGAAACCGGAAAAGATTTATTAGAAGGAGGAAATGGGAATGATCTATACTTCTTTGCTTACGGTAGTGGTAATGATTTGATTTTTGATAATAGTCCAAGTAATAATGATCAATTAATTTTTGGTGAAGGAATCTTACCCAGTAATGTACTATTGTCAAAAGTGAGTAATCAGCCAGAAAATCTCAAAATTACCTTCACTAATAATCAATCTGATAGTATTATCATCAATCAACAATTTAATGAAAATGGGAAAATTGAGGAATTTGTTTTTGCCAATGGTATTAAATGGTCATCAGAGTTTATACAACAAAAAATTGTTCATTCAACTGGTATTAATATGAGTCAAGCTCTTGTTGGTACTGATAATTCAGAACTATTTAACTTAGGAAATAATCAGAGTAATTCTAATCTGCAATATCCTATTTTAATTCAAAACTTTGACCCCATTAACGACCAAATTCAACTATCTGGCATTCTCGATAAATATAGCCTTGGCTCAACTCCTCAAGGCTTACCTTCCGGTACGGGTATTTACTTCAATAATTCAGGAGAAAATCAATTAATTGGTATTATTGAAGGACAGTATAATCTAAATTTAAATGAGTCATTGAGGCTGTGGTTTTTTTGGACCTCTAGGACTAGAAGTAAAACGTTTTAAGTCC
>NZ_JAYGGY010000020.1:0-61653 GCF_034931625.1 Anabaena cylindrica UHCC 0172 | reverse complement strand
AAATCCTGGATATCCTGATTCAGACATTTTCCCTAACTAGCAACTTACGTTATTACCTAATATAGCCCGTAATGCACGGGCTTCATTCTTTTCCACCAGATGTCTATTATATGGCGGTATACATTTGAATTAGGTACATCATAGCCCCCTGGGGGGTGGGTTTCTTGTATCTCATTCAACCAAGAACCGCTATATTTTAGGTTTAATTACTAAATCCAACAATTGAGAAATTTGTTGATTAATAGTTGTCACATCAAAACGCTGACTAGCATTAATTCTAGCATTATTAGCAATAGTCGCAGTTCTTGTAGTTTCATTAATACAAGTATTAATCACCTGTGCTAATTCCTGGGGGTTATTTGGTGTAACTAAAAAACCATTAATTCCATCTTCTACTAACTCCATTACTCCCCCAGCTTTAGCAGCAACGACAGGTTTACCGCACAGCATGGCTTCAACAATAACCCTGCCAAAAGGTTCAGGTGCAGTCGAAGTATGAGCTACTAAATCACATATAGCCATTAATTGGGGAATATCCGAGCGAAATCCTAAAAATTTCACCTGGTTTTCCAGTCCCAATGCAGTAACTTTTTGGTGTAATTCTTGCACATATTCCTGTTCACCAAATAAAGCATCACCTACTAAAATAACCATCACATCTTGCGGACATTTAGCTAAGGCATTAATTAAAATATGCTGTCCTTTCCAAGGAGAAAGACGGCTAAAGTGTCCAACAATAAACTTTTCTTCTAGTCCTAACTCTTGCTTTAGTTTTCTAACATCAGTTTCAGCAACTTGGTAATTATTTACTGCGAACCCATTATAAACAACTTCAATAATATCTGGTTTTCCTCCCGCTTCTAAAAATGCTATTTTACTAGCTTGAGAATTAGCAATTACCAATGAAGCAAACTGGTTTACTAAAGTAACCGCAACCCGCAAGTTAGTTTGGCTAAAATGTTGTGGGGAAAGAATATCATGTAAATGATAAACCAAGGGACGACGAGCGAAAAAACTCGCTACTGCACCAACAACTAAGGCTTTTTGAGTATTAGCATAAATTAAATCATATTCTCTAGCACGTTGAACTACTTTATTAATTAATGGTGTAAGTTGTCCTAAACTACCTATTGCTTGTAATAAACTGCTTTGTTTACGAACCTTAATCCCTTGAGTTGCTAAAACTTCTACAGGTATTTGTTGTTGTTGTAATAACTTTCTAAAATCACCATCTGCAAATAAGCCAACAAGTGAGCTTTCAGCATAGGGTTTAGCAATGTCTAATAAACATAATTCTGCACCACCAGGTTTACCACTTTGGTCTAAGAAAAAAATTCTCATATGAACTCCTAAAAATACCAAAACCCGATTTTAATTTCTTTATAAAATACAGCAACCAAATTTAAATATGCATAATTTCAAACCCTTGTAGAGACTTCTATAGAATGTGCCTACATTTTTTACCAGATATCTAAATAATATCCATGAAAATTATCATCATGCTCTAAATTTAATTTAACAAAACTTGCCGCACCTTTTGAGCAATATGATTCCAATCATAATTTGTAGTTGTATAATCCCGACATTGTTCTCTTGAAGGTAAATAAATTTTTTCTAACAATACCTGTTCTAATTTTTCTGCAATACTTTTAGCACTAATATTATCAGTAATTAATTCCGGCGTAAATCCTTGTAAAATTTCTGGCATTCCCCCCACAGGTGTACATACAACAGGAGTACCACAGGCTAAAGATTCGAGAATTGCTAACCCAAACCCTTCAAAAGATTGACTAGGCATAACAGTTAAATCAGCAGCTTGATAAGCAATAGGTAACTGTTCATCTGGCAAAAAACCTAAAAATTTAACATTATTTTCTAAACCTAATTCTCTAGTTTGTTTTTCTAGTAAAGTTTGAATATGTCCACGTCCAGCTATTGCTAACCAAATATCAGGAATTTTGGGTTTAATTGCCGCTACCGCTTGTAATAATTTGTCAATTCCCATACGATGAACCAGGCGACGAGATGTAAATAATATAGGGTTATTATTTGGCCAACCGAGTTGTCTTCTAGCCTCTTGTCGTGATAAATTTTTTTGAAAATGATGAATATCTACTCCACCAGGAATAATATTGATTTTGTCCCAAGGAATTTGATATTTTTGATGTAAAATATGACCAAAAGCTTTACTAAGAACAATAAAGCGGTCGCATCGATCATAAGTCTTTTTTTCTATTAACTGCCGCTTTAGCCAAATACTAAGTTTCTGATTTGCTACTTCTTCTTGACTTTCCGAAGCCCAAGGTCCATGAAAATTAAAAGTGATTGGTACTTCTTTAGGTAAAATATCCAAAATTGGAAAGCTATATAATGCAAAATGCAGATTAATAGCATCAGGTTGCTCTAATCTTGTTTTTTGAAAATTAGCACGAATTGACCATAACCTCTGCCAAATTAGACTATCAGGAGATGCTAAATTAGTCAATTTAACTGGTGTATTTTGTTCAGCACTTGGTAGACCAACTCCACATAATTCTATCTGGTCTTGATTTGCAGCTAATTTATGAGTTAGTTCATAAATATATCTTTCTAATCCTCCTGGATTCTTAGGAAACCAACCTGTTCCTAATGTTAGAATAGATACAGAGGATGACTCAATATTTTTTTCTTTACTTTCCACCTAATTATCTCCTCTAATGAATTGAGCTTACTTCTGTTTGCTTCCATACCCAATTCAACCTATTTACATTTTAAAAAATTACAAATCAGGTAATTTTTGAATAAATTAATAATTTTTGAGATATAGCCAGTCGAAAAGTATATGTAAAATTTCTGTTTAGAGTTACTTTTTATGGAAAGTAGTTACACATTTTCACAAACGTAAGAATTCAGGCTTCGCCGTGAGCGTCAGCCGAACAGAGTCAGGAAGAAGAATATTTTTCTCTTCTGTTCCCTGCTATATCAAATTTTCTTCCTCCTGACTCCTGACTCCTAAATTCTTACTTAAATATTACTTTCCGATAAAAAATGTTTGCCACTTAGATATAATTTTTCTGTAAAAAAAATATATAGTCTTGATAAAGTTTCGATGAAAATATATAATCAATGCTATTTATTTGTTAGGTTATTCATGTGTTCTGCCAATATCTAAGCATAATTAAGAGAAATTTTATCTTATTTATGCAGAAATCGTGAAATAAATAGGTGCAACAACGACATTCATAAGCCAAGCTGAAAACTAATTAATAGGGCTAAGATTGTTAACAATTTTTCTAAGAGATGAACTCTTCATATAATAGGCTGTGAATAAGATAACCATAATTTTTCAATACCAAAGGGCAGGATTTGTCAATTTTGTGTAAATAAGATAATTTATTGGTTCTCTGAATAATTTCCCTAACTATTAGTTTGAATTTCTTAGATTAAATTTCATTTTTGATAATATTTAGTTAATCAACACTAAATATAACAATTTCATCTACATTCATAACTTCATATCGAAGTAATGATAGCTGCCGATATGCAATCATAGTAATTCCATGATAAAAATATTAATTTCACACCTTAAAAAAAACCGCCAAAAACTTAATCAATTTATAAAAAAATTAATTCAGAGTAGATATTGGCAGAGAAAAATAGCTTTCAATATTTTACTTAGTTTAACTTGTGTGTTAATGGCGATATTCGTAGGCATGACAATGGATCAAGCTACGACAAAAAGCATTACAACACCTAACTTTACTAATCAAATTTCCAAAAAGGAAACAACTAAAACACCTAATTATACTAATCCAATTTCTCAGAAAGAAACAGCTAAAACACCTGCTTTTACATATAAAACTTCTTGGCTTGGTAACACTATCGGCAAGGGAAAATTACGAGTACAAAATAATGTAGAGGCAATGTATGTAACAGCAACTGGTGATATTTATACTAATAGTTATTGGGATGAAGCAGGAGGGGAAGCAGGAATATATAGAGATGGTAAAGTTATAGGTTTTCTAGAAGATATTCACGGCTGGAATCGCCTTGGTGGTAAAGCGGTGACAGTCAATAGCAAGTATATTTATATTGCTATGTCTCAAGGTGGGATGAATAATGGAAAAGAAGGTTATCCTCCAGAAGGTAAAACTTGGTACTGTGTGCGACGCTATAATTTAGCGGGAAAAACTGTACCTTTTTCTGGTGGTAATGGCTGGGATAAAAGTATGTTAATCACCAGTGATAAAAGTGAAGTCACTGGTTTAGCAATTATAGGTAATAAGCTATTTGTTAGTAATGCAAATGCCAACATTGTGGGTATTTATAATACTGAAACAATGCAGAAAACAGGCAGCTTTGCGGTTACGAATCCGGGAGGAATAGCTATTGATCCACAAGGAGATTTATGGATTATTCAAAATAAAAAAGAGAGCATCCCTGGTAAGGTTGTGCATTATTCCCAAACGGGTAAAAAATTGCCTGAACAAATTGTAGATGTTGTTGACCCCACAGCGATCGCACTGGACAAACAAAATAGGCTACTAGTCGCAGACAATGGCATCCGTCAACAGGTACTGATTTATACAATTAAAGGCAAACCTTCACAAGTAGGAACTTTCGGCAATAAAAATGGTATCTATGGCGGTGTCTCCGGTGAAGTGCAAAGCTTGAAACTGTATGGAATTACCGGAATTGGCACAGATAGCACAGGCAATATCTATATCAACAACAATGGGTTTAACAGATCAGGCACAGATTTAAGAAAATTTTCCGCCGCAGGAAAACAACAATGGCAATTACTAGGCTTAATCTTTGTCGATAATGCAGACACTGACCCCAAAAGCGATGGTATAAATGTATTCACCAAGCAGGAAGAATACTTACTGGATTACAGTAAACCAGCCGGTCAACAGTGGACTTATAAAGCCTACACAGTGAATCCTTTCAAATATCCTCAAGATCCTCGTTTACACACATCCCCAGATGGTACATTTGTCCGTCGTATTCAAGGAAAGCCTTTTTTATTCCTCACAGATATGTTTGGCAGCTTACTGCAAATTTATCGTTTCCAACCCGCTACAGACGGTAAAATTGCCATTCCTGCCGGGTTATTTGTAGGAACTAATGACCAAGGTAAATCTATCAACGGGAATTGGCCTCCCAATCAACCAGCCAACGGAGAATGGATTTGGCGAGATAGTAATGGCAACGGTGCATTTGATCAAAAAGAATACGACAGCAGCCAAGATTATCCCTACATAGGTGGTTGGTGGGTTGACAGCAAAGGAGATGTGTGGAAAACCTTGCGAACAGAAGATGGAATTCGCCATTATCCTTTACAGGGATTAGATAGCAAAGGCAACCCCATCTATACTTATAAATCAATGCAAAAAGAAAAGACTCCCAGCGTCTTTAAAGATTTGCGGCGAATTGAGTATTTTCCAGAAACAGATACTATGTATTTGTCAGGTTTCACCGTAGAACATCCAGCTTCTGGTGATGATACTGGAGTTGTCGGATCAGAAATTGCCCGCTTTGATAATTGGAATAAAGGAAATCGCACCCCCAAATGGCGAACAGTAGTTCCCTATGACTCAACTGGGAAGCGAGAAATTTCTACCGCAGCTATGAGTGTAGCTGGTGATTATGTATTTGCAGTGACAGTGAAAACCGCAGAGGTGTATGTCTATAAAGCTGCAACAGGAAAACTCCTACACAAATTCGGTCCCGGCCCTGAAGTCGGTGGAGAAAGTGGTTGGGTTGATATCCCCCACGGTATCCGAGCTTTTCGCCGATCTAATGGTGAATACTTAGTGTTTGTAGAAGAAAATATGAACGGAAAAGTGATTATCTATCGTTTTTAAACTTGAGTAAAAAATCTAAAAATTCACTCAAAAAATTGAATATTTTCAGAGTAAGGCGCATTGCTCATTAGTGTCAATTATTATCTCGTTCCTAGTCTCTGACTAGGAATGCTATCCCAGAGGCTCTGCCTCTACTTTTATTGATAGCAAGAACCTTCTAGAATTCATTTTCATACTCTGTGGAAATGAGAAATTCTATGTAAAATTGCACCAAATAAATTATTTAGAGACATTATATTAACTTTGATATAGCGCTTTTTTGTGAGATGCAATACAATCAAGGATGTAAAGCCACTTGCTATATTTAAGTAGAAAATAACTTTTGAGTGATTTTCGATTTTCCTTCATATTTATGGTGCAAATTTACAAAAACAATAAATCCTAGAGAGCATATTTAATTATGATAAATAATATATACTTATTGATTGCTGAATTTTTAAATAGTCTCAAGGGTTGAGCAAAATATTTGTTCTCAAATCAAGGGAAAACTTGATAACTTTAATTAGTATTTGATAAGTATTGATACACATTATAATAAATAAGCAAAAAAACATGGATAAAACTAGTCTAATTAAATTAGAAAAACTAATTCCCAATGATTTTCTCAATCAAATTCAATATATTCATTCCCATTTACTTACACAATGGATTTTGAATTGGGGAAGTCAGCCACTAAAATTTAGTCAAAAAACAGCAATGGTTTTTTCTCCCCATCAAGATGATGAAACCTTCGGTTGTGGGGGGATGATTGCAAGGAAAAGAGAACAAGAAATACCAGTAGTTGTTACCTTTTTGACAGATGGCAGAGGTTCTCATGGTTCAGATCCAGATATTCAAAATAAAATTATTCATATTCGCAAACAAGAATCCTTAAATGCATTAGATATTTTAGGAGTAAAGCCTTCAGAAATTCATTTTTTAGATAAGCTAGATGGAAGTTTACCAGATTTAACCCCAGAGGAAAGACAGCAGATAATTAACCAGATTTCTGAACTACTAAAACTTTATCAACCAGGAGAAGTTTATGTTCCTCATCGGAAAGATTGTCATAAAGATCATGAGGCTACATATTATTTAGTTCAGGAGGCAATTGCTCAAACAGGAATTATAGTAGAACTATTACAGTATCCTATTTGGGTATTTTGGAGAGCGCCGTTATTTATCCTTTTAAAGTTAAAGGATATTAGAGCAGCTTATCGGCTTTCAATTACCTCGGTGCAAGAAAAGAAAAAAAGAGCGATCGCAGCCTATCCTTCCCAAATACAAAATTTACCTCATGGTTTTATTCAGCGATTCTTACACTCAGAAGAAATTTTCTTTAAATCTGAATCTTAGTGAGAGTTAATTCAAGGTCAAATCTACCGTGTGAGGCATCATTATATTTACTAAAAATAATTAATGTGGAGAAGAATTCAATGAGAATACTACATATCACAAATCATGTACAAAGAATCGGTAACGGAATTGTCAATGTAGCAGTAGACTTAGCCTGTTTACAGGCAAAAAACGGACTTCATGTTGCTGTAGCATCATCAGGTGGAGAATACGAAGCATTATTAGCAAATCATGGTATTAACCACTTTAAGCTAGATCAATCGCGATCGCCACTCAACATGATCAAAGCTGCTTGGCGTTATCGAGAAATTATCAAAGAGTTTCAACCAGATATTGTTCATACTCACATGATGACAGGAGTTGTGCTGGCGGGAATTTTTAGAAATAGTGGTAACTATAGTTTAGTTTCTACCGTCCATAATGAATTTCAACGTAGTGCAGTTCTCATGGGATTAGCCGATAGAGTAATTGCAGTTAGTCATGCAGTAGCTGATTCCATGATTCGGCGTGGTATCCCAGCTAAAAAGTTATGCGTAGTTGCTAACGGCACTTTAGGTAGTCCTCGACATAGAAAAATTCAAGATTACCAACCCCTAACACTGCATCATCCAGCTATTACTACTGTAGCCGGAATGTATAACCGCAAAGGTATTGGTGAGTTAATTGAAGCATTTAGCCTCATTGCTCAAGATTTTCCCCAAGCCCATTTATATTTAGTAGGAGATGGGCCAGATCGTCCTATTTTTGAGAAAATTGTCAAAAGTAAAACATTTAGCGATAGAGGACTACACCGGCGCATTCATTTTGAAGGTTTTCAAGCAGAACCTCAACGCTATATGTTATCAACAGATATCTTTGTCCTCGCTTCACACTGTGAATCCTTTGGTTTGGTATTAACAGAAGCACGAGAGGCAGGTTGTGCAATTATTGCCAGTGATGTAGACGGTATTCCAGAAACTTTGGATCATCGACAAGCTGGTATTCTAGTTCCACCTCAAGATAGTCAAACTTTAGCCAATGCTTTAGGGCAATTACTCAGCGATTCCCAGCAGTTGCAAAAGTGGAAATTCCGCGCTAAACAAAACTTAGAAAGATTCAGCGCCGCACGGGTAAACCAAGAAACATTGAATGTATATAGTGAATTAATGAGGAAATATAATATTCCCAAAGCAATAGAAATAAGAGAATTAGTAGCAGGTAAAAAGGTATTTATATCAAGTTCAGATAATTACTAATTTACCTACCCTGAGAGAGTTTAGTTCTAAATTGTATTCATTTTTAGCACAGTGTGCCGTTAGGTATATGCTTATATATGAATCATATCCTTCTGACTGAGATACATAGCAATTCCTTTTTCATAATAAGCTGCTTCATTAATGAAAATGGGATAAACAGTAGACTCTCCCTCATAAAGAATATCTTTATCTTCAAAAGTTAGAAAAATTGGATCACCAGGATGCAAAGGTTGATAATCTCTAAATTGAAGTTGGGGGTGAATTATTGCTTGAATTTCGCCGTCTTCATTTCTAGGATAATCAACCATACCAATAGATTTGTAAAAAGTTAGTGTGTTATTGGTGAGGGTAATTTTACCTTGATTACATTCCTCAAAATAGTTTAAAACATGATAAATAAGCTGTTCTGTTTGTTGAAATAATTGAGCATCTAAAATACCTTGAGCTACAGCACCAACTTCTATTGCAAAACCTAATTTACTTAAAGAACGGAGAAACCCACTATTTTTAGGTTGTTGGTGAATATAGATTTTGACTAAAGGATTAATTGCACTTAGATTAGCTGCTAAATGAAGTAATATGGGATGCATATTACTTAAAATAATACATAATCCCATGTTGGCTGTAGTGGTGTGTAAATCAATAATTGCATCTACAAATTCTTGATTTTTTGGTTGCAGTATTTGCAGAATTTCTTTTGCTCTTAGTTCTTCATAATTAGATGCTATGGTGGCTGCTTGTAAATTATTTCCCGTGAAGCAACGATTTAAATCCGTATCTATATATCTTCTGCCGGCAGCAAGAGCTTTAGGATTGCCTAGTATTGCCAAAGTTTCAAAGCTTGTTTTGTTGATTAAGTTTGGATATTTTTGAAACTTTTTGACTAGATAAGCTCCTGTTAATTCATTACCGTGACTTCCTCCGACAATAGCTACCCGTTTAATTAGATTCATAATTACCCCATGTATCAAAAAGTTTACCGTCAAAGCAAAAATATCTATTATCCCTTTGAAAATACATAACAGTATAGGCTCTAAAAGAGCAGATGAATAAGGGTAATTATAGGAAAATTTGAAAAAATAAATTCTATTTTAAATAGGCACTTATGGCACAAATAGTATCATGCTATAAATACCTGTATTGCACACCATTAATAATAGCGATAATTGTAAGAATTCAGGAGTCAGGAGTTAGGAGTCAGGAGGAAGAAGAAGAAGGAGGAAGAAGGAGGAAGAATATTTTTCTCTTCTATTCTCTGCTATATCAAATATTCTGTATCCTGAATCCTTACAGATAATCGACAACTGACAATAAATGAACTACATCTTGATACCTTGATGTTGATAGAATTTATGTGCTGCCATAGCCATAGCCAAAAATCCCCACATAATCATGCCTGCTACACTCAACATTCCGCTATAAATAATTAATTGAGCGCAAGAACTGATACTAATAGCACTGGCAGCACTGACAAAACTATCAAAACGACCTTCAGTATATCTGCTCACACTGAACAGCATCAAGACTAACCCACCAATATAAGGGATAGCACCGAACCAACCTAAGGTGAAAAACATATCTAAAATGCCACTGTCAATGACGATTACTTCTATTTGTCCAGTTTTTTCATTGACTTTCCAGATATTGCCTAAACCATTACCAATAACATTAGAAAGGGCGAGACTGAGGTTTTTATCATAAGTGGCTGATCTATCTTTAAAGCTACCATCTTCTTGAATATTGGAAAAACTTTCAAATCGTGTAGCAACGACTTTAGAAATCGGCTCGATAGTCACCAATGGCACGACGCACATAGCCATAACTAAAATGATGGTAATTAAGCGCATTTGAATTCTGGTTTTGACAGAACCAAAAATCAGAATTATTCCTAATAACCAACCTCCCCAACTAGTACGAACTTGTGAAAGTAAAAATGATAAGTAACCAACTGCTGAGGCCGGAAAAATCAAAGGGCCTGAACTGGTAAATAATAATAATAGACCCGTTCCCATGACAGTACCAAATGGACCTGGTGAGTGTAGTGTACTCCATACACGCATTCCAAAAGGCACAGGATCTCCAGCACTGGTAAACATTTTCGATTCTATCAACCAGTATTTATCCCATTCAGGAGCAAGCACAAATTGATATACACCGTAAGCTCCTAAAATTAAAACACACCAAGTAAATACACGCTGAATGTGCTGGCGATAACTGGGATAATCTCGCCAATTTGTAAATAAGTGAAAAGCAAAGATAATGGGACTCAGCCAGTCTAAAAAGCCGCGTATGACTGGAAGTGGTTGATTGTAAATCATACCTATCAAAAAACCATAGAAGACCCCAGCAAACGCCAAAACAAAGGGCAAGCCTCCTTGACGAATGGCGCTAGGTAAGTGTTTAACAAAGGTTGCTATGGTTACAAATACCACTAAATAGGGTGCAATCAGCATTTGACGGGTGGGGTCCCAACCAATCCGATAGTCAACTAGACGAGTTAGCAAGGGTGTGAGAAACCAGATCCACCAGGTGAAGCCAATGTAGAGAATGGGATGACGCAGGTATAAGAATATGCCTACCCCTAAAGCGGTTGCGGGAAAAACTACGCGCAACAAACTAGCAGCACCACTAAAGTAGCAAGTTGCTGTGAGTAAGAGGAAGCCTAATATGACTACCCAACTTTGTGCTGCTCGATCTTGAGGTGAAAAATTGGTTTGTGAAAAACTATTAAAAAGTATTTGTTTGGAAATCACAATTGGTAATTGGTAAATTATCCGGGATTTTGAATTTTTAATTGATTTGTTTGCCATCCTTGCCAGCGTCCACGCAAAGATGCTTGCAATTTTTTATTCACAAGTCTGCCTTGACTGGGGAATAATCTCAGCCATTGGATGAAGCCTAAACTGTCTCTTGTTCCTACTAAGACTGCCCAGAATACAAAGATCATCCGCTGTAGAGGGGGTAGATGTTCTAATAAAACTAGGGTTTCGTTATGAACTAGGTTAATTAGGGCGATTTCATTAAAGTTTTCGCGCTGGTCTTCGTCAAAGCGTTGGGCTGGATAGTGGTCTACGGCAACGCTGGGATCATAAATCATTTTCCAACCTGCTCGTTGAAGAGTCAGGGTGAATGCCATTTCAAAGTTTACTTGTGCGCCTGTACCACGCATTCTTTCGTCAAATTGTAATTTCCCGATCGCTTGGGTGCGAAAACTCATGTTGACACCTTTGAGGATTTCCACTTTGCGGGGTTCTCCGATGCCGAGATGATGGTTGCCTATTACTCTTCCAAACCACTGTAAACGTCCTACGACTGAGCAGGAACCGGATTCTATTTGGTCGCCCCGGTAAATCCAATCACGGCCACCAACTCCACCTATGCAACTATCGGCGGCAAAGTGTGCGGTGATTTTTTCTAACCAATCGGGGTGAGGGGCAGCATCATCATCGGTGATGGAGACGATGTCACCTTTTACTGCTGCTAGTCCGGCGTTAAGGGCGGCTACTACTCCCGGTTGTGTGACTGTGACAATCTGTAATGGTAGATTTTGGGGGTGAAATTCGTTGAGGAATTGCCAAGTTGCGGTGTCTGTATCGCGGACTATAGCGATCGCTTGATCAACTGGTTTAGTTTGGGCTTGTAGTGCGGTAAGGCAGCGGGATAGGTCTTGCGGACGGCGATAGGTGGGGATGAGTACTGTGTTCCTCATTTTTAATTAGCTCTGCAAATATATCTAGATAGGTTTGTGCCATAGTTTTCCAACTATGTTGTTCAGCAACGGTGCGGGCTGCTTTACCCATTTGTTGGCGGATTGTGCGATCGCTATTTAATAACTTCAGCGCAGCCGCTAAAGCCTCAACATCGTCACAATCGGAGACAACTATTCCACAAGACGGCGTTACTAAGTCAGCAGCACCGGTGGTTTTCGCCGTAATCACTGGTAAACCGGAAGCCATCGCCTCAATGACTACTAATCCAAAAGGTTCATAACGGGATGGAAAAACGAAAAAATCTGATGCCCGCTGAAGAAGAGGCATATCATGGCGATAACCTAAAAAATGTACCCGTTCACTCAATTGCAATGCCGCAGCCATTTGTGGATAAGGGCTATCTTTGGTTTCACCCACAACCGCCAAATGTAAGTCAGGAACGTGAACTAAGGCATGAAGTACAGTATCCAAATTTTTGCGAGAAATGCGAATATCTCCGGCAAATAGCGCCAAGGTGACATTTTCTGGTAAACCCAATTCTTGGCGACAAGTCACACCAGGAGAAAATTCTTGTAAGTCAACTCCATTGACAATGACGCGAATCTTGCTACAGGGTACGCCGATATTAACTAATTCCTCCGCCACGTTTGCAGAGACAGCAACGACCACTTTAGCTTGACGAAAAGCCTGTTTTTCCCAATAGGCATTCATCGCCGTGTACAGCCATTGGTATAGCCCATAGGCATTTGGAGAGAATGGTTGGTGCGATCGCAGGTATTGCCACCATGAACTATGGACAAAATGCACAGCATTCACATCCGTAGCACCCATAGTAATCGCACCATTGACTTTAATTAAATCAATTTCCCCACGATTTTGACGCAACCAATCACCACTTTTTTTGGCAAATAAAAAATTGCGGATAAATTCAGTAGGATAACTTTTTACAGGAATCTCCACCCAATTAACCGCCCTATTTTCTTCTAACTCTGGGGCTATTTCACTAGACAATAATGTCAAATTATAACCACGACGAAGCGCTTCCATAGCAACTTCATAGTTTACTCTTCCCTGACCATCACCTTTTCTAATTTTGTGGGTAACAATACAAAGTCTCACTCACTACCTCTTGCACATTAATTGAATAATTAAGAAACACCCAATATCTTATTCGCTAATCTTGGTGGCACAAAACTGAGTATCAATGCTGTTAACGTTCGCAAATCAAATTTTTGTGCAATCAAAGTCTTCCAAAAATAAGCACGCGCTACTGTTGTTTGTTCATCACGTAGCAATCCAATACCTAAAGTTGTATTAGCTTCTAGCCATAGCTTTCTAAAATATGGATGAAATTTATCCAGTCTCCCATCTTCCATGAAAACTTTATAACAAAATATTTCACTTTTAGCTTTACGAATTTTTGCCTGCATATTCCGTCTACCACTCAGCATTGTATCAGTTTGCTCATGCTCACGATAATAGGTCAATTTTTCTGAACAATAATAAGCCGCATACCCTGATACACAACATAAATAAGTTAAATATAAATCCCACATACCGCCAACTTCCGCTGGAATCAGATTCCAATCAATCAAACCATTGCGAATCACACAAGCCGCCGCTGTCGGTATACTTTTATCAATTAAACCAATTTCAACAAAGTCTTCATAGATTCCTGAAGCTATCTGATCACGCTTGTAATAACGTGTATTTTCTTCAGTAATAACAGCATTGATTTTACTTTGAGTATCAATAATATACTGGTCACAAAAAGCAAGAACTAAATCAGAATTAGCTTCTAAAGGTGGTATAAGTTTAGCTAAAAAATCTTCATGCCAAATATCATCATCATGAAGACTAGCAACATATTTTCCTCGTGCCATACTAAAGGCATTCATCTGATTAGTTAACATTCCTAAATTTTCTTGATGCCGATAAAACTTGATGCGAGAATCAGCAAAAGATTCAACTAAAAATTGAGGATTTTCTGGACTACAATTATCAGACACAATGATTTCAATATTTTGATATGTCTGTGTCACTGCGCTAGAAATTGCTTGTTTTAAGTATCCCATTCTGTTATAAGTAGGGATAATCACGCTCACTAATGGCTCTGGCAATTTAAAATTAATAGACATCATTATTAGTCGTTACATTGTCAAATTTAGCTTCTATTCATCGCCTGATAAAAATTAATGTTTATAAATCCACAAATACGAAAAATACTTAAATTTCTATCAAAGTTTCTACCTCAACTTTCTTAGTTATTGGCTGTTGGTAAACCGTTTCTAAAAAGCGTAATGCAGTCGGGACTGGACTGTAATGCTGAAGCGCCCACGACCTTCCTTGTAGAGCAATTTTCTCCAAAATTTCTGGTTCATCGACTATTCTATCTATAGCTGCTTGTACATTATCTAAGTCTATGCCAATATAATGCTGCCAATTTACAGGCATGACAGGAAGGAAAATGCCATATTTTTCAAAATCCACATGAAAAGTCACACATCCTGCTGCTAATGACTCCCAAAATCGCCAACTATCCCACTGCACAATAGTGTTTGACTTTAATCTCAATTTAGTCATAAGACGCTGAATATTGCGATTAATTAAACCTCCTGAATTTTTAAGCCAAGCAGGAACAAAAAAACCACCAAAACAAGCACAAGCAGTTGAATTTTTCAAGCGATTATAGTAAGTTGGGTAGTGACGTTTACCAGTTTGTAGCCAGTGTAGATGATGATATGCTTCAGTTGAAAAATTAGCTTGATTATCAACACTATTATTGATTTGCCAAATATTGCTAATTTGCGGCATTAATAGATGAGAACTAATATTTCTAACTGGATGACCAGTTCGCCAATGTCGAAAATTGACGAGTATCTGTTTGTTTCTATCCTGAAAATTTGGTACTGCTGACAATTCTTGCAATATCCGTTGACTCAAACCAAACGACCAGGGATAAAAGTTATCCAAATAATTTAAATGTCGATTGTAATGAGTCTTAAAAATGAAATCAAATTGCCTATATTCAGGAAGTTTATTGTAATCTTTATCATTGTCATTACCATCCAAATAAACAGTCAAGTATTTACGGTTGGCATGAAATAAATTATCTGGTAGAGGATAATTATTATTAAACCAGTTATTACTAAATACTACAACAGAACAATCATCTGGCGTTATATCTGGATCATGGCGAAAGAGATATTCTTGTTTTTCAGGTAATTCTTGCCAGTAGTTGATATTTGAGAAAAAGGATATCCCTAATTCTCGAAAACCTTCCGCCAAACAAATAAATAAATGTTGGAACTGATCCCTGCCCTCATCTTCCTCTCTTGGTAAACAGAAAAAATATACTTTACCATTGAAGTTAGCCAATTGTTCATATCTCATATTTTTTTGCAATTTTATTATTCCAAATAAATAAGGTACCTATCTTTTTATTATGTCAATCTACAAACGAAGATTGACATAAAATTTCCCGCCATTAAATGTTGAATTATTATTTATCTCACTTCATTTTGAATCTGATAATATTGCCAAAACTTACCACGTTGTTGACATAACTCTTGATATGCTCCCTGTTCCACAATCTGTCCTTGTTCAATCACTACAACCTTATCCGCTTTAGCAATTGTGGAAAGACGATGAGCAATTACAATCACTGTCCGTCCCACGGTAAATTTTTCTAACAACTCCTGAATCACCTGCTCTGTGATTGAATCTAAAGCACTTGTTGGTTCATCTAAAATCAAAATTTCTGGATTTCTAACCAAAGCGCGTGCGATCGCAATTCGTTGTTGTTGTCCTCCAGATAATTGAATACCATCAGCACCGATAACTGTATCCAAACCTTGAGGCAATTTTTCGATAAATTCTAAAGCATTTGCTAGACGAGCCGCTTCTATAATTTCTGTCTCAGTTACTGCTAATGCACCATAGGCAATATTATTGCGGATGGAAGTATTGAAAATGAATGTTTTTTGACTAACTATAGCCATTTTGCGGCGCAGTGAGTCAATTTCAAATTCTCGTAAATTTATACCATCTATAAAAATTTTGCCTTCTATTGGGTCATAGAACCTGGCTAATAAATCAGCAAGTGTGCTTTTCCCACCACCAGATGCTCCCACCAATGCTATCATCTGACCTTTTTCAATAGTCAGCGTAATATCTTTGAGTACAAGTTTATTAGGTTCATAACCAAAATTCACAGCTATTATTTCTATAGCTCGCTGTAATTTTTTAAACTGGATATAACCATTTTGAAAGTAATTTTTATCCTCTGTTTTTAACAGATCCTTGATATTTTCTACTGCTCCGGCTTGGGTACTTAAAAAAGCTATTACTCCATTTAAATCCTGAGTCATAGGAACCAAGCGAAACAGCACAAAAAAGAATGTCAATAAAGAGGAAACCTCCATTAGTCCTGTGACTAGTGCTACTATAATCATCGAGATAAGAATCATAGTAGATAGACTCTCAGCCAGAGGTTTAACTATTAGAGAAATCCAATAAACTCTCTTCCAATTATTAACTATTTTTTTACTAGCTTGAAAATATCTTTGCCGCTCAAATTCTTGAGTAGAAAATGCATGAATTGTGCGGATACCTTCGATAAACTCTAGCGATCTAGAGGTAAAATTATCATTAGCTTTAGTAATTGCAAAGCTACGTTCTCGAATTTGTTTGTTTAGTGTTGATAGTCCTACTGCTAAAAGACTAAATAATAAAACAGAAACTATTGAGAGTTGCCATGAAAGCACAAATAAGGAAATAGAATAAACTACTAGTGTTAAACCTCTAGCAACTAGAAAAGCCATTCCTCCAAAAATTTGTCTAATTCTCTCCATTTCATTGGTGAGAGTATTAATCAATTCTCCAGAACTTTTTTTACCAAAATAACTGAGGCTTTGAGCAGCTAATTGTTCAAAAATTCGTTTACGGAGATTATCTACTAAATTTATTTCACTAAACTGGATGCAAATTTGTCCAAAATAGTTGAACGATGCACGCATACAGGTCGTGATAATAATTAAGGCCGATACGCGATATAATCGCTCGGTAGCTGAAGCATTAATTCCTAAAATGAAAATATCAAACCAGCCAATACCTGTTTTTACAGGTTCAGATCCGGGAGTAGTTAAACTTTGCAAAAATATCAATAAAAAGCCTAAACCAAACCCTTCAAAACTGGCTGCTAAAGCTGAAAAAACAATAGCTAAACTTGCTACAAGTCGAAAGTGTTTAAACTCTCTGAGGATTAAATGATAATTTTGCCAAAAATTTGTGGCTTGAAAGATTTTCAAAGTTGATGAAGAAATTTTAAGATTCATAAAAATTTTGAACATTACTTTTGAGAATTAAGCACATAAAGCTCAATGAAAAGATAATAATTAATATCCTTACATGGGAGAGCGACGGATAAAACGCCCTACAGCAGATCCAAAAAGAATTTCAAATTGTTGCCATAGTAATTTTGCTGTTGAATATAATTGAATAGGTGTTTGGCTATGTCGCCAATACAATTTATCAGTTATGGTTGGAGAGTTACCTTCTAAAGCACTAAAAATCAGTTTCTTACGCCAAGGTTTAACATTTGGTACGGTGGCATGAGACATGATAGTACCACCAGGAACAAAATCCATGCCATCAGGACCAACTGTACTCAAAGGATAACTAGTCAGCATTAATGCTAAATTTAAATAAGTCTGATCTCCATACAGATATGGATAAGTATGAAAAGTATGATCAGCATAAAGATCATCTAATTTGGCATATCCTGACATCTCACCTAATTCTTCTAATTTCTGCCAAAGTGTCAGTATAGATTTATGGTTTTTATGAATACCAATAAAGCCACTATTATAGTGATAATCTAACTCACGCTCACAAAATAAACCATTATCTTGAGCAAATTCTTTCCATCCTAAACGTCTGGGATGATTAGCAGGAACAAGATACCAAGAATCACCACAAATGGCAATTCCACGACTAACCCAATTTTCGTAAAAAGTCCAACTACATTTATTGACAATATCAGGATCAAAATAAAATAATGCATCAATATCTGGGCAAAAGTTTTCCCACAATTGAGACATAAAATCAGGTTTATAAAAACCTAGATGTTTTCTGGTTGTTAGTTTAACAAACCGAATCGCGCAATCTTCAGCTATAGAAAATTCTTGATAACCATTTCCTTCTTTTAGAAACTTAGCCCAAGGTGGTAAATTACCACGATAACCAGCCCAAAATATTCCTCGAAACCCGTGGTGATACAAGGAATTTACTAAAGCTCCTACACCATAATGATAGTCTTTTTCAAATACAGTACAAATTGCTGTGTGCATAATAGTATTGATTTTTAAAGTCACTACATAATTCTTGGGTTAAAATACTAAAACAGGAAATAATTATCAGTTATATCAAAACATCCTAGTATGCAATATATAATATTACTAGGATGTAGCCAGTTTAATTTATGACAACCTAGCTGGTTTCAATTTAGTCTCTACTTGCCACAATTTTATTAATCCTGGTAGTCTAGATAAATGTTGTTTTTGTCCTTCTAAACTTAGCTTAACTGCATCATCTAAAGACCAACAATGATACCCGAATAAACTCATTTCTCCCTTAATCACATTGAATAACATGGGTAAATTTTCCAGACTATATTTAGTCATCCATAATTCTAGTGGTATAAAATTTCGTTTTGTATTTGTGCAGAATTTTATGGTTTGAAAAAGTTTACCTCTTTCTCCAATATGCCACTCATAGGAGAATGGTAATTCTGAGAATTGAATTCCCATGAGGATAAATAATCCCAGCATTAGAGGACTAATTAATATCAGTAAAATTAATGCTAAAATCCAGTCAGTTAGTCGTTGTATAATTCTCAATATTTGGTTGTCTGATGTTGATAATTGATGCCCAGATGGTAGACGGAGGAATATTTGTTTCTGAGCTTTTTTACAAGCATCTGCCCAAAATCGTAGTGCATGATCACCTAGTGCTGGATCTATAGTTACCAATATCACTGGAGAATTTTTTAAACACTCTACCAATAATTCTTCGTTATCTAGTGCAGGTAAATATGGTTGTTGTAATTTTCCAGGAGATTTCACCAACAACTGACCCCTACGCCATTGAAGTGTGCAGTATTGGGAATGATAATTTTGTGTTGACTGGGCTATAGTGTAATTATCCTGTAAACTGGGAATGAGTGAAGTTGTCATATTTCTGTGAATTTATGCAGTAGAAAATTGCTGGCGTGATCAGAGAATTTTGGCAGTGTTTATAGGTGTTAAACTTAAGTAAAAGTTGCTGACAAAAAGCCTTTTAGACTTAAGTGCAATACCAATAGATAAGAGCTACAACGTAGATTTATCCGAAATATTTTTCTTGTGTCCTCCTAATCCTGAACTCTGTTTGACCGTGAAAATGAATCATTCTACTGGTCTTTACAGCAAATATTTGGTGTAATTCTGTAGGTATAAAGATGTACAGAAAGCAAAAATAAGAGTTAGGAAATTTGGTATTTTCTTGAGGGATGTGTAGAGATTAAATATCCCATCAAATTGTTGCTAAAAGCCATGTATTTTTGTCTATTTAATTTCTAGACATCTGTCACAAAACTTGTCTCATCTCACTTTTACAGCTTTTAGTTTTTAGTTTTGTCCTCAATTTCTAGAATATAAGAACCAACAGAAATAACTAATGATTTAACCAATTCTTTATTTACTCTTTAAATAAAACTGAAATTTTCGACAATAATGTTAAGCTATGATGAATTGATCTAGTTAAACATAAAAAAATTACAATTTTTTGTAGCTATTAACTAAATTTATTTTTTGTATGATTGGTAATCAATTAACGTTACATATTTTACTAAAATACAGCTTATCTTAGTGTAAGAATTCAGGAGTCGGGAGTCAGGAGTCGGGAGTCAGGAGTCAGGAGGAAGAAGAAGAAGAAGAAGAAGAAGAAGGAAGAAGGAAGAATATTTTTCTCTTCTGTTCCCTGCTATATCAAATATTCTGTATCCTGAATCCTTAGAGGATGTTTGAAAAGATTGATCTACAATATGCTGTAATTTTTTTCAAAATTATTCAATTCATAGATTGATTTATTGATTAAATTTATACCTACTAAAAAAGCAAACTACAGGAGTCAGTCATCTCAAATTAGTCTGACTTCTGACTCCTGAATGATATTTTGATAAACAGAATGATGCCGTGGAAATCATTTAGCTATTTTTCCACAATCTGTTGTAGCACTAATTGTTGTTGCTTGACATAGGGGACATAAGTGCTATCAGAGTTAGATACTCCATTAGCTACAATTCCAATCAGATTTAACTTGCTTAACATAGCCGTAGCTTGGGCTAAATTGTTGCGTGTTACCCTACCAATACTGGCTACCATAACCACACTACGACAAGATGATGCTGTGAGCATAGCATCCACTAAACCGAGAACTGATGAAGAGTCTATAAGTACCAAATCATAGTTTTCTTCAAATGTTTTCATCAACTGCATCATCCGTGGGGAACTTAAAAGATGAGCAGGATCTATAGGTATGGGGCCAGCAGTCAAGATGTCGATATAGGATGAACCTGAGTATTGAACTCCAATCTGTTGAGGAAGGTCAACATCACTAGCTAAGAGTGTTGAAAGCCCTTGTTCATTAGGAAGATTAAGCTGTTTATGTAGGCTTGGATCTCGTAAGTTGGCATCAATTAGTAGTACCTTTTTGTGTAACCGGGCTGCACTCATAGCTAGACCTAAAGCCAAAGCTGATTTACCCTCATCTGGTAATGCTGATGTTACCATCAATGATTTTAAATCAGACACACTATTGAGAAGTTCTATATTTTTATAAATCAGATCTAATGATTCCCAACGTGGTGGCGATTGCAATACTTGAATTGTCCAAGGTGCAAGAACTTCGGGTTTCCCAAATGGCAATTTGATGATTGATTCTTTGGGTTTAGCTGGTGGTAATTTGGGTGTTGTTCCTAATAATGGGATGGCAACTTGTTTCTCTAATTCAGCGGTAGTATGTACTGAATCATCGGATGCTTCTCGAATAAAGGCAGCAATGCCACCTAACATTAATCCAACGACGGCACCTAATAAGAGATTTTGTTTGAGGTCGGGGCCTAATTGTGTGCCTTCTTGGGGATCTTCGACCACTTCCCAATTAAATCCACCTTTAGACAGTTCCTGCCGCAATTGCTGTTCTGCCCGCAACAATTGTTCCATTCTTTCCCGGCTAAATTGTAATTGGGGAAGTATGCGGTTGTAATAGGCCAAGAGGGAGGGGAAGCGTTTTAGTTGCGATCGCAGTTCTTTCTCTTTTTCTGCTAAAGTTTGATCACGCGCACTGAGAGAAACTATATTAGTCTGGGTTTCTACCAACTCACTAGTGAGATTAATGTCAATTTCTCCTAGTTGTCCTTGTTCGAGCAAGGTTTCTCCAAAACCAAATGAACTCGTAGACCGTCCACCTAAAGTTCTACTAACTTCTTTTTGCAAGAGTTCTTTTTGACTTTGAAGTTGTTCATTTAGCTTCTGCACACCAGGAGTGTCATCAGTGAAGCGTAAGCGTTCTGTGGCTAAAGCTAATTCGGTTTTTTGGATTTCGTTGAGTAAGCCTTGATAGCGTGTGGACTGACTCAGACGTGAAGAAACTAAAGCATTTTGTGGAGAACGATTGAGTTGTACTTGTAAAGATTTTTGTTTAGCTAAAGCTTCTTCATATTGAGAACGGGTTGTTTGTCGTTCTCGCTGAATAGTGTTTAAAGTTTCTTCAATGGATTTAGCTTGTAATTCTGGATCAATTAAATTTTGATTTCTCCGAAATCGTTGGAGATTGCTTTCAGAAGCATTCACTTCATCACTAGCTTTTCTCAATTGATCTCTAATAACTTGCAGACCTTTTTGTAACCGAAAATCCTGTTGTTGTTTGTTATATTCTAAATAAACTTGCCGAATGGCAGTTAGGACTTTTTGTGTTTTCTCCGGATTGGTATCTGTATAGTCAACTTGAAAAATTTTAGTGGCGACATTATCTTCTTTAGTCCTAATTTGAGTTAAAACTAAGGATTTTTTAATCTCCTCTACAGTGATACTGGGATATTCAGCTTTAAGTTTATCAACTGCTTTTTGAATCAATCCAGAACTCTGCATCAGATTAAGCTGGGTTGCTGTATCGACAACAACGTTAGAGTCTGTAAACTGATTTTCTACAGTATCTCCTCCTTCTTTTTTACCTTGATAGTTAGGTTCTACTAACAATTGCATCGTACTTTTGAAGGTGGGATTTGTCTTTAAAGTAATAATGCCAGCCAGAGCCGTAGAACTTAAAAATGCTAATAAAAACCAAGGAAATCGTCGGAGAAATACGGCAAACATTTGTCCATAACTGGGTTCTGTATCTGCGACTGAAGTGATATGAGGATTAAGACTAGTTTGAACCACTTTTATTATTATCCTTGTTGTGCGAGATGCTATGTGTAGCTTGTTTCTTTTAAGAGAGACAGCTAACCAATTAAATAAATAAGCGATGCACACCAGAAGCTTGAACAATAATTTGCTCAATCTTACTAAAGAATGCCTGTTCTGAAAAATTATTTACAGCATGATTACGAATATTTTCGTAATTCCAAGATATTCCTCTAGCTTCTAGTAATGCAGCCTGTAGAGAATCAGGTGTTTGTCTATTAAAGAAAACCCCAGTTTTACCAGGTATCTGAGTATCTAATACCCCACCTGCTCCATAGGCTATGACTGGTGTTCCACTAGCATTTGCTTCTACTGGAACTAAACCATAGTCTTCTAAAGCAGCAACGATAATGGATTTGGCTTGAGAAAATAAGTCTTTACGTTTGCTATCACTAACGTGACCTAAAAATTCAACATTGCCTAATGCCTTGGATTTTAACCGTTCTAGTTCGGGTCCATCACCTGATATTAATAAATGCCACCCTAACCAGTTGAAAGCCTCGATTATTATATCAAGACGTTTATAACTTATCATCCGGGCAGATGCCAAGTAGTATTCTGCTTTTGTATCTGAAAAAACAAAGTTGCTGGTATCAATTGGATAGTTAATTACAAGTGCTTGTTTACCATAAATTTTTTGAATACGACGGGCGACAACGCTGGAATTGGCAATGTAGAGGTCTGGTTCTTGAGAATATTTCAGGTCTACATTTCTCATGAGTTGAAATATTTTTTCAATTAACGGAGCAAAAAAACGATAGTCTCCGTACTCTCGTAAATAAGTTTCTGTATCCCATAAAAAACGGGTAACATTATGACAAAAGCAAATGTGGCGTGCTTGCGATTTTTTTCTGACTGCTTTGGCAAAACTGGTGCTACTACTGATAATTAAATCGTAGTCTTGTAGATTCAAAGACCGAAATGCAGGAAAGTAAAGAGGAGCCATGAGGCGGAAATGCTTTGCTGCACCAGGAATCTTTTGCAAAAAAGTTGTTTTAACTATGCGCTCACTAAGATCAATAGTTTTTTGCGGATCGTATAACGATGTGAAAATGTCCGCTTCTGGGTAGCGTTTACAAAGCAATTCAAACACACGCTCTGCCCCACCGCGTTGGGTTAAATAATCATGGACGAGAGCAATTTTCATGGATGATGCCTTATATTGCAATGTTAATTAAATTCTGGGTTAACTAACGGTACTGATATGTTTATATCAGTCTGTCGTCTAGACTAAACCCATGTTGAGGAAGTTGTAGAAATTGTGTATTTTGGATAATGCCCTTGGTAAAATATAAAAAATCTGGAATACTTACTTATTTTTGATATTAAAGGTAGTTAAGTAAATCACTGATAAAATAAATTACTTAATATTGACAAAGAATAAGTAAATACTATAAAGTAAAATTTTGAGTCCCTATAAATAAGAATCAGGGTTTGAATAAGAATATCAGGATTTTTTTTTATTGGTCGTTCATTTTGAACCAAATTATATCTAGCTGAAGGGTGATATAGCAATTACTATTCAAGTGAGGTACAAGCTGTAATAATTAAACGCAGATGGACGCAGATAAACGCAGATGATTTTGTACTTCACTAGACTAGGAAACGCTATAACCACCCTCAAGCTATACTTCGCAAGGCCACAATTTGAGCTTTTGCTTAAAGGGGATATATGGATGTAAAAACGCAAGTTATGACCGTCTCAAGTATATCAATCAATTAAAAACTATTTTGCAAGCATCAAGGTTTTTGCAGGAGCAAAATAAGTTGTTTGTTCAGCACGTAGTTTGTCGCAAAGTCTACCTTCAGGTAATTCCACATCTTCATAAGTGAGGACTTGATCTTTGGGAAGATCACGCTTTAAGCGACATCCTTCGGCTATTCCCATTGGGAGTAAATTTTCTTTTTGGACAATTTCTGCGTTTTCACATTGTCCATAGGTCATGTAATAACCAATGCCATCAAGGGTTTCTCCGGCTTTGAGGTCAATTTTGGCAGTGGTGACAACTTCAACAACGGGGCCGGCTATGGGTGCAAGAACGGCATCATGGAAGAGGACTGCACGGGCTACGGAGAGGGGAACTTCAAAATGGCAGAGGTGATAGGGGGTGTAGAAGCTGTAGAGGGGGCCTTCACCAAGTTTATAGAGGTTGAGATAATGGCGTTGTTTGGGGTCGTCGTGGGTGGCAAAAACGAAGACTCCTGGGCCTGGTTTTGTGCCGACGACATAATCAACGATGCCACCTAATTCTTTAAGTTGGTCAACATCGTACATTTTGGTCATTTCATCGACGTGACCTGTGTAGTCGTATCCTAACATTCCGCGTTTTGCTACTTTCATGTTTGTAGCATTGGCAACGATCGCTTGTTCAAAAGAAATTTTTGTGCCATCTGCAAAGCTTGTCACCATTGCGGGATTTTGACCCCAGCGTTTAGCAAAGCCTGCTTGGGTGGTGGGGTTGCGGTAGGGGTCTTGTAGACCTTTGATGTTGCCGCATAATAGGGGGGTTAAACCGATGCTTTTAACGAAGCGGTAGAGGTTCATTTCTACCCCTGGTTGGTCGCCATCACAGGCACTGAGGATGACTCCAGCGCGGTCTGCATGGACTTTGAGGATGGGGCCAATTGTGCCGTCGAGTTCGGCGTTCATTAAGATGATATGCTTTTGATGAGCGATCGCACTCATGACTACATGAGCCGCAAACTCGATTGTGCCAGTAACTTCAATGATTGCATCTATACCTTCAGCTTCGCACAGCAACATGGCATCTTCAGTGACTGCATACTGCCCTTGTGCGATAGAGTCTTCTAAATCAGCTAAATTAGAAACAACCTTAACATCCTCAATTCCTGCTTCTAAATAAGCTCGTTTAGCTGTATCAATGTGGCGATTAAAGATAGCCACTAACTCCATTCCCGGCACAGAATTGATAATTTGATTAGCAATTCCACGACCCATAAAACCAGCACCAATCATCGCCACTTTAACTGGTTTACCCAAAGCAGCACGGGCTTCTAAAGCTTTATCTACAATAATCATCATTAAACTCCTATTAAAATAGATTCTAGTAAAGGCCAATTCCGATCTTTATCAGACATTTCCGTCACACTCAAAGGCCAAGAAATTTCTAAAAGTGGATCATCATAACGCAAACCACGTTCATATCCAGGAGTGTAAAATTCACCCACTTGATAGACAACTTCTGCATTATCAGTTAAAGCTTGATAGCCGTGAGCAAACATTTCTGGTACATATAAAGCACGACGATTTTCCGCAGTTAGTTCTACACCAATATGCGATAGATAAGTTGGCGATTCAGGACGCATATCAATAATTACGTCATAAATAGCCCCTTGAGTGCAGCGAATTAATTTAGTTTCTGCGGCTGGAAGAATTTGATAATGCATCCCTCTCAAGGTACCTTTTTGATGATTGAAAGACAAATTACATTGAGCAACTGTTGGCTTTAAACCATGTGCTGCAAATTCTTCAGCACAGAAAGTCCGAGCAAAAAAACCACGAGAATCTGATTTTTCTTCTAAGTCAATAATAAAAGCGCCAGAGAGATTAGTGGATGTAAAAATCATGGGGTACTATGATAACAATGTTGGTTACAAACAGCATTTATTGAAAGAGTTTCATTTGGAGTCATAAATCCTCATTGAAACTAATACATGATAGCAGAAATCAATTTCCGTAAGAATTCAGGAGTCAGGAAAAGGAGGTGGAGGAAGAAAGAAGAATATTTTTTTCTTCTGTTCCCTGCGATATCACATATCCTGAATCCTTACAAAAAATCAAAAACCATTGCTTCTATATAGCAGTATTAGCTATCTATAGAAATGAGAGATTCTAAATTTTTGGGAATGAGTAATGACTGTTTATTTAACTCCTCATCATATTCTTTAGACAAATTTGGTTTAGGAAAAGAATCATCCCAGAAATGATTACAAAGTTGTGGTTGTTTAGGAGGGTTAGCAGTGTAGGCAAAAAATAATGTTGACCGCTCTTGAGTACGAATAGTGCCATGATGTAAAAGTCTTCTTGTATCAACAATAATCACCGTACCTGCTGGACCAGGACAAGACTTCCAAGCTGATTTTGGGATAATTGGATTTAGTGTTTCATCGTTTATTCCTCCTGATGTATTAATCTTAGATTTAATTCGATAACAATTAGGATGATATGGAGAAGTATAAGATAAAGGTACATATTCAAATGGCCCATGTTTTTCTTCTACATCATTTAAATAAACGATGACTTTGATAACTCGACGATCTTCTATATCTCTATGCCATAGTAATGTGGCAAACTGCTTGTTATTGGCAAAATCTTTGCGTAAATGTACACCATGAAAGGCAACAGGAAGACCGATATAATTTTCGATGATGCTGAGTAATCTTGGTTCTATTCCCCAGGTAAAAAATTCTGGTAAATCTGTAACTGTGTAAATTTGAGGTGGATTTTGGTCTGAATAGTTGTAGTCATTCTTGACCATACCTGGTAATAGACTATAAGCAGAATTCAGCAGTTGTGAGGTAGAGGTTAATCCTAAATCTGTGAGATTTGTAATGCAAATACAATCACGTTTGAGCGAATCAAGAATTGGGCGATCGCATTCCGTTAATGCAGGTAAATTTTTACGATGCTTAACTAATGCCATTCTATAACCTAACTCATAACCTAATGCTGATGTTTTGGCTTTAATTTTGTTGAGCATGATATTAATCCTTGCTTCATTAATGATTTATTACTTGATAATTTACGAGGCATAAAAAAATGATCAATATTTCATTACTAATAGGTATAGATGAAAATTTATTTATACCTAATATCACTTATTTGTGAGTTTGCATCTTCTATTTTCTGAGAGATAATAGTGCTTTCTAAAACTGACACACTTACTAAACCAAAATAAGGAATTATGGTAGTAACTGCCATAATTGGCCATCTTTTCAAAGCACCGAATAAAACTCGCCAATTATTGTTATGAAAATGTTGAATAACTAATTTACTACAAAAATGTTTAGAATATCCTACCTTATTTAACTTGATATTAATTTCTGGCGAATACGTATATTGCATCTTCAGTAATAATTTAGGTTTTAGCATCCAATGACTAGCACCAAAAGCATTTTCTAAATAAGTATCCTTAGTTATTTGGACACTGCCATGAAAAGCACAATAACCAGTTAAATAGACCTGGTAATCTAAGTTTTTTAAACCATCAGACCATTTTTCTAGAGCGCTCTGAGCTAATTCTGTTCTGTATACTTGAGCAGACATTAGTTGTACTCCAGAGCGATTTTCTTGTATACAACGCTCAAATGCTGCTTTACCATTATGCTCAATTTTTTCATTATCAATTTTATAACAGCATTGATATAATAATTCCCCCGTTACTTCATGACGACAGGAAAAATTCAATATCAATAAAGTTAAATCTGGCTCTTGCTTCAAGGTATTGACGATATAAGATATCGTTTTATCAGCAATAACATCATCATCACTAATAGTCCAAATGTATTTGCTTGTTGCTGCTTGTATGCAATAAGCAATGTTTTTCATAACACCCAAGTTTTCCTGATTTTTATTGTTATGAAATACAGTATTTGGTAAAAATGACTGCCATTTCTTAATGATTTTTTGTGTATTATCTTCTGAACAGTTATCAGAAATAATAATTTCACATTCAGATTCAAAACCTTGGATAGACTTAGCTAACCACGCTAACTGTTTATCTAGTAATGCAGCACGATTATATGTAGGAATGGCAATAGTAAGTAATTTATTCACGGTATTTACAGGAAATCAGGTTAAATAAAGAAAGCACTAGATGATGATGATTACTAATAACCAAGCTTTAACTTTCACTAAAATTGCCTTAGCACCTATTTATTTGTTGGCTTAACTGTGGTCTAGTAAAGGTATCATCATTGTATTGACTGCAAAGTTCTGGTCGCTTCGGTGGGTTAGCTGTGTAAACAAAAAATAGTGCTGAACGCTCTTCTGTTCTCAAAGTACCATGATGTAAAACATTTCTCGGATCTACAAAAATCACAGTTCCAGCTTTTCCAGGGCAAGATTTCCAAGCTGACTTGGGTATGATTTCCATCAATTTTTTATCATCTATTCCTAAATAATTAGACCTCCAAAGCTTATAATCGACTCGATAATAATTTAATTTCTCTAAAAAACTGGCAGGTGTTGCTACATATTCAAAAGGCCCATGTTTTTCAGTTACATCATTTAAATAGATGATGACTTTAATCATGCGTCTATCTTCGGAATCTTTATGCCATAGCAGTGTTTGTAGTTGCTGCTCATTAGGGAAATCTTTACGTACATGGACACCATGAAAAGCTATAGATAGTCCTATATAATTTTCAATTATTTTTTGCAGTCGCGCTTCAATTCCCCAGCTAAAGAATTCTGATAAATCTGTAACCGTATAAATTTGTGGCAACTTATAACCTGCATGGATATCCCTTGGAGTTGCCATACTTGTTATATAATTCTTAGTAGAAGCTAACATTTGTGTTGTTGATGGTAATCCTAAATCTTCTAAAGAGGTGATATAAACACCTTGCCGTTTTAGCGTTTCGGCAATTAAGCGATCATGTCCTTGTAGTGCAGGTAACTTACTCTTATGCTGCCAAAGTTTAGTTCTGTAAACTAACTCATCTCCTAATGCAGAAATCTTGTTTTTAACACTATTAAACATAAAATAACCTCCTGCTGATTGAATAAATAGTTTAATGCATCTATTTCCAGCAAATTACTACTCATACTTTTTTGATTTGTTGAGTAGACATATCAAGCATTTCTACTGTTTTAAATTCCCTAATTGGTATGATCTCAAAGGCAGATAAACTAACTAAAGCTAAAAAAGGAATTACTGTTTTGATAGCAGGAAAAGGCCATCTTCTTAAAGCACCTAAAAAAACTTTTAAATTTACCTCCCGGAAATTCTGTAACATCATCTGACGGCAAAATTGAGAAGAATATCCAATTTCTTCAAATTTTAAAATCACTTCAGGGATGTGTTTATATTGCATTAATAGTGCAGACCTTGGCTCTTTTTGCCAATGACTCACACCAACAATACATTCTAGATAAATATCTTTAGTAACAATAACTTTGCCCTGAGTGGCACAATAACCAGCAAGATAAGCTAAAGATATCCAGTTATTAATTGCATCAGGCCACATTGTTAAGGCGCTTTTCACTAAGTCAGTCCGATATATTGTTGCAGTCAGAAAAATTACTGCACCAACACTTTTAGCATAACAATGTTCAAAGGTAGCTTTACCATCACCTTCACCATCTTCTCTTTCAATATCAAACCAGCGATTACCGACTATTGTCGGTGGGTGAATAGGTTCCCCAGTAATTTGATTCCTACCAGAGAAGTTCAGGAACAACAATGATAAATCTTCATTTTGATTAATTTTATTAATTACATAAGCAACTGCTTTTTCTTGAATTGGATCATCATCACCAATTGTCCAAACATATTTACTGGTAGCTGCATTTAGGCAGTAGAAAATATTTTTCATCACGCCTAAATTTTGAGAATTCCTATTTGCCTTAAAAGTGATATTGCTAAATATTTTTTGCCATTTCTTGATAATTGATGGCGTGTGATCAGTAGAACAATTATCAGAAACTAAAATTTCACATTCTGATTCAAATCCTTTGATAGCTTGGGACAACCAAGTTAGCTGTTTATCTAGTAATTCGGCTCGATTGTATGTAGGAATTGCAATTGTTAGTATTTTCTTCATGTTCAATCAGGATTATAATTTTATTAAATTGACTAGTAGATATAGATGTAACTATTAACCTTCTTCACTTAAAGACGTAATTAATTGTGGTTCAACATCATTATTTTTTCTGGAAACAAAGATAAGTCTATAAGCAGATTGGCAAATCAAAGCCAAGTAATAAACCATGACCCTCATTGCTAAGAAAGGCCATCTTCTAAAACCACCTAGAAAAATCCTCCAGTAATTTAACTTGACTAAGTTTCTTAAAATTTTTCTTTGACAAAATTTATAGGAATAACCTATAGTTAAAAGCTTTAAATAAACTTCAGGTATGTAGATATACTGCATCATTAATGCTAATCTTGGATCTTGATCTAAATGACTAGCGTGCATTGTGCATTCTAAATAATTATCTTTAGTCACTATGACACTTCCATGCAGCGCACAAAATCCTGTCCAATATGCTTGAGAGGCCAAGTTTTTAGCAGAAGTTGGCCAAGTTTTTAAAGCACGTTGTACTAGTTCTGTTTTATAAACTACTGCTGTCATGAAAAGCACACCACCAAAGCTTTCCTGTAAATAACGTTGAAATACATTTCTGCCATTAGTAACTGGCTCATTAGTATTACTTTTAAACCAATGTTCAACAATTATTTTATTTGTTCGTTTATCACGACCAGAACAATTTAAAAACATTAATGTTAAATTTGGATGCTGCTTGAGTGTAGTTACTAAATAAGCAACTGCTTTTTCTTGAATTGGATCATCATCACCAACTGTCCAAATATACTGACCACTAGCAGATTTTATACAAAAAGCAATATTAGGCATTAAACCTATATTTTCACGATTCCTATTATTGAGGAATACGGTATTATTAAGTTGAACTTGCCATTTGTTAATTATTTCCTGTGTATTATCTTCTGAACAGTTATCAGAAACAATAATTTCACATTCAGATTCAAAACCTTGGATAGATTTTGCTAACCATGCTAATTGTTTATCAAGTAATGCAGCACGATTATAGGTAGGAATAGCGATGGTAAGTAATTTGTTCATGGTGGTATATTCATCCTAAATTCCTAGTAGTCTGTCAAATATATTTTGACGGATAAAGAAGAAACGTATCCCTTCGAGACATTTCATGAACGCATAGCGTGCCGAAGGCATACCGCGAAGAAAGAAGGAAGATTTATTTACTCGTCAATTAGTCCTTGATAGACTATTAGTATGAGTAAAATTTTTGAAAAATGATTTTGAACTTGTAGATACTTCCGAATCAAATGGAATTGATTCGGAATTTTTAATTATCCTGCTGATTCGACAATACAAGAACTAATTTTTAGTCCAGAAAAAGTCTTGATCAATTTGTTGAGTACGAATCAGATACTCTAACTGCTTTAAGCGTGTAAATCCTCGGAACAAGAAAGTATCTTCAGTCATATCGATTTGATTGAATAAATCAAATAGTTGTTGAGCGCCGAGTTGGGCATTCCAATCACACTTAAATCCTGGTAAAATCGTATTGATTTTCTCAAAAGATACTCGATAGCTGCGGTTATCTGAACCGTTATTACCAAAAGATAATCTACAATCTGGGAAGGTATCAGCAATAATTTCTGCGATTTCTTTAACTCGATAATTATTAGCTGTATCTCCCACATTAAAGATTTGATTGTGGACAATATCTCTAGGTGCTTCTAAAGCACAAACAATAGCTTTACAAATATCCAATGCGTGGACTAATGGCCGCCAAGGTGTACCATCACTTGTCATTTTAATTTCTTTGGTAGTCCATGCTAATCCTGACAAATTGTTTAAAACAATATCAAATCGCATTCTTGGAGAAGCACCAAAAGCGGTAGCATTTCGCATGAAGGTAGGAGAAAAATCATCATCAGCTAATGGTTGGACATCTCTTTCTACTAATGTTTTACATTCTGCGTAAGCTGTTTGAGGATTAACAGGTGATTCTTCTGTGACATCATCTTCACTCGCAACGCCATAAACACTGCAAGAAGACATATAAACAAAACGACGCACACCCACTGCTTTTGCTAAGTTAGCCAGACGAACTGAACCTAAATGATTAATTTCATAGGTAATATTCGGTGATAATTGTCCTGTAGGATCGTTGGAAAGTTCCGCCATGTGAACTATTGCTTCCACACCTTCTAAATCTTCAGGAGTAATATTCCGAATATCTTTGTTGAGGGTTTTTGCTGTTACGTTAGTTCCGTTATATAGCCAACCAGCTTTATAAAAACCAGTATCTACACCAATAACTTCATGACCTCTAGCCATTAACAAAGAAGGTAGTAAGGAACCAAGATATCCTTCTGTACCTGTTACTAATATTTTCATTTTTGTCAAATCCTTGTGATTGATTAATTTAGTTGTAGTCAGTTGGGAGTGGTATTTATCTTGAAGATTTCTCTACTCCATTAAACTGTTACAACTAATTTTTGCAAGTATCCGTGTAATTCACAATTCAATAATTGGTAAATAGTCAACATTTTAAATGCTATAAATCCAATATTGAAATCTTAAAATTAATACAACACAGCACAAATATAGATATCATATAAAGTCAGCTATAGTGGTTCTCGGTTAAGTGAGATTGAGATACAAGAACCCCACCCCCAACCCCCTCCCCGCAAGCGAGGAGGGGACTATGATATAAGTAGGTAGGCATAAATAAACCGAACTATGTAACGAAAAGTAAAAACGCTGAAAACCTTGTGATTGCTTCACTCCACTTCGTTACGTTCGCAATGACATAGTTGTAAATTTTCTCAACCACCTACTTATCTCATTCAAGTGCATACCGCTATAATACCCAACTATATATACCTCATCCATCTTGAAAACTTGAGTTTTCGCCATAGAAAAAACTATAGGTTTCAATGTAGATGGGGTTTAGATATCTATTTTTGAGATTTCCACCTTTTAAATTAGGCTACTAAGCTTTGTAAATGTGATTGTTGGGGGATTTGGTTAACAATTGCTTTGCCAATTTCTAGAGAAGATGTTGCTGCGGGAGATGGTGCATTGCAAACATGAATTGAGTTGTTACCTTGAACGATTAAAAAGTCATCTACTAAGGAACCATTACGCATCAATGCTTGAGCGCGAACTCCTGCATGGGTGGGGACTAAATCTGCTGCTTGGACTTCAGGAATTAGTTTTTGCAAACTTCTGACAAAAGCTGCTTTACTAAAGGAACGAATGATTTCTTGAATACCTTCGTCAGCGTGTTTAGCTGCTAGTTTCCAGAAACCGGGATAGGTGATAACTTCTGCAAAATCTCTGAGGTCAAAGTCGGTTTTTTTGTAACCTTCACGTTTGAGACTGAGAACTGCATTTGGCCCTGCATGGACGCTATTATCTATCATCCGGGTAAAGTGGACACCCAGGAAGGGAAAATCTGGGTTAGGAACTGGGTAAATGAGTGTTTTGACCAGATAGCGTTTTTCAGGGGTTAGTTCGTAATATTCACCGCGAAAGGGGACTATTTTGGCTTGGGGGTTGGCTTTACCTAGTTTTGCCATGCGATCGCTATGCAACCCGGCACAATTGATGATAAAGCGGGTTTCAAAACTACCTTTATTGGTTTCGATGACTTGATTTTTAGCGCTTGGGGATATTTGCAAAACTTTAGTGTTGAGACGTAAATCTCCCCCTCGCTGTTGAATTAGTTCAGCGTATTTGAAACAAACTTGCTTGTAATTAACTATTCCTGTAGAAAATACCCTAATTCCACCAACACAACTAACATGAGGTTCAATTTCTTTAACTTCTTCAGCAGTGATTTTTTGAACTGCTATTCCGTTGTCTAAACCTCGTTTGTAGAGGGTTTCTAGCCGTGGTAATTCTTGTTCTTCTGTGGCAACAATCACTTTACCACAAATATCATGGTCAATGTCATATTTTTGGCAAAATTCTACCATAGAGCGACTACCATCACGGCAAAACTGAGCTTTAAAGCTACCTGGTTTGTAGTAAATTCCAGAATGGATTACTCCACTATTATTACCTGTTTGGTGAAATGCCCATTGACTTTCTTTTTCTAACACTAAAATTCGTGCATCAGGATAACGATTACCTAAAGCCATCGCTGTTGAAAGTCCAACTATTCCCCCACCAATAATCGCAAAATCATACATTAGCAATTTTTCCCCAATCTAAAATCTAAAATCCCACAATAGTAGGGAGTATTGAGTGCTGAGTGGTATTGATTTTCTATCTCCTGACTCCTGACTCCTGACTCCTGAATTCTCTACTGTATTACCATTTCTTCCAAGGAGCTTGACCGCTTTTCCATAGCTCCTCTAAGTAGTTTTTATCTCTTAAGGTATCCATTGGTTGCCAAAAACCATTATGTTTAAAAGCTGATAGCTGTGACATATCAGCTAACTTTTCTAATGGCTCTTTCTCCCAAACAGTGGAATCATCAGTAATCAAGTTGATCACTTCTGGTTCTAGAACAAAATAACCGCCATTAATCCAAGCTCCATCACCTTCAGGTTTTTCTCTAAAACTAGCAATTTTAGTTTGTTCTTGTCCTAAAGAAATTGCTCCAAATCTTCCTGCTGGTTGAACAGCGCTGAGTGTTGCTAAAGTTTTTTGTTCTTGATGAAATTGAATTAGTTCTGTGATATTTACATCACTTACACCATCACCATAGGTGAAGCAAAATGTATCATGACCAAGATGTTCTCTGACTTGCTTTAAGCGTCCACCTGTCATTGTGTTATCGCCTGTATTTACTAAGGTGATGCGCCAGGGTTCAGCATATCCAGAATGTACACTCATTTGGTTAAATCGCATATCAAAAGTTACATCTGACATATGTAAGAAGTAATTCGCAAAATACTCTTTAATGATGTAACCTTTATAACCACAACAAATAATGAAATCGTTGATTCCGTGGGATGAATAAATTTTCATTATATGCCAGAGAATTGGCTTACCACCAATTTCAACCATCGGCTTAGGTCTGATACTTGTTTCTTCACTGAGGCGCGTACCAAGTCCTCCCGCCAAAATCACTGCTTTCATACAATTATCTCAAATATCTGTTGGTAGGTTATTGTTTTATTTTTTGGAGATGAAGAGATGCACAATAATATGGAGAGAATATCAATTTTTTCAAGATTTTCTCTATCAAGGATCTAGAAATAATCTAACCATAAATTTATGGGAAATTATGAAGAAAAAGTAAATTTAAGATATTTTATATGTAAAAAAATGATGGGTATAATTAATTCAATGTCTGATTTATACAACAAAAAATAATATATTTAAAATAACTAGCACTAAATTTTACCTACTTCTAAAGGAATGATTTTTCCTGGAGAAAAGTAAAAAATGCTAGTTATCATATACAATGATAAAATAACTACTAGGCAGAGTTTTCAGCAGTCTATCGATCAAGTCTGTGACGTAGTAGAAAGACTTATTTTGTGTATTAGTAAGTGTTTAAAATCACTGCTTAAAACTTTTTAAATAACTTCTTACATGATTTTTAATTTGTCCTTAAAGGTACAGAACAAATTAATTAATATTTCAAGTAAAGAAGTCTGGTATGTTCAGGTGGCGACATACAGAATAATTTAGAAATCAGGAATAAAACTATGAGTGTGGTATAGCTTTGTGATAAAACTTTGTACTTCATGTACCTGTAATCTGATGGTAAGGATTCAGGATACAGAATATTTGATATGGCAGGGAACAGGTAACAGAAGAGAAAAATATTCTTCTTCCTCCTGACTCCTGCTGTAACTACAAATTACGTTCATATCCATACATAGTCTACTTACACCACATTCTGTATACTGCTTGATTAAAGTTTTACTGATGAATTTTTTCAAAAACAGTTGAACTTTGGAATAAAATATCACATTTTTTGGAGACAATAACACAAATATTGCTGATAGCTTGCTGATAGTTATCCATATCTTCTTGTTCGAGATAAATTTGAGCAGATTTTTCTAAATCGGCAACGGCTTTATCCTGGTTGTACTGACCTTTATTTTCTCCATATTGTGCTAATTCATAATGAACCATCCCTCGTTTGAGATAAACTTTAGCCATACGGGGATTGATATTTATTGCCTGGTTAAAATCTGCTATTGCCTGTTTGTATGTTTGAATATAACTACTGCTATATTGGGCAAATTGATAACGGGCAAGTCCACGCTGAAAGTAAGCTTCTGCTTTGGATGAATTGAGTTGAATGGCTTCAGTGAAATCCGCAATTGATTTTTTGTATTGCTGATAGTAGTTTTGGCTATATTTAGCAATTTGAGAATGAACAATACCGCGTCTGATATAAGCTTCAGAATCATTACCATTGATACTGAGGGCAGTATTAAAATTGTTAATGGCTTTTTTATATTCCTGGTCAGGATCGCTACTATATTCTGCCAGCATATAATAGGCATTGCCTCGATTTACCATGGCTTTGACTTCCTGTGGATTAATTTTTAGAGCCTGGGTATAGTCTGCTAATGCTCCTTCATAATCATTCATATTGTAACGAGCATTACCCCTATTCATATACAATTTGGAGAAACTCGGATTTTTTTTGATGCCTTGGGTAAAATTTTCAATTGCTTGTGCATAGTCTTGTTTTTGATAGGCGGCATTACCTCGCTCATAGTAATCTGTAAAATTCAGATTTTCTTCCTGAATAATTTTCTTTTCTTGCCGAGACATTAAGCTTTGTTGAGTGTAAGGATTTTGGGATACGAAGGGACGAGTAAATTTAATCATTACGTCCAAATATCCTAATAACCCAAAACCCAACAAAAAAAACATAATGGTATAAAACTTTGATTTGCTGGGATTATTTACAGGTTTATAAACAGGAAAATTTTGGGGAAATGCTGGCCGCCAGTGATGTAGTGGAGATGTTAACACTGCTGGCTTGCGGACACGAGGAGTTTGTATATTCCGCTTTCTCGATTTTCGGCGGGGTTTGAGATGTTCTTTAGAAGCGATCGCTTCCAATGATGGAAAAGGATCACGTCCACCTAATTGTGCGGTACGTTCACACCAAGGACATTGCTGGAGGTGATGATCATAAAGATGCTGGGGATTTACAGCACAAGTAACAAGATTTTCTTCAGCTGCGGCTATTGCTAATAACCAAGTTTGAGCGCTAGGACGCATTTGGGGGTTGCTATGACCATCCTCAAAACAACGCACAAATAAATCTCGTAAACCAGGATGGAGCATTTCCCAAGGAGGTGCTATGGGGGTAGGTAAATAGGGAACTTGTTGCTTTTGACTGTAAGTGAAATGACCGGCTACTATCCTGGATTCATAGGCAGGGGGATCAAATAGACCTTGAAAAATCCCAGAAAATGGGTGAGTGCCTTCCATTAATAATTGAAATATCAGCACTGCTAACCCAAATAAGTCATGGGAACTTTCACGATCATATTCAGCAAAAGTTTTATTTTGCAGTTCTGGCGGGGTATATTCTGGTTTACCGACTGAACAACGATAGACAATATTCTGCTGTGGATCACGCACTTGGAATGAGTCTGTATCTACTAATGTGACTAATGAGGTGTCACTAACAAGAATGTTTGACTCATTTACATCACCAATACAGTAGTGACTTGCGTGCAGAGCTGCAAAAGCTGCTGCCAAATTCCGAGCAGTACGCAGTAAATACTGATAATTAAATAATGGGCAGTTTTGACGACGGGTTCCAGGATTATAAAAATCCATGATTGGCCGCATTCCTCGAATGCGTGGCATTAAAAAGCCAATGATGTTGCCACTGCTATCTGCTGCTTGCAATAACTCCTGTGGCCAAGCTATGGAAATATGTCCTAAATTAGCTGTGGGGTTTTCTGGGGGGTTGGCAAGCATGGCCTGGAGTTTGTGGCCATATGTAACTATGGGCTTGTGATAAATTTTGGCCACTAAATTTTCATCTGATGGCACTGCATATACACAAGCTTCACCGCCACGACCTAAACTGACTGTGAGATTAAGGATTTCCTGTTGGGAAAGATAACGTACTACCTGCATGGTAAAATTACGGTTATGAGAGGTTATTTTAGAGAACTGAGGATTGAGTGCTGGGGAGTTAGCGCAGTCTTTCCCCGTAGAACTCAATGCATTGATTGTTCAAGACCCAATTTGCAGTAACTGACCTGTCTTTTCAAGAAGAATGCGAATGACATATCTCTTGTTCTCTATGTCCTTCAGAAACGATCTACGAATGAGATAGTTTAGCTAATGCGTAGCGTCTCGACAGGAATATGCTAAAGGCGGGACGGGGACTTGGGAAAAACCCTCACCCTGAACCTTGCAGTATGCACTTTAAACCTTACCCAATCGACCTTGCTCATCAGTTGCCTAATGCTGCTATAACTAGGGTCAAATCATCGTCTGTACGTTGGGTAATTCGATCAGAGCATAAGAATTTCACTAATTGCTCTTTAGCTACGATTTTATCGTCAGAATTGGCTACAAATTCAAATAAAGGAAAAAAGAAAGGTTTGTGCGGTTCACCCACAACCATATTCAAAGCCAGCATTTGTAGTCCATCGGTGAGAACACCAATATTAACTATGTTTTGACGCAATATTCTTATTTGTGCTGTCTCTAAAGCATCTGGTGAAGTTAAAAAGGTTGTTTCGTTGATGTATTCACCGTTGTTAGGGATGGTAAGTGCCAATAAGTTGCCTGTACTATCCTTGGCTACAGCTAAACCATCACCAATTTGGGCTACTGCGATAATTTCTGGTGTAGCGATCGCAATAATTAAGGTAGTTGCTAAATCATGGGGCAAATGCTCGCTCACATCCGCTTCTTCTTCTATCGCTTTTTTGCTGGCTAATATGGTATCTGTCAGCAAAGCACGCAAGAGGTTATCATCTGCAAGGGTGTTGGGCGTAATTTCTGGGCAGTTGGAAATATGTTCTATTGCCGTTTCTACCGCAATCATTGCTCCCACTTTTCCCATGCTGGCAGAACCTGCACCATCTGCGGCTGCGATCGCTAATACATTATTTGGCAATATCTGCCAATGATGAGCGTCTTGACACAGTTGTTTGTTTTTGATATGGCTAGTACCACATACGGACGCGGCTACTATTCGCCATTGAGAAATCTGTTTTGATCTGTTCATAAATTGGTTCTAACAGCTAAAATGAGGAGTTATCAGTCCCAAGGTGGATAATATGGAAACTGCTGTAAGCGGTAGCAAGGCGTTTAGCCCGTGCTGAGTATAAACCCATTTGCTTCAAGGCTTTAAGTAACTAGCGCTGTCCTAGCCTATCTGACTACAGCCATAACTGATAACTGACAACTAATAACTGTTAAACAGACCCCCAACCAATTGGCGGTAGTGCCACTTGTTCATCTACCTTAGAATGAGATACAGCTGACATACTCGCTGAAAGCCAAACAAACATTTCAATAAAGTTTAGTCCTTGCAATTTGAGAGGAGTACGCACAGCTATTTGATTTAAACGCGTCATATTAGCATTTTCTACTCCGACTGTAAAAAAGGCAACACGCTTATTGGCTTCATCTCCTTGTAGACGCTGCACTGCTTGCTCAATCACCTCATCTAGCTCACCTTGCGGTTCACCATCAGTAATCATAAATACCCAAGGACGATAGTAAGCAATACCATTAGCACGATACTGCGATTTGCGTTCTTGAATTATTTCTAATGATTTATGAATTCCCCCACCCATCGTCGTTAGTCCTTGGGCTGTTAAAATAGGCGGGTTGAATTGGTCTGCCGTTACAAAATCTTGTACTACATTGACATGACTATCAAAAGTAACAATTGCTACCTCTACCCGTCTCGCTGCCAAGGAATTTTTTACCAGTTCATCTTTAAAACTCAGTAAGCCTTGATTTAAGGCTTCAATTCGTTCTCCCTGCATTGAGCCAGATGTATCCAGCAATAGCACGCATGGACAACGTGGTTCCGGGTTTTCTGCAAACTCTACGACTTCATCTAGTTTTAGTGTATCCAGCATAACCTTTTGTGTTATGTTATAGTCCAAAGCTTTAATTTCCTTTTCTCAAAGTATATAATTTCCAATACTAGTACAACTACAAGTATGGTATTTATCGGTAGATAGCGTCAACTTCATTAACCAAATTATTCTTGTCAAATTCTCAATTTCAGGAAATTTGCATCATTATATAGTTTAGAAGCAGGTGGATTTATCAGGGGTAAACATTACTTTTTGTAGTGGAGCTACCATACATAAATTATCATGAAAAATTAAGAATACAATAATCAATATATACATTTATTCCCAAAAAAATTTAAAGATTTTATGTGGAAATTTGGCTAATTATAGGTTCCTAATCAATTCAGAAATTTGATAATTATTGCCACCATGTAAAAATGAAAACAGAAAATTTGGATCATTTTGAAAATACGATGATAATTTCCAGCCTAGTAGTATTATGTAAGCAAACGACCAAGGAGTAATTGATATAGCTGGTGATAGATACATAATATTTGCCAATAACATGATTAGTTTATAAAGAGATTGGCAAGGGAAGAAAATACCTGATCCCGAAATCTCTTCTTTCTCAATACTAAGTCAATTCTTCGGGAAAAAATGTAAAAATATGAATAATACTGGCACTTTTAGCAAACTATCTCCGGAACGTTTATTAAGACAATTAACTAATTCTTCTGATACTACTTGTTTACAAGTATTGAGCAATTCGGTGTCATGGTCAATATTCTTCGATCAAGGCAAAATCACCTATGCTACACATTCAGTAGAACCATTTGACAGGTTAGAGCGGCAAATGCGTCGCTTGAGTCAACAAATTCCTCTACTGACTAATGAAGTTCGTGTACAACTACGGATGAGTTTTGAACCTGACTGGCCAACTTTGTTAAGTGAATCTAATGATAAATTTATCAACCAACCACCAGAATATCAGGCTATTTACTGGCTTGTGGATCAAAAACATCTCCTTTCTACCCAAGCAGCATTACTGATTCAAGAGTTAGTTAAAGAGGTGATTGAATCATTTTTATTAATTCCAGAAGGAACGTATAAATTAACTGAACCAATTGATAGCATTCCCAAAATTTGTAAACTGGATGTAGAAAATATTATGGAACGCTGCCAAAAGCGGCTACAAAATTGGCAGTCTTTTATTCCCCAAATATCTTCTCCTTATCAGCGTCCATATCTGTTGATTAACAGTAAATTTTATGACAAACAACTACCAGAGTTACAGCAAAATCTAACTAATTGGATGAAGGGTTTTAGTCTGCGTCATTTGGCAGTCATTATGAATCAAGATGAAGTGGAACTGGCTCGAACTTTATATCCACATATCCTGCAAGGTTCGATTATCTTGCATGCACCAGATCCTCCATTTGATACGTTGCCTAAAACATTTGCCGATTTTTCATTATCTTCTCCATATGGAACAACAGAAACTTATCAGCAATTATCCAATACAGGATTATCACCAGATACGAGTACTACTATAGAACACTCTATACTTGAAATTTCTGATCTACCACAAGAAAATCTGCAACTGGTAACTATACCAAATAACATAGAACCTGATGAGCAAAACGTAAACGCTGCTACTATAACTGCTAAAAAAACCTACAAAATTATTTCTGTCGATGATAGTCCGACGATTCTCAAAGAAATAAGCCGTTGTTTAGAGGATGAGAATGTTGTTGTTGTAACTATTAATGATCCAGTCAAAGCAGTTATGTCTATTATTAGACATAAGCCTGATTTAATTTTGCTAGATCTAAATATGGCTGGTATTGATGGTTATGAGTTATGTCGAATCATCCGCAATAATTCATTTTTTAAAGAAATTCCCATCATTTTTGTTACAGGAAATAAAGGAATTGTCGATAAGGTAAAAGCCAGATTAGTCGGCGCATCTGGGTATTTAACTAAGCCTTTTACACGTGCTGAATTACTAAAAATGATTTTTATGCATTTAGCATGAAGGAGACTGGGGAGATGGGGAAGAATATTATCTTTTCTTGTCACCTGTTCCCTTCCACCTCCAATGACAACTGAAAACTAACTATTAAAGTAATTACTCGTGGCACAAGTTGTATTAGAAAATGTTTATAAAAGTTTTCTTCCTCGAAAGGGGGAAAATGTGACGACTCAGCAGCAGTCACCATCAGGAAGGGAAGGTGGGGATAGTATTAATGTCTTACGACGGATTAATTTGACCATTGCGGATGGTGAGTTTATGGTATTGGTGGGGCCTTCTGGTTGTGGTAAAAGCACTTTGTTGCGGTTAATCGCTGGCTTGGAGGTGATGACTGGTGGCAATATTTCGGTGGGCGATCGCTTGATTAATGATTTACCACCGAAAGAACGCGATATAGCAATGGTGTTTCAGAGTTACGCCCTCTATCCCCATATGACTGTTTATGACAATATCGCTTTTGGTTTACGTCGTCGATTTGGGGACGCAGGGGCAGATAAAATTACCAAATGGCGAGAAGATATTTTTGTGGGGATAACTAGGAAGCTACCCAAGGGACTCCGTTATGTTTCTGAAAAAGAACGGGCTGTAGATGAAAGAGTGCGGGGTGTTGCTCAGTTGTTACAAATTGAAACTTTGTTAAATCGTTTACCGAAACAACTTTCCGGGGGACAAAGGCAACGGGTAGCATTAGGAAGAGCGATCGCACGCAATCCTCAAGTATTTTTAATGGATGAACCATTATCTAACTTGGATGCTAAATTACGGGCAGAGACTCGCGCTCAAATTGTCAAATTACAGCGTCAGCTAGGAACGACAACGATTTACGTCACCCATGATCAAACTGAAGCGATGACAATGGGCGATCGCATCGCCATCATGTCAGAAGGTAAAATACAACAAGTTGCCGCACCATTAGAACTATATAATTATCCAGCTAACCGCTTTGTAGCTGAGTTCATCGGTTCACCACCAATGAATTTTATTCCGGTAGATTTTCACGCACCTTTATTAATTACCCACTCAAACTTTCGCTTTACCCTTCCAGATGTGTGGGGAAGTGCATTGCAAAAATACGATGGACAAACCTTAATTTTAGGAATTCGTCCAGAACATTTAAATTTAAGTGTACCTGCAACTAAAAATTTACCCGTCAAAGTAGAATTAGTAGAAAACCTAGGAAATGATACTTTTTTATCCGTAAGAATTGCTGATCCTGATTTAACAAATAAAAATGGTCAAGCCTTACAAACAAGAGTTCCACCGGATAGAATTATAAAGATCGGTGAGCAACTTTGGTTATCTTTAGTACCTGATAAACTACACTTTTTTGACCCAGAAACCGAATTAGCCATATTTCCAAAATAATCAATTCTACTTGAGAAGGTAATAACTTGCGTTTTTATATCCATAGGACTTACGCAAAAAACTCTCAAACTCTGAGTCCTCTGAGTCCTCTGAGTCCTCTGCGTCCTCTGCGGTTCGATATTCCGTGACTAGTGCGTAAGTCCTGATCCATATATTCTCTTTAAGCAAAAGCTCAAATAGTGGACTTGCGAAGTATATCACTGTTTGTTAAAACGGTGCATTTGCAGGATTTATGGAGTCTGATGCACCCTACAATAGATATTTAGTGGGAAGCATCCCCAATGTGAAAGTTTACTGTCATGCTGTAGCTTGCTTACCGCAGATATAAATATAAATGCAATTAAGCATCCCACAAGATTGGATCATCTTTTTTGTGGAGTTCTCTAAGCCTTCCATTAGGGATACAGAATGACAATTGGCGATATTTTTGTAAAATGGGGATGCTCTCAATTTAGGGTGACACTTACTTAAGCTCTAAAGGATTGGCGATGTAAGTAAATGTTGGTTCAGAATTCCAAGGGCCACGCTGCCCTGGCTCGGTTCCATCTGTTGATAAGTTGTAGTAGAGAGAGACAGTTTCATCTGGTTGAATATTACCAAAGAAAGGATCTGTTAACTTACCCAAAGAATCTAGCGCTTTCATAAACATTTGGGTATGAGAAATTTCTCTCGTTAACAAATGTACCAAAGTTTCTTTAGTGCCTTCGTCTGTTGCTAATTTAATTAACTGTTCGTAAGTTTGACGTGCGCCAGCTTCTGCGGCAATATTAGCACGTAAATCACGGACTACATCTCCACCCTCATTCAAATAATTTGCAGTCCAAGCATTTCCTTGACTATCGAGAAAATGAGGTCCAACTCCTCGGATAGCAAAAAGAGTACTTTTGTAAGCTTCTGTTTGATCCGTATTTTTGGTATGCGCTTCGATGAGTTTACCAACCATCTCCAAATGACCAAATTCTTCAATGGCTATGTCTTGAAGCATATCCCGAATACCAGCATTTTCTACATGGAAAGATTGTACCCAATATTGCAAAGCTGCTGATAGTTCTCCAGTTGCACCACCAAATTGCTCTAGAAGTAATTGAGCAAAACGAGGGTTTGATTCATTAACTGTGACTGCATGAATCGGATCTTTTTTGTGAAAAAACATATCCTTTGTTCTCCTATTAAGTTCAGCCTAATTATCTTAATTAGGCTCTACTGCGTTTTTGGAAAAATTCCCATAAAAAAATAGCAATCATTGAGCCAATAATTGCCACTAAAAAACCGGGAAGACTAAATGTAGCCGATGTCAGTTGTAGCGTTCCTGTGCGTAGAAGTGTAAATACAGTACCGCCAATAAATGCACCAACAATACCTAAAATCATTGTTGAGAGAATCCCCCCGCCTTGATAACCAGGATAAATAGCTTTAGCAAGCGCACCAGCCAATATTCCCAAAATGATCCAAGCAATAATATTCATAATTATTTCCTCAAAGCTCACATATTCACATCTAACCTATAATCGAATTTATCAGTGATTAATCATGATTATTTCTACCAGATGAGATAAATGTTGAAATCAAAAGGTGTAGATTTTTAAAGTCGATAGCGAATGTAGTTTACTCAATTGAAAACTAAACATAGGAGTAAAAAAAATGTAGAGATGTTACATGGAACGTCTCTACAAAGTTTTCACTCGGATGTCTATTACCAAATCTTCAAATGGCACGAGAGAATTTTGTGGCTCTAGTTTTTGTATGTGTATCAAAAACGACAGCAATATTTCTCACTAGTAATCTACCACTATCTGTAATTTGAATTTCATCAGCTAACAAATTTACTAATTCATCAGCTGCGAGGGGTTTTAATTCTTCTAGTTCTTGGGAGAAATATCCATCAAAATTGATGTGATATTTTTGTTCAATGTCTGACTTATGTAGCTGGAAGTGAGACATAATTGACATAATTACATCACGTCTAATGATATCATCCTGAGTGAGTTTGATACCTTTACTGGTGGGAATAACACCTGCTATGACGGACTGATAATAATCTTTTAATCCCTTGTGGTTCTGAGCATAAGCATCTTCTAGCATACTAATAGATGTAGAACCGAAGCCAAATAGCTCTGTTTCCGCGTGGGTGGTGTAGCCTTGGAAGTTACGTTTTAGAGTACCATTGTGTTGAGCGATCGCTAATTCATTGTTAGTTTTAGCAAAATGATCCATACCAATAAACAAATACTCGTTATTTGTTAACTCCTCGATGGTCATTTTGAGAATATCTAGCTTTTCCTGTGCTGTGGGTAGGGATTCTTCAGGTATCCTTTTTTGCACAGTCTTGATCCAAGGTACATAGGCGAAATTAAAGACGACAATTCTGTCAGGATCGAGAGCGATTGTTTTTTGTACAGTTTCCCGGAAAGTATGCAGAGTTTGGTAGGGTAAACCATAAATTAAGTCTACATTGACACTAGCAAAATTTGCCTCTTTAATCCAATCCATCACATTATATAACAATGCTTCTGGCTGGACTCTGTTGACTGCTGCTTGCACTTTAGGGTTAAAGTCTTGGATACCAAAACTAATCCGATTAAATCCAATATCTCTGAGAAACTTGATATAGTCTCTATTGACATAGCGGGGGTTAATTTCAATTGAAACTTCTGCTTGAGCATCAATATTGAAATAACGGTTAATCTTATTCCACAAAAATTCTACTTGATGCAGTTCCAAATAATTAGGTGTACCACCACCCCAGTGAATCTGAAGCACCTTTCTGCTGGTGTCAATTAATTCTGTTGTATTCTTGATTTCTTGTGCTAAATGCTGTAGATAGGGTTTAGCAATATTCTTGTTATTAGAAATTACCGTATTACAGCCACAAAAATAACAAGCACTCTGACAAAAGGGAATATGGAAATACAAAGATAGGGGGGTTTTTCTTTGATTAGAAGCGGTTATTGCCGTTTGAAAATCTTTGGCAGTAAATGTTTCACTTAATTCTGTCGCAGGCGGGTAGCTGGTATATCTGGGAGCGCGAGTATCATACTTCTTAATCAGATCCAGATCAAATTTGACACCAGGTAATAGAAAAACCATCAAAACCTCCGAGTATCTGTGAGTTTAGTGCCTAGTGGTCATAGCAGTTTTGTGGAAATACTTATGGTTAGTTTTTCCAATTTATGTTGTTAAATTGACAATTATTTGATTAGTAATTGCCAATATATTTGTATGCTTCAGCTTGAAAGACTGAAACGAACTAGCTAGGACTTACGTCAAGAAACCCGGTTTTGATCAAAAATACTATAAACCAGTTGTAGTAAATAGAATTCACGACTACACAAACTAGTTTAGTTGTAAATTCTACTATTTTTAATAAACCGTAAAAAACGCAAAATAACAATAGTTTAGGCAATATTTTGCGTAATTTATCAATTTATTCACAGAATTACCTCATTAAACCAAATCGTTGTATGTAGCGCGACCAAGAGCTAATATTAAAATATTTTCTAATTCCTTAATTATTTCCATATTCAAATAAAAAGCATGGTTAGCTTCTGCTACAATTTGATCAGCAGTTGTATCATTAATTGGTACGGTATCTAATGCTTGACGATACTTGTTTTTGAATGCTTGTTTATCTGGAATTTGCTCAAAGTTATAAAAAGAAGTTCCTGCATATCCAGAAAGTTTTAAAGTTGATTGAGCAATTTTTTGTAGCATTTGTCCTCCAGAAAGATCACCCAAATAACGAGTATAGGAATGACCTAACAATAATGCAGGTTCATGAGCAGATATTTCTTGGATGCGAGCAATATAATTTTGAGCGGCAGTTGTAGGTGCAATCCGCTTATACCATTGACTTCCATAATAAAATTCCATGTCTTTTTCTAGGGAAGCTTGACGATTTAGCTCAGGAAAATAAACGACACTAATCACAGGATGTTGTTTATTTTTCTCAATTGCTGCTTCTAGTTCACTGTAAACAAAATAAAAATTCCTCAACAATTGAATAAAGCAGTCTCTATCTATAACACCTTGGACAAAACATTTCATGAAGCCAACATTTTCTGCGTCTGTATGAGCTTGTTGAGTACCAGAACGCAGTTTGATGGCTAAATTATTACTCATGGTTGCTTCCTTCATGTTCAAGTGCCAAATTTCCAGAATGTCATCGACTTGTTTATCAGTTCACCGTCGATGTCAACGTTAAAAAATCGCTTTTGTAGAGATATGTGGTTTCTGCACTAATCTATCCAGCAGATACCGCTTCTGATGTAGATCCTGGATATTTTTGATATCTTACAAAATATTTAACTATTAATCTTCTAAAAAATGTAAATATAGTCCTATTTCTTTAGACTTTAACTAAGTAAAATTGCTCTATAAGTTGTTTTTATAGAAAAAAATACTTGAGTTTAGAACAATCACTGAGTTTATGTATATACTCGTAAATAAAAGTTAATTAGACCTCATTTACCGGACTATTAACAATACCTGATCCATTTTCTGTAGGTTGGGTTAAGCGACAGCGCAACCCAACGCATTTGTTGGGTATGGCTTACGCCACGCTCCGCGTTCACGCAGTGTCCCGCAGGGATACGTTCACGTTCCACAAATCAAGCAGCAATTCCAATTTGGACAAGATATTGTATTAACAACAATGACTGATTTTGGCAATTTTGTGATAATTTAGAAAAACAGCTACGCTCAAATGTAATTAAAACTGTAGAATTACGGATAAAGCTATGGCAATCTCCCATTACTCAATTATGATTCTGGAGAGTGCGCCAGAAGATCGGTTACTATACTGCCGTTATTTAAATCAGGATAGAACTGCCACTTATGATGTACTTGAAGCTGAATCTGGATTAGAAGCATTAACCCAATTGGCTGAAAGTCAGCCAGACTTAATACTGCTAAACTATCAACTACCAGATGTGGATGGGCTAGAATTTTTGAGCCAGTTGCGATCGCAATTTGGTATGCAAATTCCAGTGATCATGTTAGCAAACCAAGGGGATGAAGCGATCGCAGTTGCAGCCATGAAAAATGGTGTCCTCGACTACATAGTCAAAAGCAAACTCACCTCTGATGGATTCCTCAGGGGTATTCATACTGCCCTAGAAAAAATCCGCCTCATCAAACAGATTCAGATGCAGGAGCAGCAAAAACAGTTGTTTGCTGGGATCTCATTCCGCATTCGTCAGTTTTTGCATTTAGAAGAAATTCTGAAAACAGCCGTTCAAGCAATTCGGGAACTTCTCAAAACAGATCGGGTAATAGTGTACCAGTTTGATCAGCGAATGAATGGTAAAATCGTTGCTGAATCCGTACTATCTCCGTGGAAAGCTGTCCTCAATCTTCAAATCCAGGACAGTTTATTAGAAAACAATGGCAGAAGCTATCGTGATTACAAAATCCGGGCAATTTCTGATATTTATGATGCTGGACTAACATCTGCTTATCTCAACCTGCTGGAGCAATTTCAAGTCAAGGCTCATCTGGTTGTACCCATTTTTCTGAACACAGAAGCCATGAGACAGGGAGCAGAAGACAAGAAGCAGACAGGAAACTTGACATTATTGCCTGTTTCTCAATCTTCTGCTCATGTACTTTGGGGGTTACTGATTGCTCATCAGTGCAGCGCGACTCGTGAGTGGCAAACAAATGAACTGGATCTACTCCAGCAACTTTCTGTACAGCTATCTGTGGCCATTCAACAAGCAGAACTCTATGAAAATCTCCAAAATCTCAATACCTCTCTAGAGCAGAAGGTAAAAGAACGGACGCAGCAACTGCAAGCTAGTGAGCGCAGATTTCGGGCTATTTTCAATAACTCTTTTCAGTTTACAGAACTACTAACAACCGAAGGCATCTTACTCGAAGCCAACCAGACAGCTTTAAACTTTGGCGGTATAAAACTAGAAGATGTCATCAATCGACCTTTTTGGGAAGCCTCTTGGTGGCAAATTTCTCAGGTAACGCAGGACAACTTAAAGAAAAATATCGCTCGTGCAGCCCAAGGCGAATTTATCCGCTATGAAGTAGATGTTTTGGGTGCTGGAGGTCAGGTAGCTACCATAGATTTTTCTCTCCGTCCCCTCAAGAATGAATCAGAACAGATACTAATGCTGATTGCAGAGGGGCGAGATATTACTGAGAAAAAGCGTGTTGAAAGTAAATGTCAAAACGCTCTACAAGCTCTAAAAACCTCGGAAATTGAACTGCGAGGACTTTTCAACGCCATGGTTGATGTGATTGTGGTGCTAGATAGACAGGGACATTATCTCAAAATTGCTCCTACCAATACAGATAAGCTTTACCGACCTACTCAAGAAGTACTTGGTAAAACTGTCCATGAAGTTTTACCTGGTCATGTAGCAGACCTGTTTGTGAGCATGATCGAGCAAACTCTAGCTAGACAAGAATCCGTAGAATGCGAATACAGCTTACAAATTGCCAATCAACACGTTTGGTTTAGTGCCAAAGTTTCACCAATTTCATCAGAAGCAGTAATTTGGGTGGCACGAGACATCAGCACAGCCAAACGCAGCGAGATTATTCGCCAACAGGCAGAACAGGCATTTCAGGAAAGCCAAATTTTGTTGCAACTGGTCATGGATAGCCTACCTATGGCCATCTTTTGGAAAGATAGAAACTGCCGTTACTTGGGCTGCAATCGGCAACTAGTTTTAGATGCGGGAATATCATCTCCAGGAGACATCATTGGCAAAACTGACTTTGATATGCCCTGGAAAGATCAAGCACCACTTTACCAGACAGGCGATCGCTTAGTCATGGAGTCTGGTGTACCTCAATTCAATCTTGAAGAACCATTTACAAACGGTGAAAACCTTGCTAAATGGTTACGCACTAATAAAATCCCCCTGCTCTCCCCTACTGGTGAAATAATTGGCGTTCTCGTCAGCTATGAAGATATTACAGAACGCAAAGAGATGGAGAAGGCATTACAGAAAAGTGAACGCCGCTATGCAACTCTAGCCGCATCAGCTCCCGTTGGTATTTACCGCACCGATACAGCGGGAAATTGTTTGTATGTCAACGACCGCTGGTGTCAAATTGCTGGATTAACTCCTGAAGAAGCCGCAGGTTTCGGCTGGACTAGAGGGTTACACCCGGAAGATCGAGAAATGATTGCAGCGGAATGGAATCAATATATCCAAACAGGCAAAACTTTTAATTTGGAATATCGGTTTCAGCAACCTGATGGGGTGGAAATCTGGGTATTTGGGCAAGCAGTTCCCGAACTAGACCAAGAAGGAACGGTAAGAGGATACATCGGGACGATTACAGACATCAATCGTCGCAAACAAGCAGAAAAAGACTTACGTCGCAGTGAGCAGCTTTATCGTTCATTAGTAGATAACTTTCCCAATGGCATGGTTGCGCTGTTTGACCATAACCTGCGATACCTACTGGTGGGAGGCTTAGGACTAGCTAGTGCTGGTTTGAGCAAAGCAGAAATGGAAGGCAAAACGATTTGGGAAATTTTTACACCAGAGGTAACAGAAATGATTGCACCTCTGTTACAGCAAGCTCTAGCTGGAGAATCTGTGATTGCAGAAGTTCCTTACCGCGATCGCTTTTACATTACCCATAATATCCCTGTGCGCGATGATCAGGGCAGTGTCATTGCAGGCATCCTCATGAGCCAAGATATCACTGAGCGCAGACAGTCTGAGGATGCACTGAAAGCTAGTGAAGAGAAATTTCGGCAGTTTGCAGAAAACAGTCGAGAAGTAATTTTACTGCGTCAGATTGATTCAGGAAAGTTACTTTATGTCAGCCCAGCCTATGAGAAAATTTGGAAACAACCCAGCGAAAGCTTGTATGAAAATCCTGATTCCTGGATGAATTTTTTGCACCCTAGCGATCGTCAGCGCATTCATAGCGCCTATCAAAATGCTGGTGGGCAGATATTCTTAAACGAAGAATACCGGATTATTCGACCTGATGGATCGATGCGGTGGATTAGGGGAAGATGTTTCCCCATTAGGAATGCATCTGGAGAAATTTACCGCATTGGTGCGATGGCAGAGGATATTACAGATCGCAAGTATACAGAAGAAGAACGCGATCGCCTGTTGCAAATTCTAGAAGAACAAAATCAGACTTTAGAAACCCAAGTTACCCAACGCACAGCAGAACTACAACAAAGTGAAAAACGCTTCCGTAATCTTGTCGAAACATCAAGTGATTGGGTGTGGGAAATTAATGAATGTGGGATTTATACATACGCCAGTCCGCAAATTTTTGACGTTTTGGGATATTCTCCAGAAGAAGTTTTAGGCAAAACTCCCTTTCATTTAATGCCGCCAGAAGAAGCACTAAGGGTATTAACACAGTTTATGAAATTCATCTTAGTTCAAGCTCCCTTTCAATGCTTAGAAAATATTCACCTACATAAAGACGGCAGACTGATTACTTTAGAGACAAGCGCAGTTCCTATTTTTGATGAAAATGAAGACTTTCGAGGCTATCGCGGCATGGATAGGGATATCACCATCCGCAAACTTTCAGAAGCAGCTTTACACCAAAATGAAGTCCGATTCCAGCGGATTGCAGCCAATGTCCCTGGGGTAATGTATCAATATCTGCTCCATCCTGATGGCTCCCATAAATTTGTATATATTAGCGATCGCTGTCGAGAACTGTATGAACTGCCATCAGTTACCATCCTCAAAGATCGCAATGTTTTATTTAACATGACCCATCCAGATGATTTACCCACATTGCAAGAGTCTATGATCCGTTCAGCCTCTTCTTTACAGCAATGGTCATGGGAAGGCAGAATCATTACCCCATCCGGTCATATCAAATGGATACAGGGCGTTGCTCAACCTCAAAAACAAGCCAACGGTGATATTTTATGGGATGGATTAATTCTCGATATTAGCGAAAGAGCGCGAATGGAAGCCGAACGCAAAAAAATTGAAATCGCACTCCGCAACTTATCAGACAGATTGGATCTAGCCATCAAATCTGCTCAAATTGGCATCTGGGACTGGGATATGGTTAACGATTGCCTCCTCTGGGATGACCAAATGTACGAACTCTATGGCGTACAAGCTTCAGACTTTACAGGTGCTTACCAAGCATGGGAAGCAAGCTTGCATCCCGACGATATTTTATTTTGCCGTGTCGCTATCCAGCAAGCTATTACCGGCGAAAGCGACTTCGAGTCTGAATTTAGGGTGATCTGGCCTGATGGCACAATCAAATTTATTAAAGCCCATGCCCTCATCCAGTGGGACTCCCAGGGCAAAGCCCAACGGATGATCGGTATTAACTTCGACATCAGTGAACGCAAACAATCAGAAGCCCAGTTGCAAGCAGCAGAAGTACAACTCCGCAGTTTATCAGATCGCCTGAGTTTGGCAGTCAAATCCGCAAAAATTGGCATTTGGGATTTGGATTTGATCAACGATTCCCTGGTTTGGGATGAACAGATGTATGAAATCTTCGGTGTTACACCTCTGAATTTTGACCCCAGTCAGGGAGCTTGGGCAAAATTTGAGCAATTTGTTCATCCTGATGATAGAGTCACTATCCGCGAGACTGTCCAACAAGTTATTGCCGAAGATCGAGAACTAGATATCGAATTTAGAATTATCTTGTCCAATGGCACAATTCGCATCCTCAAAGGCTATGCAATTGTTCAGCACAATTCTCAAGGGCAAGCCCAACGGATGATCGGTGTTAACTACGACATCACCAATCGCAAACTAGCAGAAGCTGAGATTATCCGCAGTCGGGATTTACGAGAGGCAATTTTTAATGAATCAGCTGATGCCCTATTCCTAGTCGATACAGAAACCTTCAAAACTATAGACTGTAACAACCGGGCAGTGGAAATGTTTGCAGCTACCAATAAAATTGATCTGATTAATATTGACGGACATGAGTTACAAAAGCTGCAATTCACCTCCGAAGAGATGCAAGTAATTGTAGAGGATATGAATAAACAAGGCTTTTGGAGTCAGGAAATTGAATACAAGACCTTCAAAGATGATTTCTTTTGGGGCAGTCTGGCCGCCAAGCAAATTACTGTAGCCGACCAGAAAATGAACCTTGTCCGGGTGACAGATATTAGTCAACGCAAACTAGCTGAAGAACAACTGCATCAGACAAATAAACAACTCGCTGCCTTCAATCACGAACTAGCCCGCGCTACCCGTCTTAAAGATGAGTTCCTTGCTAATATGAGCCATGAACTACGCACCCCCCTGAATGCTATTCTCGGCATATCGGAAGCATTGCAAGATGAAGTAATGGGAATGATCAACGAGAGACAAAGACGGGGTTTGCAAACCATCGAGCGTAGTGGCAACCACCTGTTGGAATTAATTAACGACATCCTGGATTTATCAAAAATTGAAGCCGGGCAACTGGAATTACACTATAGTCAAGTAGCTATCAGTCCCCTTTGCCAATCCAGTTTGTCCTTTATCAAACAACAAGCCTTTCAAAAACACATTCATCTGGAAGTGAAGATTCAACCCAATCTGCCAGAATTGTTGCTAGATGAAAGACGTATCCGCCAAGTTTTAATTAACTTACTCAATAATGCTGTGAAATTCACTCCAGAAGGAGGGCATATCACCTTAGAAGTTACCCACCAACAACTTGCCCCTGAAGCAGATATGACATCTCTGCGAAACTCGATTCAGATTGCAGTCATTGATACAGGCATTGGTATCGCCCCAGAAAATATCAATAAACTATTTCAACCTTTCATGCAAATTGATAGTTCCTTAAACCGCCAATATGCTGGAACTGGTTTAGGACTTGCTCTCGTTAGGCGGATTGTGGAAATACATGGTGGACAGGTGGGAGTAAGCAGTGAAATCGGTGTGGGAAGCCGCTTTTCTTTTGATTTACCCTGCGGTCAAGTTTCTGAGTCTTCCCAGGAGTCATTCCAGCAGATATCATCGGATGTAAACTCTATTGCCAACAACACACCACAAGAATCTCCTCTCATCTTGTTGGCAGAAGACAATGAAGCTAATATTTTTACCCTCTCTAATTATTTAGAGGCCAAGGGATACCGTATTATTTTGGCAAAAAACGGTCAGCAAGCGATCGCACTGACCAAAGAACAAAATCCCAATCTGATTTTAATGGATATTCAAATGCCGGGAATAGATGGTATGGAAGCAATCAAGTTAATTCGAGTAGAACCAAAATTGGCAAACATTCCCATCATTGCCTTAACAGCTTTAGCTATGCCCGGTGATCAGGAAAAATGTTTAGCAGCCGGCGCAGACTACTATCTAACAAAGCCTGTAATACTCAAGCAACTTGTAACTATAATGCAACAACTTTTATCAGCAAAAAATGAGTAGGGCTGGGATTCAGGAGTCAGGAGTCAGGAGGAAGAATTAGAAGGAGGGAAGAATAGTCTTCAACCTCATATATAATTGGTATGAGCCAATTTACTGGGGAAAAAGAATCCTCACAATAGTTTGTTTGCCAGGTATGCTCTCAATTGAAAACTCTCCTCCGTGGAGTTCTACCAACCTCTTAGCAATTAATAATCCTAAACCAGAACCTTGTTGTTCATACATTTTTCTTTCAAATTGGACATAAGCTCTAATTCCGGAAATCTGCTCCTTAGTCATACCGCGTCCGTGGTCAATTATATACAAATGATAGGCGTGATTACTACTATATCCTATTATTTTTACTAGTGTATTTGGCTGAGAAAATTTAAAAGCATTATCAATTATCTCCTCAATAATTTTACCAACTTTCACCGAAGAAACATTGATCATTGCATCTGCTATTTCCATCTTTAAATCTGCCAACCTATTAGCATTGTTAGCAGACTTTGTAGCTACATTTTCAATAGCTGATTTTACAAAATTTTTGACTTCATGATTGCGGAAATTCGCAATTTTTTCGGGATTAGATGCTAATAACTCTAAGTCTGCATACACCATAAAATTAAGGGTCAATCTATATAGCCTTAGAGCAGATCGATGAATTGATTCTAGCATTTCTAAATTCTCTTCATCAGAAAGTATGTCTTGCTCTTCAATCAATAACTTTGATAATCCTATAATATGATTAAGAGGGGTATTAATTTCATGGGGTAATGAGTGGGTTATACAACTGCTTAAATCATTTAATTTTTGCTGAGTTTGTTGATCAATTAAAGATTGTTTATCTAGTCTAGTCGCAATAGCTTGGAGTAATTCATCCGGCTGAAAAGGCTTAATTAGGTAATCATCAGCACCAAGTTCCATACCTCGACGTACATCAGATCGATCCGACTTAGCAGTTAAGAAAATTAAAGGAATTGTAGCAGTAGCAATATTCTGACGAAGTTGAGTTAATACACCATAACCATCTAACTCAGGCATCATCAAATCACAAAGGATCAAATCAGGATGTTTTTCTTGAGCTAACTCCAAACCTTGTAACCCATTCTCTGCAACTAGTGTCTCAAAATCTGATAATTCCAATATTTCTTGGATATTGTTTCTGATTTGAGGCTCATCTTCAATGATTAGAATTTTTCTCATCTTTTTTTTGGATTTATCTGAGTTAATGAATAAATATTTTATTTGAAAATTATTTAGTTATTGGCTTGCAAAAATATTTTCAAGTCTTCTATTGCTAGAGGAGGACTGAAAAAATATCCTTGGATCACAAAACAATTATTTTCCTGGAGCCAATTTAGCTCTTCTTTAGTTTCTACACCTTCTGCAATGATATTGACATTCAACATATTTGCTAACTGAATTATACTTTTAACAATTGATTGCTTGTTGCCAATTTTATCAATATTACTGATAAAATACCGCTCTATTTTCAAGTGACTAAAAGAAAATTCCTGAAGATACTTAAATGATGAGTATCCTGTGCCAAAATCATCAATTGAGAATTGAATTCCATCTTCCATTAATTTATTGATTTTGCTTTTTACTAGTTCAATATCTTGAATAAGTATAGTTTCAGTCAATTCCAACTCTAATAATTTTGGATTAAAATTGATGCTGGTAATCATATCATTAATACGTTCAATGAAATTGTCTTGGCTAAATTGACGAGCCGATATATTTACAGCTATTTTAAAATCACCAAATCCTGCTGTTTGTAAATCTTTTAATTGTAAACAAGCTGTTTTTAAAATCCATTCTCCCAATGGAATAATAAAGCCCGAATTTTCAGCAATAGGAATAAATTCTGCTGGAGAAATCATTCCATATTCTGGATGTTTCCAACGAATTAATGCTTCTAACCCAACAATTTGTTTTCCATTTTTAACATTTATTTGAGGTTGATAGTAAAGCTGAAATTCATTATTTTCTAGTGCTTGAACAAAGTCGGATTCTAAAAGAATTTTTCTGAAAACAATGTTGAGAATTTCCTGATTATAAAAATAATAAGCAGACGTATTATCTAACTTGTAATGCTCTAGGGTAACTTCTGCATGAGTTAATAATTCACTAATTTGTAAACCATCATCTGGATAACAAGTAATACTAATTTTAGTTTGCACATAAATTTCCTGATTATTGAAAATAATGGGTAGCGATAAACTATCTAAAATATGTTGTGCAATACCCGCAGTAACTGTACTATCAAGAACTGGCTTTAACAACAACGCTAGGTGGTCTGTTTTTAAGTAAGCTATCAAGTCAATAATTTGATTGTTAGGGTCTATTTGATTTAATCTTTCTGCTATATTCTTTAATAAGAAGGGTCTTAAATTGGGTTCAAATAATAATTTAGTGTGGTAGAGGATATTTATATCAATCAGCAATAAGGGCAAAAATTGACCCTGATTGTAAGCTTGAAAACGAGTTCTATTGAAATATTCTTCCAAAGAGAATTGATTCGGTAAACGAGTTAAGCTATCATGACGAGCCAGATAATGGATTTGAGCTTCCATCTGCTCAATCTGCTCTCTGTAACGTTGGACAACAATTTTGCGTTTTTCTAGTCGAGTCGAAATTACTTGGAGAAGTTCAGAAACTTCAAACGGCTTAGTTAAATAATCGTCTGCACCTAGCATCATTCCCTGACGGAAATCACGATGTTCTGCTTTAGCAGTGAGAAAAATGAACGGAATCTCCGCAGTAGCTGGCTTTTGACGCAGTTCTTTAATCAGTCCATATCCATCTAATCTAGGCATCATCAGATCACAAATAATAATATCTGGCTGATGTTCTACAGCCATCTCCAACCCTTGTAATCCGTCTTCTGCGGTGATTGTAGCAAATCCCTCCATATCCAGAATTTCCTGAATGTTGTTTCGTATTTGAGGCTCATCTTCAATGATCAGAATCATATCCATATAGATTGGGTCAAACTAAAAGTAACAATTCAGACTGCGGCATTTGTCAATCTTAATACTTTATTATGACTAATTACTAGTTCTTTGCGCTTCGTGATAAATGATGAATGTTTAATTAATATTAAGACTTGCCTAAGTATTGCTTCGTAAGTAATATTTACGAAATGTAAGTATGATTAATTATATCTTTTAAAGATTTACGTAAGCGTGACGCTCAACGTCTCTGGTAGGGTGTGTCAAATGTCGAAAATCATTTGCTACTAACCAATTCAGAGTTTGCTGATAGCATGGCATAAGCCACATAAACCTCAACCTGTTAACACTAAAAGAATACAGCTATTTCTATTTTTTTAGAAAACGTATAGCGATCCTAAATAAGATGTGAACACCCCCCTTTTTTTGTCTGTCTCTGCGGTATGCCTAACGCCTCCCATCAAGGATATGTTAAACAAATACCGTTCACAACTCAATACCTTGTCCAAATTGCAAAAAGCTCTTATGAGGTACATCTTAGCCCCCTCATCGCTTGCGGTGAAACAGCGCTGTAGGCGGGTTTCCCACCGTAGGCGACTGGTAAACCCGAAGGGGGAGGGGGTTGGGGGTGCAATACTGCTCGGTTAAGAATTTTTGTAGGTTGGGTTGAACGATAGTGAAACCCAACAAATGCCTGTAAATGTTGGGTTTCGTTCCTCAACCCAACCTACCTAATTTCATTTTTTGAGCTTAACCGACAAGTATTGGTTGGGGGTGGGGTTCTTGTACTTCATAACACCGGGAAGTGCTGTAAATATTTTTGTATCAATATCTGAATCAATATTTTAAAGGCTATTCAATAACTATGGGTTTCAAAGTAGACGCAGTTTAGATGGGTTTTAACTGCATCCTTATAAAAAAATGGTATTGAATTTAAAAATATTAGGAATTACGCAAGAGTAGCAATTAATAATTATAAAAACTGCCAAAGATCACCAGAAAATTAACACACCGTTTCACGAATTGCTTCCACATTGATTGGTTTGATGAGGTAAAGCCGCAACATATACCAAACGATATTCTTCAGCAATGGAATTTTTTTGAAGAACTTCTTGATAATTCCCCAATCTTTGCTGTTATTGAGTTCAATTAATTTCTGGTTATTGATTGCACATTGTTCTAAAAACCAGAAAAAGTAGGGGTGATTTGTGTTTAAGATAATTGGAAATGCCCTAGCAGCAGTTTTGTTGGTTTCTTCAATCACCTGATTATTGTATTTACGGGGATGAATACCTAATATTTCATAGAAACTCGCCCGTTCAAATACTGTCATTGTGTGAGTAGCAAATACAGTTAATAAAAAGAACCGCACCCATAATCGTGCTTTCCAATTATTCCATAACTGGGGTTGAGAACGTAATAAAGCCTTGAAAAAATCCCCGTGTCTATTTTCGTCCTGACACCAGCTTTCAAATTTGCGAAATAGGGGATAAAACTGGAATTCTGGATTTTTTGCCATGTGGCGATAGACTAAAATATAACGCCAGTAACCAATTTTCTCCGATAGGTAAACAGTATAAATCACCCATTCTGGAGGAAAAAATGTATAGGTGCGATTTTTAGTTAAATAACTTAAATCAAGGGAAAGATTAAAATCTGCCATTGATTTATTTAGAAAACCCGCATGGCGTGCTTCGTCTCGTGCTAAATAACCAAATGCTTCTGATAGTAGAGGGTTACTGTCTTTGATACGGCGAGATAATTCTTTAAACAGTAAAAACCCAGAAAACTCTGAAGTGCAAGAACGTTCTAAAAAGTCAAGAAAAGCCAGCCTTTTCTCCCCTTCAATGTGATCCCAAGACTGTTTAAATTCATCATCACGAACGAAGTGATGACGGTTATAATCTGCCTTCAGTTCGTCTACCACTGCCCTTAATTCGTTTTCATAGGCAGAAATATCCATTTTAGCCACAGCATCGAAGTCTGTGGTATAAAAACGGGGTGTTAATAATGTTTCTTGAACAGGTGCTTTGACACCTGGTTTCAATAACTCAACTGGGGGAGTTTCTAAAGACTTAACCATGATACTCCTTTGACTATTTTATGCTTTTATAATTATCTAAGCATAAATAGTTATTAGTAGTCATCAGTTAAATTATTGAAAATAAATTGTACGAAAATACCTGATCAGCTTGAGCAATTGCCTGAAATTTCAGCGGCTTCTGGATACAGGATTTTCAACAATGCCACCATTATCAATTGCATTATAAGTATCATTATTTGCTAAACCCAACCAAGGATCAGAACTAGGTGTTAAAAACAGTTCAGCATAAACTTTTTCATTGAGTTTATTTACATCAGATGTTTCATTTTCTTCTAAAAACCATTGGTGAATTTGCCTATGTAGGATATATTCATTTCTGACGGTATCTAAAGCCATAACTGTTTCAAAATTACGAATTACTTTAGATAAATTTTTTCTGTCTGTTGTATTTGGTAATTTCTTAGCTTGAATTAAAGCTATGCTATTGGTATCTAGTCTAGCATCGTTTTGATATAATTGAGCTAATTTATTCCAAGTCGCTTGGTCAATAATTTTCAATGAATTAGATGATACATCTAATGTTTCTGGTTGAATTGAATTAATAATTGGTCTTTCTACTACTGATTTAGAAACTGCTAGAGAACCTGCTAATCTTGCACTAGGAGGTGAAGTTAAATTAATTGGATTTTCTACTAATTGGGGTGGAGATTGAATACCCAATTGGGATAAATCTGCTCTCCATTGATTTTGAATTCCATCAAGCTGACGAAGATGATATTGCTGTAATAAACTTTTATATTTTGTGCCGCTACTTTTACTTAACTCTGTTGCTATTGCTTCTGTTTGTTTGAGTTGTTTAAGAAAAGCTTTTGGTCCATACAGTCCGGGAATGGCATCAATGGGACGACCAGCATTATCTAAAATGTAATGAATACTATTACCTGTGATTGTTCTTTCTAACTTGCGTCCATCTCCAAAATCAATTGTTACTTTGGGAACGGGTCGTACTGTTTGCCAATGTAAAATAAAGTTTTCTCTCAAGAATTGAGAAATTTCTGAATTGGGATATAAGGCAACTCTGAAAAATCGACTATTGGCACAACTGAGGTCTGTATCTAATCTACCTAATAATCGCAATGAAAGAATGGGTTTGCCACTAGTTTTGGCAGCAGCTTTTGCTTTTTCTAAATCAGTGTACCAATACAATTTGGAAGCATAACAATCTCGTTGTTGACATAATTGTTCTAAAGCTGTTTTTACTTCTGGTGAGGGTGGGGATGTTAAATCGCTAAGATGAGATTTGAGAAAAGTTTCTAATCCTATTGCACCCTGTTGACGTAATTTTATGGCTTCTTGAGTTAGTTTAAATGTTGTTGCAGTATCTTGGGTATAAGCAGCTTGAGAAAAGAAGCAACTGGCTAAAATGAACCCAAAGGTAAGTTTTAAATTTGTGAGTTTCATATTTTTAAAGTGATTTAGTTGTTTTAATTATGCCACTGAATTTTTGATACAGCACTTCCCGCTGTTATGAGGTACAGTAACAGCAATTAGTAAACCAGTTT
>NZ_JAYGGY010000019.1:0-61898 GCF_034931625.1 Anabaena cylindrica UHCC 0172 | reverse complement strand
GAAAGCTGCTTTATTCTCCTATTGTCTGGCACTGTCAGCTTACAACCTTTTGGCAACACTCAAAGCTGTACTTGGCAGTGTACATGGGGTAGATAAAATCCAAGCGGGTCTATCCGATTTTTACCTAGTGGATGATATTCACGGCATCTATCGGGGCATGATGATTGCTATTCCTCCAGTTCATTGGCAATGCTTTGAGAATTTTACCCTTAATCAGATGGTAGATGTTCTTCAATATTTAGCCGCCAAAGTACATCTTAAATCTTTTCGCAAACATCCCAGAAGTCCTAAACAGAAGCGACCTCCTCTCTCCTTTGATAGTAAGCATCCCCACTGTTCCACTGCTCGAAAGCTTCAGCAATACAAAGCCTCTCAAGATGTTATCCCGTGACTCCAATCATATAATATGTTATTTGTCAATATTTAGAGGGCTGGTCTGACATATCAATAAGAAAATTAAAATAAATATATAGGGTTTTCAATAAATTTACTAATATGGGTCGAGAAGCTGTAGTTATTGGAATTAATCAATATCCTTACCTTAAAGAAACTCCCACCACCAAGGCTAAGAATTTAGTAACTCCTGCATCCGACGCAGAAGCGATCGCCCAACTTCTAGAAGCCCACGGTAACTTCCGAGTCAAACGCTTCCCATCAAGCATCATCGATGATAAATTACAGGTTGACCCAAACCCAGATAAACCCTTCAAAACCGAAGAATTAGAACAAGCAATCCTCAATCTATTTCTCCCAGAGACCGAAAAACCACCTGAAACAGCCTTACTATTTTTCACTGGACACGGATTACGGAAGCAATTAAGGCAAAATTTAACACAGGGTTATTTAGCAGCCAGTGATGTTAACCCAGGTAAAATATGGGGTTTTTCGCTGCGAGATTTATGGGATATATTGCACAAGAGTGAGGTTAAACAGCAGATTATTTGGCTTGATTGCTGTTTTGCTGGAGAATTACTAAATTTCAAAGATACTGAGCTGGGAAGACAGATTTCGGGTTGCGATCGCTTTTTGATTGCTGCATCCCGTGACTATGAAGTAGCCTATCAGCAGTTAGATGGTAAACATGGGGTATTTACAGGCGCACTTCTAGCAGGACTTAACGCCCATTTAGTTCCAGAAGACAAATGGATTACTAACCTGACGCTTGCAGTTTCCGTTGAGCAGAAGCTACAAGCATACTATGAGCAAACAAAAATTCCCCAGACCCCACTGATAAGCAACCACGGCGAAGTTATTAAACTGATTCAAGGAAAGGCTAAACCCTACGAGGAAGCCACTGTTGGTAACACCTCCACAAAACAATTGCAGATACTATTGCATTGGCTGATTCGACTCTTAGAGGATGATGCAATCGAAAGCATCCAAGTTGATTCAACAGCGATACCTGGGAAAAACTTGTCGGTGGCGGCTAATAATATTGTTGTTTTTTATAAAGATGGTAATTCAAGTTTTATACAAACTCAGGACACTGAAAACTGGGAGCATCAAAATCAATTAGACTTAGAGCGACTTGTACCAAACTCAAAGCTGGCGATGCTGGTGCTAGAACGCTACATACAGAATAACAATCACAATAACAATACCCATTTAAGAGACACAAAATACAAAATTACTCGCTCGGATATATTAGCTGAATTAGCTAAACATGAATTAAACCCAACACCAAAGCGCAGTGAGGCAGAAATCCTTGCCAACTTTAATAGTGCTTCTAGTATCGGAAGATATTGGTTACGCGAAATAGATGGTAAAAAGATTTCTCGTTCTGAGCTACCCCAAATTATCGAACTAATCGAGCAAGGAAGCCGAACAATTTTACTAATAGACCGTCCCGGAAGCGGTAAAACCTGTATGTTGCTCGACCTTGCTGATTACATTGAACACGAAAAAGCATCGGTTTGGGGACTTCTATTTATTAAAGGTGATAATTTTACAAAAGTTAGTAGCGAACAGGAATTAACAACGCACGGCTTACCGGAAGATATCGTTGGTCAATGTGCGCGTCTAGCCGATTACCGCAAAGTTGTCGTAATTATTGACTCCCTTGATGTTTTATCTCTCAGTCGCCAGCATGGTTCTCTCAAGGTTTTTCTGGGAATTATCGACCGACTAGAAAAACTTGAGGGAGTTACGGTAATTGTTGCCTGTCGCAATTTTGACTTGGAGTACGACCCTTTACTTCGAGGACGTTCATGGCAACATAAAATCAATCTACAACCACTAGATTTCGACAATCAAGTTAAGTCGTTCTTGATCGACTGGCAGGTTGATGTTTCTAAAATCACTCCGGTATTACGGTCATTATTGCAGATACCTCAAAACTTGCGGATTTACGAGAGACTAGCAAAACTGGGTGTTCTATCACAACCTGCATCAGCTTATGAACTTTACAACAGCTTCCTTGAGGAAGTGGTAGTTAAAAATTCAACACTCGGCACTGAGGCTATAGACGCTTTGCAAAATATGGCTGAACAGTTAATGCAGCAAAGAACTCAGTCATATAGTAAAGTAACTTTTGGAGCAAGCGAAGATACCGTCAGGCAATTAATTAGCCAGGAAGTGCTGCTGGAAACTTCCCCTGGAATTCTAGAGTTTAGCCACAAAACATTAGCAGATTGTCTTACTGTCCGAGCTACACGGGCTAAAAATCAAACTTTGGCACAATTCATCCTCGAACATCCCCAACTTCCCTTTATTCGTCCAGCAGTTCGAGCGTTTTTCTTTTACCTGCGTGCATATCAACTGGATGCCTTTAGGCGGCAAGTATGGGAAGTATTATCCCACGATGAAATTGCATATCACGTTAAGCGGCTTGTAAGCGAGTCTTTTGCTGAAATAGAACCAGTTGAGGAAGATTGGCGATCGCTGCGCCGAATTTTCCAAAATTATCCCGATTTATTTCGACGCTTACTATGGCGAGCAAACAACGGCACTTGGTGGAATATCATTACACAACACTGGTTACCTGAAGCCAAGTTAGCACAGGAGCGGGAAACCTGGTTGCTTCAATTTGTCCATTGCTTGGGAGCATGGATGAATAAATATCCTGCGGAAGTAGTGGCATTTTGGAGACAAGCGATCGCTCAACAATGGGCAAACCCACAAAATCTTGCTGGAAGTATCCGTTCCATGTTAAACAATTTTGAAGCATGGGATACTCCAGGTATCCAAGAATTGCTAGAAACTTTGGTTGAAAATTTTGAGATAGAAAAACACGATCGTCTTGGCAGATTGCTTAGTCGATGGGTGCAGTCCACTAATAGTGGGGATATTCTGTTGTGGAAGTACATTACTAAAAATGTTTTACCTGAAGATGTACGCAATTGGGATTTCAGAAATAAGCTACATTGTCAACCGCATGAGTTTCACCAAGAAAATTTCCTGGCAGAGCGCTTGAAACAATCTGATTTATTGCTGACTCTAGCATTAAATCAGATGGAAGGGTGGAGGGAGCTTTTATCTCTAACATCTTGGGGTTTACAGCATAGTCAGGGAGTTATTCATTCTGTGGACAGCCTAAGATTTCTTCTCCATAGCTTGGAAACTGCCCTAAAATTTCGGTCTAGAAACAATGATACTTGGTGGCAAACAAATGAGCCGCGCCTACGTACAATTGAAATAGATTTTATCCGTTACTTTGTTACCCAAGCTTACAAAGAAAACATTGAAGCTAACATACCTGGAATCGAGAATCTATTACAAGATGAAAAGCTTTTCCGTGGGAGCCGACTCAAGTATGAACTAGGCGAACTTATGAATATGGCTTATCCGTACATTTCTGAATCAGTACGGATAGAAAACCAAACTATGATTTTGTCTTTGTGTTCTGAAAGAAAGAAGTACGAAGAAGAATTTTCATGTTGGGCATATCGTGAATTTTATAATTTTTTCCTTTGGATTCCATGTATATTCAGAACCCCAGAAATACAAACTTTTATCGACACTTGGCAAAATTGCTTTGGCTATAGCCGCCCTGAACCTGATATTCATAACAGGGGTGGATGTGTAATGCCACCTTTATCTTCGCAAGATTTACTCAAGCTCTCCAATAAAGGACTTTTTCAGTTACTGGACTACTACAAAGCACATAAAAATCGAGATTTCGACAGAGATATGATTGGTGGTTTTAGCGAAGTTAAAGTGGTATTACGTGATGCTTGCTCCCTTCATCCAGAAAAATTTATCGGGTTATTTACAAGTTTTATCCAAGAAAACCTGCATCAAGATTATGTATGTACTTTAGTAGAAGGAATTACATTTCACCTACGCTATCGTTTTGGAAATGTCAGATCAGCAGAGCAATGGGAACCCATCGAACCCCTTCCAGAAGGAGAAGCGATCGCATCTATTTTACTCAATTGGTTGGAACGCTACTCTATAATTTGGGAAGATGGTCAGACGGTTTGCTACGCATTGGAAGCTTGTTGTGATGTTTTAGCCGACGGTGAATCAGCTGAACGCTTATCATTATTACTTTTCTGGCTTTATAATAAATACCCTGATGATAGAAAAATCAGGGTAGACAGTCACGATATTCTGACTACAGCAATAAATTCGATACATGGAGTTGCAGCTGAAAGTGCTATTAAATTGTGCAACAGATTGTTAGAAAAAGAACAACCTGTCCCCGACCTTTTATTGTTGCTGCTGCGTCATGCTGCACGGGATGCAGCGATTTATGTGCGGATTCCTATTCTCCAACATCTACCATTTTTGATTCACAAAAACCCTGATTTGGGATGGCAATTATTGGCTGATGTTTTCAAAGAACCTCAACCTCGTTTATGGAAATATACAGAGTTATGCTTTTATTACCAATATCACAACAATTTTGATAGAGTTGTCCCCTACCTAAATCGTCTTTTGTATGAAGGTATGGAAGAAGCTGGTGATATTTGGGGACGACTTTCTACATTAGCAAGCTTGGCTGGACACATCAGCCAGGAACAATTATTTGCCACTTTAGTAAAAATTAACAGTAATGCAGCGTGGCAAGGAGTAACTGAAGTATTTATAGCGAATTTAGAATTAAAAGAACATACAGAAAACTGCATTACTGGACTTATTAATGTTTTAGGTTATAAAAATATATCACAGGATATTCTTGGCAAGATTGATAGATGTTTTGAAGAAGAAACCAAAAGAGACCGCATCAGGCGAGAGTTTGCACTTGCATTTCTTGAAGCACTTCCAGTATCTGCAAGAGATATTGACTTTGATGGGTTTCTTGAATGGCTAGGCTACGAATCGCGACGAAACCCTTTATCAGCACTGGAATTAACTGAAACACTGGCAGCAAAATTTGAAAGGAGGATGAATGTAAATCTCTTGTGGCGAACAGAACCATTAATTGCAGCATTAAACGAAATTTTACGAGAAGCTGATGAAACTGACGATCCAAAACTAATCCAGCGTGCTATCAACTTACAAGACGGTTTTTTGAAGTTGGATATGCGCGGAATGGAGGAACTACTCAACAAAGCTGGACAATACTAAAGTAACAGAAAAGAAGAAACTGGAAAGTGAAGATGCGATAACACAGGCAGTAGAAATTACAGAATCGAAAAGAGATCAGTCTGCTATTTTGCAACGTCTCAAGCGTATTGGTCAGGCGATCGCGAATTATAACAACTTATTGATTGCAGTTCGCTCTTGGTAGTAGACTAACGCAATATTTTCACGATTTGTTGGGTTTAGTTTCATACCCTTCCGGATCTTGCTACAATCCAACCCATGATTTTCCTTAACTCAACTGTGTTAAATCATCCCCATGAGTCGAGACGCGCTGGTAGTCGGGATTAATCAGTATCCTTTTCTCAAGGATACTCCAACAAGCAAAGCCAAAAATCTTGTGTCTGTTGCTAACAACGCCGAAGCGATCGCCTCAGTCAAGTCCAAAAGATGTAGCTCCTACCCACAATGAGCAGAAGCCGTGTATTTTGGTTTCATTCACAAATGGTATTTCTGCGTTTTCTTATTTCTTCTGTCTATTCTTCCACCAACAGTGCTTCTATTTGAGCCAGCAATTTTTCCAAAGCTTTTTGCTTTTTAGGATTTTCCCAAACTTTCGCTTTTTGTAATTGACTTGATGCTTCCTTATAACGGTTTTTGAGTGAAGGTGGTTCTGGGTTTACCTGACGACTTGCTTTAATTCTTTCGTTGATCTGAGTTAGTGATAGACTGTCTGCTATCGTCTCCTCCAGGAGTGCAGTTCGTTGTGCTAAATCTTTGACGCGAGCGATCGCAGTAGCTTTGGTATATTCAATTTCACCTTTTCGCAAAGCATCTAGAACATCTTCTGGCAGTTTCAGTAACGGTAGACGACTGCTGACAAAAGATTCCCAACTTATCATTCCCAAGGCATCAAATACAGCTTCTATTGCTTCGGAATCATCACTACCCAAAACGTTTTGGGTAACTTTACCTTTAGCCTCATTTTGCATTCGGTAGAGAAGTGAAACCACGTTATCAGTATCCTGATTTAACCTCAAACTTAAAAGCTGAAGTATACCTTCAGTTTCTTCGATTGGGTTCAAATCTTCTCGAATCAGGTTTTCAACAAGGGATAACTGCAAGGCTTCTCTATCGTTGAGTTCTCTAACAACAACAGGTATTTCTTTTAGTTCTACTTTCAGAGCAGCTCGGTAGCGTCGCTCTCCTGCAACTAACTCATATTGCCCTGCTTCTAAAGGACGGACTAATAGAGGCTCTAAAATACCGTGTTCTTTAACTGATATTACCAGTTGTTCTAGCTTTTCTGGATCAAAGTAGCGCCGGGGCTGAGAATTAGGCAGTTTGATAGAGTCAATAGAAATTGTATGCGGAGTGGTAGTAGTATCTTCAGTTGGGTAAACACTATCTCCAAGTAAGGCAGCTACGCCTTTTAATTGGCTGGTATAAGGTTGGTCTTTTTTATTGGTATTCACTTCAATTTTTCTAAACCTAAAGATATTTTTTCTAATACATCAACAGCAGGATGTTTGCGATTGAATAATGCTAAAGGCAATCGTGCCTCACTCGCATCGGCAAAAGCAATAGCTTTGGAAATTGGGTCGTAGACTGTGGCCAGTGGTGACAGTTGTTCTGAGATGGCTTTGAAAGTTCTGCTTTCTTGAGCAGTGCGAGCATCATACATTGTCGGGATAAAGCCAGCGATCGCCAAAGAACGATTTGCAGCTTTGCGGAGTCTCGCTACTGTATTTAATAGCAAGTCTGTTCCTTGAAAAGATTTGAATTGACATTGAATGGGAACTAAAACGTGAGTTGCTGCCACTAAGCTGATCACACTCAAAATACCCAAACTCGGAGGACAATCTATCAAAATAAAATCATATTTGTCCAGTATAGGAGCGATCGCATTTTTGAGGCGCATTTCTCGCATTAGGGCAGATACCAATTCTAGTTCAGCAGCACTTAAATTAATATTTGACGGGACTAACGACATTCCATGAATTAGTTCAGGATGTATGGTTAATGGTTCTTCCCCTACAGCAGCTTCGTACACAGTTTTTGTGAGATTCTCTGGTTCCAGTCCCATAAATGTGGTCAAGCTGGCTTGTGGGTCCATATCAATTAACAACACACGGTTAGGATGACGCTGCGCTAAATGATACCCCAAGTTCATTGTTAAAGTGCTTTTCCCCACACCGCCAGACTGGTTAAATAGCGCAATAATGCGACTCATGCGGTGTCTCCTTACAATAGAGTTTTTATCAAAAATTACAATCAAAAAGAGATTTTGATTGCCTACAGCATTGGCGAAGTCAATCATCGTTCGCACTTTAGTTTACCGTAAATTTTGCAGAATCTTGTTGGTGCTAGTACAGTCAGGCATAAAAAACGATTCCCAATCTATGAAAAGATTGTTTTGTATTGGTTTTGACTTTCTCCCTTGGGGGTATAAGGGTGGAGTTGACCTCCGCAAAGTGGTACTGGGGACTTGTGGATTGAGAATGTCCCAATCAAGTTTTTTAATTGTTGTCTTGATAGAGATATCCAGTGGTATTTGATTTTTCAGCAATTTCTGGAAATATTAAACCACTTTTTCAAAAAAAAATATCTGCCCACAGAAAAAAAATACCTCTGGCAGCAAGCCAGAAGTAAGATCATTAAAAGGGAATGTGAGAAATATTAGTATTCCGAGAATGTCCGTTGTTAGATGCTGTAGCTACACCAGCACCAACTAGCTGTTGAGTATTTTCCTGTGGAGTTGGTTGAATAACAGGTGTAGCAGTTGGTAGAGGATTCCGATTACCAGTGGTAGTGCAGATGAAAGTGCGGATAACCAAAGCAGTTTTCTTTTCCTTATATCCCTTACCGCTATCCACTACGTTAATATCTAAATAGCCCATAGCGATACCAGTAGCATTAATTCCTGATTCAGCAATGGAAACTGCTGCTGCTCCCTTGGTTCTGTAGGGAATTGTGTCTTCCACTACGCCATCTTTTGAATAGTAGGAGAAAACACATTCACCATAGACAATCTTGACACCTTGACTGTCAAAAGCTTCATCAATACTGAGCAGTCGAATAGTTTGAGTTGAGTTAATCATGGTCTATTCCTTGTGATGAAATTGTCAATTGTTCATAAAAATTGCGCTTTGCGCTTTTTAACCACAACATCCCACAGACAAAAGTTATGCTGCGGGATGTGGTTAGTTTTCTAGAAGTTGGCGTTAATTATGGAATCTTGGTCTTCACTGGTTTCATTCGAGTCCTTACGTTGAGCAGAACTGATCAGTTCTAGATTGCTGACACGAATGATGGGCTTTTGTCTGGATTCGTTGGTGTTTTTATCTATCCATCTGTCAAAGACTATTTCACCGGTGATCCCAATAGTCGAACCTTTTTGAACCCAGTCTGCTGCAACTTGAGCAATATTTCCCCAAAGTTCTAAATCAAACCAGAGGGGATTTTCACTTCTGTAGGGAGGTTTGACAGCAAGAGTCAAGGATGTTTTCATTGCACCTGACTCGAAGTATCGAACATCAGGTGTTTGACCAACGCGACCAACTAAATCAACTTTATTGACGTATTGCTGAGTCATATTATTTTCCTTGGATAATCTATTTTTTCACTGTATTAGCGCGATAGCGCATTCTCGGTTATGCAACTAAACGAATGATTTGCTACAGGCTGATTTGAGGCTTTATTGGATACAGCCCAGTATCAAACCTGATTGCGCCTAGCGCATTTATTACTGGTTGTATTGGGGAAAACTGCGTAAAAAATAACCCCAAATCTACTAGAGATTTGAGGTTGATGACTATTACAAAATTTGTTCTTTGGTTGCTAAACCATGCAATTTGGTTACTAATTTCTCTTCTTTCATGCGAGAGAAACCAGGGACTTTGTGCAATTTGGCTAACTCCTTTAGTCTTTTTAGAGTTAGTGATTGCAAATCTTCCAAACTTGCTAATTCTGGAGAATCGGGAATATTTGTTATTTCTGAGGAAAAGTCATCAGGTGTAGGAGAATCAGTTGAATCGGTGATTAGTTCTGCTGTGTCGCAGGGAATAATATCATTACTGTCACTGCTATGATCAATATCTTCACTCACCACAGTTACAGTATCGCTACTAGCTTCACTAGGAGTTTCATCTGGTGGTGTAATAGATTCAGATGATTCTGGTAGAGCGATCGCTTCTGGCAGTGTCTTTTGTGTGATCGCCTCAACTACTAAATTATCCTCAATCTCTTCGTTTACGGTAGGTACTTTATTACCACTATCTTCACCAGGAGTATCATCTGGTGGTGTAATAAATTCAGGTGATGTTTGAGCGAACGTATCCACTACTGAATTATCCTCAATCTCTTCGTTTACGGTAGGTACTGTATTAGCACCATCTTCACTAAAAGCATCATCTGGTAACGGAGTGCTTTCAGAGGGTGAAGTAATTGCATCATTACTACTGAGGTTAGGCGTTTCTGTATCCCTGCTTGTGTCACCAAGAATTTGCTCAATACTGGCTACAGTGGGTTCTTTCAAAACAGTGATTCTGTGGAAATTTCCCACTTTCCTAACTGAGATTCTTGCCCCAGCCGTGCGGAGTTTTGTGGTCAAGTCATTGAGTAGGAGAAATGCTACATCCAATTGACGGTAATTATTGATAATGGCACTCATGGTTTTTTGTTTGATTTAGTTCACCACAAGAGCGCATAGCGCAATCCTTTTATCCAAAAACGTTTTTGGTATCTTTGATGATGTTTAGACAGACTGCGTTGAAAATGTAGTTTTTGGTATTAGTCAGGAAATAGTAAAACTTCCCATACTAATCGGGGAGAGGCCATTTTTAACAGAGAGTTTTTGGCATCTTCCAATTTCAACAGCCAATTTTGATCACTGAGAAATGCCTTCCAGCAATATTGCAGGTAATCTATCAGCCATAGTTGTTGATGAAAATCTAATTGCACTTCAATATCTTTGGCAATACTTAACGCCGTTAACAGATTGCTAGGTGGTTGAATTAGTTGTTGCAAAATTGATTGTGGGATAGATTGGAGTTGATCATGGTAAGCGATTGCGCCGAGCGCAGTGCCGCAGGCAATCGCTATTCCAGGAGAACCACCCGCAAACTGTATAATATTTGGGTGATTGAGAATTTCAGAACGTCCCACATTTTCTAAAACTGTGGTGATTTGGGCGTTGTTTAGTCGCTGGAAAGGAATCAGTTGGCAACGGCTGGTAATTGTAGCAAGTAACCTTTGGGGTTGGGATGAAATGAGGATAATTGTGCCGGATATTGGCTCTTCCAAAGTTTTCAGGAGTGCATTAGCAGTAGTGGGTGGAATTCTTTCAGCATTTTCTACTACCACAATTTTGTAAGGTGCAATTAGAGGGGAGGTAGCCAGAAATTGGGTGATTTCTCGAATCTGCTCAATTCTAATTTGGGATGGAGTTTTTCGCCGTACCCCAGAAGTTGCTATTTCACTCTCACTTAATAACTGTTTTTGGTGTAGGTATGTTGGTTCAACCCATAAAATATCAGGACAGTTAGCTAGGTTTTGGATGTTGAAAATTTCAGCGATAAAGCATTTAGCCGCTAAGGATTTTCCTACTCCGTCTGCTCCAGCAAACAAATAAGCAGGGACAATTCGGTTATGTGTAATTGCACCTTTGAGTAAAGATACTGCTAAATTTTGACCAATGATTTTTGATAATTGCCATTTTTCTGCAATTGGCTGTGTAAATTCGGAATCTATACTTTGAGAAGGTTCAGAAACAGAAAGGTCTGTTGTGAGATGAAGTAGATCAAGTTGCTTCATTTTTTGAGTTTTGGAAATTGTTGATTAGACATCTCCAGAAATTTAATATCCTTCCAACAACCGGAGCATTTTAGGTTAAATTTCCGAGGTGTCTATTGCATTTGCAAGAAGTACCTACGAGCAAAGTTTGATAATTTGAGTTTGCAAGGCGAGTTTTTCATCTACACCAGATTTCAGCATTAGCTCTAGTTCCAACAGCATTTTCAAACTATTTTTCAGCTTGTTTACACAACAATTAGCAACCTCTTGGCGTATGTAATACAAGCGTTTGGGATTTTTCACGTCTGCGAGTTGGGCTATTGTATTGTCGTCTTGACATCCGGTGATGATCATCTGTTTGACTGTTAGCCAAGTGCGAAAGGTAGTAGTCAGGGTAGCGGTAATCTTTAAAGCTGGTTCGTTACAGTTAATTAAGTGTTCAACAAATTCTAATGCTTGAGCAATGTTACCCAAGCGAATGGCGTTGGCTAGTTGTAAGCTATTAGCAGCACTTTCTGACACTAATTCTTTCACCATATCCCCATTGACTGTTTTACCCAAAGCATAGGTTTTGAGTTTTTCTAGTTCGGTGAATATCAGTCGTGTATGATTGCCTGTGTAATCTATCAATACTTTGTAGGCATCAGTAGTGAGTGTTACACCTACTTCATCAGCTAAAGTGTGAGCTTGCTGTATCAATGCTTGGGTTTGCCATTGGGGAATGAGAGGAAATTCTTTTACCTGTGCGTACTCCAGTAGGAGTTTGACTGATTTATTTCTCGCGTCAGGTTTGTGAGTGTTGGTGATCAGGAGGGTATTTGTTGAGGGAATTTTGGGGAGAATGGACTCCAACTGCAACAAAATTTCTTTTGAACAAACTCCCAGTAATGTGCTGTTGGGTAAATGTACTAATCTTCCTCCACTCCCAACTGGTGGTGTCATGAGATCGGATAATGCTTGAGGAATTGTTTCTTTAGATTCTGGGGGGTATTCTGTATAGTTAAAGTTTGCCCATTGTTGATCTAGAGTGTGGGTTTTTAGTCGTTTGATGGCGCGATTTAGAAAGAATTCGTTTTCACCAAAGTACAGGTATGTTGGCATGGTAGTACGGCAATTGTATTGTCGTACATGAGCGTTAGCTCTAAACTCAGTATGATTTTGTCTGCACGGGAGAGCAGTCAACGAAAGTGCCATTTCATTGACTGATCCCGTTAAATACGTCCGGTTCTGAAGGGGCGGGATTATAGCGATATAGTCCTGCTACCCGACCACAGTCTAGCCCACTATAACTTACTGAAAATCCACATCTTACCATCCTGTAGAGTTTTACTTCTTAAACCAAATCTGTCATCTGGACTAGAGTTATGTTGAAATAGTTGGAATATGTCGGAAACAATTGATGTGTTATCGCTAAAGTAGCTGTGACCCACGAAATCGGTACGACGATTTGAAGCATCAAGAGTTTCGACAGGGTTAACGATAACGACATCATTTTCATCCTCAAACTTTCCTGCTCGAGGATAACTACCATGCAACAACTCAGAAAGTCTCACTGCAAGATCATGTTTGGATGTGTATAGTGTGTATCGAGCAGCATTAGATGGAAAGGATGCTGCTTGATTTTTAAAGGTATCAGCATCGACATCTGGGGCTGCAAAGATAACTTGACCAAGCTTACTTTTGGTTTGGACGTTAATAATTTGCGTCAAAGTCTCCGTCAAGATGCGATTACCCATGCTATGAGCGACGAGATGTATCGTATCCAACTTCAGTTCATTAAGGCAGAACTCTAGAAAACTCTCAAAATGTCGAAGTTGCTGTGACCATTTGACATTTTCTTCGTCGGCTGGATAACCCAGAAAACGCCCAGTGGATGTCCAACTAAATAACAAAGGTAGTCCTTTGAAAGCAAGATCATAGGCAAGTTGACCTGTCCGTAGTAGCGCTGCCTTGAACGTTACATTATAACCATGTACGAACACCATTCCCTCTCGCTGTTGTGCGTCGCTGAATGCGTTATTGGCTTGTGCTGAAAACTCTGACTGAGATAGTTTAGTGAGTGAATAGATTGTCATATCCTTATCTATATCCTCGGATCTCCAAAATGGTGGTTGATTAAGACTTCCCATGCGGCGATCAGGAGGAATAGATACTTCAGCTACTCCATAATTAAGAGAGCCATCACCACGGCGTTCAGTAAACTGTTGGTCTAACTTTTTGGAGCTATCGTAGTGACGAGGAGTGGCGAAATATACTGGGATAATTTCGTATTTGGCTGATATTGATTCTACTCCCTCATAAAGTTTAGGTGATAATTCCTCATATTTGGAATCAAGAAGTTTCAATGCTTGTTCGTACTTTCCAAATTTCTCAAGAATTTCCTGTGCAACCTGATCATTGGTTTTGTTGGCTGCATCTGTCTTTAAAAACTCAAATAAATCTGTTTCAAATGATTCCCATCGTTCATTAAGTAGTTCAGGCAACTCGTGCCAAATGGCGAACATTGCCTCGATAACTCTCTCCAAGTTTAAACTTGTCATTGCATCTCCCAGTATTTCACTATGTGTTGATATCAATAATTAGCTCAAGTCGATATTCTTACTTTTAAGAGATGCAAATATTTTGTCGACTGGAATTCCCTGGTTCACCTCTCCAGTTAATCTTTGCAACCCACCAGCATGATGTAAGGCAACTAAATTCCAATTTGCGTCAAAACAAGGAGAACCTGAAGATCCTCGGTCTGTATTGGTAACATATTGAATTCGGTTCCTCTCATTTTCTATTTTCGAGACGCGATCGACTGCAATTCCCATTGGTTTACCACCTGGATGTTGGATTATAAATAGTGGCATTTGCTCTCTTACCGAAATTTCATCTAACATAGCGATATGCCCTCGTTTTGCCATGTTGCTATCTTGAGGTCGGTTTTCCAGACCACCTGCTTCTGCTGCGTTTCTTTCTAGTCTCAATAATGCGTAATCAAGTTCTTCTTGAGGACTGTGAGCTACCAGCCAGGAAGCTTGATCTAACAAATATGTGATGCCAGCCTGGTCTTGATTTGTATCTAACTCAGCAAAAAAACCAAAATGAGCGGAAATCGAATCTGATTTTATTGCTTTTGGCTTTCCGTTTGTGTCAATAAAATGGTTGACTACATGCCAGTTGGTCAAAACAAGATTGTCGCCAATCAGGAATCCGGTACCATTTGGAATGGATTTGGAATTTTCATCTTTCTTCAATTTAATTAAACAAACTTGGTTCTCTATTTTTCCAAGCTTTGACCGCCACTGCATTAAATTGCGGATTCCCGTCTCTTGATGGATGATTGATTCGAGATCAAAATTTGGTATTTCTGGGGGAATGACTTTTGCAGCCAGCCCAACTTTCATCGAATACGAATAAAGTTCTTGATCATTAGGACGCCATTGGCGCATCCCCATAACCACATTAGCTAGTTTTTTATGTCGCTCAAAGTAAGCCAATGTAGCCTGAATAAACTCAAGTCCAGCATTGGAAGCCCTGATGTCTTGGGGCTTAGTATTCATGTAAAAGGTAATAAATCTTTCAAGTTCATCTATACTGAAAACAATACGGATGATTTCATCTAAAGTGTCCTTGTTTTTCTTGATGTTCTCTTCAGCATTACTTAGTAATGTTGTTGTATTAGTCACGCTCTTTAATTCAAAATCCTCAGTACTCCGATTTTTGCTATCCAAAACACCTGATTCAGTAGAAGGCGGTGTTCCTTCATGAAGAGATATAGGAATTAGCTCGCCAGGATCACCATGTGTTTTCTTCAAAAATGCAATATGTCCCACATTATCTTTGACATAGGTTTCCTTAATTAATTTATGTTTAATAATTAAATCTGAGATAAAGCGGGCATTCTTGGGGTTTATTGCGTTAGAAAAGTCATCTAGTAAAAATTCCAACAGTGAACCTAGAGGATGGTGAGTTTGATTTTCTCGTCCATTCCACTCGTAGCCGAAGTTTTCAAGGCGTAGAATAAAACTACCTGCTGCAAGCCCGGGATTTGGAAGATAAAAATCTGGATTGTTCTTCTTAAACTCACTTAGGCCTGCCTGCTCGATAAATGTTATTCTGCTAGTTACTATACTAAAGTCCGGTAACTCAGAGATGATGGATTTCAACCTATCTCTGTCTGGATTGGATAATAAACGCGTCATATATAATAAGGTGAAGAATCAATGAACTCTAATTTACACTAACAAGGTATGGAATAGGATCTACTGTCGAACCTAAAGTTTTGGATTACAGCTTGTCCTTTTTACCGCAGAGCGGTGAGGAACCTACCCTCTAATCAATTGGAAAATTCTTCATTTACGGAGTATGGCTAACTTATTCTATGACTCGTAAATGATTATTACAGAAAGTTTTGAGCCAATCAACGTGCCATTTTTTCTTCTCCATTAAATCATACATAAATCTTTCCTCATTCTTATTAAAATCAGTGCGATATTGATCGAGCAGAGCTTTCAGGATATTACCTAACAAATTAGTTCTCTTTTTTTCAAATTCATCAACCATAAGGGTTGCTATAACGAAGGGGTGTAAATAGTTTTCAGTAAGGGGAAGCAGAATATTAGTTACATCTGGAGGATCAATATAAATTTCATTCAAAAGGAAAGATTCTATATCTTTACGGGTTTGAAAAAATCTATTCTTATGAAGAATTGCTATCAACTCACGTCGCTCTTTTATAGACAAAAACCCATCTTGATACGATTGGGGTTTACTCTCCTCTACTGAGGAACCTGACGCAGAATCAGAGAAGTATTCATTGATCATTCTTTTTACATTATTTTTGTCCTTTTCTATTGAATCTTCTTCTGTAGAATTTAGTGGAGGAATACCTGGTAGCGCCTCAAGAAAAGGTCTTATTCCACCGTATTTCTCATCTCTATCAAATAAATTAATAGTTATTACGGAAGCTATTCTTTCAGAATTGTAGATTTCCTTATTATTGATACCTTTAAAGTACTCCAGTAAAGATGGATTTACGTATGTTATGAGCGCTTTCAGTTTCAGTTCCGGATCTTTCACATCAACAAATATTTTTTCAACAATGTTTTGAAGAGTTATTAGTTCTCCACAGAGGCTAGGCGGTTCTTCCAAACCCAAACAATACTTTAATTTTTTTAGTATAATGATATCTAAACTTTCCTTAAAGGAATTGTCCTTAGCAACAACTTTCATTAAAGTAAGTCGAAATTTTTCTAGCTCGTCAATCGAACTAAAGGCTCTTTTCTTAAAATTGATTCCAAACCTTAATCCTGAATCAAGTAAACTTTGAATAGAAGGAAGAAGAGGTTCAGGAGGGTGAAGATATATCATAATTGTTTTTTTTTGCATCATTTCAAACAATTCGAGAGAGATTATTTCCTTGGCTTTCTTAAGATCATTGGAAGGCAATCTAAGCAATAAGCGCTCCTTATCCTTATCATTCTCATGATATAATTGAGTGCAAATAAACTTATCCTTGTCATTGGTGAATTCATAGTCTTTCACTTTAAAGTGTAAATCGGGCAGACCTAAATTTTGTAGTTTATTGTATTTTGTGCGAAGAGACACATCTTTGCTCATTTCATGTTTTTCCCTGTTTTTTTGCTTCCCTCTTTTCTATCCGTCCCGACTTCCTTGCTCTCAAATCTCTCAATAAATGGCTCAGTTATTGCTTCAATCATGTTTATACTTATTTTTCGTTTTACAGATTTGGAGGAGCCTCGTTTATTATAATTGGAGGCTCTTGGAATTTTGAAATCTTCGTCTGCTTTTAATTGCAGTTCCTCGAGATTCTTCAATTCCAATATCCGCTTAATCTTATTCCAACTGTCAATCGTGATGACCTGTAGGTCTGTTTCTTCTTCAAGCCAAATAATCTTGTCAAGATTTTTAAGTGATGGAAATTGCTTTGAAGCAACAAAAACAAATAAAGGTTTAACATAAGAAGAATATTTGTCCTTCTCTTCTTCGTTCTGGAAAAATCTGGTTAAAGTCCAAGAGGCAGTAAGAAGGGAAAATATTGCTGCCTCAGATGTAACTTTAGCGGTACTAGCTATGATTACCTCAACAGCAAATGAACGCTTTCTTTCTTGGGCAAGAAATTTAACGTCAGTCAGAAGAGGGTCAATTCCTATATCGTTCGTTCTAAACGACGAATTCACATCGTACCCACTCACCTCAAAGAGTTTTTCGACAGCAGCCATAGCTCTTTCTTGTAATATTTTTGGTATTAGCAAGTTGTATCTTGCTAATTGATAACTTATCTTTATAAGAGCTAGCAATGAGCAAAAAGTAAGCCACGAACTTGTTGAATATATGCCTATGAGCCTAACATAAGCAAAAATTAAAAAAACAAAAATACCTACTATGCATAACTGGGCTACCTGCTCAGAACCGGATCTATTATCAGCTATTTGAGGATACAGATATAGTTGCTTCACAAGTAAGTCAGTAACGAAGTGGATTGTTCTATATTCATAGACAATCACAAATAAAAGGCTAAGGTAGAAAGCAAGCAATTCTAGCTCAACTTGAACGTCTAAGCCAAACTGGGTAAATGTGTATTTTGCAACAATAATTACATCAATAATCAGCCAGTATATCATGCCTCCCATGAAACTTGCAACGGCTGACCAAAAAGTAGAACTGATGCCACCCAGTAGAAACTCGATGGGTCTAGGCACCCTTTCACGAAGAGTTTGAAATGATTTAACTTTAACTGATAAGATAGGAACAATCAGTACACTCAACGTGAGATTAATTAATAATTCATTACGCTTAACTAATATAAAATAGGGCGAGAGTCCTACTAAGATTGAAAATACTACCAAGGCGTTAATAACAAACCTGTTTGCATAACCAGATTCGGGAAATCTGTCAGAACTCACGGCACTCCTTATGTATAAAACGCTTTTTCCTGTCCAATGGTTATCGCCCGTCAACATTAAACTGCTCTTGGTTTTGAACTATACCACTGATCGCCCCTAGAAACAAACTTTTGACACTCAATCCAAAGCCCCTGAGATATAACGGTAGACAAGCGATCGCCCCCTCAAATCCCATAGACGATCGCTCTCATCATTAGTATAATCCCCCACTCAAAACAGACTCAACTGCTTTCCCACATCACCTTGAGGCTCAACAACCGAAAGTAACTCATCTCGTTTTTTAGCGAGCAACTCCAAATAATACCCACTGGAATAGGCTTCAGAATTAGTCAACCCCGTAATTCCTTGATAAAAAGTCACAACATCCCCAGTATTACCCAGAACCAAAAGAGCCTTTTCACCTTTCTTAATTTTCCGAGTAACCTGTAACTGTTCCACAGGAAAATCACCAGAACGAATAACCTTGGTTAATTCCTGGTAATATTGTTCTGCCTTAGCCTTTGACAGAAGATATTGTGTCAAGTAGTTCAAAGGAAACTCCTTTTCTAGACGAGAACGGTCTCTTTTCCGCCATGAACCCTTAGTAGTTATTTTACCATCTTCATGCCAGATAATATAATTCTTAGCTCCTCTAGAGGGAACAAACATCGCTTTAGCAAGAATTTCCAACTCAATTTTGATACCAGTAGGTAAAGCATTTTGAAGCTTTTCAAATATCAGCAGAGGTTCAGAGTGGGAGAAGAACACACCATCAGTATCACTTTCAACCTGGATACCTCCCGCTTTTTCAATCACATCAATCATGAATCGCAAAATCCGTCTACCATAAGCTGTAACCAGTGCAGCAGCTTCCATATCGTTAAAACCAACACCAGAAGTCCCATAAAAGCCAAACAACGAGTTGATTAACACTTTGAGAGCCGCTTCAGCTTGTTTAGCAGCTAAATCTCCAGCTTTTCCTAATTCTTTGAGTCTGAGTCGTTCTCTGGTGAGATAATTGAGAATACTTAAACCCACTCGTTGCGTATCCTTGCGGGAGCAAATACCATATTTAAGCATAATGCTGGGATATAGACTGGAAACATCAATTTTGGCAATGTGTTTGTGTAAACCTGGTACAGAAATTACCAGTCCTCCCTCAAATTTCAACTTCAGATCAGCAGTTGGTTTGTAACCTGGATATTGTCTTTCTAAAACTCGCTGCCATTTAGTACCATTACCAGTGAGCGATAGTTGTTGTAAATTCATACCTGGTACTATCAGCGATTCATAGTAATAGGAAGGCACTAATTTATCAGCAATTAATTTCGTATCTTCCAAGTCATAAATTAGGTATTTTCTGATTTTTTCCCATCCTTGAGAACCTGCACCTTCACCCCAACAATGTTGAATTTCTTGGAGAGTTAAAACCAACCTAGCAGATTCTCGCAATCCCATTTCTATAACTGCACTTTTGAGGGAATGTTGATATAAAGCTTTATTAACAAAATCCCATCTCAGGACACAAATATACACATCAATATGTTGGCTGTTGCTGATGAATATTTCGGAAATATTCATAGGTTTACCAAATACCTGTGCTGTCTTGATAATTCTCGATTGCTGAGAAATAGTAAATGGATGAGATATGTTATTGATTAGGCATCTAGTAATGATAAATGGAAAATCAAAATCTGTACCATTGTATGTGAGAACTAGATCAGGAGATATAGACTGAAAATAGGAAATAAATTGGCAGAGTAATTTTGATTCATTTTCATCCATAAATACAAAATACTCGCCCAATTCATTCATACAACCAATAGCGAAAATTCTATCTTTACTGGGAATCAGCCCTGAAGTTTCAATGTCAATAACCATTTGCTTCAGGGCATTGTAAGGTTTAATAGTCTGTAAAGGTTGCCAGGATTGATAAACTGTATCATCTGTGTAGAAGATGTTTAATTTATCTTCAGCAACAGTAATTTGATTATCGCTTTTGCTGATAAAATGACGATGATTGTAATTAATGTTCATTTTTGGTGTTGGTTACTTACCAATAGTTCCTATCTTTTGCATTTTGAAAAGTGCAGAATTGATTTCCAGTAAATATTGTGGTGACGGATACTGATATAAGAAATAGTGAAAGTCGTCTAAATGTGTAATCGTCAGTTCTTGAGGTAAGACTTTTCCTTGAACATTCAGGAGAATTTTCGGATGTTCACGCCATTCACAGGTTGTTATTTTCAACAGTTGGTAAATCACAGAATTAACGTGGAAATTGTAAGAGGATACCGGGTGATTTTTGACAAATTCACATAATTCCTCTAAAGTATTTAAACTTTGTGTACATGATTCTCCACTTTTAAATTGACAAGATATTTGCATGATTATTACTCCAATGGTAACAAATAATTTGAAATAGATAGACTGAGCTATTACGAATGACTAATTACTCCTTTTCTTCCAGAAAATACTGATTGAATGAACCACGTTTGCGAAGCTTTCCGTAGGCATAGGTACGAAGAACACGAAGGAAGAAGATAAGAAAAGAGAAAAGCAAGGAGATAGGTAAACTGATAGCAAGAAGGAAGTAGTAATTACAGCAGATTCGAGGTTTATGAGGTACAGTAACCGATTGAACTTTAAGTTTTAAAACTACGTTCTAAAATTGGTGTACCTCATTTACTCCAAAAGTGCTGTATCTAGTTGAATAGCTAATTTTGAATTTTCAATTTTTATTGATAATCTTTTATCGAGAAGAGGATAACTGTTGTACCGTTTCTACCCAAATAGGAGCTTTTTTACCATTGACTGGAATCAAAGAATTCCAATGTTCTTGCAGGGATTCAAGACTCATATTTGGTAACTTCTGTTGTCCCCAAGCGATCGCATCAGCAGGTGTTTTCCAATTCGTCCAAGGTGGATTTTCAGCAATGGGAATAAATTGACTCGAATCTGTAGAATTAGCAGCAGGTAGTAAACCTAAAATAGCAACCTCTAACCATAACTGTGGTTGAGTAGATAATTTGATTTGCACTTCACATTGTCTCAAGTGCTGCTGTCCTGCTAAAATAGTTGTAGTTTCCCAAGTTTTAGCTATTTGACACAATTGTTGCCAAGTATCTTCAGTTAACATTACCATTTCCTTACTGCTAGGAGATGTTTTAGCAATCAACATATCTCGATAAAAGCTGGTGAGATTTTGCAGAATTACTAAAGGTTCTTTACCCCATTCCAACAAATTCCGAATAATGGTAATGATTGAATTACTATCATTTTCAGCAATTCTTTCCACCATTGTTAGCAATTCATATTCAGGCACATTTCCCACCATTTCCCACACCCAATTTTGGTCAATAGTCATATTTAGTAAACTCAATTGATCCAATAAACATTGACTATCCCGCAAACAACCAGAAGAAATTTGTGCAACGAGACGTAATGCTTCTGGAGTAATATCAATTAATTCCTCATTTACAATTTGGTTGAGGTGTTGTATCATATCCCCAACACCAATTCTTTTAAAATCGAACCTTTGACAACGAGAAATTATTGTTGCAGGAACTTTGTGAATTTCTGTGGTGCAGAGGATAAACACTACATTTTTTGGTGGTTCTTCCAAGGTTTTGAGTAAAGCCTGAAATCCTTGTGAACTGAGGCTATGCACTTCATCTAAAACAAACACCTTGTAGCGGCTGTTGATAGGTATAATGTGGGTGCGGTCAATAATTTGTCTGATATTTTCAACACCAGAGTTACTAGCAGCATCTATTTCTACCACATCCAGAGATAAGCCTTTGGAGATGCTGGTACATGAATTGCACTGGCCGCAGGGAGTGGGAGAATTACCATGTTGACAATTGAGAGATTTGGCAAAAATGCGGGCGCTGGAAGTCTTACCTGTACCTCTGGGTCCAGTGAATAAGTACGCCGGGGCAATTCGTTGGGATGTGATAGCATTGGTGAGAGTAGTTGCGATCGCTCTTTGACCAACAAGTTCAGCAAAGGACTGAGGGCGATATTTCAGGTGAAGTGGTTGATATGTCATGTTTTTCAAATGCAGATATGTTGAATTTCCCCAAGCTTATGTATTAGTAATAAACTTGGGGTGTGAAAATAGGCAGGGGAGCAGGGAGCAGGGGGTAGGGGGAAAGACAAATGTGGCTCATCTTTATACAGAATTAGTATTAGCTAAATCTCAACCACTGCAATTTTTGATTCAGTCACCGAAGAGGCAGAGGGGAACGGGGCTTTCTCGCAGGGGAAGCTTTCCCTCTCTGTGTGCAGCAAAGCGAAACATCGGTACGAAGCTGCCCTTCCAGGGCGATTGGACTGGGGTGGAGTAAGAGACTTCCAAATAAAAAAATATCCCGTTGTTTTGAGAGCAGGGGGGCAGGGAGCGGGGAGCAGGGGGAGGAAAGGTCATTTTAGTTGCAGAAATTTGGATCATCTTTTTTGTGGAGTTCTCTAAAAGCTCTGTCTCAGTCTTCCATTCTTCCCCCCTGCCCCCCGCACCCTGCTCCCCTGCCTCTTTTGACCCTATGCAGCAGCAACTTTCTTTTTTCTTCCTCTAGGTTTAGAAGTAGAATTTGCAGAAGTTTGAGAATTAGTTTTAGTGTTTGCTGTGTTTTTCTGTGGAGAAGAATCTGTGTTCATCAGATTATTTTTCTCCTTAACAACTTCTTCCGTATTCCCACTTTCAGCAGCTACATTTATTTCCTCATTTACTTCAGTTCCAGAGCAAATATTTTCTGTGACGATAACTTCTTCATCATCTGAAGTATCTTCTTCCATTGTTGTGCTGTTATTATTAATAAGTTGAACTGGCATTACCAAAATTAATTGATTGAGAATACCATCAACAGGAGTAATAACCACAGGAGTTGTAGTTTGGTTGATATTAATCAACACCTCATTTGTAGGTAGGAATTTGAGAGCTTGTTCCATATATTTGATATTAAAACCCATGACTAATTGTTGCTGATAACCATCTTGAGGTTTAATATTTAAAGATTCCACAGCACCAGCAATATCTGAAGATTCAGTAGATAAAGTAGCTTGTTGATGCTGGTAGTCACAGATAATTTTGACAATCTTATTCTTTTGGTCAGCTACAATTCCCACTCTTTTTAGAGCATGATCTAATAATTTCCTATCAACAATAACTTGATGTTGAAATTGTTGGGGAATTAGAGATGAATATTTGGGATAATCTCCTTCTAATAATCTGGTGGTAATTTGGATATTGGGTAATGTAAATACCGCAATTCCATTGTCGATGTTAATAGTACATTCGCTGTTATCTCCTACAGTACCCAAAATCTTTTGTAATTCTATTAATGTAGGTTGAGGAATTGTGATTTCTACTGTATTTGAATCAGCTTCTTTTTGTGCAGTTTCTGTCAATTCTTCATCTATTTCTATTGTACCAGAAACAACTGCTAACCGATGTCCATCTGTTGCTGCTGCTTCCCAACTACTATCAGTAAATTGAAAATGAACTCCAGCTAAAACTTGTTTATTTTCATCATGACTAGCAGCAAATAATGTTCCTTCTAATGCTTGTAACAACTTAATTGCTGGTAATATAATATTCTTACCTTCATTTTCTGGTAAAGATGGAAACTCTTGAGGACTAACTGTTTGAATTCGACATTTACCGCAAGAGTGAGTAATAATTGCTGCATTATCTACAATTTCTAGAGTAATATCTTGTTTAGGAAGACTAGAAATTACTTGGGTGAATAATTTAGCAGGTAAGGCAATTTTACCTTCTAGTTCTATTCTAGATTTGCATTGAACGCGAATTCCTAAACTCAAATCAAAAGCAGTCACTAAAATTTGTTGTTCGTGCTTATCCGCAACCAATAATATATTGTTGAGAATGGGGTGATGAGGTTTGTTAGGTACAGCGTAACTAACCAAGTTAAGGGTATCAGCGAGGTCTTTTTGAGAAATTGTGAATTTCATAATTTTGGTTCAATTTGATGTCAATAAAGCCATGAAATAAGAGGTGCTTAGTTTGTCACTAAACACCTTAATTCACCCTGTATTTTGTATACAGAGTAGTTATTTTCTAGAAATCATGTTTGGTAAGTTCCAATTATTAATCGCTAAAAACCACCAACATAAAAGGTGTTAGCGTTTTATTACAGATGAAATCTTCTCAATTTTTACGGCTTTTCATCCTTTGCTTGGGTTGAAGTGGTAATTTATTACAAATTATTGTGTAAATCAATAAAAAAGGTCTGTTTATCAACCTATTTCTACTGTGTGAGATTTGCCGTTATTATTTGGAGAAACTGGGATGAGACTATGAGTATTTAACTGTTCAATCTCATTTGTAATTTGCTGTTGTCGTTGTTGAGAAAGAGATTGATAAATTTGTTGAAGAACTTTGATAGTTTCTCGTATTTGATGAAGACAATCAGTATTAAAATTTAATGTTACGGTTTCTCCATTTTCAAAAAATGAACAAGATTGGTTATTACCATTGTTATATGAACTGACATAAGTGTCTTTCGTAATATTGGCTGTAAATGAATGGGATAGTTTCATGGTTTGATAGAGATTGTACAATTTTTAGCCAGAAAATATGATGATTTAATTGACAATAAAGGCGTTTTGTGTATACATTATTATGTTGATATACACCTCTATAAAATTAGAAACCTAATCTAAAATAGAGATTACGCCTTCTGATTAAAATCATCAAATACTTAGCGCGTAGCGCATAATAAATTAGTCGTTTTGGTGTCAAATAATTTATTGTTTGGACTAATTTTGTTGATTTTGAAGCTGAGTTTGTTCGTTGATATCAAGTTCGGCAATTTGAATTATTAACTCTGTTGGTACATTCCAACATTTACATTCCCAGTTTTGACTTAACCGCTCTGCTTTTCTTACATAAGTAGAGGAATTAGTGGTATTTTCAATTAGCCATTGTTTAAATTGGAGTGCCTTTTCTTCAGTTTCAAAACCGAAATATGTGACTTTTCTTTGTCCCAAAGGACTGGTGATGGTAGCAACTCTGGGTGAAAGCATATTTAGAGTCCATCCACTAGCACTCAGTTGTACTTTAGTAATGTTGAGCATTGATTTTATTTGTGGTATTTTAATTTCAACTTTTGAAACAGGTTTTAGATATTTTGTAGCTGCTTTTTCGCCTTGCAAATATTTCTCAAGACTTACAAAAATATCTTTTAATGCCAAATTAATATGAAGCTGTATAGAATAAAGCATCAGGCGTTGCTGAATTTGGATATATAGCAATCCTATTTGATTTATGTTCACGTAGTGTGCTGGAGGCATCACGGAGTTTTTAAAACGTTCGCGGAGCGTGGCGTTAGCCATACCGCAGAGACGCAGAGAGCGCAGAGGTAGAAAAAAAGAGGTGTTCATATCTTATTTAGGATTGCTATAAATTTCAAAAAAGCTAAATCTTGAACTTTGATTCTTTGCGTGAGGTATATTCATATTTTCAATCAGCAACGCCAAATATTAAGAATAATTAAACGCAGATAAACGCAGATGTAGCTTGCTTCCCGCAGGGTACACAGATAAATCAATGGATTTCAGTATTCTTTTTAGCCTCACACAAAATTGCTAAAACTTTCATTCTCTGTGTTCTCTGTGCCTCTGTGGTTAGTTACAAAGACCTAAAATACACAAAAAATGAGATTTTAAAAGATTTTTTGCGTAAGTCTTATAAATAATTTTCTCCCTTGGATTTATCCAAGAGAGAAGCGCGTCAGCGAGAGTAATTTGATGCTGTATTGCTAAACTAAAACTGAACGATTTTGTGGAACTATTTCCTCATCTGTAAACTTTTTCAGAGAATCTACACAGGTATATAGTGAACGACAAGAACCTGTAGTATTATGGAAATAGGTTGCAAATTTTCTCAAACCTCCAGTTAATGTTAATGCCAGCAAATACTCCGCAGCAATAACAGCTACTTGTTGATTAACAAATAAGCTTTGGCGGTTTCGTGCTTGAATTTCAGCACAGGACAACGGTGTTGAATTTAATTCTTCAGGTAATGGTGTTAGTAGTTCTGGATGTTGTCTAGAAGGACTGGGAAGATTAATGCAAAAGTTAGGTTTTTGAAGATTATCAAAAGCACTTTCTAAAGTAAATTCGTTAGTAGAACCAAGTACTACCTGTCCAGAACTAGAATTAGCATGATTACCACAATCTAACCACCAAATTTGTGGTGGAGAATCTGAGTAATTTTGGTCTAAGCAACTGCTAATTTCAGCACGCGCAGCAGCATTATCTACACAACCGATAATCACTGTTAATTTACGCCATCTGACTGATATAATCTTTTTAGTGAATGGTTTAGCGATGCCTTCGGCGGACTTCGCCAACGCACCAATTTTCACTCCCAATGCTAAACTGTATCTAGCTGCTAGAACTTCGGCTTTGTATAACCCAACCTCAGACTGTTGAAAATTCTGTCGGGGGATGTTTTTAGGTTCAATGATATCTGGATCTACAATTATACAAGAAGCTGTTTTATTGCTGTTTGCTTCAATCTCTAGCATCAGTCTAGCAACGGACGGAATCAAAAAACCACCCGTCCCACCAGCACCCACAATTATGAACTCAACGTGATTATGTGCGGGTAGCATAAGCGGGACAGAATGAGCAAAAGATAGGTCTAATTTCATCATGGTGTAATATCTGTGACATCCAATTTGTTTTGTAGCGGTATTATTTCTTGAATCTTCACCTCTGCGTTCTCTGCGTCTCTGTGGTTATTTACAGCCGTTTTCAACTATTTAAATCACACATTGATTCCTTTGTGTCTTTGTTCCTCTGCGTCTCTGCGCGAAACAAAAACTGTGGTTTACCTGAAAATAGCTGTAATCATATAGATGCTACTGAATTGGATGTTAAACAGCTTGGTAACTCAAATACCCAGTTAGCAGGGATATACCAAAAGTGGCTGTATGTACCCAAACGAACGCAGATATGGGGATTAGTGAAAATCTCACCCAAAACAGCAAAGATTCTAAATTTTCCAGATTCTTCCTCGTCGTCAGTAGTAGAAAATTGTGCGCTCATACTGTGGTGACTGTGTATCTCAATCATCGCAGTCTGATATGATAAGCTCGTTGCCTCTACTGGAGTTACACTGGTAGATGTAGCAGTTTGTTCTGGGGTGTGCAGATGCCATTTTCCGTCCGTAAAGCAGAGATAAAAAAGTATTTCTTGGTGTCCCGCATTTTGAGCTAACTGTAAAATTTGCAACGTTAACCTAGCGGAAACCAAGGGATATTGCAGGTGAAAGTAGGGTGTGAGATGGGGTAAACCGCGAATACTGCATTGGTTGATAGGAAAGCACGCAGATAGTCCTTGACGTGCAGCACGAATAAACACTCCGTTCCCAGCTACCCAGTATTCCATCATTTTGCCTGTTATTGGTGGTAAATCGGTGCTGGTGGCAAATTGATAATTGATGAGCGCAGGTATAGTCATGAGATAATCTGCTCAATTGCAGTGGTAATGGTTTTGTTACCCCAAGGCACTAAATCCCGTGTGGGGTATCTTTTAGACTTGTTGTTGTGTAGTTGTTGTAAATGCGATCGCACATCTTCAGGATATGATTTAGATTTACCCTGCACTGAATCTTGATTAAAAGCACTATGCCAAAACAATTGCCATACCTGCATGATATTTTCAGGGGAACAATTGGGAACAGAATTTTCACCAAAACAGATAGAACCGTTCTCCATCACGTTTGGTAAAGGTGCATAAAACAGGGGAGAATTTTGCTCGAATTTCTTAATAGCCCAAATCCAATATTGACGATTACATCCGGCAAAGATTAACCCCGGCATAGGTATTTTAAAAGTTGTATTTTCCAAGGAGATGCAATAACATTGTGGTGGATAAAACTGCACTAACCATTCTCCTTTATGGCATCTTCCCCACCTCACGGTATTTGTTGGTAAATAACCTGAGTCAATGGGTTCAGCAGCAAAAGCTTCTCTCAACGCAGCAGGAGCGATAAATTTGTAATTTGTTGTTTCTCCTTCTTTATAAACTAGAAGGTATTGTCCTGGCAGAAATAACAGATGTGCTAGTGTTTCTGCATGAGTAGTTTGGTTAATAATTGAATGTGAGATATCACCAATGTTGAGTTGAGGTAAAATGTTAGTTAATACCGTGCTTTGTTCCATAGTTTGATTACCTGTTTTCTATGGTCAATAGAAGATTCAATCCATTCTGAAAACTCTGTCATTTTCTGGCAATATGTTTGGCATAATTGCCATTGTTCGGCTAAATATTTCAGCACTGCTTGTTCCCAATCAAAGGAGACATATTCTTCATGAGTTACATTTAACCAAATACATTCTGTGCTGTGGTCAATGATGGATATTGCATCATAAAGTAGAGACAAAGGTGATGTTGTTTGTTGACAAAGTAATGAAAGTTTATCCCAATTGATTTTATCCACTGTTACCAATTTATGAGGAATGAAACCAAAGCAAGAATTCCAATCTTCTTGAGAATGTCCATAACCTATCAGTGATAAGAGGAATTGTTCTGTGAAACTGAGTTCTTCTAAACTTATTTCCCACCAATCTGTGTTTTGGGCGTAAACGGGAATTTCTGTGTATCTTTCTGTGCATTCCCGAAAATCTTCGTGGTAATCTATGGGAAATAACCACTCATTTACCAGTTCCAAAAACTCAATTTCTAAGTCACTGTAAACACTGGGATGTGAATGTTGTCTCAAGGGAGTTTTTGAGGATAACCATTCACCGGGGAACAGTTCTTTGTAGAGACTGAGGTAATTAATTTGTTCGCTGAGTTCTTCTAAATACCAAATTCCCTCTTGCACAGTTTGGGGAATCTGGTATTTCTTCAAAGACTCAGCAGCCAATTGATATTGACACTGCATTAGAAGCCAGAAATTGGTATTTGTGAAGGTATAGGAGGAGATTTTTTGAGAATATTTAAACTCTTGTCTAATTCAGTTTGCCATTCTCTCCCAGTGGTAATTGCTGTTTCCAATTCATCTTGTAATAACAGCAGATTTTCGATATTCAGATGACCTTGAATTTCTAACATTTTGATTTGCCAGCTTAATAGTAAAGCTGGGTTAAATTGATGTTCGCTAGTAATTAGAGTTTGGAGGATATCACCTAAACCTTTAGTACCTGCTTTTTTGACCATGCGAATTTGGGTGATTCCCTCTTTATCCGTTCGCGTAATTTCTGCATGAGCAATTTCTGGGTAGAATGGTGTCAGGGCATTGCGGAGAGTTTCGTCAGTAGCTGCAATTTCATCAGCTATGGGTATTTCTTGACCTTCAATCATCAAAATGTAAGACATATTAAAACAGTGTTAATTGATTAGAGGGTTTAGTTTTGTGAGGATTAGTTGGTGGTAAATCAGGAGGATTGACAATTTTGCTATTTTCTGATTGGTTGACAGATAATTTCTGTTTTTGAGTTTCTTTTTGTTGGGCTTGTTCTGCTATTTGTGGTAAAATAGCTTTTAGTTTTGTGAGAACTTCAGCTATTACTGGAGATTGTTCGATTTCATGCAGTGTACTAACTTGCATAATTGGTGGTTCTCCCTTGATTCCAGCCGTGATTAACACTTGTCGTAAATCGTGTTGATTTGCTGGTAAAATTTGGATGCCTAAGATGATAGTGTTGCTGTCAAAATCAAATCTATCTTCTTTTTCAAAGGCCACGTTAACAACATCAGTTTCTGTGAATGAAGTGGTGAAATCAGCATCGTTATCGTCAGCTTCTACATCTTCATCTACAATTTGTTGATTTTCAATTTTTGACATAATTTGTAGTTAAGAAAGATTAGCTAAACGGTGTAAAATCTGCATATTCATTCCCCATTTCTTGAATGATTGCCATTTGTATTCACACTCCCCTGGTGTGTATTTAGCTGATAGCTGACTCCATTCTTCCCAAGCAGAAAATAGGGTAGGATTGACTGATTTCAAAGCCATTCCCACCTTGATCCATGAATCATATTTATCTGCAAAGCGAGGATGAATAATTTCTAGTAATAGCAGTGCTGTTTCTGTCTCCTCACCTGTAAATTCTGGATTGGTTGGTAAGGAGTGACTGTTTTTGTGGTAATCTCTTTTTGGTGGTTTCGCACGTTTGGTCATCTGTTCAATTATCCAAGATGGTGCGATCGCTATTTCGATTTGGTCAGGACGACAACCACTCAGCCAACGATAATAACCTGTTTGTGGATGAATACTGGGGGGAAGTATTGATGGTAGTTTAGTACCTCTAAATTCTAAAACTTCACCGGGGGCGGTAGTGATTTTGCGGGATTTGAGTTGAGGATGAGTGTTACCTGGCAATTTCAGTAAATATTGCGCCCTTCCTGGTCGTCCTGATGTAAATGCAACTGTGGTGGGTAGTGGTTGATGTGCGATAATTGCTGCATGGGCGCTGTATCCATCACAGTCTATGGCGATTAAAAATTCCTGGGAGTTTTGACCGCAAAGTAGACCTATACCTGTGGGGGTTACTGTGTAAAAACCGTGATGGCGGTTTCTGACTGGTACTTTTTCATATTGCTGGAGTTGGTTCAGCAATGTTTGAGGAGACCAGGGGTGTTGTTCCCATTGATACCCTAATGGTTTTTTTCCCTGAGTGGGGATGATAGGCCAGTGTGGGGGGAGTAGTTTTAAGGTGTCAATCAGTTTTTGGGTTTGTGGTTTTTTTCAGCATGGTTTTTTTCAAATTCTCATAAATATAAAACAATAGAACACCACTAATGTAATGGTTGAAACTTTAAATTATGTCTGCGTTAGCAGACATCATTACTTCAAATAAAATGTACATATTTCCAAGTATTTATTAATTGAATGATTTGCTGTTCCTCAAACGGAAGTAAATAAAATTTACGCTGAACTTCAGCAATCAATTTATTTATAATAGTGTTCCGATTTTGTCTACCATGAACCATTGCATTTAGCATTTCCATCACTAAACTATCTCGTCTTTCATTAGATATCTGCTGAATTTTCTGTTCTCGCCATAATTCATACATAAAATCAACAGTTACAGTAACAATAGAATTTAGTGACATCCTGTCAATTTTTTCATTTAGTATTAGTAAGCTAACATTTCGATTTCTAAGAAGATTGAGTAAGTTTGTAAAGGGTCTTTTTACCAACCAATCAGATTTTTTAGCTGCTTCAATTAAAACGTGTGCATCTATGCTTGTATAATGGTAATTAGAAAGAACCAGCTTAATTACCATTTCGTTGTAATTATCTTTTTCTAGAACATTGGCGGTTCGGCAGTGCATTAAAACTAACTGTGTCCACACCCCATCAATATCAAACTTTGCTTTTGCAATTTGTCGTAATATCCAATCATCTGAGTAGAGTAAGTTTCCTGGTTCACTTGCAATTAATATTGTGTCAGAGAATGAAGTACCAATCAATTCTTGTAATTCAAACCTTTCGTCTTTTCCTACATCTAAAGCTGCGGTACAGGGTAATATTTCACAATTGGTCTTAATCCAAGAAATCGTTTTTTCTAGATAGTCCGCAAAAGTTTTTACTGCTTCGGGTGCAGTTTCATGGATAAAATACTTATTGCCTTCTTTCCCAAAAAAAGCGGACTGTTTTGATTCATTTATTCTGTGATCTTTAAGAGCTTTTTGTAAAATATCTATAGTTGATTGTGCTATTCCCAGCTTTCCAAATACATTTACTACTACATCAGCAGCATCTAATCCATGTAATGTTAGAATTGAAACGATATCAATTACTAATCTAATAGGCTTAGTTACGAGTAACGAGTTAGCGTGATTCCTCTCTTCAGCAGTTCCAATACAACAGTGTATACCTAAATCTTCTTTGCTTATTAACCCACCCCATACTGACAATACATCTCGTTGGGCAAGTTTGGCAAATACACCTATGGGAAGCCCGCGTTGCTTGTATAATTTTTCAAGCTCTAGAGAACTATCGCTACTCTTATCAAGTACGTTTTCAATACTCTTAGGCAGTTGATCTTGAGATTCGTTAATATCTATTTTTACCGTCCAGAAACCAGGAGTATCTGGAAATCTACTCGCAAGTAATTCTAAACTTTTTTGAAAGGCGTAAACATATTTACTTTTGATATCAATTATTTTTCTAGTATCTTTACTAATGTAATCTTCTTTTAATGTGACTTCATCCCCTATAACTTTACCAAGTAGCTTTTGCGCTAAAGAATCTTTTAAATTAATTTCGTTCTGTTTAACTTCTACATTATCGTCATCTACTAAGATAAACCAAGAAGGTGTTCCGTATTGGTCTTGCAAGCAAACTGCTGAATTGGCACGAACTTCAGTGTGTTCCAATAAACTGTTGCTATTAGTTTCGCGTTCAATAAATGCAACGAAATAATTGAAATGGGCTTTCCCGTGATTAAAAAATATCTTTCTTAGTTGATACAGTGTTTCAAAATATTTTTCTTTAAATCCTCTTAAACCATATAAATATACAATTTGTAAACCCAAGTCAAAAGATAGCTTATTTATATCAATAGGTAAATTCAAGAAATTATCTAGCTCATCTACTGCGCCAATACGGGAGTTAATTAAAGCTAGACGAATTTTCATCTGTAAGTCATCAGGTGAAAATTGCAAATATTCATTACAGATTCTTTTCGCTTCTGGTAAGTTTCCAATATCTTCTTGAATAAGTGAAAGCATATGGCAGACAAATTGTGAAGCACCATACTTTTCGTAAAGTAACTGACAAATATTAAAAGCTTGGCGAAACTGTCCAGAATTATAGTAGAGTTCAATTAAACTATGATTTAAAGGAGTATCTAGGGTTGTGTTGACTATTTTTTCATATAAATTCACTGCATCTGTATATTCACCAATGGATGAAAAAGCATTTGCTAATTCTAAAACCCATTGTGCTGGAGTTGATATATTAATATTGTCTCTGGCTTCTTGCAAAAACTTTAAAGAATCATTTTTATCATCTAAAAATTTTGCCAATAAAGCTAAATTTATTAAATCATTAATTTTTTTTAGCTCTTTATCTTGAATTGAATTATATATTTTAAGTGCATTAGTTACATCTTGAGTATTTATATATAATTGAATTAAAATTCTTTGCGCCCATTCTAGTAATGGTTGTTCGGGATTTTGATGAATGAAAGTGGTAATAACTTCTCTAGCTTGATTATAGTCTTTTGTTAATGCTAAAAGATTAGCAAGTAGGAGAGGTGCTTCTGAAACTTCCTTTGCTCCTTGAATACCTTTGAGTAAATTAATAGCTGTGCTATTATCACCTTTGTAAAAATGAAGTAGTAGCGATTTTTCTCTGATAAAAACAGGATTTTCTGGCTCAATTTGTAATGCGATATCAAGATCCCTAATAGCTTCTTCCCAAAGTCCAAGCATTCTTTTAGCTATAGCGCGATTAAAAACCCATCCAGAACGCAGTTTACCAAAGTCGGTACTCGCTACCTGATTCCAGGCTTCTGTTAAAAGGAGAATAGCTTTCTGTATCTTGCTTTTGTCTGAATCATCAAGCTGTTGGGTGTAAGTTAATAGAGAATCTGTACTAAATGACTCTAGTAAGAGTGTTCCTAAATCAGCTTTAATTTCAATTAAATTTTCTGTATCATTATCAATTGCAGTTTGTAACCACTTTTCAGCCTGAACAAAATCTAATTTTTGTCTTGTTATATTCCCTAAAGCACCAGCTACTTTAGCTGAATTTCTATAAGCTTTTGGAACTTTATTGATTATAATTTCTATGTCTTCATCTGGGTAAATTTGAATTAATAGTGCATAAGCACTTTCATTTGTAGGATTTATTTTTAAAACTTTATTGATTAATTGTTCAGATTCCTTCGGCTGTCCTAGTAACAAATTACCAACAGCAGCAAAGTAAAGGGCATTTTCATCTTCTGAATTATAGTGCAAGGCTTGAATCAAATATTTACCAGCGTCTACATATTGATGTAAGTTGAGTTTTGCCATGCCAATATTGCCTAAAAGCCTGTATTTAACAATAGGCTGCGTGCTATCCCATATCCGTTTCTTCAGTTTTTCCAAATATTCCAAAGCTTGTCTGTAGTTGTAGCCATTGATTAAATCTTTTGCATGGTTAAGCTCTGCTTGATGCTCGGTCACTAAAACAGCAGAACTATCAACTGGGATACGAGAAATTATTGCAGACAATAACCTGTCTTCAAATAATGCTGCAAGTTGTTCGATTTTACAAAAGACCTGCTTAATTTCCTCAGCACTCGTACCCTTAATTACGATATTTTTATCTCCGGTTACTATAACTACATCAGAGACATCGCCACCAAACGATACTGCTCGCTCTCCAGTAGCTAAGGTAATCTGTTTTGACTCAACAGCAGATACTAAAGCCTGAACGTCTGCCTCAGTCCCTATACCATTTTCAATACGATTGATTATTTCTTGCAGGTTTTCCGGCATTGCTATGGTTCCTATTTATTATTCCCCAAATTTACATCTCTTGCGCTGCCAATGTTGATGCCTTGCATTGCAGTATTTCCATTACCCTGTACTATCTGGTTATCGCGCATTTCTCCACCAGCTGCCACACTGCGATCGCCTGATGCCTGAACTAAAGCTTGTATTTGCTCGGTGGTAGTATCCTGTACAGCATCCCATCCCTCCGCAGGCAGTCCTTTGCCACCTTGGAGGAGAGCAATTGCAAAATCTTCTGTATTAATTTCAAATCTTGGTGTTTGCTCTTTGCCCATTGCTCTAACACTCTCAGGCACTGCTTTACCGAGGTAGTTCATCAGGTTAGACACCTTCACCTCTGTTTCCCCGGGTTTATTGGCAGATCCTTTTAACGCCTCAATCAGGTGATAAGTGTAAACACTCATGGAGTTGTCAGGACGAACCCAAGAACTTTGTTCACCACGACAAGATGTAAACACTACCCGTCCTTCACCCTGCTTCAGGTCTTCAATTAAACCTTTTGGTTCCGCAGTTGCTACTACACCAGGGGGTAGTATCAGTTCCTGTTCTCCATCCTTGGTAGTTGCCATGCCTGCGGCGTGACAACTATCAATTATTACCAGCAGTCGTTTTGCGGGAATCTCATGTAGGACATTGTTAAAATCCTCAGATGCTAAGGCCGAACCCTGCCAGTCAAAGGCGTTAACATCATGCTGTAACAGGTAGTAACGATTATTTTTGGTGTCCAGCCAACCGTGACCGGAATAGTACACGACTACTGTTGCTTCCGGGTCAGATGTTGCTTGTTGTTTCAACCACACCAGCCCGTCTAAGATTGCTTGTCTTGTTGCACTTTGGTCGTGTAGCAGGCGAATATGTTGGTCATTGTCTGGATAAGCACATAAGTTGGGATTTACCAGTATCTGCCGCAGTGCTTGCATATCCTTCACTGTTACGGGGAGGGACAAGCGACGTTCTGCTGACTCCCCCACTCCAATGAGGAGAGCATAACCATGTGTAAATGTAGAGTGCATAACTGTAATCAGAAATAATTAATACAGCAAATTGCTAATATAGCTAACAATAGCCAAAACTGCATTTTACTGCTTGCAAAGAAACATAGCGCGTGTTTGCAAACTTAGTGTTTTCCAAATTTTCTAAGATTTCATCCGGCAATAAGTTTTCACAGAAAGCTGATTGTCGCTACCAATTGCGTTCCTCAAATTCTTCTATTTCCAACTCACGTTCTAAGTCTTGCTGTAGTGATTGTTTCATTTTATTTGCAAAGCGCCGAACCCGGAAATTTTCATCTTCTAACCAAGAATATATTTCTTCTTGGCGCTGTCTGGCGTGATTTGAAAATCCCCCCAAAATCGCTCCTGGTGTTGAACCAATAGAAGTACGAATATAACTTAGTATAATTTCATCATTTGTATTACAAATAATTTCTCGACTCAAAGAGTAGAAAAGTTGACCACTATTAAAAACACGCAAAATTTTAGCTACTGCATATAGTTTCTGAACGTCACCGGATTTTACCCACTCTATTAAAACACTGTATAAAGGCTCTGATAAGCTAATAGCAATTTCTTTTAATACTTTGGGAGTCTTATAGAACCAAACATCTTTTCGCAGCATCCAGTCACGCACTCGACGCAGTACATTAGAGTATTCTGTACTAGACTGTATGCTTTTTGCAACAAGAGAATAAGGTAAATGGATTGCCTCATAATACTCACTTATTCCATGCTGTTCACCTTGAATTATGATTCGGCGTTCTATAAAATCTATAACTTTCATGGGGTCAATTTTCCCCAGAATAGCCAAACACTCTTCAGCCGCATAGTCTAGGCGTGAAAGGCGTTCAAAGTTTTGGACAATGTTTAAAAAATCCTCAGATGTTATGAACTTTTTTCCCCATCCATCTTGAGAATATTTAAAAGACCAAGATAGCACCTCTGCTAAACGCAGTAGCACACCTTCATCACCACGATTAGCAATTATTTTGAGAAACTCGATTGAGCGCAGGGGATTATGTGGTGCAAACTGCGATATAAGCTCAAGAATTTTCAAATCAACTTGTGAAGATTGCTTGGTTATAAGGCAGTATAAAACTTCCCACTCTTTATCCTGAAATACACTCCAATCTAGAAAATGGTAACTACCTGCAACAGCCAGCCACAGAACTACATCATCAGTATCAACCCATGACTTTATGTAAGACCAAGCTACCTCTAAATTACTCCGATATAATCCTCCAATTACGCGGCCAAGTTGCTGTTTGATGGTTAGATTCTCAGATAGCGCCTGCTCTACCATTTGCTGTGCAAGTTCGGGATGTTTTTCTCCCAGCTTGTAAAACAAATTTTCAAACCAAAATGTACTACTTTCACTAGCAATTGTGCATTGGGATAATATAATCTCTAATTCACAGATTACCTTTTCTATTGTTGTAGGAGAAAGACCTTCAAGATAATGCTCAATTGCCTGCTGATGACGTTCTCCAAGTGCTTTTGCATCGAGGTAATCATCTTCTAAATCATCCCACAACTGATTTCTAAATAAGACCCGATATAGTTGATAGAGGTCGTTATTTTTTAAGTGCTGCCTCAACTGTTCCAATTCATCTAATGGGTAACAGATGAAGCGTGATGCATACCTTAACCACTCTTTTACAACATCTAAAATAGGTAATTCTGTGTTAGAAATCACCACATTTAATAAAAATTGTGCTGTGTTTTGACAGTCTGGTTTTAGCCAACTCCAAGTGTCAGCATCGACTTCTGTAACATCAATTGAATGAGGTAACAATATAGCTAATTCTAGAGATTTTATAATTTTTAATCGCTCTGGTAAGTTAGATGCTTGACTATATGCTTGGTAAAGTATCCCTAAAGCTTGCTCACGAATTTTGCGTAAGGATTCAGATGGTTGTAAACATCCCCGATGCATAACTATTTGCATATACTTAATGGGGTCTTGTTTCGTACTATCAACCACCATATTGAGCATGGGTTTAATCAATGAAAGGTTCAGGTCTAAGTTGTTTATAAAATCTTCCTTTAGCCAAAGTTCTATATTATTAAGAAGGGTTAGTTGTACATCGTATGGCTTATTTAATTTAATCTCAGCAATTTCAATTAGTGCTTTGCTTGCTTTTTCACGAACCTGAGTATACTCTGTTGCTAATGGTCGATATCTAGCAAGTTTGTGTAGGTAAACTATAGAATCTGACAGACTACCTATGTAGGTATAATGCAAAATTTCTACAGCTTCGCTCAATACCCACTCATGTTTAATTTGCCAGTTACCCATTAAACTATGCTGATAAAACTCAGGAAGCTGTTCTGGTTCATCCACAATATCTGCCACAAGCGACAGTACATCTTCCGAACGCAGATAAGCTAAATTTCGTAGCCATTTCAATACAGACAGTCGAGCAATGTTGCCTCCCTTATTTATAATTTTATGCAATTCATATAATTTATGATCTAGTAACAGACCTGCCTGAGTCTCACCTTTAACTTCTGCTTCTGCTAAAGTTGTCAAAATTTCTTTAGGTTTTAATTCAAAAAATGGCTCAATAATTTTCTTTTGGTAGTCTGCTTGTTTAGTCTGGAAGAAGTGGTGGAGCAAAATATGGTCAGCCAGAACTTCAGAGGTAATCTTTATAGTCTTCCAGTAACGTTCCACTATACCAGCACTTACTAATCGAGAAATTACTCGGTCTTCATCAGATTGCGAGATATTCACAACTTTTTGAACTTTCTCTCGTAACTCCTGATTATTTAGATCAATTGTCCCTAAAGCTGCCAGAATCTCCAGGTAGTTGATATAGTGATCGTCATACCCAGCTTCAGCTAACTGGTGGATGATTTCATTCAAATAGCGGGTAAGTACTTGCTCACGGTTGAGATTTATCACTGATTCACCGCGCTGAACTAAACGAGCTGCGACACCAGCAATCAGTGGATCTCCCTTGGCAATACGAACTAAAATATGGCGTGTATCATCGTGTGTAATTTCATAGGGTGGGGTTTGTAGGAGTTGGTCTATATCGATGTTTTCTAAAGGTTTAACCTCAATTTCACTGACTTGATCTCCAGCCAAATAGCCTAATTTTTCGGTGACTGAATCTTTGAAAACGCTACGCGTAACTAGGACAAGTGTGACTTTACCAGCTAGTTTGGAATTTACTAATATGTCACCCAATTGGTGTAAAAGTCCAAAGCGGTGAGCATCATCTACAACGATTACATGACGGCTGTTACCATCCAATGAAGCTAGGTCATTCTCTATAGATTCGGCTCGAATCCGAACGTACCGCAGAGACGTTTCACTGGGAATAATTTTAGGAAGATCTAACAAAAAACGGGTTTTGCCAATCCCCCCAGATCCATGCAGTACAATCACATCTGGAGACTCAGCAAGGAGGGATTTAATTTGAGCAAGTAATTCGTCCCGTCCTACTAAAACTTCCCAATAGCCAGCTAGCTTTTTCGCTGTTATTACCGCTGATTCGGAAAATTCGCTGTGTGTGAGTAAGGCAGAAACCTTAAATGATTTCAAAACATCTTGAACGATTTGGTAAACGGCTTCAGCATTGGGGCCTTTATAGACCACGTTGTTATCACCAGTGATAATGACAGCATCACTTATACTGCCACCCACAGCTACAGATCCTTTACCAGGAGCGAGGATAATCTGTTTACTGCCAAGGATTTGGCATAGCCTCTCAAAATCATCATCATTACAAGTGTTTGCTGCCAATCGGTTGAGGATACCCCTCAAATCATTAATATCTGTCACAGAGTCTGCCTTTTGGTTCAAGCCTTACAGATGGTTCTTATGTTGTCACGATCACCATGATTTGGAATTATTTGGCGATCACTAAAATTTTCTCAATTGTAGCCTCCATATTTACATCATTGTAGTATAATAGCCAAAAACATCAATTGCTCATTTCGCTCCCATAACGTTTGTATTGCTATCACCTGTGTTGATAATGCCGCTCACGCTACCACTAGCAGCTACGGAGCGATCGCCACTAGCAATGACAGACACAGGGGTTGGCTTTGCCTCCTGCCAAAGCTGCGCTATTTCCGAAGCTAAGATTGCATCTTCAGTTAGCAGTTTTTTCAATTGGTGACGCAACACAGCCTGAGTATCCTCGTCATCAGGATCTTGTACTAAATCCTTCACCGCGTTTAAAACCTTTTGCATCCACTTTTTCTGCACCTTATATGTTCTGCTTTGCTGCATTATTCAAAATCCTGTTAAGTAGGTAGAAGTGAGATAACAACAATGTGTAGTAATAATATAAGAATTTGCGTTGATGAATTATTTTGATTAAGTTTTAGCTATTTTATTAAACGAAATATATTTTAGGTTTCCTCCTCCTACCTTTTACTCTTGTTTAAAGTGAATATTCAGTAACATTTCTAGATTTCATTGATCTCTTCATTATATCCATATTCTGTGTTAATATACTTGTTTTTGGCGTATATTTATTTGAAACTATTTCCTTACGCCATCGTTCTAAATTATTGCTCATTTCTCTCAATGGAGGCATCTGATTTTGCAGATTATCACCTTTTAAATTTTGTAAAACCAAGAGTTGAAAATACAATTCTCTCTGTTTCCCCACAGAAAGCATCTCCTGAGACCTTTCAAGCTTATCACGAATACCAGCTTTAACCTCTTCTACATTAACGAGAGAAGAATTAATATGAGAATTATCCCTTTCCACTTGCTGCCATACCTTTTTAAGAGCAGGATGTAGAGGAACTGGTATATCAGCAATATTCTTAACCTCCTTGCTACCATCCCTGGCTTTATCAACTAAACCATACTTCTCCAAATCAAACAAATGAGCATTGCGGGATATAAACTTCAACTGTGTTAAATCCCAATCGCTAATATTAAGATAATCTACCTGCTTAATAATACCTTCCGCCGTTTTATGAAGAGTAAAAGATACCATTTCTTCTTGTTCACCCCGATGATTAGTTTTATGTAGCTGCAATTGTGCCACCCCAGCTTCTACGTCCCTGGATCTAGAAATAGTGTATTCCCCTATAGTTAAATTATCAGACTTAGCTTGTTGTAAAGCAGAATTGAGCAAACCCAAAACCTCAGTTTTTCTAAAACTTTCCAACGTTGCAAAAGTCCCAGCAGGTGCTAAAGAACCTAGTTGGTTAGCAATATCTCTGATATCTGCATTTTGTAGCTGTGGTAATTTCTTCTCACCCGAAATCTTCTCAGCTACCATCAAAAATTCCTGTCTTTCTACTGCTAACATTTGTGTAGAAGGAACTTTAACTTTTATATCATGACGAGAATTAACAGTAAATTCCATCAGAGAATGAGAAAAGTTAGATAATTCATCACGCCGATGGTGGATACTATACTTGTCACCTTCTTTTCTAATTACAAAAGCATCACTTCTATAAAGTCTAGAACCATCTGCTAAAGTTTCTCCATAAGCTTTGAGAAGTTCAACTGCTGTTTGAGCAATTTTGGCATTTTCAACTTTGAGATTATGCCGCATTTTCAGCCAGTTTAAACCTATAACCTTTTGCCAAATGGGTGCAACATCCTTCTTAATAGGAACTTCCACTTCCCGTATCCACTTCTGATTTTGAGCAGTTACTGTTGGAGATGAAACCACACCATTGTAGTTTTCTGTAAAAGCGACTTTTCTTTTTTGTGTTTCAGTTTCTTCCTCTGTTGTTTCAACAAATTTAGCTGACTTTTCTTCCCTAAAAGCATCAACTTCAGGTATTGTCTCTACGACTGTTTCTTCAGCTTTTATCCCATTCGTCGAAACTTGTTTATCAGTAAAATTAGGCTGATGTTCTTCTTCTGAATATATCGTTTCAGCCATAGGTATATCCCTGGCATCATCCCACTCAGGTGAATCATCTACTGGTGGTTCTGGTAATGGAGTATTTTCATCCCAGAATATGAAACTCTCCTCTTCAAATGGTGAGTTTAAAACTGATGTAAATTCATTTTTTAATTCAATGTTTTCTCCAGAATTTACTGCTGTTGCTGGAGATTCAGATTCTGTAGAATTATCAATAACTTCACTCTCAATATCTTGAACTCCAAAAAGTTGACCTAGCAGTTCATCAACAATTTTTGTTAAATCTTCCTTTATTTCTCTTGTATTATCTGTGGAATTTTGACTAGGAGGTAAATAACGAATTATGGGTTCATAGACTACAGCGATAATTTCCTCAGTGTCTAAATTTTCCGTCACCCAGTTATGACGACATTTACCTTCATTATCTTGCTGATAAAAAGTTAATTTATCACCTGATTCAATGGTGGCAATGATAGCTAAAGAAGAATTATTATTAGCTAGAACAATATCTGTGATGTCTTGAGAATTATCTGCTGCTGTTAACATTAACTGCTTGGCGATATTCTGCACTTGGACATCAGACATTTCGGCAGCTTCCCATTTCCAAGCACCAGGAAATTCCTCATCTGGAACAAGCCGATATTTCTCACTACCAACTTGTACTTCAATCTCAAATAACTTTTCTTGTTCTTGTTTAAGTTTTTCTCTGACTTTATCTATTAAAGCCTGGACTAATTCTGCTAATACTGAAGCAGTAATTTGAAGCTCATCAATTATATGGTCAACAGTTTTTTGATAAGCAGTTGCTAGTTGCGTTACTCTTTCATCAAACATATTAATATATCCATTTTAGATCAGGATTTAAGAATTAATAGGATTCATTTAATAACTTTAGTTGCTGATTCAGCATATAGAAATACCCTCTTGTAACACCTTAGATAGTAAGGGACTAGCTCCTATAGATCCCCTTTCTACTTGTGCTTCTGTAACCACAAAGGTAGAAATAACTAGATCATATTTAAAACCTACTTCCCACGCTAAATCACTAATTTTTTCTCGACATAATCTATCTAATTCAGCAACTTTAATAAATACATTTAAATCTGATTCTTCTGTAGCATCACCCCGCACTCTTGAACCAAATACCCGTAAATCCAAAATGGGAATTATCGCTTCCAGTTGGGAGCGAAACTCTGAAACAATTTTTCGTTCACTATCCTGTATCATTTCTATTCCTCCAGAGAAAAATCAATCTTGGCTAACTGTTTCTTAATATCTAAATTACTTTAACATTGGTAATTAGAAAAATCCTTTATAAGCATCAATAGGTAATGGTACAGCACCAGCTTGTACAGGTTGCTGAGGAACAGGAAATAATTTATTTACCTCAGCCACTCGTTTATCTAAATCTTCTTGTGTAGGACGTTGTTGAGTGCTTTTCTCAGTCAATTGAGCAATCAAACTTGTCCACCTAGAGTCATTTTCTTGCTCAATATTAATTAAAACTTTGGGGATTTTAATGGTTTTTAATAAAGGAACAGAAGCTTCATTTTGATTACAGTAAGCCGGATTAATAAATATACACTTCCCCGGTGGCAACTTCAAAAACTGTGCTGGTTCAAATAACTTCCGTGTTTTATCTTGTTCAGAAATTGAGGTACTGCTTTTACCTCCCCCAGTGCTTTTAGATTTCTGCTTGTATTTAATTTCCTCATCTCCCAGGTAAGCACTAAACAACCGCGCTGATTCTTCTTCACCTGGATTGAAAATGAACTTCGTACCGCAAGCACCCAGCATGGTTTTAGCAACTTCCTTACCATAGTATTTCTCTAACTGTCCCATGTTCTGCCATCCCAGAATGCCGCAAAAACCCTCACTACGAGATTCATTCAGCCATCTAAACAGGTCTGGTAGGTATAAAGAAGGCACTTCATCGAGGACAACAACTAATGGGTCTTGCCGTTTTTTAGCGATCGCTCTAGCCACAGTCATGTGTAAGATACTGCATAATAGTGGCCCCACAGCATCCCGTCGTTCCCTATCCAATCCGAAGATAATCATTTGTTTACCCTTGATTTCCAGAGGTAGAGTCGTCTTACCCACAAAACACCCCAAAGTATTCTTTTTCATAAACCGGGTAAACATCAAACTGGCAGTACCGGCGATACCTGCAATAGTTTTCTCAGAACCAGCCGAACTAAACAACTGACCAAAAGCAATCTTAATCCAGGGATTGAGGTTAGCAGCCATTAACCGTTCTACCATGCGATCGCTACTGAGAATAGCCGCCGCTGTCATAATATCTGGATACTGAGTTTGTTTAGTCAGCATCAGGATAGCTTCCGTTAACTGGTCACCAGCAGGTCCAAAAAAAGCATCCTCATTACTAGCAGCCATCATTTTAAAATTTTTGTTGATTACAGTTGCTAACTGCCTTGCCGTTTCCGCGTCCGTAGAATCTCGGAGAAAATCAAGGGGATTGCACACCTCACTTTCAGGGAAACCAGGAGCGAAAATATGGACTTTATAACCCATCTTTTTGGCATAACTGGCAACTTTAGCTTGCGTTGGGTATTTAAAGTCATACAAAACAATTGGAAAACCTTGGTCAATGGCACTATAAATCATCGGGTTAATAGCAGAAAAAGACTTACCACTACCAGGAGCGCCAATTACTGCCGTTCCTCTTTGTACATCTGGTATGTATAACGGTATGGGACTTCCTGGTTCTTTATCTTGAGTTTTTCGACCTGTAAATTTATGTCTACCAACGTAGAGAGTAGCACTATCACATTGAGGATTAGCAATTTGTTTGATAGCTTTCTTTTTCGCTTTAGCTGTCTCCTTGCTGCCGCCAAAATAACTGGTAGCTAACCTGCCTTTTTTATTCCCAGATAACATTTGTAGTAATAGAAATCCTACCAATAATCCTGTCAGCATTAACCCATTAGCAGAAAAAAGGTAATGAGTGTATTTACCAATTGGTGCTTGAGGATTTTGAAGTTCGGAAATAAAGTTGTTTGTACTCATGGTGATTAGATAAATTTCAAAATGATTGATATAGACTTAAGATTGGGATATTTTGTATTAAAGCCATTTCAAGTAGATAACTACATTTTCTTTATCTCACGCAGAGACGCGGAGGCGCAGAGAGGAGCGCAAGAGTGTTGTTTGAAAATTTGAAAGTTGTTGTAGATGAATATTTTAAAACATATATAGGAATACGACTAGATTGCTGATAGTTTGTTTAGGCAGGTAAGAGGATTATGGAAAATTATCTTTTGTTTCAATTCTCTTCTCTGTGTTCTCTGCGCCTCTGCGTGAAATAAAAAATCTATTTATGCTATATCACGCATCCTCTAAAAACACAAATTAGATAGAATTGTAATATCAGCACGATATATAAACTCTCATCACACATAACATCCTATCTCCACTAAAATGCAACTTCAAAAAACATTAAATTATCTAGGGAATTGTTAAAGGAGTACCGAGAAATATAGGTGATTTTTCTTGATAAATGAAAAAAGGAAACGGTCCAATGAAATAAGGTGAACAACCTAAATCAAACCAACCTCCTCGCCGACAAATGCGGAAGAAAATAGCAGTTGTTGCAGTTCCATCACCTTCATTAATATCCCACACAGCTTGTTTAAAACCCTTACCAAAAGGATGCCTTCCGGTTGGTTCTTTTCCACCATTAAGATTGCCTAATATCCCAAAACCACCCTTTACTTGTTGAAACTTACCACTCATCCATTGACTACCTGTAATTCCACCCGCACCTGATAATTCTATGTGAGCGCAGTTGTTAGTACATGGAACATTAAATCCAACTTGGTCACTACCACTAATCGAACGTTGTCGGTTTGATTCTACTTCCTTTAATGGCAAATCTAATTTACCAACAATACTTCCTTGGGGTACAGGTGCATTGGGAAAATTAGTGAATGTTACCTGATTTAGTCCAGGTATTTTTGATATGCTTGTATTCTGCCAATTACTAAATTGTTTTAAAGCAGTTTTTTCTATCCCAGGAATGGAAGTTAGTTTATATTGAGATAAATCAATTTCTCCTAACTCTATATCTTTGAGCTTTGGGTAATCATTGATAATTTCTCCTATTGTTTGTCCATTAATATTCGCAACACCCAATATCTTTTTGATTAAATCTCGAATAGGTGGTACATTTTCTATATATTCATTAACTAAACTGGGAATCGCTTTAGTTAATTCAGGCACAGTTTGCCATTTAATTGTATCAAAATCTGATAATTTAGTATTTACCAGAGAAATACCACTTAGTTGCCCAATTGATTGTAAACTGAAATTTTCTAAATTAAATACATTTTCAAAATCTCCCAATTCCATCACTTCATCTAAACTTTGTCCCGCTTGCCAACTTCTGATTGATTTATATCCAGGAAATTCAACATTGGGAAGTTCAACACTACCAGGACTAGAGAAAACAAAAGATTTAAATGTAATACTCTCCCAATCAGGAACTGGTGCATTATTTATATATTTACTAGGGATAGTGTTTGCTTTTGGTATTGAAGCCGCTGTTGCTGGCTGAACTCCCAAAATATAACTGAGTAAATCGTGATGACGAAAAATAATCAATCCATGCACTACCAAACTGGTAAATAACCCCAAAAACATCCAACATTTAAGCTTAAAATTGGAATTAAATTTATTCCTTATCCTGTTGTTAACGGGTTGTTGATTATTTTGATGATGACGATTTAGCAACATATTTACATCCTAATTAATTACTAGAAGAATCGTCTGAAAATTATTGATTTCTCTGAATTGTAGGTTTGACTTTTTGATTAGGAACTTGATTAGGAGCAGTTGATTCAGACCCTAATTGCAATAAACGCTCAATTAGCTGAGGAGAAACTTTGACACTTTGAGCAGCATTGGTCAAATTTTTACCTGACTGTAACTCTTGAATTAAATTTTGCAGTTTCTGCCATAAAGGATTACTGGGAGTTATCCAGCGTTTTTCTGCTGCTACCTGTAATCCCTTAGTAATAGTTTTAACAATTATAGAATCTGTGGGTGGTGTTTCTTTCCGAGTGACATCAGGAGTGATAGAGATGGTACTGTAGCGTGGAGTGCCTTTGCCTGTTAGCACCCGAAAGTTGTAAACTTGGCGCGTTCCTGCTGAAGATTGCGTAATTACCGTCAAGTGTGCGCCATTTGTAGCAAGGGGTATTCCGCGAATATTGACCGGGTTAATTTGTCTAAGGTGAATTAAACCGGCTCCTGAGTCTTTACAATTCGACCTATCAGACAAGCCTTGCAAGCAACCATCTACATCCATGAGGATGCGGGAAGGATCATCTAACCACACTCGTTGAATAACCTCACCAGTCTCATAAAACGAGATAGACACACCATGTCCCGGCCATACCTCTACAGTTTGCAGCTGTGCTTGAGTGCCGGTGGACTTGCTTCTGGGAATAATACGTACAGAACTTTTGGTATTAGTTGATTGTGTTCTTGGTGTCGGTAGTGCCTGAGATGGAATATTGACCAAGCAAGACGTTGTAACAGCTAGAAATAACCAGAAAAACTTGTCCATTTTCATCCTCCAGGAGACCTTCACCCAATTTGTACTCGGTAGTTTAAAGCCGCAAAGAGCGATTTACTTGAACAGTGATTTGGGTATTTTGGCGGATAAACCAAATGTTGGGTCGTTTGATAATTTCTGCGATCGCTTTTTGATTGCGTTCCTCTACCTGCTTGGAAACTGTACCAAACGCTCCTTGAGCAAATGCACCCAGTAATGAGCGATTTCCATTGCGACTGGTTTGGATACTGCTAAACCCACCATTGGATTGAGAAATGCTACTTTGAATATCAGGTTGATTAACTACCTCCCCCACCTTGGCCAGTCCTGACATCAAACCTAATCCTGCATCCAGGCTTAAAATCTCTTTGCCTTTGTCCCGATACTGATTAGCAATTAAAGGTTCTCCCCCTTTCCCCTGTATGACAATTGTTCCTGGTCGTAATGTATATTCAGTGCCATCTTTGAGAATGGCAGTAACTACAGCAGTAACTCTGCCAGATGAATCAACTCCTTGAATTTCTGCACTCAAAAGTGTATTAGCAGGAATCGCTTCTTCCCCAATATTGCTTAGTAAAGGTTGGGTGAGTTTCACAACAAACTTAGTTTGAAGGTGAGAATTATTAGAATTAACATTTGCCGACCAAACGACGGGTGTTTCTAATATGCCAGTAGTATATTCTCCTACTCTTAAATACTGCTCTTCTCTGCCCTCAATAATAGCTGCTTCTTCTGGGTAATAATTCTTGCTGTCACTGAAATTAGTTACCTTATCACTTTTAGCTAAACTTTTCGCATTAATTACCGGAGTCCACTTGGCTTTTAGTTCTTCAATTCCCCCATTATTATTATCAACAGTTCTATCTAAATCTGATGATGAATTATTAGTAGTAACTGTTTCTAGTGGTTCTATTTGAGAATTGCGGCTATAACTCGACCTACGCCTGGGAGTATAATCAGATGTGCTAATATTTCGAGTTTGAGTGCTTGCTACCTCCTGTTTTTCGTTTGTGATTGCTGCTGCATAATAAATTTGACCACCAGAACCAAGAGAACGTAAATTTGCTAATTCTGCTAATGGATCTGAAGGTTTTGTAAGAGCTTTAAAGATGGTTTGTTGTTTGGGTAAAATCGTTGAAGTTGCAACAGTTTGTACTGGGGGTGAAGAGCGTGCTATTGGCGCTTCTTTGACAGGTCTTTCCGTTCTTATATATCTTCTAGGTTGTTGTTCCCTAGTGGCTGTTGATGATGTTTCCCTGCTGACAGATTTATTAGGAATAGTTTTAGTTCTGGGCAGGTTTTCAACTGTCTGCTTATCCTGTTTTTCAACTGGTGATTCCTGTTTAATTCTATTTTGTTCTTTAAACGCTTCCAGTTCTTCTGCTTGTTTTTGTAATGCTAACTTGGCATAAATATCACCATCTTTTTTGGGAACTTCTTCTTCAGGAGGAGAGGTAGTAGCAACTTCTGGTGTTTGTTCTTTCTTCGTCACCTTCCCATTCATCATGGGATTGAGGAACATAAAAATTAGCAGAAATCCTAATCCAAATCCTCCCCCAACTACTATTGTGCGTGACCAGGGAGAATTTACAAGTGAATGTTGTGTTTCTACTAATTCCAATTCATCTGCTAATTCTACATCTGATTCAGTAATAATATTTTGATTCTCAGTACCAGCAAAATTATTTTCAGAGTTATCTTCTGCGAAACTGAGTAAATCATCTATTCTATTAGATTCAGTTTGGTTTTCTAAATTTGTTTTCATAAATATCCCTATTGTATGTACAGTAAGTAACCAGAATTTTCAATTTTTATGTATCAATAAAGTAAATATTTGTGGTTCTTCAGTTCTTTTTATGGAAAACCCGGTTCAAAATCATTAAACACCTTATTGTGTCGGCATTTCATTGAAAATATGGACATAATTGTTTATAATCCTTTCCCCGTAAGGCTTTTGTGATAATCAATTTTCAACCACTATAAAATATCCGAAAGAAACATATCTGTTGTATGAGATTAATTTCTCAGTTCTCAATAAGTAAGTTGGCTGGAAAAATTCCAATCATTTAACGGTATGTAAAGTTGATTCAATGCGTTATTGTTGTTGAGTTTTAGCCATTTTACCAAATCCAACATATTTGGATTTTATAAAACGAACTTACAGCTTTGTCTCTCCCTGTACTTATCTAAACAGATAATTTACCTTGATTGAACTGTATTCTCTCAGTTCTTTCCTAAATTCAAATCTGTGATTTCAATAATTTCTAAACCTGACTTGCGAACTGAATAAATTTTCTGAGCAATCTCTGTAGTTTCTGGAGGTTTTTGAGGAGTTTGTATTACTTGAACTGTCACAGTTTTATTAAAAGCTATTCCATTACCAGCATTATCCTCCTTACTAAAAGTCACCAAAGTAGCAATCACATCTACTTGCCATTTTCCTTTACCTATCTTGCGTGGTTCACTAACATATCTTGGTACTAGAGAACTTTGTAAACCACCTTGAAAGACACTTGGTGGTGTGAGTTCTGCTAATCTTTTGAGAAAACTGGCTCGAAAGTCTTGTTCTTCACTTAATGCAAAAGCAGCTTCCCAAGCTTTTGTCATAACTCTTGCAGTCCCTTTTGTAACTTTTATAGCAGTGCCATTATCTTGTTGAGTAATAATTTCTCCATTTTTAGTTGATTTGATTAATCCATCCCAATTGAACATTTTTACCAACGTATCAACCACAAATTTTTTAATCACTTCTGCTGAACGGTCATCAGGTTCGAGTGCTTTCACATTGATTGTATTTCCATCAGCAATCTGGACTAAAGATGGTGGTTCCTTACGAGCTAAAGTTGAAGTTGCACCATAATTGAGCATTTGTAATAAGAAGGATAAAGAACTAAAAATTAGCGAGATGATAGCAACAATAGCAATGGGATTAGATACCGATTGCCCAGAACTTAGAAACTGTAATGCTTCCCTTTTAGGAACTTTGGATTTAGTGTGATTTAGCATAATTTCTCAAAATTGATAAAGTTCTGATTGATAAACTTTTTATTTGCGAATCATGGTTGTTATTCGGGACACACTGGCAGAAAGAGCAATATTACCTGCTGAGATAGCACCACTAGCTAACCATTGAGCGCCATTATTAAGCTGAGTTAGCACTGCTAGACCACCTCCAGCAGCAATTCCTGTGGCTAAAAATGGGGCAACTAAACCAATAAATGCCAAAAAAATCATCGGTTGACTAGCTTTGGCTGTAGCAACTAACTGTCCAGCTAAACCTAAAATAATGTTGAAAGAAAGTTTAGCAAGACCAACAGTAAAAAACCCTGTTAACCAACCAAAAATTGCTTTATTACCAATTGGCATTAAAGAACCTCCAACTGCTAAAGGAGCTATTAATGCAGTTAGAAGTAATGCTAGTTCCAACCCCCATTGGTAAGCATTATTTAGTGCTAATAATAAACTGGTAATAAAAGTCGTAACAACTGCACCAATTGCAGCACTAGAAGCCGCAGACAATTTGCTGGTAATACTTCCCACTAAACCATCACCTTCTGCTTCAGAAGCTGCTTGATTAATTTTGTCCAAACCTTGAGTTACCCAACTACCTGCTGCTCCCAAATAGCTACCACCTTCTGCATCTTTAAAAGTGTCAGGAAATTTGGCTTCTAAATCGGCTCTTGCTTGTTTGAGACATTGTATTCCTTCTTCATTTGATAATTGAGAAGAACGACATTCTTGAATAGCATTACCTACGGCTGTTTCTAATGCTGCTTGTCCTAGTGCTTGTTGGTAAGCGGCTCTCAAATCAGCATCGGCTGCGGTGTACTCTAATATATAGTTATTGACACTGTTAATATATTCCCTCAATGCCAAAGTGCTATTCGCTAGTAGAGAACCATTATTAGCAAGAAGAACAGTGACAATTAAAGGCCAGATTAATTCACTAAATGCTCTTTGTTCTTCGTCATTAATCATTTGCTTACCCCATTGCACCATGAATAATGCGAGGGTAGCAACTGCAAATAATACTCCAACTTTACACAGTGAAGCATATAGTCCACCTGTAAGAGTTTGTTGCCATAGATCATTAAAACCTTCTGCTACCAAGCTGGCACCAGCAGACGCATTTTCGATTAAATCTCCTGCACCGAAGTTATTTGCTGCTAGTATTGTTTGACCAAGCATAATGTTATTCCTGGTAGAATAGAAGTGAAAAAGAGTTAATCCAATACGGTTTGTATAAGGTTAATAATTGACATTGTTCTCAACAAAGGAATGTAATAATCAATCTTTCAGGATTTCAAAAATTGGGATTTTTGGTTAACCGCACCGTATTGAGAGTTAATCAAAGTGTCTTTAGACCTGAGAGTGTCAATTTCAACCTGATTTGAAAATAGATTTTCATCCCTCCTGGTGTACGCAGTTCATGATGGCTACTTATTGACATAAGCAGGGTCTAATCTACTCCAACCAGTTAACTCTAAATATTGACTAGTCATACCAGTAGATAAAACTCTTCTCGCTCGATTTTGTTCTGATTGACTTTCAGCAATTTGATTGAGCATGAGGTTAGTTTGTTGGGCATCATGTCGTGCTTGTAAGCCATCAGTACGTACCTGTCCTAACATGGAGACAATTTGAGCATTTTGAGCAGCGATCGCTTTGAGGACATCTTGTGAAGCATCCATATTTTGAGCATCTTCAGCTAACTGCTGTGCTTCTCCAACAGTTTTGTTGGTAGCATCAATTTCCGATTGAGTCCGCTGCTGTCCTTCTTTCCCTAAAACACTAGCTACTGTAGCGCGGGTACTATCTCTTTCTAGTTGTTTCCCAGCTTCCACCGCACCAATAATGGTGCTACTTTCTGCTGCTATCCCTCCTTTTTCTTGCAATTTATCAGCTAATTTTTGACTAGCTGCTGTAGGGTCTGGTATTCCCATATTCCCCTTAGATTCTTCAATTGCTGCTTGAGCATCTTTTTGGAGATTTCCCCAACTTTTATCTACTTCTTCCTTTAGCTGATTCGCTACTTCGTTAAAATAGCCGTTTATGTATCCAAATGTTTGATTGAAGAAGTTGTCAATTTGTCCTCCCAAGTCAATTGCAAAGGCATTACTTGGTACACTTATAGCTGCTAATATAAAACCTGATGCAATAGCAGTTGAAACTAGCTTTTTCTTGTTATTGTTCATGAGATATTTCCTATTTAATAATTCAAGACTAGGTAAATTTAGAACATTAGATAACAACAAATAAGTTTGATAGGTGAGTCTTTCGTTATTGGGTATCTGGTTTATGAAAAAAAATACAGTCCCACAGGAAGTTTTATTATTCGATTCCAGATTTATAGAGCCTGTTTTATTTAGAAAACTCCACAAAAAAGATGGTCTAATTTCACTCCTATCAAAACAACTTTTTCTCCCCCTGCTCCCTGCTCCCCTGCACTAAAAAAGATGGGATTTTTTTTATTTGTATTTCCTTTATGCTACTATTCTCAATGGTTTATCAGACTTAGTTTCTGAAACATGAATTTGTTTTGATTTCAATTTCACCTCTTCTAAAATTTCATTAGCCTCCTCACTAAGTTCTTCACCCCTAATCAATTTGATGTACACTTCAGAAAATCTGACTATTCCCGTAATAGGATCATCTTTATATTTCCTGAGATACAATGTTCTGAGTTCCTGTTCTTGGGGATTATTAGCAACAGCAGCTAAAAGACAATAAGCAGGATAATAACGGCAGAATGTAAATTTACCATTATCATCTAATAACCATTGTGAATAAATACCTTCCTTTTTGGGAAAGAATGACTCTGTACTATTACGAGAAATAATCTCTGTTGGATATTGAAAATATTTGATAAATGACTCTATCGCACTACTTTGAATCCGACCAATCAGCCGAGTTGTCAGGTTAGCAAAGATTTTGGCAGATGATTTACTTTGATAGATAGTATCTGGCTCTTGTGCTGATAAAATTACACGAATTCCAGCTTTAGCACCATTAGCACATAATCTACCAATTAATTCGGCAATTGCTTCAAATTGAAACAATATTGGTGCTTCATCTAAAAAGAAAATTGAAGCCTTAGAACTCAGAGCGCGACGCAAAGCGGCAGCATAAGCACTTAATGATAAAATAGCTGCATCTGCCTCAGAAGAAAGAGAACGCAATGCAAATACTAATAATTTAGCATCAGTACGAAAACTGGAAGGTTTGCTAATAGATTGACCAACTCTACTATTAAGCCAAAATTTTAATCGCAACCTAATTTGGTCTAGTGCTTTTAATTGCTCCTCGCTATTACTGGCAATTGAATCTAGTTTAATATAACCAGGAGAGCAATAGTTATAGAAGTCATTGAGTGTAGGAGTATCATTCCATTCTTCTGTCCCCAAACCTTTTTCTAATGCTAGTTTATAGCGTAATTTGATGTCATCATCTGCAAAAAAAGTTTCAATTGCTAAGGTGATGATACTTTCAATATTACTCACCATTGTAGCATCAACACCAACAGGATTAGTGCCTATCACCATTGTGATGATTGTAGATTTAAGGAAATCCTTAAAATCTGTTAATCGCTCTTTTCTTAACTCTGCTTCTAAACCTCTTAAATCTGGTAATTCAAACAGGTTATTTGTTTCACGACTAATATCAAAATATGCCCCATCTTCTTCCCCCATAAAATTAGTATAATCAGTAAAAGTGCTACTACCATCTGGCTTAGGATAATCAAGAGCAACGACGGGAATATCTTGAGCTAAAGCCGGGGTAAGTAAACCAGCCACCAATACCGATTTACCAGCACGAGTTGTCCCAAATACTGCTAAATTCTTGTGGTGGTTGTATAAATCTAAATGAATAGGAGTACCACCTTCATCAGCAATTAATTCAAACCCGGTTTTATCTCCAGTTGCAGTTTTAATTACTGGCATTAGTCCGGGGACTTCACTGCTAAAATAAGGCAACCTGCGATTAAATGGTTTAGTCAGCAAGTTTTGCCAAACAATTGGTAAACATTGTAACCATACTTTCCAGGCATATTCCATTTCTCGTACCACAACAGCCGGACGGAGAAAGCAGCTAGAAACATAACGACAAGCTTCGTCTAGTTTTTGACGTGAGGGACGGTGTACCAGAAAGACTACTGCGGTATTAATTGGCACTGCACCTTTATAAATGGTTTCTTGTGCAGCGATCGCTTCTTCCATGTTCAAATTAGCTTTTACATCCACGCTATTTTTATCAGCAGACATGGCAGAGGAAACGATAGATTGTTTAGTCAGACGTTGCAGTGCGGTTTTAGCTAATCCCTCGTTAGCTCTCGTCAGTTGACAAATGATTTCTGTATCAGAAACCTTATCTCTAGCAATTAGTTCCCACAAATACCGTAATTGTGCATATTCATCCACCCAGCCAATTGGTTTTTCTGTGAATGTTAATGCCCCGATATAATGGTCTTGTAAATTTACCCAAGCTCTATCCAAAAAAGGAACTGATGCTTCTCGTTCTAAAATTAAGTGACGGATGTGGAAATCGCTGTTTTGTTGTTCCCTCAATCCATCATTATCCAAAGTCAGCAAGTGCGGAATATTTGGAGGGTTGCTGGTATTAAATTGTCCCCAAATTACTCCCCACAGTTCCTGAGAACCCAATGGTTTGATGTTCAACCCCATTTTATTATTTAGGGTTTGTTCCCATAGCTGAAAGCCAGATGTAAAGCTATTTTTGAGAATTGATTCAATCCGTTGATGTCTAATTTCGTGAATTTGTCCAGTAAACTTGTGCCAACTTTCTTTAGCTTGGAAAATAAATTTCTCTACAAAGTCCGCTGTTTCACTATTCTCAGCAACAGTATAGGTACAGTAAATTCTCAAGAATTTGTTTTTGCGATCGCCTTGATTTGTTAAATCTCTAATTCGCAACCGTTCTGACCGAATTAACAGCATCAGTTCATTACTACGACAATTTTCTTCTAATGCTTTTAGTTCCTGTTGACGGTTATGGTCATCGGTAAATGAACCCAGATGAAAGGTTAAAGATTCACCATAGGGTATTTCTTTAAGTCCGGCTTCTATGCCTGCAAAAATTGGTAAAATTTGGCTTTCTGGGAGAGAAGAATGGATACCTTGGCAGTCAAAGCAGAATTTAATTTGGATATCGTCTTTACGCTTGAGGATAATTGCACCAACATCTTTTTTGCCGGCTATGGAGATATTAGCGATCGCTGCAATATGGGTTAAATCCTCAAAAGGAGTCAGGCGTTTGGCTACAGAAATCTCTTGGGCAGAGATATTTTTATTTCCTACCTTATCTTTAGATATTTTCCCTTTCGTTGAAGAATTCGTTGTCATAATTTCGTTGCTCAAATGATGTAATTTTTTCTGACTTTGACCAATAAAAAAGGATGCAAGCCTCGAAATTTATTTATGGGGTGAATGTAAATTTTCAATGGTGTTGCTGTTAGCGCAGCTTGGCGTTATACCATTTATTTATCAGGCTGCGCTGAATAAATTCTTCAAATAAAGTAAGGTTTGAACCAAAAGAAAATGAGATTATTTTTTAGGGCATCTATCAACTATGGCTCTATGGCTACGCTGAACAACCTATTAAACAAAATTTGTATTAGCTATATCATGCGATAATTTTGTGTAATTTTGACCCAACTTTAGATGGTCTGATATTCTAATTTATCCCGCATTTATACAAAGAGTTTTGATTTTTTTACCTAACCTATGGTCAGCACTATTTTGAATTTGGCACGGACATCTTTTTTGCGGTTGATGTTAGTATTTCTGGTTCTTGAATCAGGGAATAAAAGCGTTTGTATCCTCTGGTAACTCTGGGTACTGTGAGAAACTTTGATAACCAGGTTTTATTACTGGTAAGAGTCCACCAAGTTCCCCACCCCCAAGCAATAACTAACCCAGTCACTAACCAAGAAGCTTGAAAAGTTAGCTTGCAGATTAAGTATGTAATCAATGCAATAGCTGTCCAAGGAAAAACTTGATCTGCTGGAAATGGTCCAATTCTCGGCTGTTCCCCCAAAATTCGATTGACTGTTCTAAATTCTTTGCGTTTCATCATCTGAGGTTTTTGAAGGTGTAAATTTAACCTAAACTGCTATTATCAGACTGAGAGAAAAGCTGAAATTTTGTTCGTTGTATTGTCGAAAAATACTGAATTCATCCAAGGGTGATAGAAGTCGTTGAGAAACGAGCGCTCGTTATGAATCTCCAGAAACCACTCTGCTTTTTCAGAAGAGAGTTAAACGCCTCTTTTTTTGAATTACTTACACTGCATTACCAGTAATCAAACCTGTGAGAATATCACCAACTACAATCGTAACGCTGATGATCAGCGGAGTTCTCGCTAAATTCTGCCAATCTTCATCATTTCTGGCAGCATTGACAATTCTCACTAAGGAAATACCAAGATACAGCAGAAACAATGCTCTGAGGACATTAAAAAATAGTGCAACAGCATCAGCAGGCATTCCTGCAAAAGCTCCTGTCATCCATGTTTGTGCGCCATTAAAAAATTGGGCATTAGCTGATGTTGTGGTAATATCAAAGGTGAAAATTATACAGATAATACCAACTAAAATGGCATAAAAGTTGATTCCCCAACGGCGTTGCAATTTTTCAAATTTGGTCAGCAATTTATTTGCTAATTTGGGAAATGCTGCGATGATGGCAGTTAGCAAGATTAAAACGGACATCAGCAGGTGATTAATGGATGTATTTGCCAGCACTAATGCTGTTGCTGCTGCTACCAATAAGAAAATTGAACTTTTTTTATCAACTGGGCGACGCTGGGATACTATTGGATAAACCTCAATTGCCTGTTGCTTGGGAATTTGGTAATTACTGCAATCAGGACTATTGTGTATTCTCATGTCTCAATCTTTATAAATACTTACGAATAAGCATCATTCTCTACTATCCTGCTTCTCTGAGTCAGCTATCAAATTTCGTAATTGCAGATATAAGATTCTGTCTTCTTTTTTTCAACACTTATTTCTAAAACATTGGTATAAAATTTATGACAACATCTATCAATTGATATAATAAATTTAGCGTTGCTGAATTATGCACTCTACATCAGAAATGTGTTAGTGTAGCTCACGGTCTGGTAAAATTTATCCTATTTATTCTATTGAGAATCATCAAAAACAGAGGGAAGATTACGACGACCACTTACTACCCGCAAAATTTCAATTCCATCATCCACATCCAAGACTCTATAAAAAATTATATAGTCTTCAAGGAGTAATCCTCGCAAATCAGCATGTATTTCTGAGTAGCTTTTACCACTATTTGGAAAAGAAATTAATTGTTGACATTTACGGTTAAATTCCTGGAAAAATTTTTCACCTGCTTCTAGGTTATTTTGTGAAAAGTATTCAGCAATTTCGCTCAGATCACGACTAGCGAGAATATTAATAACGTAACAATTCATTTTTGTACCTGTCGCTGTTGCTGAAAACGATCTAAAATTTGATTGACAAATGTTTCACCGTCAATAGGTGCTGTGTGTTCTGAAATTGCAATAGCAGCATCAATTTTTTCACGCACTTCCTCAACCCATTCTGTCTCAGAACGATCATACTCATCTAGCAACTTGAGAGCGATTTCTAGAACTTCTTCTACAGAATTGTATTTCCCAGTTTGCAGCTTTGTTTCAATAAAGCGTTCTTGCTTAGGTGTGAGACTAATGCTCATAGTAAATTTTGATTAAGTTGGCTATACATAATAACTATTGTAATATAGTTCCAAAAATTTAATTATTCTCAAGGCGTTAGTAGCCAAACGGGAAAATACTTCTTTACCAGAGGGTAATTTACCAAGTTTATGGGTTTTCGCTCCTTCTGTTTTCCCTTCTACTGGGTTACTGGAGAGTTTTGGAGCTAAACTAGATTTAAATAATTGGCTACCAGGGGTATTTTTTCTGCAATAAATTCTAGTCAATTCTCCCAATTATTAGTTCTTCTGTACTAAATATATCCGTTTTTTTGGGGTGTGACAGTTGTGGGTGCGGAATGTGGGATTTATCAGTTCGCAGATATTGCCCCACTAACTCCTGTCAAGCAATGGTCAATGAAACAGGCAGCTTTTTTGAAAAAAAAGAACTATCGTCAAGGCTACTTGTCAGCTGAACGGTGATAATAGTACATCAGATGAGTATTTCCAAATGTTTCTAGATCAGAAAATGTGACCCATGGATCACAAAATGCAATTCAACACTTTTTGACCCCTGTGGATGAGCGGTTTTACTCCTACCGCCTGCTGTAAACTGGTTATTAAAACGTAAAATAATGTACTTTATTTAAGTATCAGGCTGAAAATAATTAACTTAAGTCTTATGAAAATTCTACCAATTTCTGAAGCAATAATTCGCCATAACTCTAATTCCTCATCTTACAGTCGTGGTGAAGATTATTATCGTAGAGATGCAGTTGCAGACCTGAAAAAACGAGGTAATCTAATTCAAGCAGCAGTAGAAGGAAGCGAAATCAGACCCTATCAAGTCAGTATCAATTTTGATGCAGCCGGAATTACCTCAGCTTATTGTAACTGTGCTTACGATTACGATGGGTGGTGTAAACATATTGTCGCTACTTTATTATATTGTTTACATAAATCAGAAACAATTACAGAACGTCCCACATTAGAACAGTTATTAAATCGTCTTGATATTGTCCAAACCCAGCGATTATTGCAAGAATTAGTAGAAAATAGACCAGAACTAATTGATGAAATTGATAACTTTGTCAGTTTAATAGATTTACCAAAACCAGCTAAAGAACAACTGTCTACCCAACAACGGAACATTGATGTCAAACCATTTCGCTCTCAGGTCAAGCGGATTTTACGAGATGGATTACAAGAATTAGAATATGGTTCAGAAGATGATCCATTTACAGATGAATTACTAGCTGTAGTTGAGGAAGCACAAGAATTTGCTAAAAATGGAGATGGTAATAATGCCATTTTAATTCTAGAAGCTATCACCACAGCTTACGCCGAAGAATGGAATGAGTTATGTGATTATGGTGGAGACTGTTTTTCCATAGCAGAAAATCTTGATATCGCATGGACAGAAGCAATTTTATGTTCAGAATTATCACAACCAGAAAAGGTAGATTTACAAATGTTGTTGTCATCATGGCAGGATGAAATTAATGCAGATTTTGCCATGAGTTTAGAAGCATTGCGTCAAAGTTGGGATTATGAACCACTGCAACGAATCTTACAAGGAGATGATACTGCACAGCTTTGGGAAGATGAAAGACCAGATTTTGCAAATCATTTAGCGGCTGTTCGGTTAGAAATTTTAGAAATTCAAAATCGTTATCAAGAGTATTTGAATTTAGCTTTAGCAGAAGGAATGATCCAGCAATATCTAACTCAATTAGCAGCTTTGGGTCGAATAAAAGAAGCCATATCTGCGGCTAAAGTTCTTATGGATACAGTAGAAGCAGCTTTTGCTTTAGCCAAAATCTTACGGGAAGATGGGTATTTAGTAGAAGCATTAGAAATATCGGAAGCAGGGATAAAATTACCAGGCAATTGTTTGTATGAATTTGCAAATTGGACAAGCGATTTAGCTCAAGGATTAGAAGAATATACTACAGCTTTAAATGCTAGTATTATCGCCTTTAAAATCAGAGCATCATTTAGACATTATCAAAAAATACGAGACTTAGCAGGAGAGAATTGGCCGACAGTTAAACAAGATTTATTGGCAACACTCCGCAAAGAACCAAATTGGGGAATACAAGAAGCTAAAGTTGATATTTTTCTCCATGAAGGATTAATTGATGATGCAATTAAAACAGTAGAAAGAGATAGTTACTATGATTCAGAATTAGTTCACAAAGTTATGGATGCAGCAATTCCTCATCGTCCTGATTGGGTAATTAATAATTCCCGCAAACGCGCAGAACCAATTATGAATGAAGGAAAAGCTGACCGTTATGAATCTGCGGTGCGTTGGTTAAAGAAAACGAGAGCTGCTTATTATCAAATGGGAAAACAAGCTGAATGGTCTGCTTATCATTCACAATTAGAAGCAGAGCATGGTCGCAAACGTAAATTAATGGGATTATTCAAAGATAAGAATACCTGGTAGGCGATGGCGCAAAGCGCCCGCCGCAGGCATCGCTTTATCCCCATACTGTTTGTAAATCTTGACTGCATAGATAGTAGAAACGCCATGTCCTTGTAAAAACACCATCACTTCTTTAATGGTCTTTTGAGTTTCCCAGGCGTTTTTTGGCTATGCCGTTAATTTCAATTAAACGGTCAATTTGGTTTTCAATGATTTCCAGAGTTTCTGTTCCAAAGTGGGCAACAATCCGTTTTGCTGTGAAAAGTGAGCCGTTCTACCACTCCAGTAATAAGTACCTGGACAGAATTAATTACACAAATAAATAACATAATATATTAAGGTATAAGAGTCATTATCTTAATTGTAATTAAAATGATATTTATTCGAGAAATCAATCCTCTTTCAGTCAAATTGCTAGAGCGAATTCATCGCCAAAGCCGAAATCATCAAGTACGTCAAAGGGCGCATTGCCTAATACTAGCAAATCAAGGACTAAAAATCAAAGAACTTATGAAAATTTTTCAAGTAAGTTATAAAACAATTTATAACTGGTTCGACAGATGGGAACTAGATAGTATGATTGGATTGTATGACAAACCAGGTAAAGGATGTAAATCAAAATTTAATCCTGAGCAAGAAGAAAAAATTAAAGACTTTGTAAAACAAGAACCAAGGCAGCTGAAACAGGTAGTACAAAAAGTGAAAGAAGAATGGGGAATTATATCAAGCAAAAAAACAATTCAGAGAATACTGAAAACACTAAAAATGAGTTGGCATAGGATGCGTCGAGGGATAGGAGGAGAACCACCAACTCATATATATCAAGAAAAAAAGGCACAACTGGAAGAATTTCAACGATTAGATGAACAGGGAGAAATTGATTTATATTATTTAGACGAAACCGGATTTTGTTTGATTCCTTCCGTGCCATATGCTTGGCAAGATATCGGAGAATACGTACCTATTTCTAGTCGTCGAAGTCAGCGTTTGAATGTGTTAGGAATTATGAATAAACGTAATCATCTTGAAACTTATATTTCCTCGCAAAGTATTAATTCGGATGTAGTTATTGCTTGTATTGATGCTTTTTTTCCTCAAGTAGATAAGCCAACAGTAATTGTCGCAGATCAGGCTTCTATTCATACTAGTGATGCCATTTTTGAAAAACTTGAGGAATGGCGAGAACGTAATATTACCATTTTTGAACTGCCAACTTATTCTCCTCACTTAAACTTAATTGAAATTTTATGGCGGTTTATTAAGTATGAATGGATTCCTATAGATGCCTACAAAGATTGGAAAACTTTCGTTACATCTGTTGAAAAAATTCTTAGAGAATTTGGAGAAAATTATGTAATTAATTTTGTCTGATTACTTAGTTTCTTGGGGAACAGAAGCATTAATTTGTTGGGAAGTTGGGTTTGGTGCAGTAGACATTGTTTACTCAAATTATGCTGAGTGCAGTCATCACAAAGTTGTATTTTTAAAGCAATAAATAAAATTAAGGAGGCAGAATGTACTATAGAATTGCTTACTGTTACAAATCACTCAACATAGAGCATTTAGAAAACAAGTGCTATGCCCAAACGCCTCCTAGTCGTCGAATCCCCTGGTAAAGTCAAAAAACTGAGTCAAATTCTCGGTGCAGATTGGATTGTGCGCGCTAGTTGTGGACATATCCGCGAACTCAGCAATGAGGGTGATGATTCACTAGGAT